>SRJI02000070.1 GCA_005473895.2 Carideicomes alvinocaridis
GAGGGCGTCCACTCCTCCGCCGTCGTTCTCAATATCCTGGCACGCCGCCGCGAACCGGCGCCGCCTCTGACCATCGCCACGCCGGACGCGCTGCGCCTGAGCTGTGAGCCGGTCGCCGATTGCAGCCGCTATGACAGCCTCAGGAGACCCGACCATGGAGAGATCACAGGTGCTGGACGCGATGGGCCAGCTCAAGCTCTACGGAATGAAGGCGGCCTATGACGAGATCATCGCCACCGCCGTGAAGCGCCAGCACGAGCCGCAGCAGATCATCGGCGATCTGCTACATGCCGAGATCAGCGAGAAGCAGGCCCGCTCGATCAAATACCAGATGACCATCGCCAGGCTGCCGCTGGCCAAGGAGGTCGAAGAGTTCGACTTCGACGAGACACCGGTCAACGAGACCCTGGTGCGCGACCTCACCGGCGGCGAGTTCCTCGAGCAGCAGCGCAACGTGGTGCTGATCGGCGGAACCGGGACGGGCAAGTCCCACCTCGCCGTCGGCATCGCCCGGGCCTGCATCCGGCGCGGCAAGCGCGGTCGCTTCTTCAACGTCGTCGACCTGGTGAACAAGCTCGACGCCGAGGCTCGGGCCGACCGCCAGGGGCGCACTGCGGACCTGCTCTGCCGCCTCGACTTCCTGATCCTCGACGAGCTTGGCTATCTGCCCTTCGCCCAGACCGGCGGCCAGCTCCTCTTCCACCTCATCAGCCGCCTCTACGAGCGCACCTCGGTCATCGTCACCACCAACCTCGACTTCGGCGAATGGCCAAGCGTCTTCGGCGATGCCAAGATGACCACCGCGCTCCTCGATCGTCTTACCCACCACTGCGACATCGTCGAGACCGGCAACGAGAGCTGGCGCTTCAAGACCCGAGCCTGAGCACCTCAGACCCGCTGGCCCGATCCGGCTGCGCGACTTGGAGGCTACGCCGCCTCGGGCCAGCTACCCGAGCTCGAGGGGGTCACTATTGCACGCCGATAGGGGGTCAAACTTGGACGCCGATTGACAATCAACCCGCGGACTCTCCGTAAGGCCGGAGGGAAGTCGGGTCTCAGGTCAATCTCCTAGGTGCAGCGCGCTTTGGTCGGAGTTTACGAAGGCCGGTGTCGACCGGGAGAAATCGACGACAGTCTGGAAGCCGATCCCGGTGGCCGACCAGATGCGCGTCTTGCTTCAGGGGGCAGTCGGAAAACAAATCCGCCGCTCGAAGGAATATAGGCTATGCTGGCCGTGACACTGCTGCTTTCTTTCGTAGATAAACGGATTAACCTTTCACCTTCGGACGCTGACATGATCATAATTACCCGCCCACACGCTAATCATTATTTCCTCTAACGCACTTTCATAATTTTCGGTTTTCAGCCATCCTATTTCAAGTGCTGTGCTCACTTCTTCTTTCAATACGTCTCTCTCTTCAAAAGCTCGAGAGACCTTATCTAGCGCTTCTTCCAGACTATCAGTCTTGCAGTCTACGACGCGATTATATCCAAGGGCCCCAAATAAACCAGAAAACTTCCGACTATATGCCATTGGAATGACAGGCACTCCAGACGAGAAAGCGGCAATGCAAGCGTGCATCCGCGCTCCCAAGAAGAAATCAAGGCAGGAAATATAGGTTTTAGCTTCACTCGGCGTTTTGAAGGCGGGGGCAACAACAGTTTCTGGAAACTCTTTCTGGAGGTCAATGCAAGCTTGGTAGTCGTCCTCCACCCCGCCACGATCTTGAGGAATGACGTGCGCAACCAGGTGCAATTCAGGAGCGTCGGGAACATCTTTAAAGTGTTCAATAATATTTCTTATTAACTTCGGGTAGTCCTCTTTCAACCCGAACATATTGTTACCAGTAAACCCACCATGCATCAGTAGGCCGGATACATTGAGGCCAACCTTGATCCGTTTTCCCTTGGGCTCCATCACCTCAAAGGGCAAACGCAGCGCAAGATCTGAGGCTTCGACTATAGGGCCTCTTACGCCGATTGTTCGAAGGAACGTGACGGACTTGCTGTCACGTGTGGCGATAATTGCACAACGCTTGATGCTTAGTGAGGCTAATGCGCGCCACAGTGGTTTTTTGAATGGTCCCACGGTCTGGGGGGCCATGACCAAGGGCAGGCCGGCCCAATGAACTAAGAACTTTTGTAGTAAGATCTGAAAGATTCGTCGATTACCATAGATGTCTGCAAAGCTGTCGCCCCCTGAAATATCAATGGCCAAGTCGCAGCTCCGCAAGGCAAAGAAGAACTCCCAGGGCTTCCGCAGAGGCCGAGCAGCCTGCTCGACAACATCCTCACCCGAGACGCAACTCGCCCTCCCCTGCCCTGCGAGTACTAGGATTTGAACTTCGACTCCGCGGCGGCGGGCGATTCTACGTATAAGTTCGATCTCCGAAACAGTCAGCGCTCCGACCCCAAGGTTGTCGTTGCGCGTGTCATGTCCGATCAGAGCAATTTTGAGCATTCCAAAGCCTTTTTTGCGTTTCCCCGCATACGACGTTGCCTCGTGCCCAGTTGCAAGAGAGTAGCTTCGAATAGCGTCGCTCGGGCGCTAAAACATGTTTCTTTTCAGACAGAGCTTGACCCTTTCCGCGGCCGCGCAGAAGAAGGCAGGATCCGGCCAGTCGGCCGGTAAACGACAGCATCCGGAAAGCTCCTCCATGTATCGAATCGCGGTTCTGCTGCTCACCGGCAACATGGCGGGCTCGCTTCTGCTCTTCCTGCGCAACCTGGTAGTCGCCCGCCTCGTCAGCGTCGAGGATTACGGCATCGCGGCCACCTTCGCGATCAGCATGGCCGTAGTGGAGATGGCCTCGGGCCTTGGGCTACAATCCCTGATCGTGCAGGACAAGGGGGGAGACGACCCGCGGCTGCAGGCCGGCCTCCAGGGGTTCAACCTGCTGCGAGGGCTGGTCTCGGCGGTGGTGCTCTTCCTGCTGGCCCATCCCATCGCCCGCTTCCTGGGCATCCCGGAGATCGCCTGGGCCTATCAGCTCTTAGCGCTGGTCCCCGCACTGCGCGGGTTCGAACATTTCGATATCTTCCGGTTGAGCCGACGGCTGCGCTTCAAACCCATGATGTTGAGCAAAGTGCTGCCCGCCCTGGTTTCGGTCCTGAGCATCTGGCCACTGCACTACTTTGTCGGTGGCTATAAAGTTATGCTTTATGCGATCCTGATCCAATGGGGACTATGGCTGATCATCTGCCATCTGATCGCTGAACGTTCTTACCAAATAAGCTTTGCGGGGGATATCATGCGGCGCGGATTGCGCTTTGGCTGGCCGGTTATGATCAACAATATCCTACTCTTTATGGTCTTTCAAGGCGATAAGCTGATCGTCGGGCGTGAATTCGACATGGAAACGTTAGCGATCTTCGCCATGGGTTTTACCCTGACCCTCACACCTACTCTTGTACTTAGTGCCAGCGAACAGCAATTCTATTTGCCCCAGCTTTCGGCCGCCGTAGAAGACCACAAAGGTTTCAGCAACCTCGCCTTGGCCGCCATGCAGACCAGTCTAGTTAGTGGGCTCCTTTTAGTGCTTGGAATCAGCCTCCTCGGCGCTCCCGTGGTATATTTTCTGCTCGGAGACAAGTACGAGGCTCTCATTCCACTTCTAATTTGGCTTTCGATCCTTCAGGCCCTGCGCACTTTCAAGATAGGTGGCATCACTGCCGCGTTGGCTCGTGCCCAGACTGGAAATGCAGGGATTGCCAACTCCTTCCGCGTACTCGCCCTGCCCTTTGCTTGGCATGTCGCTGCCTCTGGCGGCGAGCTCGTTCATATTATCTGGATAGCAATTGCCGGCGAACTATGCGGCTATATTGCTACACTGTTTCTTGTAGTCCGTCGCCTACACGTAAATTTGCGTAGGATGCGCCTGCCGTTACTCACGGCAGGCGCAATATTGATCGTGACAGCGGTAGGTGCTCTTGGTCCCCCTAAAGAGCAGCCCGCGTGGAACACCCTCGTTGCCGCAGTGCTGTTCCTAGTAGCCCTCAGAACCATGTCCGAACTACGGTTCTACATCTTGAACCGTACAATGACGAAGCATTCAGTCGAACGAACCGAATAATAACCCACCCTCTATCCAAGAAGAAGCGCGTCATCCACCTGCTGCAAGGTCATGGCGTCTACGACGTCAGCGAATGGTGTGACGATTTCGCCGGTATTGCTACTACCCTCAATACCTGAACCAATCGACCAATCCGCCATGTCCTCGCTCCAAAGAAAATCATAGAAATCCTCTAATGCATTTTCTTGCTCGACAACCACCAGTTCGTCAGCTCGCTCATCGAACAGCACTGGCACTTCATTATTTTCGGTTACATCCCCTTGAACGACGGCCTCGGGTTCAGAAGGGGCGAGCGCCGCGAATTCGACTATATCGTTTTCTTCCCCGAAAGTGTTCTCCCTTCCAGGGGCAAGCGAAGCTTCAGAGACCGGATAGTCGCGGGTTGCGGCATCCAGATCGAAAGCAATTAGCTTACCATCGAAGTTATGGGCGAACGGAGAACCGAAACTCAGATCCCAAGAGCCCATACCTTGCATACCCCCCAGTACCGTCTGCGACGCGGCTAGCGTGCCATCAACCATCACCTGAAGACTATCAGACGCACCGTCGAAAGCGATGGAAATGTCATGTTCGGCTCCATCGTTGACCGACAGACCATCAGTGGCCAAGCTGACCCTCTCTCCAGTATCCGGGTAGAGCCCAACTCGCACATCGCCATCTTCCAGTACGGTCACGGTAAAGCTCTGGTGTAGCCGGACCACCTCTCCCCAACTTTCGCCAGGATTGGCAGCTTGCAGCGTCATGGAAAGATCGAAAGCGTCGGTGCCAAAGAAACGAGCGATATCCTGTCTGCTGACCGATAACACGGCCTCTTCTCCTCCCAGTTGGAGGTAAGGACCAGGCTCAGTTTCAGAGGATGCCGACAGGACGTCGAGCGCAATATCTTCCCCGAATTCGCTTCGGTAGAAGCGACCGTCATCGGCATTAAAGGAGAGGATATCATCTCCGGCAAGGCCGACGGAGGCCTTAGTTGCCGCTGTAGTCCCATCTGGTAGGATGATCTCCAGCTTGGCGTCAAAGTGGCCGGCTGTGGCAAAGGTGTGATGCACTAGCGGCCCCTCAGCACTGCCCCCGTCCGAGAATGTCCAGACGAACCGCGCGCCCCCTTCCGAAATCTGACCTTGGGGCCCGTAAGAATGTGAGCCATCGAAGACAAGCGTACGTTCCGCGCTCGGACTTGAGGAGACATCGAACTGGGGCGTGATCTCTTCAGGAGCAGTATCCAGAAACAGGCGATCAGCGCCGGCCCCGACGGTAGCGAGCACACTGTCTGGCGCGACCACGTATTCAGCCACTGAACCGGAGAGAGACGAGTCGACGAAGAGATCTGAATAGTAACCGGGGGCGTCCGGATCCGTGTTCTGGATGTAGGCGTTGTTTTGTACTGTCCAATCCGGCTGGGTTTGGTAACCATTGACTGCCTTAACGGCGTTATCCACAACTGTGACATTGACGGAGTCAGCAGCTAAGTTGATCTGGGGCGTGCTGGAATACTGCGAGCTAGATTGGTCAATCGACAGAATCGTGTTTGAATTGATCGTGAGCCCCTCGGTCTCCCCTACAGTGATCCCGTGGATATGGCCATTTAGTATAGTATTCTGTTCAATCAGGACATTTTTATAAAACATCTCTTGGCCAGCCTGCTGAGTGTCGACTGCCTCATTTCTCATAAAAATAGACTGCGCCCAGTGACCATTCTCAATATCCAGAATATTTCCGCGGATCACGATATCTGTGCTTGGACTGTAGGTTCCCTTCGTCCAGAATTGAATCATGTCCATATGCGCCGAAGTGTCTTTCGATGCACTAAAGTCATGCAGGTAATTATCCTCGATTAAGACGTTATTAACCTCAATGAAATCGAAGCCGTCAGAGCTAATCGAGTGGACCTCGTTACCCTTGACCGTGAGATTATCAGTCGAGCTGAAGACCCCTGCGCGCGTCCAGTCGAAGAACTCATTACCCTCGACGACAATGTTCGACGAATCTCTAACTCCCAGACCGACCCCGTATCCGTATCCATCATAGGCTGAGGAAACATCACGGGCCAAGTCGCCAGAAAAGATGGAGTTCACCAAAGATATATCTTGGCATTTCTCGAGAAGGAAGGACCGGGTGTAATCCCTGTCACCCTCGGCGAACGTGTAGTCGAAGACCACACCGTCAAAGATCAGGTTAGCCGCCCCTGTAATCAGCATGTCGGAAAAGGATGCCATATGATCCGGGTCGGCTGAGGTGATAGTGACCTCAGAGGGGAAGGTGATGTCGAAACCTGATTTGCTATTCAGGTTAAAGGACCCGTAATCCCCCCCTTCCAAAAGGATCGTCTCCCCGCCCTGCGCCTTCGCGAGCGCGGCGTAGAGTTCCTCGGCGTTCGAGACCAGGATCCCGTCCTGCGTGTCGACAGGATCGCTCGGGGTCTCGGCCGGAGGCATGTCTTCGGCCACGTCGGACCCACCCGTCGCGGGCGGGGTCTCCGTGGGGTCGGCCGGGGTCTCGGCGGTCTCTTCGCCTCCGCCCTGGGTGCCACCGTCCTGGGTTCCGTCGTCTTGGGCGACATCTTCTTCCGGGGGGTTCACATCGGTGTCGGGCGTCTCGCCACCATCCGTCGTCTCACCCGCATCTGCCTCACCGGCATCCGGTGCGGGGGCGGGCTGGTCGTCCTCGGCGGGGATTTCGGCAGGGGCGTCGGTCGAGCCCTCGGCGGTGTCTTCCTGCGCGGGGTCCTCGACGGGGGTTACAGGGCTCTCGCCGGTGTTTCCGTCCTCGACCGGGTCGCCGACCGCGTCCGTGGGAGTCTCCACCGGCGCGTCGCCCGAAGTTTCGCCGGAACCATCCGGGACGCCGTCGGTTGAGCCATCAGACCCCCCGGTCGGGCTCTCCAGAACAGGCTCCTCGGGAGCAGGAACAGGCGTGTCCTGGGAGGGCTCATCCACAGGCGCGGTGGGTTCAGCCCATTCGGCCTGATACCGCTTGCTCAGGTGAGTCATAAACCCGATGAACCGTTCAATGTCCCACATACCGAACGCGTGGCGTGCCATGTCTCGTATTCCCTCATCCGTTTGTGCGCGAGTGGTCGCACATTTTCCATAGCGGCAAGACACCAGACCGGCGTGGCCCCAGCGGGGCAGAACTTTGGCATGTCACGGATAAACATGGCTCTTTCTGGGCAGTCCCGAAACTGCCTGCGCCACTCGTCTCAACCTTGGCCGGTCTGGAGGTCCAGCCACAGGTTGGCTACAATATGTAGGTGTGATCTCCTATCCGCTTTGCTTAAATTAGCAGCATATCGCCGAACCGGGGGGAGCGGGTCGGCCTGACTCCGCCAGTCGGGCCCCGAGACGTCCCGTCGCGGGACGGATTTCGCCCGAATCCCGCCATGGTTGTTAACGAAACCACTCTGACCAGGGTCTGAGGGGGAATCGCTGACGTAAGGGCAGGCGCCGCGATAGCCCCCTCACCCCTCCCGGAAGGCGCGCAGCACCTGGTCGGAGAGCGGCTGCAGCAGGTAGCTCAGGATCGAGCGGCGGCCGGTCTGCAGGAAGGCCTGGACCGGCATGCCGGGCGGCAGGGCGGCCTTCCCGAGCCGGGCGATCTGCTCCGGCGGCACGGTGACCGCGACGCGGTAGAAGAGCTGCCCCGGGGCGCGGTCGCTCCGGCTGTCCGAGATCCGGGTGATGCGGCCCTCCAGGACCGGCGTGACGCGCGAGGCCAGCGCCGGGACCCGCATCCGCACCGGTTGGCCCATATGGACCGAGGCCATGGCCCGGGGCGTCACCTCCAGGTCGAAGACCCCCGCCTCCGCCAGGGGCGAGACCCACAGGAGCCTGTCCCCCGGTGCCACCGCCATCCCCGCGGCGATCCCCTGCAGCCCCTGCACGATGCCCGCCACCGGGGCGCGGATCTCCAGGTGGTCGAGCGCCCGCGTCACCCTGGCGAGGTCGAGCCGGGCCTGCTCAAAGGCTGCCCGCGCCGCGCGCCGTGCCGGGCCGTCGGCGCCGGTCTCCCGGGCGCGGCGGCGGCGCA
>SRJI02000431.1 GCA_005473895.2 Carideicomes alvinocaridis
GCGAGGAGCGGTTCCGCAGCCTCCCCGACGAGGAGCGACGCCTGTGGCACAGCCACCACTACGAGGTGAGCTCCGGCGCCCTCACGGCCCCCGGGGTGCCCGAGCTGGCCGAGCACAGTTACTTCGAAGACCTCATCCACACCTACGGGAAGACGTTCCACACCTGGCAGTACGACCGGGACGACTTCCCGTACGGCATCCCCCAGCTGATGATGGGCCTCACCGGCGACGGCCAGGTGGACGAGGCCCTCCTGCGTGCCCGGGACGAGCGCGTGGGCGTGGACACCGCGGCCAAGCGGCGCAACCGCGCGGACATCCCGGTCCCGGACGTGGTGCCGGGGGCGAACAGCTGGGAGCGCGGGCGGGTCGTGCAGACCACGCTCGAGGAGCGCCCGGTGCGGGGCCGCGACGACTGAGGCCGGCGTCGTCGGCAGGGCGCCGTTTCCCGAACGACAGCGGTGCGACACGCCGCCGTTTCCCGAACGAAAA
>SRJI02000432.1 GCA_005473895.2 Carideicomes alvinocaridis
GAGCGCGCCCGCGCCGAGTTCGAGTGGCCCCGCTTCGAGCACTTCAACTTCGGCTTTGACTGGTTCGACCGCCTGGCCCAGGACCCGGCCCGCGCGGACGTGCCGGCGCTGATCATCGCCGAGGACGACGGGCGCAGCACCGAACGCACCTTCGCCGAGCTCTCCGCGGCCTCCAACCGGGTGGCGAACTGGCTCTCCGCGCAGGGCCTGCGCCGCGGCGACCGCCTCATCCTCATGCTGAACAACCAGGTGGAGCTGTGGGAGTTCATGCTCGCCTGCATCAAGCTGCGGGTGGTCATGGTGCCCACCACCACGCAGATGACCTCCGGGGACCTCGAGGACCGCGTGACGCGCGCCGGCGCCGCGTGGGCCGTGGCCGGCGCCGAGGACCTGGCCAAGTTCACCGGCGTCGGCGAGGGCCTGCACCTGGTGCACGTGCCGGGCGTCTTCGCGGAGGGCCGGGCGCGCCGCGCCCCCGAGGTAGCCGGC
>SRJI02000433.1 GCA_005473895.2 Carideicomes alvinocaridis
ACGGTGTCCGAGACCTCCCTCAGCGCCTCCACGAGGAGTTCGAGTCGCTTGACGGGTGCTACCTCGGAGCAGGAGACGAGCCGGAGCACCTGAGACGAGGACCGCGGCGGGCGGACCCCATGGTCCTCGGTCCCCAGGTAGGACACCTGAATCTTCTCCACGAAATCCGGATACCGCGCGCGCAGGTACTCGGCGCCGGCCTGTGAGACGCTGTGCAGCTCGTCAAGAGCGCGGAGGTTGATCTCGCGGCCCGGCAGGTAATCCGTGGGCTGGCGCTCTTCGAAGAGATCGATGCCGTGGGCACGCCCGATGAGACGGCTCGACGGGAACTCCGCTGCCAGTCTGCTCATCAGGTATGGCTGGTAGAGGAAGCGGTAGGCGTAGAAGACGGTTTCGTCGGAGGCGCTCGGCGCGATGTTGTCACGGATGAAGCGCCCGATCACGGACGCCTCGTGCTCGGCGCGGCTGAACTGGGACAGCGCTTGGA
>SRJI02000434.1 GCA_005473895.2 Carideicomes alvinocaridis
AGGCATCCGCCCGTAGGACCGGCGAAGCGCGTCGTAGGCCGCCTCGAGCTCGTCCGCGTCCTCCGTGCCGGTCTCCTCGGGGGAGGTCACCCGCTTGCCGATGTAGAGGGCGTACAGGTACGCGACGAGGAGTGCGGGGATCGAGACGAGGACGCCGAGGCCGATCACCAACAGAAGGTGGTCGCCGATGCCGAGGTTCTGGGCGGCTGCGATGGGTCCCGGGGTCGGCGGGATGAAGACGTGCGCGGTGTACAGGCCCGCGGCCAGGGCCACGGTCATCGCCACGGGTGACGCCCCGGTGCGACGGGCCAGGGCCTTACGGATGGGGTTGAGAATGACGAATCCGGAGTCGCAGAACACGGGGATGGAGACCACCCAGCCCATGAGCTGCATCGCCAGGACGGGGTAGCGCTTGCCGACGACCCTCACCAGCGCATCGGCGATCCTGAAGGCACCGCCGGTGCGCTCCAAGATGAGACCGATGAGC
>SRJI02000435.1 GCA_005473895.2 Carideicomes alvinocaridis
CAGCCAGGCCGCGCGGGCGCCGGTCCAGCCGCGGGTGGCGCGGGCGTGCAGGTACGCCGCGTAGACCACCCAGATGACGAAGGACCAGACCTCCTTGGTGTCCCAGTTCCAGTACCGGCCCCACGCGGCTTCGGCCCAGATGGCGCCGGCGATCACGGTGAACGTCCACATCACGAAGGCGATCGCGTTGAGGCGGTAGGACCAGTTCTCCAGCCCCTGCGCGGCCGGCACGAGGCGCAGGAACGCCCACGAGCGCTCGCCCGCCGCGGCGCGCTTCTCCGCACGGTCCTGCAGCAGCTGCAGCACGGACATCGCCGCGGTCAGCGCGAACAGCGAGCTGGCGAGCACGGCGATGGACACGTGGATGACGAGCCACGGCGACTGCAGCGGCGGCTGGAGGTGGCCCACCGGCGTCGGGAAGCCCATGGTGGCCGCGCACATCATGGCCACCACGAGACCGGTGACGAACGTGCCCACGAAGCGCAG
>SRJI02000436.1 GCA_005473895.2 Carideicomes alvinocaridis
CCGCATGATCGGGGCGGAGGAGGCCGAGCGCATCGGGCTCGTCTCCCGCGTGGTGGCCGACGAGAAGGCCCTCGAGGAGGCGCTGGAGGTGGCCGCGACCATCGCGTCCAAGTCCAAGTCGGCCTCCTGGATGGCCAAGGAGGCCGTCAACGCCGCGTTCGAGACCACGCTCGCCCAGGGCATCGCCTTCGAGCGCCGCGTGTTCCACGCCGCGTTCGCCACTGCGGACCAGAAGGAGGGCATGGACGCGTTCGCGGCCAAGCGCGAGGCGGGGTGGCAGCACCGATGAGCGACGCGCAGACCACGGCGACGACGGCCCCCGCGGCCGCACGGGACGGGGCGGCGGACGAGGTGCTCCTCGAGGTCCGCGACGGCCTCGGCCGCATCACGCTGAACCGTCCCCGCGCCCTGAACGCGCTGACGCAGGACATGGTCCGGGCGATCGACGCGGCCCTGACCGACTGGGCCGCGGACCCCGCCGTGCGC
>SRJI02000437.1 GCA_005473895.2 Carideicomes alvinocaridis
CAGTTGTCCTTGTCCATAGGACCTTAGACAACCCTGCAGGTGCACCTGATCACTTGACAAGTTCGGTATCTATATTCTTTACCTTGCCCAAGAGCGTTTCACCCATCACGCAGATATTACAACACATCGGAGGAACGAGAATGCGGAAGCAGTTACAATAACTTACTTTATATTAAAGTAAGAAAGAGTTGTTTTATTAGACCAGAACAATATAAGAGTGCTGAGTATTATTATTACATAACCTGGGAGGTAAAAACCCCTCCCGATAAACAGTAAAAAGTTTTTCTTAACGGAGGACACTTCCTYCCGWRGCTTCAGTCTTGATTTTCTTCTTTGGGCACCACCTTGGAACAAAAGCAACAAAMATTTGTTGCTTCCTCACCTAAAACAACATGGGACAAAGCCCTGAGTACGAAGTGTACTTTCACAAGTCTTACCCATCAAAATAAAAGACTCTCAAGGATATGCTGGCCTTTGGGAATCAAG
>SRJI02000008.1 GCA_005473895.2 Carideicomes alvinocaridis
CTCGAAATCGGGGGCCATGGCGAGATCACCTTTCGTCACGCCCTGATCGCTGCCGGGGCCAAGCCGCGCCCGCTCGACTTCCCCGGCGCTGACCGACTGATCGACAGCACCGACTTCCTGAACCTGCCGGAGCTGCCTCGGCGCATCGTCTTCGTGGGCGACGGCTACATCTCCTTCGAGTTCGCCCATATCGCTGCCCGGGCGGGGCCGAGGTGACTATCCTTGACCATGGCGAGCGGCAACTAAAGAAGTTCGACCCGGACCTCGTGGACATGCTTCTCGCGCGCAGCCGCGATGCGGGCATCGAGATCATCACCGGGGCTACACCGGAGCGGATCGAGGCATCAGGCGATGGCCACCAGGTGATCTATGGCAAGGAGGGTAGCGCGCAGCCGATCGAGGCCGACCTCGTTGTGCATGGCGCTGGCCGGGTGCCCGCGGTCGACAACCTGAACCTACGAGCCGCTGGCATCGACACCGAGCATGGCGGCGTGAAGGTCACGCTATGGCTGCAATCCACCTCGAACCCCTGCGTCTTCGCCGCCGGCGATGCCGCGGCCTCCCCGGGCAAGCCGCTGACCCCGTTTGCCGTGTTCGAGGGGAAGATCGCCGCCTCGAACATGCTGAGGAACAAGCGCACCGAACCCGACTACACCGGCGTGCCGAGAGTGGTGTTCACCATCCCCGAGTTGGCTCGGGTCGCTCGAGGTCGACGCATTTGAGAGGACGATGTCGAGGTGAGCTTCATCGACGCCTCCGGTTGGTTCTCGCAGAAACGTCTGGGCGAAAGCCACGCGGGCGCGAAGATCATCACCGATCAAGACGGCAAGATTCTCGGCGCGCATATGTTCGGACCGGGTTATGCCGAGCTAATCAACGTATTCTCAATGGCAATCAAGCTGGGGCTGAGGGCGGCCCAAGTAAAGGCAATGTCGGCAGCCTATCCGACGGTCGCGTCGGATATAGGATCGATGTTCTGAAACGAACAGCGGCCCTCCGCTGCGCCATCTTCCAACGGCAGCTAAGGACCGGTCGCGTCATCGTGTCATGCCTGAGGGCCGCGCCTTCTGCCGCAGCGCCGCTTCGGGTCCTTCGGAAACATTCAATCACAGTGCAGCAAGCCGCTTCTGTCCGCGGATGCCGCATAGTATCCCAGTTTCTATAATTGTTGATACAATCGCTTCATGACAATCCCTGATGAGATCACCCACATCCTGAGCCAGATTCGCCGGTCTAAACCGCTACTGGGCGGCTTTCGCGCCAGTCGCGGATCCGCGCGAGGTGGAGGTGGGCAGACGCAGCCGTCATGAAGGACTGCTCGCGCATGATCCGCTCAAGGATTTCCTCTGACACCAGCATATCTGTCGAAGGGTCGTCGCCTCGGGCATGATCCCCGAACTCTCGCAAGCAGCGCCAGACGAAATGCGCGGCTTCCAGAACCTGCTTGGTCTCGCCTTGGAGCGCGGCCTCGAACCTGCGCGGCAGCGGAAAATGAGCATTTGTCAGCCTGTTTCCTGTCTTGGGCATAGGCCCGAGTTTCTCGAGCGGCAGAAGACCGTCTCTGGCAATTTCCGGCACTGAATGCAGTGCATCGAAATTGTCTATAGCTCGGACCCACTTCCGGCGCAGGTCGGGACGCAGCGACCGCTCATGGACCCATGCCCATTCGCGGTCGAGCTGCCAAGGCTCGAGCCCCGATTTCCCTGCCACCTCCATCATTGTGTCGACGGGGTTCTCGGCGCGCGGGATGCCGGCTTCCACGAGTCTGGCTTGCAGGTTTTGCCATCCGGGCGTCCATACGCGGCTGACCCGATCGGCCAGACGCTGCAATGGTGCGCGGTAATGGAGCATTTCCCGTGGATGGCTCGCGTCAGCTACTGCGATCAGGTTACGCCATGGAATGACGTCGATCTGGGCTTCGAAGGCCGTTTTGTCGGACGTCAGCTCAACCAGGCGCCGCGCCGCGGTGATCAGTTCCTTGATCCCAAAGGCGCCGTATCCCGCCGCTTCGGCGATCGACCGCAAGGATTTCTCCAAGGCTGTGGGCATGTCACCTCGGCGATGGCGGAGCCAGTCGCGCTGGTTGCCGATCATTGGCCCCGGCAAGAGCTCGGGAAATACAGAACGCAAGAGGTCGAGGGCTGCCAGTCCCGCCAGGCATTTTGGAACGTCTCGCAGTCCTTGAGCTGTCAAAATGAAGTCCCGCGCGACATCCACGTCGATGTTGTCGGGCGATATTGGTGGCTTGGCACATTCGGCATATTTCCTGACCAACAGCAGGCCTTGCATGTCGTTGCCACTCGCGATCGTGCCCTTGGCGCGGGAGATTATACCCTCCCAAGAAGAAAGTCGGTGCGTATGCGCCAAGAAGGTGCGAAGGACGGTCCTGTAGTGGCGGAGCGTGAGGTCCGCGCGTTCCTCCACCCTGGTTTCGAAAAAGGCCACGGCGTCCTGCAGAATGGTGGGGCTGTTGATGTCGAAGCCGGCGTCCAGAAGATCGCGCAGCACCCGGCGCAAGTCCTTCACGCGCCGGGAGCTTGCGGAGCGGTCTTTCGCAAAGGCTTCAACTTCTGCTTCGAGCGCGGATGGCAACACGATTGGTTTTCTGTCTGTCTTTCGTTTCCGGGGCTCAGCGGGCGCGTTATGGCGTTCGGGTCGACGCACCCGGTCCGGAGTAATATCTTCGGACACAGCCGCGGGCTCGGCGCAACGAAGTAAAGAGAGCAGCGTCCGGAGATAGAGAGCCGCGGTGTTCGCGGAGATCTGCTGCCTTACCGCGACATGGTATCTCGTAGCATCCTCGAGGCTCAGCGACCAGCCGGGCTTCGGCCCGTCTTCCGTAAGTAATCCGAAATCCACGGCAAGTTCGAATGCGCGCCGGGCGTGAAGGGCATGACCGACGGGAAGTTGTCCTTGAACCGCCGCGAGCGCGGACGGCAATTCGATGCGGTGTTTGTCGCCATCGCGATAGGGTGGGAAGGGGCCAGTTTTCTCATGGCGAAGGATCCCGGCAGCGACAACGCGCGGATCGTCTCTGAGCTTGTCGATTGTCGAAAAGGAATTCCGGAAGGCATTTCTCTTCCTATCACGAAGATCGCGGTCGGCCGCGATGGCCATCTCACGCGTCACATCACGCAAGATCGTTCCCGAGAAAATCTCTTCCATCAGTTTTCGGTTCACGCTTGGGAGGCGGCGTTCCCGCGCAAGCTGGTTCAGGAGCGTGTAGGGGTCTTCGTGGGGCCATACCCCGGCCAGCTGGGCGTGCCGCAGGAGGCTTTCGCGGCAGCGGCCGTATAGGGCGGCGTCGCCGAAGGCCGTTGCAAGATCGTCGTCGGGAAAGGGAGGAAAGGAGACCGAAAATGACGCTTGGGAAGCGAGCACCCCGGGGTCATGAAACTTCTCTGGTCCCATCGCGCTGCGCGCGAGGTCGAGAAACGCCAGGATGGAGGCCCTACCGGTCGAGGGTAGGGTGCCGTTTTCGATGCGCATCCGCAGGTCGGCAAGGCTCAGAGTGGGTTGAGAATGTGTCATGCTGAGCAGATGGGATCATCCTGGAGATCGAAAAAATGCCGTTGGCGACCAACCCGGCCGCCAAGGAAGAACAGGTCATTCGGCCAGAGCGCTCTCGAATGCTCGGATCGCCTCGGAGAGCAGGTCGGCAATCACGTGCAGGACGGCGCCACGCCCTGTGATCCTCCACTCCGCACCGTAGGGATCGGCCGGCCGATCCACTGCGAATTTCGCTTGCGCTGCCATCTCCTCGGCAGCCACCTGACGATGGACGCAGATGAGCATCGTCCGGCAGCTCGACAGACGCTCGGCGTCCGACGAAGCCGCGCCGAGAAGCACATGGTAGTGTGACATACTCGAGGAAAACGACGGAGCGGCTGCATGCGCGCGGAAACGGATCAGGACGAGCCATTGTGCCGCACGGCGCGAAAACTCCTGTGCGCGCATAAGGCGACCCGACTTGTCCTCCTCGATCTTGGAGTTGGTCGCCGCGCTGGCTTGGCCGATGTTGATGTCCTCCGTGAGATCGCTGGCGATGACGGACACGCGAGAAGTCTGGTGATGCATGGTTTTCCCCTTGAGTTGGTGAGATTGCGGCGATCTGCCGCTTCAAGGTCTCGGTCCGTCCTTCTGACTGTGTCGTGGTGGTCTTCGCATCGGTGACTGTGAGATTGGCCAGAGCCCGATCAGACGAAGAAGGTTTCCAAGATTTTTTTAGCTGGGGCAGAAAACGCAGCCATCATCACCCGACCATGACCGCAGGGGACCCGTTATGTCCGGGATTTTCAGAACCCGGACATGGTGCATCGCTCGTCATGACATCACTCGCTTCCGGGGGATGTCATGCGCCGGCGGCCCCGCAGAGGGGCCACCGCGTTCAATCCGAGGAGCGTTTTGTCGCCTGCGAAAGCGAGAACACCGGGCCCCCGGGTCGGCTCATTATGCCGGCCGGAGCTTTTTTCGCGCGGAGAAATGTCGTCATCTCGCGGGGAAATTGCGACACGACGCGGGGAAATCTCGTCATCCCGCGGGTTTTCTGCGTCAGGACGCGGGGAAATCGCGACAAAAGAGTCTCTAAATCCTTGAAACGGCGCTGCGAATTGGCCCCTGAATCAAGAGAACAAGGAATCCCCCTGAAAGAGCCGCGCCGCGGCGCGTTTGGGGGATTTCGAGGGCCTCGACCGGCCTGTCGAAGAAAAATCGACCGGATGCTTTTTCGTTGCTCGCAAACGATCCATTTCTTCGTTGTGTCGGGTGCACCTCGACGGGAACCGTGACAGTGAGGCTCTACGGCGCGCAGTAGGGTCTATCGCTGGAAGGGAACCTGGCGGGTCCGGTCCAGGCACAGGCTCGCAGACGTGCGAGCAGAAGGTCCCGCGTCTCTTCTCGCGGGAAATACAGTGGTTGCTGTCTCGGGATTGGCGAGGTGTGAGGTCTGCTGCGGCGCGCAGCAGTGGGCCGATCAACTCGGCGTATTCCGGGACAGTGGCTGCCTACGTCTGGTGCAACGAGCCGCTATCGCCGTAGGATCTTGCAACTCGGACGACCCGTAAGGGATGGGATGAAGGTCTATATCTTGTCTGAGATGGGCCCTCAGAGGCACATATGGCGGGTTTCGCGCGTCCCGAAATTTCATGGAGGCGGAAAACCGGTCTCGAAGGTCTTTCAGAGGGTCTTGTCTTCGAGCGCGTCGGCAGCCCTGCAGGAGGGCCATGAGGGCGGTTTTTTCCGTGTAGAGAAAGTTGCTTGCACGAACGCTGACATGACCCAAACGGCCGCCGGAGAGGTCCCGTGAGAGGCCAAGAAGGCCGAATCAGCTCTTCGGATGAGCCTCTTCGGCACCGCGATTCGTCTCGAGATCGAGGTCGAGGCGTCGTGAAGAGACACCGATCCCGGTCCTGGGGTCAGGATCTGCGGACGATCTTCTGGTTCGCGGAGTGGTAGCGCAGCTCATGCTGGGTGTGGAAGCCGCCTCCTGCTTCGCCGTCGCGCTCCACCGCCTCGGGGGAGCCCGCGAACTTCAACGCAAGGTCCGAGTCTGCATCCGCCGCGAGAAAGTCGTGTAGTATGTTCTCATGACAGAAGCTGACGACGCATACCCCCTACCTAAGGACGTAGCGACACGGATAACTGAGCTCGGCATCACCGGCGTGGCCCACTCGGAGTCTGTGAAGTTTTTGTATGCGATCCGGACGTGGACCGGAGACACAGACGCGGCGTTCGAGTGGTTTTGTGAACGGCCTCTGCCGTCGTTTGGCGGTCGGACCGCGGCCGACCTCGTGCGGGAGGGACGCATGGATGCAGTGAAAGCCTATGTCGAACGTGTCGGAGCCGGAGGGTTCGCATGAGAGGCCGGCGGGGGGCAGGTCAGCGCGCGTGAGTTGATTTAGTGAATGGACCCGAAACCCGCGCTGGCTGGAGGTCAATTCTTGCGGACTATCTTCTGGCTGGCAGGGTCATAGCGCAGCTCGTGCAGCGTGCCGTTCTTGATCGCCGCCACAGCCTGACTGACGTGCTCGGGCAGGACGTAGAACCACTCGCGCGGGTAGATGCGCTTGCTGACCCGCCGCGGAGCTTCGAGACCGTGGCCTGTGCATTGTCGGTCGCCTCGGCGAAGGAGAACCCGAATTCCGCCGGATCGAAGGGGGCCTTGGCGATGGCCTCGAGGGCTTCGAAGATGTCTGTCGGGTTCATGCGCTCACTCGAAAAATCGTTGCTGAAATGAATATTGCTCACGGCGGAAGGTGTCTCAAAGGCGAGCCTCCCCCGGCGTGGCTGATCCCAAGGACTCCAGGGCAAGAAGCCGTGCCGCATGCTCGGTGCCGGAAAGGGTCTTGATGAACCGGCGGTCGGCGGTGATGAGGCGACGATCCATGCGCTCGGCAAGCGCGAGGTAGACGCAATCATAGATCGGGTGCTCGAGCGCGAGCGCGAGATCCAAGGCACGTCGCTCCAGTAACTCGTCGGCATCGATGATCGTCACCGGGGCCGTCTGCAGGAACAGGAAGAGGTCGATCGCACGATCGTTGGTGAGGATCTGTTTCGCCGCGAGGGTGCGAAGGACGTTGCCGGCCTCAATGCGAAAGAGGGCAGGGGCCACCATATCGGCACCCTGAAGGAGCTCTGCCTTGTCGCTGTCCTCTTCATCCACGATCCACTTGATTGCGACCGAGGTGTCGACAACGAAGCTCTCGCCCGCTGTCATGATGCCTCGTCGCGATCACGATCCGCGCGGAGGATATCGGTCGTGGTCGGGGTCCCCGGGGCCAGTTTCACGCGCCTGGCGCGCGCCTCGGCAAAGAAATCGGCCCTGTGGCCGGGGCGGAGGGCTTCCTCGAGGATCCTGCGATGCTCGGCCTCTGCGGATCGCCCCGCTTTCGCCGCGCGCTCCTTGAGGGCCGCGGCGATCGCATCGTCGACATTTCGAACGGTGAGTTGTGCCATGACGCGCATCCTGACTGCGAAATGATGGCACTATGAAGGCAATCCAGAGATCTGGCAAGTTTTCTCTGGTTTCCATGATACTGTCAGCTGACCGGGGCCGCGTCGCCAACCTTGACCCCGGTGCCCTCCAGCCGGTGGTAGGGCGCATCGCGAATACATGCGTCGAGGTCAATCGTCGGTCGCTCGTTCCTCGGTGGCCGCATCATGATGATGCTGGCGATCGTCACCAAGCCGCTGACGCCGAGCAGACCGCATCCGACGATGATCTCCGTCGTGAATATCTCGGTCATGCGATCCTCCCTTCGATTTCCAGAGATGCCTGATGCCCGGCCGCCTTCAGCCAGCCTCGCGCCAACCTCGCTGTGTCTGGTCCCGCGCGATGAGGGGCAGGGCGCCGCTCTACCGCCTCATAGAGCAGGTCCAGAGCGTATCCCTCGAACAGGGCGAAGGATACTCCGTCGAAATCTTCTATCGCAGGGACTTCGGTGCGCCGGGCGGCCCGAAGAAGGCGGTCTAACCATTGTGCCTCGAACTCAGGCGCGTCGGAAACAAGTTTGCGACCTTCGAGCGCATTGAGAAAGGCTTCCACCACTTCCGCGGCAGAGGGTGCATTCTCGAGATCTGAAAGAGGGATGCCGTGGACCTCGGCGCTTTGCTGCGACCAGTCGCCGACATCCCATGCTGGATCTGGGCGGATGAGAGATGACCAGGTCTGCACACGACTGTTCGCAATCCAACTGAGCCCAACCTCGATAGGCCAACTCTCCTGGGAGAGGCTGGACGCCTCGAAGTCGAGGATGGCGAAGTTATCGATGCTGGCTTTCGTCATACTGAAAAGGTAGTCCATCCGGAACGATTAAGGAACGTGCCGATGAAGCGCGACAATGCCTTCGGCCGACAGAGCGCGCTGAACGCGATCAACGGCCGCCAGCCGAGCATGCGCGGATTTCGCGGGGCGGTAGAAAGCTGAGCGGACATCGCGCCCCTCTGGCCGGAGGGACCAGCCCAGTGCTTCGAGTGCCGACTCGGCCAGATCTCGGACCTCGTGGCGCCGCGACCGATCCGTCACTCGCGGCTCGACATGTGCGATTTCGTGGTCCTCGCAGGAGTGGTGACGCTGCACTTCCATGCTGACGACAAGGCCTGGGAATTCCGCGTCGAGCCAGCACACAACCGCGAGCGCATCGCGCTCGAGCTGTTGGGCCGCTTCTCGCGTCCTCTGCATTGCCGCCAGAACTTCGGGAGGCCGATCGATAGGAGATGTCATGCGGCCCTCCTTCTCGATTTATCTCGGTCACTGGGCGTCATTGCTGATCTACCGGCTCGGCCCGCCCGATCAGGTCATCCCAGTCGGTCGGAGGATCTCCTGCCGCAATGCGCTTCTGGAAGACCCTGTAGGCGTCGGTCTTGCTGCCGTAGGCCCTCTTGGTGTTCTCGTCGTCCACCCAGCCATAGATGATGATCTTGGACTTGGTGTCGTAGCGAAAGAGGAGACGGAACTGCTGCAGGAACTTCGCTCGCTTCCAGGCACGGTGTTCCGGCCCGATCGTGTTACCCAGGTCAAAGGCAGAGGAGGTTGGGTCCGCCGGAATGACTTCCTTGGTGAGCTTCTCGATGGCCGCCAGGATCTTCGTGGGGGTCTTCTTCTGGTAGGTCTCGGGATGCTTCTCCCGTAGTCTCTCGACGGTCGCGACGAGATCCGCGTAGCCCTCCACAAAGGCTGGATCCTGCAGCAGGGTCCAGCCATTGACGACCAGCGCGCCAGGAACCTGAGCTTCGGTCATTCGTCCTCGAGCGGCGCGTCCAGGTCGACCTCCATGCCGTCGACCAGTTCTGCGGCGCGGCGGCTTGTTTCACCGCCGAAGGGCTTCAGGCGCTGCGGGTTGTTGACCATCTCGCGCTCGAGGAAGCCAAGAAAGGCCTGAACCGCCGGGTCGACCTGGTCGTCCTTCGCTTCGGCCTTTTCCAGGATCACCTGGCCGCCCCGGATCACGTAGGCGATCTTGTCTCGCTTGCCGAGATGCAGGGCCTTTCGCACGGCGGCCGGCACGGTGTTCTGATACTTGTCCGTCAGGGTGGCTTCGAAGCGGGGGGCTTGCACGTCGCTCATGTCGGTGCTCCTCGAAAAAGGTCACGCAGAAAGGTAATGCAAAACCATTACCTTTTCAAGGTCCGCCGAGAAGACGCTATCGTTGGCAGCTGCCAACCGTAATCGGCTTGGATGCACGAGTTTCCCAGCGTTAGATCCTCACCAGCGGCAGTGAGGACGATGATGCAGGACGAAGACCGCCTGAAGGCGGCATGGAACCAGAAGACAATCCCTGTCGCGCTTCGCCGTGACGGCAAGGGTGAGCGGGTCAGGGTCCGCCTTCCTTATGCGGACGACAACTATGCCTGGCTCAGGGATGGCCGGCGCATCCGGCCAAGCTGGAACCCGGCACTGGGATGCTGGGAGATTCCCAAGGCATGGTTCAATGACCTCGTGAAC
This sequence comes from Carideicomes alvinocaridis, assembly GCA_005473895.2. GTDB lineage: Bacteria > Pseudomonadota > Alphaproteobacteria > Rhodobacterales > Rhodobacteraceae > Carideicomes > Carideicomes alvinocaridis. The sequence continues at coordinate 9,443 of SRJI02000008.1, forward strand.
CGCGGTCTTCGCCGCTGGGGCCTGATCTATGTCATCCAACCCTACCAGGAGCAGGAGGTCTGCGCTCCGGCCTGCATGAACGCCATCGGCCATGAGTGTCAGTGTTCTTGTATGGGGGCCAACCACGGGCAAGGAGACGATGGCGGCTGGTTCTCGACGAGCGAGGCTTTCGCAGCCCGATGGGGCGACCGTCACCTTGCCTGTCGCCTCATGACGGTCGGATCAGGTAGCAGGGATCCGGCCTAATTCTCGGTTCACAATCACACAATGGTGGCGTGCTGCCGTTCGACGCATGGAGCGCGAACGGCAGCGTTCGATCTCAGCTCGCGTCCTTGAACTCCGCGTATTCGCCGCGGACCTGAACCGTCACGGTCACGTCGGAGCTGTCGCGGTTGCGCCAGAACCAGCCGTGCTCGCCGTCGAAGTCGGCGACGATCTCGCCTTCGCCTCCGGTCGAGCCGCGGCCCTTCTCGTAGGTGACGGAGTTACTGCCGCCGTGGCCGTGCAGGTCGAAGTTCACGCGCCCGCCTTCCACGGTCATCAGGTATTCGGCGGTCTGGCCCTCCTCCATCACCAGCTTCCACTCGGCGGAGTCGCCGGGAGCCAGCGTGAAGGTGATCTCATCCCGCCAGGCTTCGCTCTCGTCGGCCGGCGTGGCCTCTTGGGCATGGGCGGCGCCGACAAACAGGCCGAAGATGTCGTTCAGAAGGCTGGACTGATCGCCCTCGGCCTCCATCATCTGCCGGTCCATCTCGGCTTCCTCGGCGAGCTGGGTTTTGATCTCACCCATCTCGGTCAGACCGAGCACACCGCCGATCCGGGTCGGGTCGATGCCATATTCGGCGGGCAGGACGACGGTGACGAGGATCGCCACGGCGGACGCCCCGGCGATGACGGTGGAGCGAATGATCTGGGCCGAGCTGGGCAATTCGTCGAGGCTGGGTTTCTGTGCGTTGAACATAGGTCAGGTCTCCTTTTACGCGGCCACGAAGAGGCCGGTGATCTGGTAGCCCATGAGGATGAAGCCCATGGACATCATGATGACGTTGGCGGTGTAGGCCTGGCGGAAGAAGTTCGGGGACTTCCGCCAGAACCCCATGACGATGAGGATTACAGCGAGCGCCAGAAGCTGGCCGATCTCGACCCCGACGTTGAAGGCCAGAAGGTTGGCCAGAAGCCCGTCCGAGGCGATGTCGTAGTCGAGGATCTTCGTGGCGAGGCCGGTGCCGTGGAAGAAGCCGAAGATCAGCGTCGCGGCTTTAGTATTCGGCTGGAATCCGAACCAGCGCTGGTAGGCGCCGAGATTGTCGAGCGCCTTGTAGACGACCGACAGGCCGATGATGGCGTCGATGATGTAAGCGTTGATGCCCCAGCCGAACCAGACGCCGAGCAGCATCGTGGTCGAGTGGCCGAGAGCGAAGAGGCTCACGTAGATGCCGACGTCCTTCATCTTGTAGAGGAAGAAGACGACGCCGAGCAGGAACAGGATGTGGTCGTATCCGGTCACCATGTGCTTGGCGCCGAGATACATGAAGGGGATGATATTCACCCCCCAGATTTCCTGGATGTAGCCCGCGTCACCCTCGGTGACGTTATGCGCGGCCGCAGCCGTGGCATAGAGCATCATGGCTGCGAGAGCCGTCAGGATGGCGGCGGCGCGAGAGCTGCGCCATGGCCGGCCATCCGCGAAAGCGGAGTGCATGTGGTTCTCCTTGGATTGTCCGTTGTTGCGCTGTGATCTGCCCAAGAAGGGCAAGGCTCACGCGCGTGGCGGACGCTCCAGGCGGAAAACGGGTGGAGCCCAGTGGGCCAGGGCATAGCCATGCAAGAGGGCGCTTGTCTCGACCGGCACCGTGTCGCCCCGCGCCAGCATCAGCACGGCATGGCCATGATCGTGATCGGCGACTTCGTGGCTGTGCCCGTGCATCGCCCAGATCAGGTCTTCCTCCAGTCCATGGGAGTGGCCATGTTCGGCGATCATCTCCGCATGGTCCTGCAGGGTCTCGATGATCTTAGGCACATGCGACGCGTGCGGCGAGACGGTCCAGAAGGTCAGGGCCACGCAGACCAGCACGGCGAAGAGCCGCGCTCCGATACGCATCCCACCCCGCTTTTTCATCGCCTGCTGCACTGCTCTTGTCCCTCGCGATGCGTCTTGTGTGGCATCTTGCGGTATCCCCCTCGGGAGGATAGCCCTTGCCTATGACAGAAACGCATGTCCACGCAAGTCACCCCAGGGTCGCATCCCGGCTGAAACGCGCCGAGGGGCATCTCCGCTCGGTCATCGCCATGATCGAGGAGGGTCGGCCATGCCTCGACGTTGCGCAGCAGTTGCAGGCGGTGGAGCGGGCCGTGCGCAATGCCAAGCAGGCCCTCATCCACGATCATATGGATCACTGCCTCGACGGCGACGATACCGGTGACCGGGACGAGTTGAAGGCCATCTCCCGCTATCTCTGAGGGGTCCATGCTCGAAATCCTCGCCGACCGCACCTATCGCCACCTGTTCCTGGCCCAGGTGGTCGCTCTTCTCGGCACGGGCCTCGCCACGGTGGCGCTCGGGCTCTTGGCCTACGACCTCGCAGGAGACGGCGCGGCGATGGTGCTGGGCACGGTCTTCACGATCAAGATGGTCGCCTATGTCGGGATCGCGCCTGTCGCCGGTGCCTTTGCCGACCGGGTGAACCGCCGCGTGTTGCTCGTTACGCTGGACATGGTGCGGGCGGGCGCGGCGCTCTGCCTACCCTTCGTGACAGAGGTCTGGCAGGTCTACGTGCTTATCTTCCTGCTGCAATCGGCTTCGGCCGCCTTCACGCCGACCTTCCAGGCGACGATCCCGGATGTCCTGCCTGAGGAGGCACGCTACACCCGTGCCCTGTCGCTTTCGCGGCTGGCCTATGACCTTGAGAACATCGTCAGCCCAACCCTTGCGGCGCTGCTTCTCGCTGTGATGAGCTACAACACCCTGTTCCTGGGCACCGTGGCCGGCTTTGCCGCCTCGGCAATGCTGGTGGTATCGGTCCTGTTGCCCAACCCCAAGCCGTCAGAGCCGCGCGGCATCTACGACCGGACAACGCGCGGCATCCGTATCTACCTCGCCACGCCGCGCCTGCGCGGGCTGCTGGCGCTGAACCTCGCGGCCGCGTCGGCGGGCGCGATGGTGCTGGTCAACACGGTCGTGCTGGTTCGGGGCTCTCTCAGGCTTCCGGAAAGCGCGCTGGCCTGGACGATGTTTGCCTTCGGGGCCGGGTCCATGCTGGCGGCACTGATCCTGCCGCGCCTTCTCGACCGGGTCTCCGACCGGCCGGTGATGCTGGCCGGTGCTGTGCTGATGGTGGCCACGCTGTTGGGGCTGGCCGCGAGTATCTCCCTGTCCGGCCTGGTCTGGCCCCTGCTTCTGGGAGCGTGGCTTCTGGTGGGTCTGGGATATTCGGCGGTGCTCACGCCCTCCGGGCGGCTGCTGCGGCGGTCGTCGCAGCCTGAGGACCGCCCGGCGGTCTTTGCCGCGCAGTTTGCCCTGTCCCATGCCTGCTGGCTGGTGACCTACCCGCTGGCGGGCTGGCTCATGACGCAATTCGGGACCGTTGCGGCCCTGATCGTCCTTGCGACGCTCGCCTCAGCCGGGGCCGTAGCCGTGCTCCGGATCTGGCCCGAGGACGATCGCGAGGTGCTGGAGCACACGCACGACAACCTGCCGCTGGACCATCCCCATTTGCAGGGACATCGGCACCATGCTCACCCCTTCGTCGTCGACGACAATCATCCCCGATGGGCACAGCATCTGTGATCGTCAGGCAGGTTGCCGAGGTTGCGTCAGAGCTCTCTCATCTCGACGGGGGTCCACTGTCCTTGCACCAGTCGATCCGCCCCTGCCGGATCCAGAAGTGACACCGGCATTCGTTCGTCTGGCGGACCGACGGCGAGATGGTCGGGCGCCTCAGCCAGTCTGACACGGCAGTCCACCTGGGCCTCCGGTTTTTGCTGAGGGACAGCTTGATGGTCTCGCCGCACCCACCGGGGCAGTGGAAGCAGGCCCATTTGTCGACGCCATCGCGCACGATGGTCATCTCCCCCGGCACGATCCGATCCGGCGTCGGGTGTGTGGGTGTTACCCTGGCAAGCAGGTCACTTCGCGGAATGAGGCGGAAGAGCTCGAGGCTCTTCCGCAGAATGTCGATCATCATCCCGCTCACCCGATACGATCCAGGAACGGATCGACGTCGCCGAGCCCCCAGTATTCCTCGCTGCCGCAGACCGGGCAGTCCGGCTGGGGCTGCGCCGCCTGTGGACGCTCGAAGCCCTTGTCGAGCTTGCGATAGCGTTGCCATGCCCATCCGCCGCCGCCGCGGAAGTCGACGAGACCGGCAAGAAGTTCGTTCACTGCCATGGTGGCGGCCTCGGAGGTGAAGGTCACGACGGCCGGCGCGGGATTACCACCGCCGCGAACATAGGCCTCGGTCTTCTGCCGTTCATATTCGGCGGGGTCCGATCGCTGGAGATCCTCCTCGCGGGCCCTGACACGATCTACCGTGCCGCGGCAGCCGTGGCACGCCGACGTGGGAAACAGCACGCTGACCCGCGCGGCCATCTCGAGGAGGCCGGGCTCACCATCGTCACGGGGCATCAGGACCAGCCCGACATCGATCACCGGGATCAGGTAGAAATGCGCCACGCGGTTCAGGTAGAGGCGCCCGGCGTGATCGTCCGTGCATCCGAAGATGACGTCGCAGGATTTCAGCGCGTCACGGATGTGCGGCGCATCCACCCAGCCGTTCATCGACCGGATGTCGACGTCGAGGCCCATCATTGTCACCTCGCGCGCCATGACGTCGACCTTGGGCACCGCGTTTTCGGCATCCTTCCGGGTCGCGCCATACAGGCGGTTCAGGTTGGAGTGCTCGACCACGTCATCGTCGATGACCACGATGCGCCCTACACCGAGGCGAGCGAGGAGCTGGACCACCGGGCTTCCGGTGCCGCCGCAGCCTACTACGGCAACGGAGAGCTGATTGAGGAGTCCGTTGACGTCCGGCCCGAAGGCCAGTGCCTGCCGGGCCAAGGCTTCCGACGGGGTCGGCACGTCGGTCGAACGGATCTCGAGCCGAGTGCCGATGACGGTCACGCGGTGACAGGGCAGGGGTGTCATGTCGTCTTCCCAGACCCGTGCCCGGTAGAGGCCGTCACCGACCTGCACGAGGCTCACCAGGCGTGTCCCCTCGCCGTTACGGTTCCGGGCCATGGTGAAGAGGTCGCGCTCGTTGCGATCGTCCTGGTCCGAGAAACCATCGAAGCCTCCCGGGTGACTGTGGACGATCGCCGGCACCAGGCCTTCCTCCTTGGCCCGGCGACAGAGCTGAGCGAAGGAGTTGGTGTTCCAGGTGACATGCTTGCCGCTGGCATCGACGCGGTCCTCCTGCGGGATCGCGATGACCTCGTAGGAGGTGTAACGGGTCCGCTGCTCGAAGTCCCAGGGGTCCTGCGCGATCTCGCTTTTGCCGAGCAGCATGTAGGCGGCGCCCTCGTGCCCACGGGGGTGCGCGAGCAGCGCCTGCAGCTTGTCGCGGTGACGGGCGTGGAGGGTGATGTCGCTGCGCTTCATGCCGCCACCTCCAGGGCCTCTTCGACCCGCTTCAGCATGGTCCAGATGCCGTCGGTGCCGGGACGCCACTGGTTGTTGTGGCGAGACCAGCGCTGCCAGTTCTGGCCATCGAAGGCCTGGCGTGCCTGCGTGCAGCGGGGCTCACGCTGGCCGGCAAGGAGCTTCAGATGCGGCACGGCGTAGAACATGTCGGGGGCGACCTCGGGATACGAGGGCGGCAGCAGGATCAGGATATCCGCCTGGGCGACCTGATACTTGCCTTCCGGCAGCGTGATCCCGGTGAGGATCACGCCCTTCTTTCCGCCTTCGATGACCTTGCGAACGGTGATGCCGCGACCCTCGAGGTAGCGGCAATCCTGACGGGGGAGGAAGCTCATGCCGCACCCCCTTCCGTGGTCTGGGGCACGCCGGTAAAGAAGTGCTCCAGGCCCGCATCCGCGAGACAGATCAGATCGGTGTCGCCGACCAGGATGTCATCCTTTCCGGGGATCACCTGCCAGACGGCGAACTTGGCGGGATCGACCCCGGCCAGATTCTTGAGCACGCGCCCGCTGATGACCTTGTGGCCCCACTCGAGGCGTTTGCCATCGATGTCGAAGCGGAAGGATTCCGCGCTCGGGAAGACCAGGAAGCGCTCGATCTTGCCGGGGCGCAGGTCCGTGGTTTCCTCGAGGCGCAGTTCCTCGAGTTCACCGTTGCGCAGCACCTGGAACACGAGATGTTCCTCGGCCTTGCGGAAGCCGGCCCCCTCGATGATCTGGCGGCCCGGTGGGCGTCGGATCGTCGATGACGGCGTCGGTGAACTTCAGGTCGTGGTCGCCGACCTGGACCTTGTAGGGCCCGTGGTCGCGGGGCTTGCGGCCGGCCTTCAGGGCGGCCAGGAGATCTTCGATTTCGATCGGTTCGGTAGACATGGCAGCAAATCCTTTTCTTGTCTGCTCGACGCCCGCAGCAGGCGCCTTGTGCCCCGTATGCTCCCGAGAAGCGGCCCATCGGACGCCGCTGCCCAGAAAATTCGCAGAAAAATTTCGGGCCGCCGATGCGGGCCCTATGGCGGCACGTCGATGGCGCCGCTTCTACCAGATATTGTCAGTGAATTTCCGCGCACAACTTGGTATGGTGTGCTCTCCGTCGGCGCTCCCGAAAATCGAAGCCCTCGGAAAAAATTCCGATGAAGATGTCCGATGGGCGTCTTTTCGGGAGCATATACGAGTGACAGGCAATCGAGCGGCTCATGAAAGACGACAAAGACGTAGACAAGTTCTACACCCCGGAAGACGCCACCGAGGCAATTCGAAACCTGTCAGCCGAACAGAAGCGAAGGCTTGAGGCGGCGGCCAGAAGGCGCGCCTGGTTCACGGGCGACCATAAAGGCCTGCTGCATGAGGCCATCGCAAGCACAGCAGAGGGGAGGAGACGATGGAATCGCTCCGTCGATATCGTGCGCCATCTGGACAAGGCGATGCAGAGCATCACGTCCAATGCCGCGAAGCGCAGAAAGGTCGCCGCCGACAATCGTGAAGAGCTATCTGCACGAGACGGATGGCGGGGTGAAGAACCATCGACCGAGGCCGCGCTCGAGGCCCGCGAGTTCCGAGAGGAGCAACACGCAAAGGCCATCGAACTGTGCGGTGACGATTGGGAAGTGCAACTTCTCGTAGAAGGTCTGCTCAACAACAGCACGCCGGAAGAGCTGGTCGAGCTCTTCGGAAGCAAGACCTCATATGAAACGGTCCGAAGAAGAATGAATCGAAAAATCGAGAACTACCGGGCCCAGGGTGATAACCGATGACGAAAAAGAAGGACCCCGGAGTGACCCGTCTCGAAGACGAGATGGTGGAGGATGTCTTTGCCATGAGTGACGCCGAGATCGAGGCGGAGCTTCGGGAAGAGGGCGTCGATATCGACGCATTCGACAAGGAAATGGACGACCTCTTCGCATCCGCGCTCGCAGAGGGTGGGCAGCGGCGCCTGCAGGACGCTCGCAAGGCGGTCGACCTGCATCATGAACGTCAGAAGCGGAAAGAGCAGCAAAAGTCCCAGGACGAACTTCGCGCGCAGATCGCCGCGATCGTCGCCGGCAACCCTGACCTGACGATGGCCGCCCGCAACTTCGAGAAGGAACATGACGGTGATCTGGAGGGGGTCCTTGAGGACCTGCAGGAGCTCACAGGCGACGATTGGGATGACGATGAGTGATGCGCACCATCCGTGATCCAGAGGAGTTGCTAAGGGAATTTGGCGTCTCTCGCCCCGACCAGATCGACTTGGAGGCCATCGCCTGGACGCAGAACGCGCGTGTCCAATACCGTCATCTGCACGGGTGCGAGGCCCGGATCATTGGTGCGGGTAACCGTGCGAAGATCTCCCTGAAGCCGGATGGGAACCCTCGTCGGAGGCGCTTCTCGCTGGCACACGAGATCGGTCACTGGCAGTGCCATCGAGGTCAGACCCTGATGTGCCAGTCCGACGATATCGAGACGGGCAGCACGATCGGGAAACTTCCAGAGCGTGCTGCCGACCGCTTCGCCGCGCAGCTCTTGATGCCCGAGTTCCTGATCCGGGAGAGCCTCCGCGGCTATAACAACCGGTTCGACATGGGAACCATTAAGGCGATGGCCGAAGACTTCGACATGAGCCTGACGGCTGCAGCGATCAGGCTGGTCGAGCGCAATACGCAGCCGAGTCTCCTTGTCTGTCACACTCCGAAGGGGCGGAAGTGGTTCACGCGCTCCCCGAAGATGGACCAGCGGTGGTTCCCCATGGACCGCCTGGACAAAGACAGTCTCGCGTTCGACGTCCTGTTCGGGGGAGGGCCAGACGACAGGATGCTGCGTGCGAGCGGAGCGGATGCCTGGTTCGACAAGCCATGGGCGGACGAGATACCGATCAAGGAGCAGACCGTGCGAATCTATGACGATGAGGTTCTGACTCTGCTGGTCGTGCAGGATGAGCGGATGCTCGCGGACTGATGTTGGCAGCTGCCAACTCGAGAAACCTGAGGGACGAATTGTAGACACCTCCGGGCCGCTGCGCAGCCGGCTCAGTGCTGGTATTTGTCAAACCTCCCTGTCAGCATCGTCCGGTTGAACTGACCGTGCGTCCTTGGTGGCCTCAAATCCCTCCCAGGCAACGTAGGGGACGATGAGGAGCGCTGCGACGGGATCGGCCCACCACCATCCAAATGCCTCCGTCAGGGCAAGCCCGATCAGGACCACGACCGTCTGATACTCGCAAATCAGCGTGTCCTTGGCGTCATACTTCAGCGCGAGCGAGTCCAGGCGCTTGCCGTATCGATACTTCCCCCAGGCGAGGAACGGATTGACGACGAGGGAAACAAGGAGGATCGCGATGCCCCACCAGGAGAAACCAGGTGCTTCCTGCGACACGAAGGCTGAGACTGCCTCATAGAGAATGGCCGCGACGACGATCCAGAATGCTGCCGCGACGACCGATAGGGCGATCTTCTTGCGTTTGAGGACCGTGCGCCGGTCGACGCCCTCCGTCTCGGCCCGCAAGCGCCAGATCAAGGTGCCGGCGGAGGCCGCCTCGACGGTGCTATCGAGACCCCAACTCACCAAGGCGGCGCTGCCGGTATGCAGACCGGCAGTTACCGACACGATGACCTCCAGTATGTTGTAGACGAGACTGGCGATCTCCACGCGAAGACCCCGCCTCAAGTCGGCTTTGCCTGTCGTCCTGCTGCTCCCTCATGAAATCTCTCTTTCCTATGGGTTTTCGTGTAACCCTGCGGACGTTTCGGGCGGCCGGGCTTTCCTCTTGCGGGTGGGATCAGGGCGAGGTTGCGTTGGGCAACACGTTTGTCCCTGCTCTCCCTCAGGCGGCCTCGTAGCTCGTGAACACCTCGGTGCTGCCATCTTTGCGGATCAGGAACACGTCGTAGGCTTCACGCTCGTCCTCCGGCCCCATCCCCGGTGATCCGTAGGGCATGCCGGGGACGGCAAGGCCCACGGCATCGGGGCGTTCGGCGAGGAGCTTTCGGATGTCGGCCACGGGCACATGTCCTTCGATCATGTAGCCCTCGACCTCTCCCGTATGGCACGACGTCATGTTCTGGGTAATGCCGTTCTCGAGCTTGTGCTGGATCAGAAGCGTGCCAAAACTACGCTCTGTCGTGACGGTGAAGCCGTTCTCTTTCAGGATCTCGATCCAGGCCGTGCAGCATCCGCAATTGGGGTCCTTCAGGACATGGATCGCGGGCCCGCCCTGGGCTGATCCCGCAAGCGGAACGAATGCCGCGAAGCTCGCGGTGGCTGCCATCATGGCACGGCGGGTCAAAGTCATCTGCGTCTCCTTTCAGATGGTGGCAGGTGCGCTCCCGCGCTCTGCATCCGATGTAGGTCCTGCGGAAGGATCTGCCATCGCGCGCGCGTCGGACGGCTGGAAGAACAGCAGCCGAAGAGCATTCATCGTGACCAGGACGGTCGCTCCGGTATCGGCGAGGATCGCGATCCAGAGACCGGTCATGCCGAGCACGGTGGTCACAAGAAAGACCGCCTTGAGCCCGAGTGCGATGGCGATGTTCTGGCGAATGTTCGACATGGTGGCGCGGGCCAGACGGATCTTCCCGGGCACGTCTGCCACGCGGTTGCGCAGGATCGCCGCGTCGGCCGTCTCCAGCGCGACATCGGTGCCCGACCCCATGGCAACGCCGACATGGGCGGCGGCAAGCGCGGGTGCATCGTTGATCCCGTCGCCGATCATCATCACCCGGGCGCCCGTCGTCAGATCGCGGATCGCCGTCACCTTGTCTTCCGGCATCAGTTCGGCGCGATGCTCGATCCCGAGCCCCCCGGCGATTGCCTGGGCAGTGCGCGGGTTGTCCCCCGTCAACATGACCGAAGAGATGCCGAGCCCGCGCAGCTGCGCGACCGCGTCCGCCGCATCGGCACGCGGCTCGTCCCTGAGCGCGATGAGGCCCTGGGGCACGTCTTCGCAGAGCACGATGACCACCGTCTTGCCCTCGGCTTCAAGCGCCGCCACGCGGGTCCGCAGGTCGTCCGTGAGTGCGCCGCGCTCGTTTGCCAGCCTCGGGGATCCGACGCTGACGGTCACGCCGTCGATGGACGCTTCCGCCCCCTTGCCGGGAAGAGCGCGGCCGCCGGTCGCCGCCGCCGCGTCCACGCCCCGCCTTTCGGCTTCGGCGCAGATCGCCTGTCCGAGCGGGTGGCTCGCGCCGTTCTCGACCCCGGCGGCCAGGGCCATGAGGTCGTCCTCGCTTCCGCTCAGCACCAAAACGTCCGTCACGCGGGGCTTGCCATGCGTGAGCGTTCCGGTCTTGTCGAAAGCGACGTGGGTCGTGCGGGCCGCTGCCTCGATCACTGCGCCGCCCTTCATCAGCAGGCCGTTGCGCGCCCCCGTGGAGAGCGCCGAAGTGATCGAGGCCGGCACCGAGATCACCAGCGCGCAAGGGCAGCCGATCAGCAGCAGCGCCAGCGCGCGATAGACCCATTCTCCCCACGCCAGCCCGAAGGCCAGCGGCGGGACGATGGCGACGAGAACAGCGGCCCCGACCACGGCGGGCATGTAGACTCGGCTGAACCGGTCGATGAAGCGTTCGGTCGGCGCACGGGCGCTCTCGGCCTCTTCCACGAGGCGGACGATGCGGGCGATGGTGTTGTCCTCGGCCGACCTCAACACCCGCACGCGCAGCAGCGCCTCCGCATTGATCGACCCTGCGAAGACCTCCGCACCAGGCTCCTTGAGGCTCGGGACGCTCTCTCCTGTCACCGGGCTCTCGTCGACACCCGACGTGCCGTCGATCACCTCACCGTCGCAGGGCACGCGGTCGCCGGGACGGACCTGCACCACTTGGCCCACCTGGAGCTTCTCGGCCGCGACCTCACGCGTCTTGCCGCCCACCTCGAGCCGCGCCGTCTTCGGCACGAGCTTCGAGAGAGCCCGGATGCTGTCACGCGCCTTGCCGGCCGAGACGCCTTCCAGGAGTTCGCCCACGGCGAAGAGAAAGACCACCAGCGCTGCCTCCTCCGGCTCGCCGATTACCAGCGCACCGCCGGCGGCAATCGTCATCAGCATTTCGATGGTGAAGGGCATTTGCGCCCGCGCCATGGCAAAGGCGCGCTGCGCCACGGGCACGATCCCCACCAAGGTAGCCAGGACGAAGGCCCAGTGGGCGATCTCTGCCGGGAAGACGAGGCGGGACGCCCATGCCGTAGCGAGCAATGCACCGGTGCCAATTACCAGTCGGCCCTTGGAGGTCTGATACCACGAGGGGGCCGTCGCATCCTCTGGCGGTTCCGCTCCGTCCTCTGTGGCGCCGTCAGTGTCCGGAGGCTCAACCGCCTCGGGAAACGCCCCGTCCGGCAGGACGAAACCACCCTTGGGTTTCTCCGGCTTCGCCCCCTTGGGTACGATGCCGAAGCCGACGCCGCGCACGGCCATCTCGATCCGCTCGGGCGAGGTCTGGGTCTCATCCAGGGTCAGCCGCAGCCGCTCGGCCATGAGTGCGACATCGACACTCTCGACCCCGGGAAGGCGCTCGACCGCACCGCGCACCTTCGCCGCGCAGGAGCCGCAATCCATGCCCGTCACGCGCCATTCGCGTTGTTCTGAGCTACCGTCGGCCATGATGGTTCTCCGTCCTGATTCCCAATCGGGAATGGATATACGACCTACAGCAACTGTAGGTTCAAGGGCTTATAAGTATTTTCCCCGAACCGGAACGGCCCGCATGGTTCAACTTAAAAGGCCTGCGCTTGCCCGAGCGGGTGCAGTCACTGGATCAACGCACGGGTCAGCCGGATTCGCGTCGGCAAGGTGCTGTCGGTGCCCCGCCTCTCTGAACTCCAACCACCTCCTCGCCTATTGACGGATCATGCAAGCGAGGCCTCTCCTCGGAAAGCCTGAGGAGGATGCGTGGAGAATTTTTGGATCGCCAGCGGGCTGGCCCCGTTTCCCGGGCTCGGTAAATTCATCGAAGGCACAGTGGCCGAATTTGTCCGGATCCGGCCGCAGCTACTCACCTCGGGCGCTCAGGGTGCTTTTACGCCCGTCAACCCAACCAGACATCAAGGAAAAGCATGATGACGAGCCCGATGGCAAGCCCCAGCGTTGCCTTGTTTTGGTGCCCGCTACGGTGAGTTTCGGGAATGATTTCGTGACTGATGACATAGAGCATCGCGCCCGCTGCGAATGCGAGTCCCCAAGGCAGCAGCGGCTCGGACAGCGTGATAATGCCGGCGCCAAGTAGGCCGCCGATCGGTTCGACAAGGCCGGTCAGGGCAGCGATACCCCAGGCGCGCACCCGAGGATACCCCTCGCCCAGGAGAGAGACAGCTACGGCAAGTCCTTCGGGCGCGTTCTGAAGCCCGATGCCAATCGCAAGAGGCAGACCGCCTTCCACGCCGCCCGATCCGAAGCCAACGCCGACGGCGAGACCCTCAGGGAAGTTATGGATCGTGATCGCGATGATGAACAACCAGACGCGCCTGAGCGCGACCGCCTCAGGTCCTTCGCGCCCGGTCTTGAAGTGTTCGTGAGGGAGGCGCTCGTTCATCAGTGCAACTGCCCCCATGCCGAACAGGATCGAGACGCATACGACGGCGGCGGGCATCGCGCCATTCGCAAACATCGGCTCGGCTGCGTCCAGTGCCGGGATAATGAGCGAGAAAAATGAGGCCGCGAGCATCACACCGGCTGCGAAGCCCAGCAAAAGATCTCGTGTCGCGCGGCTCGGAACTCGGCCGAACAGGACCGGAATTGCTCCGAGCGCGGTCAGCGACCCGGCAGCCAAGCTGCCCAGGAAACCGAGTGCGATTGGAGAGATGTCTATCACGAATTGCTCCACCACAAGGCTACGGCCGTTGCAGATCACAAATGATAATCATTTGCAAATAGGGGTCCGCTTCTATGGCAGGAAGCAAAAACGAGATCGAAACAACCTTCACAAGGTCGTGCACGAACTGACCATGCCCGGTCTTTCTCATCCACCCCGAGTTTGAAATAGTGAACATAAACAAGAGGATTGCAAGTCATGCTGACAAGACGCCATTTCATCGGCGCGACCGCCGCCCTGTTCTCGCCCGCATTGTCGCGAGTCGCTGTCGCAAGCTCTTGGCCAACCGATGAGCAGAAGGCCGCGTGGGACGCGCAGGTCACCCCTCCCGACTACGATCCGGCCACAACAAACCCCTGGGACCTACATCCACGCCTGCTGCCGCAGCGGGTCAATGCCCGGCCCGGGCTTGTGCCCGGAGATATCCATGTCGATGCAGTGGCCCGCTACCTCTACCACATCGAAGAGGGTGGAACGGCCATGCGATACGGGGTGGCAATTGGCAGGGATGGCCTCTACGAACCGGGGGTCTACACCATCAAGCGCAAGGTGGAGTGGCCGCACTGGAAGCCCACGCAGGATATGGTCCGTCGCAATCCTGACATTTACAAAGAGGTCGAAGATGGAATGGAGCCGGGCCCGAAGAACGCACTCGGCTCTCGTGCGCTCTATCTCTATGTCGGCGAACGGGACACTTATCTGCGCATCCACGGCACTCCTTACCCACGGTCGATTGGCAGTCGGGCCAGTTCCGGCTGCGTGCGGATGGTCATGCCCCACATCAACGACCTCTACGAGCAGGTCGAGATCGGGGTCACGGCCCACCTTTACCCGGCCCCTGGCGACGGACCCGTCACGGCGCATAGCTGACCGCCGCCCGAGTCCGGAGAGATCATCATTGCACCAGAGGGGTGATGGCCTGCCAATTCCTCAACCCTCGGTCTGTGCCGCGCGCTGTGTGCAGATCGGTCGGCCGTCCGCCGTTCGGAGCGGGAGCATTGTCGTCTCTACGGGTCCGACATGCCGATACCAGTAGCAGCCGTCCTCGGGCCGCAAGCGAACCGACTGGAGATCCTGATGGGCTGCCGCCATCGTGCTCAGTTGAGTTATCACCTCGGTCGAGACGGTCGAATTCGGCTCCGCCGGATCGACGGAGGGGGCGGCACATGCGGCGAGGGTCGACAACGATGCAACCAGTAAGAGTGCTGGGCCCGATTTTTTTGTGCGGTTCATGGGTCAGAGCCTTTCGGTGCTATCGGAGGGGAAAAGGCGCGCGAGCCGTTCTTCAAGGCGGGTGCGCGCATCGTACAGGCGAGCGAGAGCTGCGCTATCGTCGGAAATCTGTTTCGCCGCTTCGGCAAGACGCTCATCCGAGAGAGGATCAGTGGGGCGACCGTTCACGCGCACCTCGTAGTGAAGGTTGGGTCCTGTCGCAGTGCCCGTCGCACCGACGCGCCCGATGAGGTCGCCCGCCGCGACACGGTCGCCTTTCGCAAGCCCGTCCGGCACCGCGCTGAGATGAGCGTAACGGGTCATGGTTGCCGAGCCATGCGCAATCTCGACCACGCGGCCATAACCGCCCCGCCGACCGATGAAACTGATGCGTCCGGGTGCGGTCGCATAAGCCGGTGTTCCGCGGGCTGCGGCGAAATCGACGCCCGTGTGCATCCTTGTGTCGCCGTAGACGGGGTGCGTCCTACGCCCAAAGACGGAGCTGAGGCGTGCGCCCTCAACCGGCTGCGCGAAGACCCGCATCACGGCCCCGTCGCGGTATATCGTGGCCCGGCCCGAACCGTCCTCAGGCCACACGATTTCGAAGAGCGTGTCGCCAAGGTCCAGCGCTGCGAAGGTCAAGTCCGGCTGACCGACGATGTCGTCGCCGGTCCGCGCCTCGCGCCACATCAGACGAAGTGTCTCGCCTCCAGAGAGATCGCGACGGAAATCCACGACACCGCCCAGCATTTGCCCCAGATCGACCGCAAAGCGTGTTGGAATGCCGCCTGCGCCAAGCGCGGCGAAGACAGAGCTTTCGATACTGGTCTCTCCAACTCGGGTGACGATTTCAGGTTCTGGGGTCATGACGCGCGTCGACATCTGCGCGCCGAAGACAGTCTCAATACGGATACCGTCGTCCACCTCCAACACTACCCGGCGGGGGCTGCCGTCCGGTGCCGACACCACGCTCAGGGCATGGCCCGGACGCAAGCGACGTAGGTCAAACTCTGCCGCAAGCGCGAGCGCGACTTCGGCGCGAACTGGGGCGTCGAGACCCGCCTCCGCGAGAGCCGAGTCGAGTGTCTCGCCCCCGGCAATCTCACGTGACCAAGTCTGTATCGGAGACTCGATACTGGGCGATGAGGCTGCGACGGTTACGCAACATGGCCGCGCAGGTTGTCTGACCCTCGGGGCGGTGTCTGTTCGGGCGACGGTCTGCGAGAGGATGGGTGTCTCGGCGGGCGCAGACGTAGGAGCCGGAAGCGTGTCAGGAACCCAAAGGCCGGCCTCGGCAAGGGCGGGCGGAACAGGGTCTTTGGTCCAGGCACCCGAAAGCGCGACCGTGGTCGCGATCACGGCGCCCGCAGTCACGATTCCCTTTGTCAGATACCTCAGCTTCATGTCGCTCCCTTTGTTTCTTCGTCCATCGCCCGCCGGATCTTGGGGAGAGCGAACTCACGTGGCTCGTGATAGTCGATGATGCTCACGTGGCGCCCATCTGCATCGAACAGGAAAACACCCGATGTGTGGTTCATCGTGTAGCCTCCGCCCTCCATCGGCATTTTCTCGTAGCGCACCCGGAAGTCCCTGGTCGCCTGATCGACCTGCAACGTCGTCCCCGTCCAGCCGCGGATTGCCGGGTGGAAATAGCCGACATACTCGGCAAGTGCCTCGACAGTGTCGCGTTCCGGATCGACCGTGATGAGCACGACATTCAGATCCGTCGCCTCCTCGCCGAGCCAGTCGAGCCAGACCGAGATGTCAGACAGCGTCGTCGGACAGACCTCGGGGCAGTAGGTGAACCCGAAGAAGATGAGCGAGGCGCGACCCAGGAGAGTCTGCGGGCCGACAGGCTTCCCCTCGTGATCCGTCAGCCGGAAGGACATCTCGGACAGTGGCAGGGGGCGTTTGCCGACCTGCGCATCCGCGCCGGGCCCGTCGACCTGCCACCAGCCGATCCCAAGTGTCGCCGCGATCGCGCCAATCCCTGCCACGCCGTAGATCAGAAAGCGCCGCCTTTGCATCAGTCCGCCGGACCGCGCGCAGCCATGCCGCGGATCGGCACCTCTACGGAGATACTTTCGCCATCAGAGAAATCGACGGTCAGGGAAAAGCTCTCGCCTTCGACCATCGGGCGCTGAAGGTCCATGAGCATCAGGTGCAGCCCGCCAGGCGCGAGCGCCACGACCTCACCTGCCGGGATCTCAAGCTCCTCCATGTGCGTCATCCGGGAAACACCCTGCTCATCTGTGGCGGTGGCGTGGATCATCGGCATCATCGCCAGGTCGGTGCTCAGTCCAGTCACCACGACGGGCTCGTCACCGGTGTTGCGAAGCGTCATGTAGGCGGCCCCGGGGCGGCTCGTCCCGATCGAGGCGCGCGACCAGGCATCTTCGACCACAACGTCTTCTCCGCCGGCGAAGGCGGGCGGCGCCGCGGTCAGTAGAGCAAGGGCCAGAGTTGCCCCAGCAGAAATTCTCATGCGTAGTCTCCAAATGCTTTGAATCGTCCGTTCAGGTCCCCGAGCGGCGGGACGTCTTTCCCGACAAGTGTGCGGCGCCGCGCAGGCTATCCATGCGCGTCAATGCGCGCGCGGAGGTCAGCGGTGATCTCGGAGGCGGGCGTGCCGTAGCCGTAGAGTCGAACGAAGGTGCCATCGGGATCGAAGAGGAAGACCTGGCTTGTATGGCCCATCGTATATCCGTCGGGGGCGGTCTCTTCGGGGACGCGCTCATAGAAGATCTTGAAGGATCCGGCGGCGGCTTCGATCTGCTCCGGCGTGCCGGCCAGGCCCAGGATCGAGGGATGGAACTGCGGCACATATGCGGCCAATTCCATCGGTTGGTCGCGTCCGCTGTCGACCGAAATGAAGAGCGGCTGAACGGCACCGGCTTGCGGACCGAGATCATCCATGGTCTGCGCGATCTCCGCCAGTGTGGTCGGGCAGACGTCGGGGCAGTTGGTGAAGCCGAAGAAGACGAGGGTCCACTTGCCCCGGAAATCATCCTCCGTGCGCACGACGCCGTCGTGGCCGGTCAGCTCGAAATCCGCTTTCACCGAAGAGGCGGCGCCTGCCGTTGCGTCCGGCCCGCGTGTTCCGTAGGCCGCAAGTCCCGCCGCGGCAAGCGCGGCGACGGCCACCGCCGCCCATAGTCCCTTCTGAAGTCTCGTCATCCGCCCGCAAGGCCTCGCAGTTCTTCGGTCTGGCGGATGCATACAAGCTACAGTGGGTAGAGGTTCAAGAACTTTCCCTGATGCGACGTCGATCCTGACGGGTTCGTGAAACTCTTGTCTGACCTGAGCACTAAACCTACACAGACTGTAGCAATCAGGAGGCTTCCCATGCTGCCGATCGGCACACTCGCCAAGCGAACCGGGACCAAGGTGCAGACCATCCGCTATTACGAGCAGATCGGGCTTCTGCCCGAGCCGGGACGGACCGAGGGCGGGCAGCGCCGCTATGGCGACAAGGATCTCGACCGGCTCGCCTTCATCCGCCACGCCCGGCAACTTGGTTTTTCGCTCGAGGCGATCCGGGAACTTCTTGAGCTCTCCGACAGCCCGG
The DNA here is from genome assembly GCA_005473895.2 of Carideicomes alvinocaridis. GTDB lineage: Bacteria > Pseudomonadota > Alphaproteobacteria > Rhodobacterales > Rhodobacteraceae > Carideicomes > Carideicomes alvinocaridis. Next base: position 27,638 of record SRJI02000008.1, read on the forward strand.
AACGGTCCTGTGCGCAGGTTGATGCGGTGGCCCACAGACAGCTTCGCGAGGTCGAGGCACGCATCGGCCGGCTCGAAGCGCTCCGGATCGAACTGCGACGGATGATCAGTCAGTGCAGCGCCGACAGGGTTGCCGATTGCCGCATCCTCGAGGTGCTGCGGGACCACGAGGAGTGTCTCGCCGATCACGAGGCGAAAGACGCCTGATGTCGGCCGCTCTCGTTTATCCTCTCGCCGCGCTGGCCGAGATCGCTGGATGTTTCGCAATCTGGGCCTGGTGGAGGAGCGACGCCACCGCGCTTTGGCTTCTGCCAGGCGTCGCGAGCCTCGCGCTTTTCGGCTGGCTGCTGGCGCAAGTCGAAGCAGGCTTCGCGGGACGCGCCTTCGCCGCCTATGGCGGGGTCTACATCGCCGCCTCGCTGCTCTGGATGTGGACCGCCGAGGGGCAGAGGCCGGACTCTTGGGATTTCGCAGGTGCAATCCTGTGTTTGGCTGGCGCCACAATAATTCTTGCCGCCCCGCGCGCCGGGTGACTCCGCTTTTCGAAGCAGCGAGCTATGTCGCCTACCGGAGTTTGCATATCGTAGTCTTGGTCAGTGCGGAGAGGTCATGTGGCGTGACTGGCTCCAGATTTCCGCCTCACGGCAAGCTGGATTCCTGACAGTTTCGGAAGCCCGAGAGGGCTCTGCCGGCTGACGTTGGCAGCTGCCAACAGGTCACCCGCCATGAATACGTCAGCTTTCCAGCGTCGCCACCATCTCCCGCAGTTGCGGCAAGGAGGCCGGGTGCTCCGGGTAGACCAGGTCGGAGCGAATTTCGTGAACGACACCGCGCAGGACCTGGGTCTTCTTCAGTCCAGAGATCTTCGCGAGCTGGGCGAACTCTTCCTCGAAATCATGCGACACCTTGAACGACAGGCGCTTCCGGGGAACCTTCACCTTCGCTTTCGGCCTCAAGGCCTTGGCCTCCGAGAAGAGATGCTTGAGCCTTTCTCCAGCCTGCGGGTCTCGGGCCATCTTCCGAACATAGAAAGCCAGAAGAAACTTGCGGTGCCGCACTGACGCGCGCTCGGAGATGCGGGTTGCCGCGGCGTCGAGAACCTCGATGTCCGATGCCGGCACCTGGGCTTCAAGAGAGGCCTCGACCTTCTCCCGTGCGCGCCGGATGGCGGGCAGGGATTGCGCCGGGATCGCCACGACCTCGCCGCAGCGATCGCAGACGGAGGCCAGGATATCCTTCACCTCTCCGGATCCGTCATCGAACGGGACATCGCGATAGAGAAACGTCGTCTCGACCAGTTCCTGGCAGGACTCGCAGATCGCCTTGGACTTGTCGCCGGCACTGTAGAGTTTCATGGCGTTTCACCTGTGGACGCTGAGAAAGAAGGTCTCGGGATCGAGGAAGTAGAACTTGATGTACCAGCCGTCCTTGCGAAGGATGTGCACGTCGATCGTCTTGATCATGTCGTGCGGACGCATCTCGTGATCCTGACCGCGGCACTTGCTGATGACCGCGATGATATCCTCCTCCGAGACCGCATTGGCGTTGAGCAGGTTCTTCGTCTCGATCTGGCTGCGCGTCGCGACCTGGTAGGTCTTGTTGCGCAGGGCCTCTATCGCGCGTCGCTTGGCCTCCTTGAATCCAATCTTCTTGGTCAATATACGAGCTTCCTCGTAAAAATCAAGTTGACGGCACTGTTCGCTGTCACAGCCTGCTCCCCACCTCCCGGAACAGCGCCTTGATCTCCGTGACGGCCTTCGAGCTTGGCCGGTCGAATTCCGTGATCGCTTGTCCCGAAATCAGAGCCTGCATGAACGCCTTGCGCTGACCCAGACGGGCCTTGGCCACCGGCACGTCCGGGTAGAGATCCTGCAGCACCGCCGCGGTGTCGTCGCCCTCGGGCCCGACGGCCGCCACCTGGCTCAGCACGAAGATCCCCGGCCGGCCGGTCTGCTTCATGATCTCGACCGTGCCCGCGGCTGCGTTGATGTCGAAGGGGCCCGGCCGGATGGGAATGACCACCAGGTCCGCCGCGCGGATCGCCGCGTCGATCGTGCCGCCAGCATGGGGCGGCGTGTCGATCACCACGTAGTCGGCGCCATCCTCCTCAGCCTGAGAGAGATAGGCGGAGACCCGGTCCGCTTGATCGTCCCCACGGGCTTGTCATGCGACGGGACCCAGATCTCGTGCCCAGCCGGAGGCTTGGCCTCGGTCGGCTTGGAGCTGGCATCGGACCGGAAGGCAGCCTCGTAGAGACGGGAGAAGCGGGCATCGGAGTCGCCCACGCCGCCATCCTCGGTGTTGGCAGCTGCCAACGCTTCCCGCATCCGGGGGAGCGCCGTCTCGTCCGCCGCCATCTGGGCCACGAGCTTCTCCCAACGGGGCCGCCCGATTCCGGGGGCCTTGCCCACGAAGGACAGGATGTCGTCCGGAACGCCGCGGCCGATCTTGAGATACCGTGATCTGTCTGTCTTTCCGCAGGAGAAGGCGGTGTCGATGTCCTTGTCGTCGAGTCCGGCCTCGTCGACCATCCGCGCCGCCAGCTTCGCGCGCTCAATATAGGTCAGGTCCTCGCGCGCGATGTTCTCGATCGCCTGTCCCATCACCAGGGCGGTATCGTCGAGGTCCTGGATCTCGGCACGGACGCTGATCCCCGCGAGCCGGCAGGCCGCGAGTCGCCGGCGGCCGGCGACGATCTCGTATTCCCCGGGCCTCTCGGGATGCGGCCGCACCAGGATCGGCACCTTCTGCCCGGCATTGCGCAGGCTCTCGGCCAGGGTCGCGATCTCGGCCTGACTGACATCGAGGCGATCGGCGAGACCGCCGGCGTGGACCAGGCCCGGGTCGAGTTCGGCGATCCGGCCTGCCACCGGCCCGGGGTTGGCAGCTGCCAACCCCTTCCTGGATTTCGCGGCCAGGTCCCGCAGGGAGCTTTTGCGTGCCGCCATGGGGCGTTCCTTCTCTGGATGCAGGGGCCGCGTCAGCGGCCGGCCTGCGGATCGGCTTGTTTCTTGGCCTGGCGGACCTCCGGCATCACGGCGTTGCAGACCGAGGCGCAGGGGCAGCGGGCACAGGTATCGGTCTCGCACCAAGGTGGCGCTTCAAGCGTGTCAGCGCCAAGACCAATTAGGACAGCCTTGGGGCTCGGTCTGCTCGTCGACCACCTACTACTGTTCGCTACCTTGAATTTGGCGGACGCACGCTCCTGCTGCGTCTCCGTTCTACAACCAAAGGCCGCTGTTTTCTGGTCGGTTCTGCGACCGGCTCCGGGGAAACGTCACCTGCATAAAGGAGACCTTCCCTCAGTCTGTTTTCGGCATTCTTGCTGATGCGTCCGAGGCGATGATGCAGCCTTGCAGTATCCTCCTCGGGCACAAGGAAACGCCGCCGCAAATTGAAGCGCGTCGGAATGTCGAGCTTGGCTTCAGCCATCTCGACGGCTTGCGCTATCGCGAGTTCATGCGGTGCCGGACCCGCAGTCTCGATCGGGCCGCCCCAGGCGATATCGAGGAATTTACGGCCAGCCATGGTCCGGGTGTTCACGACAATTCCCGGACGCGCAGTGGACTTGGTGGGTTCAGCACGTCGGCTCGGAAGAGCGCACACCACAAGATCCCCTGCCTCGAGATCGACTGGGCGGCTATCTGGGTTGTCGGCGATCGGTTTGGCATCAACCACAGACGGATTTTCGGTTTCCTCCGTTTCCTTGTCGACGCTCGGCTTCGTGGCGGGAGCGTAGAATGGTTTGTCGTCGACCAGGATCAGCAGATGCTCGAGTGCTGCCGTGGCCTCTTCGCTTGCCGGCATCGTGAGCGAGTATTGCCGGCCGATCGAAACGATCCGCGCGGCCACATCCTTTTCCTCCAGTGGTTCGCAATCATTCCACGTGTATTCCGCCGGGGCCTTCCGGCCAGAGATGGCGGCCTCGAACACGATCTCGTCGGTCTCGGAGTCTCGGAGTTGAACGGCCGAGACCTCCCGTCGATCGGTCAAAGCCACCTCGACATCGAGAGCCGTCTGCATGGCGGTTCGGTTGCCGACGATGATCGGGAAATCGAACCGCCTGTCGCGGCCGACCTCAATCCCGTAATCCACGGAATCCAAGAGGTCCTTCAGCTCCAGAAGACCGTGATCCGAATAGTGCCGGTCGATAGTCGTGCCCTCGAGGTGGCCCAGAATCCTCTGGCGAGTGCCGGTATCGATGCCGCGGCTCAAAAGCTTGGAAGAAAGCGTGCGCCGCATGGCGTAGATGTCTTCGCGCGCGTCGTGGAGCTTCAGCGTCTTCAGGAGGTTGCGCAGGCGGTCGCCGAAGATCTGGGAGCGACGACCATGGCTCTTGTCGGGCTGGATCTCCGGGAAAAGCCAAGTTTCCCCGAATTTGCGTTTTGCCACGACCCACTCCCGGAACCCCAGTTCGAGAAGGATCTCCGGAATCGGTAGGACGCGTCGGGATTGTTCGTTCTTCAGCACCGCGTCCTCTTCGTCTCCGACGAAGAGACAGAGGATCCCGTCGCGGCGCACCACGTCTGGCACCGCGGCCTGAAGTATTTCCTCTGGGCGCACGCCCATGGTGATCATGATGAGCGGGACCCAGTAGATCGCGTCCCGGATGATGATGCGTTTGCGCGCGGTGGCCTTCCGGCTGCGCTGCTTCGGTGACGATGTGCCGAGATAGATCGGCGAGCGCAGGAGCCTCGAGACATGCTCGAGCGACCACGACAACCGGCGCTTCGGGCGCGACACGCGTTTCGGAAGCTTGCAGGGTGTCTTCTGAGACTTGTGCCAGGCGCGCAACCGGTTCTTCAGTTGCGCGTGGGAGGGGACGAGGCGATCCTCGTCATCGACATCCCGTCCGACCCGTTTCCGCCCGAGCGCGGCGCGGAATATGCGATTGAGCATGTCGCGCTGGTTGAAAAGGTATCCGTCGGTGAGCCGCGGTATCAGTCCCTGCACAAGCCGGCGGCGCTTGTCAGGCACCGACAGCGTGTCGAGATTCTTTATTTCCTCCAGCAGTTGAGCGTCTCTGGCATCGGCGTCGCGGATCTCCTGCAAAGGGCACAAGTCCTTGCCGATCTTCTCGTGCCTGTTTCGGCCGTGGCCTTTTCCCCAGCGCTTCGGAAGCATCCAGACCTGGAAGAGGAACTCGAAGGACTGCTCGAGCACGATCGAAGCCACGGGCACGTCCCCGAAATACGCCAGGGCGACTTTCCCGATAACCCGGATCTTGATTTCCACGTCATGCGGGGCCTCTTCGCAGGCCTTCTCAATCGCCTCCGACAGCAGCATGGGCGGCTTCATGGCCTCCCGGGTCGGGTTCAGCCCATGATCGATCAGCAGATCCCGCCCGACATCGAGCGGGTCGTCGAAGTCGCGCTCGACTCGGGCCCTCAAGTCGTTGAGCCGGCGCAGGAGGGAGAGCACTTGCCGAGCAACCGCTGGCGCCTCGACGGCCTCCGGGCCGAGGCCGTTTTGACGCGCGATCTCTCCGGCGAACGTGGAGGCCACCGACCAGTCCCTGGCCCGCTGAGCGTCCCGGATGCGTCCGGTCTCTTTGTCGATCCGGCCCAAATAGGACTCGGGAATCTCGGTCACAGACCCGCTCTCCTGACGGGCGATCATGCCAGCCACAGCCCGCCGCACAATCTCTTTCAGCATCGCCTGAACCCGGGCCTCGCTGACCGGGCTGTCCTGTAGTTCTTCGAGCACGTGCTTCTCTCCTGCCTCGACCGCGGAGAGCATGTCGGCCGACCGCTTTACCGCTTCGGCGAGGAGGTGGGTGCGGAGCGAAACCGACAGAAACACGGGCGCACCGAGACAGCGGATTTTTTCAGGCCAGCGCCGCCGGAAATAGAAGATCCCGTTTCTGCGAACGAGGTGAAGCCCCCACTTTCTCGACGGTTCGCGCGGTCTACACCCCGCACGATGTGAACCAGTTTGTGAACCACCACGACGTGGAGACGGGAGGCTGGCCGCTTGATCAACGGCTATCCCATTGGGAAGTATGCAATTTTTCGAGGACATTGGCTGGGGTGGTAGGATTCGAACCTACGATACACGGTACCAAAAACCGCTGCCTTACCACTTGGCTACACCCCAACGGTGGCGTGCTGATTAAAGGGTCGCGGGCCGGGGTTCAAGACGATTCTTGCGAGTTTCTCGCGCCGGCACGCGACGCCCCCGGATTGCCCTCGATAGCTGCGCATTCTAGGGTCGCGCGCGGGCCGGTGAGAGGGGCGATATGGACTACGCGACGCTGATCGATGCGGAAACCTGGGCATTCATCCGGCGCACGGAGGAATGGTATCCTCCGGATGCGGTGGATCTGAGCATTGCCGAGCAGCGGCGGATCTACGACGCGATGTGCCGGGCCTTCTTCGAGGGCTATCCCGAGGGCGTGCGGGTCGGGGACCTGTCGCTCGGCGGCGTGCCGTGCCGGCTCTACGAGGCGGGGGAGAGCGCGGTCAGCGTGGTCTATTTCCATGGCGGCGGATTCGTGGTGGGCGGGCTCGACAGCCATGACGACGTCTGTGCGGAGATTGCCGTGGCGACTGGGTTGCGGGTGATCTCGGTGGATTACCGGCTGGCGCCGGAGCATCCCCATCCCGCCGCCTTCGAGGATTGTCTCGCGGCGACGCGCGCGGTCGCGGAGAGATGGGGCGGGCGGCTCGTGCTGGCAGGCGACAGCGCGGGGGGCAACCTCGCCGCAGCCGTGGCGCATCGCACGCGGTCGGAGCTGCCGCTCGCCGGACAGGTGCTGATCTACCCGGGGCTCGGGGGCGTGGGGCGTGGCGGCTCCTACGCGGAGCACGCCGAGGCCCCGATGCTGACGACGCGCGACGTGGCCTTCTATGCCGCGATCCGCTGCGGGGGCGCCGGCGAGCCGGCGCGGGATCCGACCTATGCGCCGCTGACGGACGAGGATTTCGCGGGGCTGCCGCCCACCGCGATCGTCACCGCCCAATGCGATCCGCTGGCCGACGACGGCGCGGCCTACAAGGCCGCGCTGGACGCGGCCGGCGTGCCCGCCGGCCTCCGGCAGGAGGCCGGCCTCGTGCATGGCTACCTGCGGGCACGCAGCAATGTCGGACGGGCGAAGCGGAGCTTCGCCCGCATCACGGGCGCGATCGGGGATCTCGCCTCCGGGCGCTTCGCGCCCGGCTCATTTTAGGAAGATGTCGCCGCGCATGGTCTCCGCCGGCGTCGCGCCGAGGCGCGACAGGATCGTGGGGGCCAGCTGCACCTGCTCGATGACGGTGTCCTGCGCGGGGCCTTCGGCTTCGCCGAAGTAGTAGAGGGCGGTCTCGCGCTGCAGGTCGGAATTGCCGCCATGGTGGCCGCGATCGTCCTGGCCGTGATCGGCCGTCACCATCACCTCGTAGCCCATGGCGCGCCATTGGGGGATGAAGGGGGCGAGCATCTCGTCCATCATCGCGCAGGCATGGTCCATCTCCTGGCATTCGTGGAAGAACCGGTGCCCCATGCTGTCCAGCGTGCAGGTGTGCAGCATGCCGTAGTTCAGCCCGAAGCGGCCGCAGAGATTGGTCAGCGAGGCGAAGAGGTCCACGTCCGAGGGCGTCATCTGGTTGATCAGCCCGTAGCCCGTCATCGTGTGGAACCGGCCGTGGTTGATCGTGTCGCTCTCGGGCTCGTCGTATTCCACGTCGCGGACCAGGTCGAAGGGCGAGCGGTTGAAGAATTGCGACCAGAAGGAATGCGCCACCGCCCCGGTCACCCCGCCGGCCTTGCGGACCTGGGAAAAGACGTCGGGCTGCTGCAGCCGGAAGACGTTGCCGTTACCGGTGCAGCCATGGGTCGCCGCCGTGACCCCGGTATGGATCGTGGCGTAGCAGGAGGCCGAGATCGAGGGCAGGGCGGCGCGGTGCACGAAGCGCTGCGCCTCGCCGGCTTCCACCCAGCCCTCGAGATTGCCGAAGAGGCGGTGGAAATTGCGCTTCGGCACCCCGTCGAGGATGATGAGCAGGAGCTTCTTGTCCATCTTGCGATCCTTTCCGGATGTCTGCGTAGGTGGAGGATGCGGGAGCCTCCGGCGGGGATATTTATGGTCAGAAGAAGCGTGGGCGCGGGCGCCGCTTTATCCTGCCCGGGAACGTCCCGCCGGGGGGAGGGGGCTCAGTGCCCCGCGCTTTCCATCCGGCGATGCGCGATCACCTCTTCGAGCCAGCCCAGCTTCATCTCCGGCACGGAGGAGAGCAGCAGGTCGGTATAGGCGTCGAAGGGCGGGGCCAGCACGTCGGACTTGGTGCCGTAGCGCACCACCTCGCCCTGGTACATCACGGCGATGGAATCGGCGATGGCGCGCACCGTGGCGAGGTCGTGGGTGATGAAGAGATAGGCCACGTCCTCGATCTTCTGCAGCCGCAGCAGCAGCTTGAGGATGCCGTCGGCCACCAGCGGGTCGAGCGCCGAGGTCACCTCGTCGCAGATGATCAGCTTGGGCTTGGCCGCCAGCGCCCGGGCGATGCACACCCGCTGCTTCTGGCCGCCCGAGAGCTCTGCCGGGTAGCGGTCGACGAAGCCCTCGCCCAGCTCGATCTCGTCCAGCAGCTCCTGGATGCGCTCGCGTTTCTTGCGGCCCTTGAGGCCGAAATAGAATTCCAGCGGCCGGCCGATGATCGTGCCCACGGTCTGGCGCGGGTTCATCGCCGTGTCGGCCATCTGGTAGATCATCTGCAGCTCGCGCAGGTCCTCGCGCGGGCGCGACGCCTGGTCGGCGTTGAGCTCGCGCCCGTCGAAGATGATCTTGCCGTCGCGCGGGGGCAGCAGGCCCGTGATCACCCGCGCCAGCGTCGACTTGCCCGAGCCGCTTTCGCCCACCACAGCCAGGGTCTGGCCCGGCGACAGCTCCACGTTGACGTTCTTCAGCACGTCGAACTTGGTGCCGGAATAGCGGGCATTGATGTTCTGCACCTTCAGCACCGGTTCCGGCGCGGGCTGCTTTTCCTCGTGCTCGATGGAGCGGACCGAGACCAGCGCCTGGGTGTATTCTTCCTGCGGGTCGTTGATGATCTGCTCGGTGGAGCCGTATTCCACCATGTTGCCGCCGCGCAGCACCATGATGTTGTCGCTGACCTGTGCCACCACCGCGAGGTCGTGGGTGATGTAGAGCGCGGCGACCCCGGTATCGGCGATCGCCTCCTTGATCGCGGCCAGCACGTCGATCTGGGTGGTCACGTCGAGCGCCGTGGTGGGCTCGTCGAAGACCACGAGGTCCGGCTGCGGGCAGAGCGCCAGGGCGGTCATCGCGCGCTGCAGCTGCCCCCCAGAGACCTGGTGCGGGTAGCGGTTGCCGAAGCTCTCCGGGTCCGGCAGGCCGAGCTTGCGGAAGAGCTCCACCGCGCGGGCCTCGGCCTCTTTCTTGGAAGCGCGCTTGTGGGCCAGGGTCGCCTCGACGATCTGTTCCATCAGCTTCTTGGCCGGGTTGAAGGCGGCGGCGGCGGATTGCGCCACGTAGGTCACCTCGGCGCCGCGCATGGCGCGCAGGCCCCGGAGCGACAGCTTGCGGATGTCGCGGCCGTTGAGGTTGATCTCGCCCCCGGTGATGCGGACGCCGCCGCGGCCGTAATTCATCGCCGACAGCCCGATGGTGGACTTGCCGGCGCCGGATTCGCCGATCAGGCCCAGCACCTTGCCCTTCTCGAGCCGGAGGTCGACGCCCTCCACGATGGTGATGTCCTGCGGCGGCTCGCCCGGCGGATAGGCGGTGGCCTCGATCTTGAGGTTCTTGATGTCGAGAAGCGTGTCAGCCACCGCGTCCTCCTTTCAGGCTCGTGGTGCGGTTCAGGATCCAGTCGGCCACGAGGTTGACCGAGATGGCCAGCGTCGCGATGGCCACGGCGGGATACAGCGCCGCGCCGATGCCGTAGACGATCCCGTCCTTGTTCTCTTTCACGATGCCGCCCCAGTCGGCGCCGGGCGGTTGCACGCCGAGGCCGAGGAACGACAGGGTGGAGACGAAGAGCACCATGAAGATGAAGCGCATGCCCATCTCGGCCACCAGCGGCGACAGGGCGTTGGGCAGGATTTCCCGGAAGATGATCCAGCCCCGGCCCTCGCCGCGCAGCTTGGCGGCCTCGACGAAGTCCATGACGTTGATGTCCACCGCGACCGCGCGGGCCAGCCGGAAGACGCGGGTGGAATCGAGCAGCCCCATGACCACGATCAGCACCGGGATGGTGACCGGCATGACCGACAGCACCACCAGCGCGAAGATCAGCGTCGGGATCGACATCAGCAGGTCGACGAAGCGCGACAGAACCTGGTCCCAGAGCCCGCCGAGCACCGCGGCCAGGAAGCCGAGGATCGCCCCGGTGGTGAAGCTGAGGATGGTGGCGGCGGTGGCGATGAAGATCGTGGTGCGGCCGCCATAGATCATCCGGCTCAGCAGGTCGCGGCCGATATTGTCGGTACCCAGCAGGTGCTCGGCCGAGGAGGGCTCCCAGACGGAGCCGACCACTTCGGCCATGCCGTAGGGCGAGATGACCGGCGCGAAGAGCGCCATGAGGAAATAGGCGGCTGTGATCGCCAGCCCGACCAGGGCGGAAAGGGGAATGTACTTCATTTCGGGTGCCTCAGCCGCGGGTTGGCGAGGATCGAGACGATGTCGGCGACCATGTTCAGCCCGATATAGACCGCGGCGAAGATCAGCCCGCAGGCCTGCACCACCGGCACGTCACGCTTGGACACGTGGTCGACGAGGTATTGTCCCATCCCGGGATAGGTGAAGACGACCTCGACCACGACGACGCCGACCACCAGGTAGGCGAGGTTCAGCATCACCACGTTGACGATGGGGGCGATCGAGTTCGGGAAGGCGTGGCGCCAGATGATCTTGAACATCGACAGGCCCTTGAGCTCGGCCGTCTCCACGTAGGCGGATTGCATCACGTTCAGGATCGCGGCGCGGGTCATGCGCATCATGTGCGCCAGCACCACCAGTGTCAGCACGGCGACCGGCAGGGCGATCGCCTGGAGCTTCTCGCCCAATGACATGCTGTCGTAGATCGTGGCCACCGAGGGCGCCCAGCCGAGCTTGACCCCGATGAAGTACATCAGCAGGTAGCCGATGAGGAATTCCGGGATCGAGATCGAGGCGAGCGTCACGGCCGAGATCAGCTTGTCGGGCCAGCGGTCGCGGTAGCGCACGGCCAGCAGGCCGAGGAAGATCGCCAGCGGCACCGAGATCAGCGCGGCCCAGAAGGCGAGGAAGAGCGTGTTGGCCAGCCGTCCCGCGATGCTGGTCGCGATGTCCTGTCCCGAGGTCAGCGCGGTGCCGAGATCGCCGGTCAGGACGCCGCCGAGCCAGGCGAAGTAGCGGGTGATGGCGGGCTGGTCGAGCCCCATCTCGGCGCGCAGGTTGGCAAGCGCCTCGGGGGTCGCGGACTGGCCCAGGACGGATTGGGCCACGTCGCCTGGCAGGATCTGCGTTCCGACGAAGATCAGGATCGAGACCAGGAACAGAAGCAGAAGGCCCAGCGCGATGCGCTGGGCCAGAAGTTTTCCGACGAGGCCCATATCAGGCGGCCACCCACATTTTCATCGGAGCGTAGAAGTTGTTGAGCTCGAAGCCGACCTTGGCGTCCTCCCAGCCGGCGACGCGATCCGACACGCCGTCCACGAAGTCGTTGAACATCGGCAGGATCAGGCCGCCCTTGTCATGCACCAGCATGGACATCTCGGCATACATCTCCTTGCGCTTCTGCTCGTCCAGCTCGGCGCGCGCCTTGAACAGCAGCTCGTCGAAGCGGTCGTTGAAGAACCGGGTGTCGTTCCAGTCCGCCGTCGAGAGGTAGGCGGTGGAGAACATCGCGTCCTGGGTCGGGCGGCCGCCCCAGTAGGAGGTGCAGAACGGCTTGGCGTTCCAGACTTCCGACCAGTAGCCGTCGTTGGGCTCGCGCTTGATGTCGATGTTGATGCCGGCGGCGCTGGCCGATTGCTGGAAGAGCGCCGCGGCGTCCGGAGCCCCCGGGAAGGAGTTGTCGGAGGTGCGCAGAAGGATGGAGCCTTCGTGACCCGACTTCTTGTAATGGTGCTTGGCCTTGTCGGGATCGTAGCTGCGCTGCTCCAGCGGGGTGTAGAGCGGGTAGGAGGAGTTGATCGGCGTGTCGTTGCCCACCGAGCCGTAGCCGAAGAGGATCTTCTCGACCATCTCCTCGCGGTTGATGGCGTATTTCAGCGCCATCCGCAGGTCGTAATTGTCGAAGGGCGCGGTGTTGCAATGCATGATGAACACGTAATGGCCCGGACCCGAGGTGGTGCGGATGTCGATGTTGGGCGCGCGGCCCACCAGGTTCGCGGTGCGCGGAGGCACGCGGTTGACCATGTCCACCTGGCCCGATTGCAGCGCGGCCATGCGGGCGGTGTCGTCGTTGATCACCGTGAACTCGATCGTGTCGGCATGGCCCAGGTCGCCCCAGTAATCGTCGCGCTTGGTGGCGACGAAGCGGACGCCCATGTCCACCGTCTGCAGCACGTAGGGGCCGGTGCCGATGGCCGCCGTCGGATCGTCCTTGCCGCCGTTGGGCTGGATGATCAGGTGGTAGTCGGTCATCAGGTAGGGCAGGTCGGCGTTGGGCTGGTCAAGCTCGACGATGAAGGTGTTGCCCTCGACCGACATGGACTTGATGCCGCGCATGATGCCCAGCGCGCCGGACTTGGTGTCCTCGCCCGAGTGGCGCTCCATCGTGGCCAGCACGTCCTCGGCGGTGACGTCCTTGCCGTTGGAGAAGGTAATGCCGTCGCGGATCTTGAAACGCCAGATCTTGGCGTCGTCGGAGGCTTCGTAGCTTTCGGCGACCTTCGCCTCGAGCCCGCCCTGCGGGTCAAGCTCCAGCAGCGGCTCGCCCCAGAGGCGCAGGACCGAGGTCGCGGTGGCATTGGTGGCCAGCGCCGGGTCGAGGCTGTCCGAGGACGCGCCGCCCTGGATGCCGACGCGGATCGTGCCGCCCTTCTGCGGGGTCTGGGCGCGCAGCGAGGTGGCGAGCATGGTGTTGGCCATGGCGGCACCGACCCCCAGCGCGGAAACACGGCCGAGGAAGGCGCGGCGCGACATGCGGTTCATCTGAACCTGCCGCTTGAGGTATTCGAGTTGGTCTTTCATGTCGTAAACTCCCTGGTCGTCCTTTGGTCCGGGTCCTCGGGGTGCAGGATCTGGCGGCGCGGCAGGGCCGCACGCGACGGACGTCTTATTGTTGATCGTCAAATGAAGGCGCCCGAGTCAGCCGCCCTCTGCTCCCCGTTTTCTTGACTGACGAGTCAACAATGCCGATTGAGACCCGGGCTTCAAGGAAAAACTTCGTCTCGGTTATGTGACAATTACCCGCCGTGGCGGCAGATGCTCACAAATGATCGCGGGGAATACGGTCCTCGACGTCGCGCGCATAGACCAGTTCCTCGCCGGCCCAGGCCTCCACGCGGCCGGTCAGGTGGAAATGCGTCGCGTCGGACCACATCTCGGCGAAGGTCTCGGTCCGCACCTGCCAGTCGCCCCGTCCCGATTCCTCGGTCCAGTGGGTGCGGCCGCGGGCCGAGAGCGGATCGTCGGGATGGATCACCCACCATTCGCGCGCCACGCTGCCGCTTTCCAGCCCGTGATCGCTGTCCCGGCGGCGTCCGAAATCGTCCATGATCTCCAGCGTGACCAGCCCCGAGCCCATGTCGGTGACCACGCGCCGGCTGTTCTGCGGCTCGCGCAGGGTCTCGGTCTGCCAGGGCGTTTCGGCCTCGGGGGGCGGAAAGGCCCGTTCCTCGCCCTCCGCCGTGGCCCGCACGGGCAGGTCCAGCGCCCCCTCCAGAAGCGTCAGTTCAGCAGCCTCGGGTGCCGGCCAGAGCAGCGGCCAATAGGCGTTGGAGATCGCCACGCGGATGCGGTGCCCCTCGGGCACGCGGTAGGCAATGTGATCGAGCGGCAGGGTGATCTCCACCGGCTCGCCCGGCGTGAGGGCCGCGGGGTCGGCATGGGACTCGCGGTGGCTCAGGTTGAGCACGCCGTAGGTGATTCGGCTCGACGCGCCATCGGGGTGGAGGTGGTTGAGCCGCACCGCGATCTGGCCCTGCGGCTTGTCCGAGCGCAGGCGCAGACGGATCACCGGCGCGCCCACCACGTCGGTCGCCGCCTCCAGCGGGTCCGAGGTGAAACAGACCGACATGGCATCGTCGCCCCGCTGGTCCCCGGGCATCTCCGGTCCCAGCCAGATGGCGCAATATTCGCCCGCCGCCATGCCGCAGGTCTGCGGCGAGGCCACGGGCAGGCCCAGCTCGCCGCCCGCGCCGCCGAGGCTGCCGTCACCGCCGAGCTTCATCTCGCGCATCTCGGGGCTGCCGGGCCAGGCATCCTCGGTGATCCACCGGCCGGGACGCTCGGTGTACCAGGTCGCCGGCCGCAGCCCGTCCATCAGGTACATGGAATAGGCGGGGTCATCCTCGGCCCCGTTCTCCACGCCCTTGAGCCAGCGGTCCCACCAGCGCAGCGCCTCCTGCAGGAAGCCGATCCGCGGCTCGGGGACGGCGAAATGCGGGTACTTGTGGATCCAGGGGCCCACGATCCCCTTGGTGCCGGGCACGTTCTGCACCAGCTGCGGCACCGCGTTCTTGTAGGCGTCGCCCCAGCCGCCGACGGCCAGGACCTTGGCCTTGAGCCTGGAGTAATCCTCGCAGACGGACCCGTGTTCCCAGTAGGCATCCCGCCGCTGGTGGCGCAGCCAGGTCGAGGTCAGGAACGGCTCCGCCTCCAGCCGTTGCAGCCACATGCGCTTCCAGTCGTCGCCGACCAGCGCCGGGTCGGGCGGGCGCGAGGAATAGGCCCACATGGTCGATCCCCAGCCGAGGTTCTCGTTCAGCAGGCAGCCGCCCTTGTAGTGGATGTCGTCGGCAAAGCGGTCGACGGTGGAGCAGAGCGTGATGATCGCCTTGAGCTCCGGCGGCTCAAGCGCGGCCATCTGCAGCGAATTGAACCCGCCCCATGAGATGCCAATCATGCCGATATTGCCGTCGCACCAGGGCTGGGCGGCCAGCGCGCGCAGCACCTCCAGCCCGTCGGCCTGCTCCTGCGCGGCGTATTCGTCCTCCATCACGCCCTGGCTGTCGCCGTTGCCGCGCATATCGACGCGCACCGCCGCGTAGCCCCGCTTGGCGAACCAGGGATGGGTCAGCGAATCCCGCGCCGCGGTGCCGTCGCGCTTGCGGTAGGGCAGGTATTCGAGGATGACCGGCACCGGCGCGTCCTCGGCATCGGCGGGCCGCCAGACCCGGGCCGAAAGACGGCAGCCATCGGACAGGGTGATGCCCAGGTCGGGCTCTTCGATGATCTCGCGCAGGGCGTTGCTGTGTTCCATGCGCGGAACCTGCGGCGGGGAAGGGACCTCGTCAAGCGGATGCGCGAATCGACGTCGGCTTGCATCGGCGGGCGGGGGAGGCGCTCGCAGGGCCTGCCCGCTTCGGCGGCAGTCACGGCGATGTGAGCCTTGGCCGCGGGCGGGCGGTGAGCCCGCGCAGGGCGGGGCCAGCGCGGCGCCCGGGGCGGCCTCGCCTGTCCGCGCCGCAGGGGAAGGGGCTTGGCGCAGCGGCGGATCTGGGCAAGGTTCGGGGCGACCACGTTCCGCGATCCGAGGAGACACGAGATGCGCCTGCTGACCTGGCTGGGGGCCCTGATCCTGATCGGTGCCGCCGTCTACTGGTACGTGACCCGCCCGCAGATGGTGGAGGCCGCCACCTTCGAGGGGCTGGAGGGCGATGCCGCGCGGGGCGAAACGATCCTCGCCGCGGCCGGCTGCGCCTCCTGTCACACCGACCCGGAGGCAGAGCCGGCCTGGCCCCCGGTCCTGTCGGGCGGCCAGCGGTTCGAGACCGGGTTCGGCACCTTCATCTCGCCCAACATTTCGCCCGGCCCGGCGGGCATCGGCGGCTGGAGCCTGACCGATTTCGCCAACGCGGTGAAACGGGGCGTCTCGCCCTCGGGGGCGCATTACTTCCCGGCCTTTCCCTACACCACCTATATCCGGGCCGACCCGCAGGACGTGGCCGATCTCTACGCCTACATGCAGACGCTCCCGGCGTCGGAGGCAAAAAGCCGGGCGCATGACGTGGCCTTCCCGTTCTCCATCCGGCGCAACCTCGGCGGCTGGAAGTTCCTGTTCCTCGACGACGACTGGGTGCTGAACGGGGCAAAGGGCGAGCAGGTCGAACATGGTCGCTACCTGGTGGAGGCGCTGGGCCATTGCGGCGAATGCCACACGCCGCGCAACGCACTGGGGGGCAGCGACCGCTCGCGCTGGCTGGGCGGGGCGCCGCATCCCTCTGGCAAGGGCCGGATCCCCGACATCACCCCCGGCGGGCTGACCTGGTCGGCGGGCGAGATCGCGGAATACCTGAAGTCGGGCTTCACCCCGGATTTCGACACGGCGGGCGGCGAGATGGCCGAGGTCGTGGAGAACACCGCCCGGCTCAGTGATGCCGACCGGGCCGCGATCGCCGCCTATCTCAAGGCGGTGCCGGCGGTCGAGCCGGCCGAGTGATCCGCTACCACCCGGGGGCGAGGACAGGCTGATTGCCTCCCGCGCCCCGATTAGCCAGTCTGCGCCGCGACGATGCGGGCAGGCAGAAAGGCGGATGCGATGCGGGTGATCATACTTGGACTGGGGGCCATCGGCGGCACGGTGGCGGCGGCCCTCGCGCTGGCGGGGCAGGAGGTGCTGGGCATCGCCCGCGGCGCGCAGCTGGACGCGATCCGCGAGGGCGGGCTGACCCTGCGCACGCCCGAGGGCACGCGGACGGCGCGTTTCGACTGCGTGGGCTCGCCCTCGGAGGTCGAGTTCCGGCCCGACGACGTGGTGCTGCTCGCGACCAAGACCCAGCACAGCCTGCAGGCGATGGAGGATCTGCGCGCCGCCGGCATGGATGATCAGCCGCTCTTCTGCCTGCAGAACGGGGTGGAGAACGAGCGCCTGGCGCTGCGGCGCTTTCCCAATGTCCACGGGGTTACGGTGATGATGCCCGCCCAGTTCCTCGTGCCCGGCGAGGTGGCCTGTTTCAGCACGCCCTGCCACGGGCTTTTCGATATCGGCCGTTACCCTGCGGGTTCCGACGCGGATGACGAGCGGCTGTCCGAGGCGCTGAACACCGCCAATATCGCGGCTTTCGTGGCGCCCGACGTGATGGCCAGCAAGTACGGCAAGCTGCTGCTCAACCTGCGCAACGCGGTGCAGGCGACGATCGGCATGCAGGAGAACACCCGCGCCATCGACGCCCGTCTGCAAGAGGAGGCGCGTGCCGTGCTGGAAGGCGCCGGTATCGCCTGGAAGGACGTGAGCGGCGCCGATCCGCGCCGGGACCGCTACCTCAAGATCGTCGATATCGCCGACGTGAAGTGGGCGGGCTCCTCCTCGGTCCAGAGCCTGCTGCGCGGGACGGCGTCGATCGAGACCGACTACCTCAACGGGGAGATCGCGCTGTTGGCGCGGCTGCACGGGCTGCAGGCTCCGGCCAATGCGTGGTTCACCCGCCGCGCCGCGCGCATGGTCGCCGACCGCTCCGAGCCGGGCACCGTCCCGCTGGCCGAGGCGGAGGCCGCGCTGGGGCTCTGATCGGGTGTCGAATGGAAGGCTGCACCGTCGCTGGGCGTCTTGTCGTCGGCTCGGCCGCCCGGACTGACGGCCCCGACCACTGCGTGATTCACTGACCGCGACGTGCCGGGTACCGTCCTCCTGGCCGAAGCGGAAGCAAAGCTGGAGATTTGACCCCTGCCGATCGCGGGGAGCCGCGGCTCAGGACAGGGCGTCGCGGACCGGCGCCTTGTCGTGGTCGAGCAGCAATTGCTCGTCGCAGCGATCGCGCAGGTGGCGCCCGAGCCGGCGCGCCGGGCCCCGGTCGCGCCATTGCCCCTCGCGCGACAGGGCCGCCAGCACATGGGCCAGCCGCAGCGCCACGTCGGGCCGCGCGGCGGCATCGAAGGTCAGCGCGCCGAAGGCCGCATCAACCAGGTCCCCGGCAGTCAGTTCCGGCACGTGGACGCGGTCGCAATCGGGCCCGTCATCCCTGGGCGTGCCGTCTTCGCGGTCGTCGCGGCCGGTCCCGTGCTCGGGGCGTTCCCAGAGCAGGCGGTGCAGCCGGTCGATCACGTCGATCGCCGTGCCGGGGTCGTTCACCCCGGGGGACAGGGCGCGGATCGCGATCTCGCTCAGCACGACCAGGCCATAGCGGGCATCCTGCTCGAAGGTGCGGATGTCGCCGATGGTGAAGCCGGAGAGCGCGTCCTCCGCCGCCGCGTCCGTGCCGCCCTCCATCCACGCCAGCACGTCGTCCCGCATGACATGGCTTCCCGGCAGGACGAGGAGGTGGATGCGCAGATCGTGTTCCTCGGCCTTTTCCTGCAGCGCCATGACGTCGACGATCTGGACATAGCCCCCGCGCGGGGCGCAGAGCGGCGTCGCGCCCTCCGGCAGATGTTCGACCGGAGCGAGGCCACCCATATGCGGCGTGCGGGACAGGCTGTCGAGCGGCGCCCGGGCGCGCCGGTCCAGCGTGTCCAGCGTGTGATCCATGGAGCCCAGATGCGTCAGGTGGTCGATCCAGCGCAGGATCGCCAGCACGATCAGCACCACCACGAGGATGGTGAAGCCGAAGACGGTGACAGAGGCCGCGCGGTCGTAGACCTGGGCGCGGAACAGGATGATGGCGGTCAGCGAGAAGATGAAGGCGCCGGTGAAGGTGGCCAGAGCGTTCTGGGTGGTCGTGTCCTCCAGCAGCACGCGGTAGCTGCGCGGCGTGGCCTGCGACTGCGCGGCCCGGTAGGCGCCCACCATGACGTTGAGCGAGAAGGTCGTCACCGCCAGCATCGACGAGGCGAGGATCGTCAGCACCGGCATCACCGCATTGCGGTCGAGCCGGTCGACCAGCCGCTCGGGCAACAGCGGCGACAGCAGCGGCGCGAGCAAGGCCGCGGCGAGCGACAGCAGCGAGATGAGGACGACCCTGACCCAGAGCGTTCGGGTGTAACGGAGCAGGGTCAACAGCTTGCTGGACAGCATCGGGTTCCTCGGGACACGGCGGCCGGTGCCATTAACTGGCCTTTTCCCGGCGGCTGTCCAGCCCTAGCGCGCTCGCGTTACCCCCGCGGTGGGACGTGTTCTGGCGGGTTAGCGGTCGCGAATCCGGGTCAGCGGCAGATCGGCGAGGATGTCGTCGAAGATCTCGCGCTCGCGCCGGGTCAGCGGCTGGTGGCGCGGGTAGCGGGGCGCGTCGCGGTCGTCGAGAAGCGGGGCCTTCCATCCGCCCGTGGTCTCGACGAAATGCGCGAGCCCGGCCTCTCCGTATTCGTTGAGATAGCCCTGGAAGACCACGTCGACATAGCTCAGCAGCAGCGGGTGATCCCGGTCGGGGCGGGCATGCTTGCCCTCGGGGATATGGTACATCGCCACGTCGACCGGGCGCTCCAGCGCGTGGGTGACCGTGTCGATCCCCACGCGATCGTAGCCGGTTTCGCGCTCGTCCAGCACCGCCCAGTCGCCGCCGGGCACCGAGGCGATGAGCCCGTCGATCTCGGCCTCGCTATCGGGCTCGGCGGTGAGGAAGGCGATGGGCCGAAGGTCGGTATGACGCCACACCCGGCGCCAGCCCTTCACCCGTGCGGGGTGGGCGGCGGAATAGTCGTGGGTGGCGCGGTTCACGAGGCTGCCATAGCCGAAGAAATAGGGATCCTGCATGGCGACGAACCTGACATTCTGTTGATGCATGTCAATTCGCTCTTTTTGCCGGCCTGCCAGTATGGGCGGGAACCGAGCGAGGGGAGGACCCGGAATGCGTGTCACCAAGAGAACCAACATCGCGATCCGCCTGCTGATGTACTGCGCCGCCAATCCCGACCGTCTGACCACCAAGTCGGAGATCGCCGCCTGCTGCCACATCTCGGAAAATCACCTGGCGCAGGTGGTGAACCGGCTGGGCCGCCTCGGCGTGCTGCAGACCCAGCGGGGGCGCAGAGGCGGCATGCGGCTGGCCCGGCCCGCCACGGATATCCGTGTGGGCGAGATCTTTCGCGCGCTGGAGGGGCCGGTGCCGCTGGCCGAATGCTTTGCGGATGCCGACAACAGCTGCCCGCTGCGCGCCGATTGCCGGCTGCGGCTGGCGCTGCGCGACGCGGCCGAGGCGTTCTTCGCGCATCTCGACGACATCACGCTCGATGCGCTGGTCTGCGGCAATGACGGACTGCTGAAGATTCTCACCCCGGACGCCTGCGCCGGACGGTCCCGGGCGGCGGTTCCCGCCTGAGCGCATGCATACGCCGCGGGCGCCCGGGCGCGACCGCTTTCGGCGATGCCCGGCCCGTGGCGCGGGGTGCAGGGGCCGTCCACGCAGGCGGCGCGGCGTGATCTGCCGGATTTCCCGGCCCCCCGACACGGGGCCCGATCCCGCCGGCATGTACACAAAGCGGGGGCTTGCCAGTGCCGGGCGGGCTGATATGGTTTTCGCATCGGAACGGGAGAACCGGCCAAGCGCCGGTGCCGAAGGAGCAACCGCCCCGGAAACTCTCAGGCCCAGGGACCGGTCCGATGACATGAACTCTGGAGAGTGGCGTTCCGCGCGCCCGCCGAAGGGATAACGATCTCAGGCAGAAGGACAGAGGGGGCATCCTGCGCAGGCCGGTGGCTTGCGTGATCGCGATGCCGGCGAACGCCTGTCAGATCGGGACCCGGCGCTGAAGAGGACGCCTCATGACGGAACTCGGCCGGGTGCCGCTGCACGACCTGCATCTCGAACTTGGCGCCAAGATGGTGCCCTTTGCCGGCTACGAGATGCCGGTGCAATATCCGCTGGGCGTGATGAAGGAGCATCTTCACTGTCGCGCCCGCGCGGGTCTTTTCGACGTCAGCCACATGGGCCAGGTGATCCTGCGCGGGGAGGATGCCGCCGCCGCGCTGGAGCGGCTGGTGCCGCAGGACGTCACGGGCCTGGGCGAGGGGCGGCAGCGCTATGCCTTCTTCACCAGTGACGCGGGCGGCCTGCTCGATGACCTGATGGTTGCCAATCGCGGCGACCACCTGCTGCTCGTGGTCAACGCCGCCTGCAAGGAGGCCGATATCGCCCATATGCGCGACGCGCTGGAACCCGCGGGCGTCAGTGTCGAGCCGGTGGAGGACCGCGCGCTGCTGGCGCTGCAGGGCCCGGAGGCGGAGGCGGTTCTCGCCGGGTTGAACGAAGCCGCGCGCGACATGCGCTTCATGGACGTGGCGGATATGGAGCTCGCGGGCGCGCCCTGCTGGGTGTCACGGTCGGGCTATACCGGCGAGGACGGCTTCGAGATCTCGGTGCCGGTGGCGGCCGCCGAACCGCTGGCCCGCGCCCTGCTGGAGCACGAGGCAGTAGCGCCCATCGGCCTTGGCGCGCGGGATTCGCTGCGGCTGGAGGCCGGGCTCTGCCTCTATGGTCACGACATCGACGAGACGACCAGCCCGGTGGAGGCCGCGCTCACCTGGGCGGTCCAGATGGCCCGGCGGTCGGGTGGCGCGCGCGAGGGCGGCTTTCCCGGCGCGGAGCGCGTGCTGCGCGAGATCACGCAGGGAACCGACCGCCGCCGCGTGGGCTTGAAGCCGCAGGGCCGCGCGCCGATGCGCGAAGGCGTGGCGCTTTACGACCGCGAGGAGGGCGGCGCCCAGGTGGGGCAGGTCACCTCCGGCGGTTTCGGCCCCAGCGTCGGCGGGCCGGTGGCCATGGGCTACGTTCCCGCCGCGATGAGCGATCCCGGCACCGCGCTCTGGGGCGAGGTGCGGGGAAAAAGACTGCCGGTGGAGGTGGCCCCGCTGCCTTTCGTGCCGGCCAATTTCAAGCGATAGAGACGTCCAGAGACCGACAGGAGACCCAGGGACAGATGAAATACACCGAGGAACATGAATGGCTGCGCGTCGAGGATGACGTGGTGGTCGTGGGCATCACCGAATACGCCGCCGAACAGCTGGGCGACGTGGTTTTCGTCGAACTGCCCGAGGTCGGCCAGACCGTGAGCAAGGACGACGAATGCGTCGTGATCGAAAGCGTCAAGGCCGCCTCGGACATCCTCGCGCCGATCGACGGCGAGGTGACGGAGGTGAACGAGGCGCTGGTCGAGGATCCCGGCAAGGTCAACGAGGACCCGACCGGCGACGCCTGGTTCTTCAAGCTCAAGGCGGCCGACCCGTCGCAGATGGACGAGCTGATGGACGAGGCCGCCTACAATGACTTCATCGGCGACTAGGCCGCCCGTCGCCGTCACCCGGATCGTCGCCAATCTGCGCGCGCCCGATCCGGGGGCCCTGGCGGCGTTCTATGCCCGTGTCTTCGGGCTGGACCTGCCGCTGGACATGGGCTGGATCGCCTTCCTCGAAAGCGGCGGCACCCAGAAGGTGGAGCTTCACGCCGCCGCCGAAGGGGGCTCGGGCACCGAGCTGCCGGCGATCTCCGTCGGCGTGACCGACCTTGCCGCCGCCGAGACCGCGCTGCGCGCCGAGGGCTGCGAGATCGTCCACGGCCCCGTGGACGAGCCATGGGGCCTGCGCCGCTTCTTCTTCCGCGACCCCGCGGGAAACCTGATCAACGTCGTCGACCACTGAGAGGCCAGACATGCCGTTCGTGCCAACCGATTACCTGCCCTACGATTTCGCCAACCGCCGCCATATCGGGCCCTCGCCCTCGGAGATGGAGCAGATGCTGCGCACCGTGGGCGCAGGCAGCCTCGACGCGCTGATCGACGACACCGTGCCCAAGGCGATCCGCCAGAAGGAGCCGCTCGACTGGGGGCGGCCCAAGTCGGAGCGCGAGATGCTGCACCACATGCGCGAGGTGGCGGGGCAGAACGAGGTGCTGCGCTCGCTGATCGGGCAGGGATACCACGGCACGGTCACGCCGCCGGCGATCCAGCGCAACATCCTGGAGAACCCGGCCTGGTACACCGCCTATACGCCCTACCAGCCGGAGATCAGCCAGGGCCGGCTGGAGGCGCTGCTGAACTTCCAGACGATGATTTCCGACCTCACCGGGCTGGAGATCGCCAATGCCTCGCTGCTGGACGAATCCACCGCCTGTGCCGAGGCGATGACCATGGCGCAGCGCGTGGCAAAGTCGAAGGCGAAGGCCTTCTTCGTGGACCGCGACTGCCACCCGCAGAACATCGCCGTGGTGCAGACCCGCGCGGCGCCGCTGGGGATCGAGGTGATCGTCGGCAACCCCGACAAGCTGGAGGCCGAAAAGGTCTTTGGCGCGCTCTTCCAGTATCCCGGCACCTACGGCCACGTGCGCGACTTCACTCCGCAGATGGAGGCGCTGCACGCGGCGGGCGCGGTGGGCGTCGTTTCGGCCGATCCGATGGCGCTGACCCTGCTGAAGGAGCCGGGCGCGATGGGTGCCGACATCGCCGTGGGCTCGGCCCAGCGGTTCGGCGTGCCGATGGGCTATGGCGGGCCTCATGCGGGCTACATGGCCTGCCGCGAGTCGATGAAGCGCGCCATGCCGGGGCGGCTGGTGGGCGTGTCCATCGACAGCCGGGGCAACCGCGCCTACCGGCTGGCGCTGCAGACGCGCGAACAGCATATCCGCCGGGAGAAAGCCACGTCGAACGTCTGCACGGCGCAGGCGCTGCTGGCGGTCATGGCCTCCATGTACGCCGTCTTTCACGGGCCCGAGGGGCTCAAGGCCATCGCGCAGCGCATCCACCGCAAGACCGTGCGGCTGGCCGAGGGGCTGGAGGCCGCGGGCTTCAAGGTGGACCCGGCGGGCGGCTTCTTCGACACGATCACGGTGGATGTTGGGCTGTTCCAGCGGGGCGTGCTGCAACATGCGGTGAAGGAGGGCGTGAACCTGCGCCGGGTGGGCGAAACACGCGTGGGCATCGCCATCGACGAGGCCACGCGCCCGGCCACGATCGAGGCGGTCTGGCGCGCCTTCGGGATCGAGCGGGCGGATGAGGATTTCACGCCGAAATACCGGATGCCCGACGCCTCGCTCAGGACCTCCGACTACCTGACCCACCCGGTCTTTCACATGAACCGGGCCGAGACAGAGATGATGCGCTACATGCGGCGGCTGGCCGACCGGGACCTCGCGCTCGACCGGGCGATGATCCCCTTGGGCTCCTGCACCATGAAGCTGAACGCCGCGGTGGAGATGATGCCGATCTCCTGGCGCGAATTCGCGATGATGCATCCCTTTGCGCCGAAGGACCAGGCGCAGGGCTATGCGCATTTGATCGGGGACCTGTCGGACAAGCTGTGCCAGATCACCGGCTATGATGCCTTTTCCATGCAGCCCAATTCGGGCGCGCAGGGGGAATATGCGGGGCTGCTGACCATCGCCGCCTGGCACCGCGCGAAAGGAGAGGGGCATCGCAATGTCTGCCTCATCCCGATGTCCGCGCATGGCACCAACCCGGCCTCGGCCCAGATGGTGGGCTGGAAGGTGGTGCCGGTGAAATCCGCCGCGAACGGGGATATCGACCTCGAGGATTTCCGCGCCAAGGCCGAGAAGCATTCGGCCGAGCTTGCCGGCTGCATGATCACCTATCCCTCGACCCACGGCGTCTTCGAGGAGACGGTGATGACGGTCTGCGAGATCACGCACGACCACGGCGGGCAGGTCTATATCGACGGGGCCAACATGAACGCCATGGTCGGGCTGTCGCGGCCGGCGGACCTCGGCGGTGACGTGAGCCACCTGAACCTGCACAAGACCTTCTGCATCCCGCATGGCGGCGGCGGTCCGGGCATGGGACCCATCGGGGTGAAGGCGCATCTGGCGCCGCACCTGCCGGGCCATCCCGCGACCGGCGGCACCGAAGGGCCGGTCAGCGCCGCGCCCTACGGCTCGCCCTCGATCCTGCCGATCTCCTACGCCTATTGCCTGCTGATGGGCGGCGAGGGGCTGACCCAGGCGACGCGGGTGGCGATCCTGAACGCCAACTACATCGCCAAGCGGCTCGAAGGGGCCTTTGACGTGCTCTACAAGGGGCCGACCGGGCGGGTGGCGCATGAATGCATCATCGACACCCGGCCCTTCGAGAAATCCGCCGGGGTGAGCGTCGACGACATCGCCAAGCGGCTGATCGACAACGGCTTTCATGCGCCGACCATGTCCTTCCCCATCCCCGGCACGCTGATGGTGGAGCCGACGGAGAGCGAGACCAAGGCCGAGCTCGACCGCTTCTGCGACGCCATGCTGGCGATCCGCGAGGAGATCGCCGAGATCGAGGCGGGGCGGATGGATGCCGAAAACAACCCGCTGAAGAACGCGCCGCACACGGTCGAGGACCTGGTGGGCGACTGGGACCGGCCCTACAGCCGCGAGGCGGGGTGCTTTCCGGCAGGGGCCTTCCGGGTGGACAAGTACTGGCCGCCGGTGAACCGGGTGGACAATGTCTGGGGAGACCGGAACCTCGTCTGCATCTGCCCGCCGATGGAGGATTACGCGGATGCGCCCGAGGCGGCGGAATAGAAAAGTCTTGAAGTAAGACTTTTGCTAAGACTTTTACTTTAAAAGTCTTTTCGGGGATATCGGCAAGGGGCGGCGCGCAAGACCGGGCGCCGCCCTTCGCCGTCTCACTCGAATTCGACCAGCAGGTCCTTGGCGTCGATCTGGGCGCCGGGCTGGACATGGACCGCCTTGACCGTGCCGTCATGCTCGGCATGCAGGCCCGTCTCCATCTTCATCGCCTCGATGGTCAGCAGCATGTCGCCCTGTTCCACCGCCTGGCCCACCTGCACCGCGACCGAGGCCACGACCCCCGGCATCGGCGCCGCCACATGTTTCGCGTTGCCGATCTCCGCCTTGGGCCGCGCCGCCTGCGCCCCGGTGGCCGAGCGGTTGGGCACCCGGATCACCCGGGGCTGGCCGTTCAGCTCGAAGAACACGCGGACCTGCCCGTCCTCTGTGGTCTCGCCCACCGCCTGCAGCCGGATCTCCAGCGTCTTGCCGGGGTCGATCTCGGCGGTGATCTGGTCACCGGGCTCCATCCCGTAGAAGAAGGTGCGCGTGGGCAGCGACCGGACCGGGCCGTAATCCTCGTGCCGGGCCACGTAGTCGGTGAAGACCTTGGGATACATCAGGTAGCCGTTCAGGTCCTCGTCGTCGAACTCCACCTCGGGGAAGAGATCCTGCAGCTCCTTGCGCTTGGCCTCCACGTCCACCGGCTTGACGTGCTTGCCCGGCCGGTCGGTGAGGGGTTTTTCGCCCTTGAGCACTTTCTTCTGGATGTCCTTCGGCCAGCCGCCCGGGGGCTGGCCCAGATTGCCCTTCATCATGTCGATCACGGAATCGGGGAAGGAGATGTCCTTTTTCGGGTCCTCCACCTCGGCCCGGGTCAGGCCCTGGCTCACCATCATCAGGGCCATGTCGCCCACCACCTTGGACGAGGGCGTAACCTTGACGATATCGCCGAACATCATGTTCACGTCGGCATAGGTCTTGGCCACCTCGTGCCAGCGCTCCTCCAGCCCCATGGAACGCGCCTGCGCCTTGAGGTTGGTGAACTGGCCGCCCGGCATCTCGTGCAGGTAGACCTCCGACGCCGGGGCCTGCATCCCGCTCTCGAAGGCGGCATAGTCGTTGCGCACCGCTTCCCAGTAGTTGGAGATCTCGCGGATCGCCGACATGTCGAGGCCGGTGTCCCGCTCGGTAAAGCGCAGCGCTTCGACGATCGAGCCCAGCGTGGGCTGCGAGGTGTTGCCGGACAGCGCGTCCATCGCGGCATCCACCGCGTCCACCCCGGCATCCGCCGCCGCCAGCACCGTGGCGATGGCGGCGCCGGAGGTGTCGTGGGTGTGGAAGTGGATGGGCAGCCCGACCTCTTCCTTCAGCGCCCGGACCAGCGGCCCGGCGGCGGGCGCCTTCAGCAGCCCCGCCATGTCCTTGAGGCCCAGCACGTGGGCGCCGGCCTCGCGCAGCTCCTTGCCCATGGCGACGTAGTACTTGAGGTCGTACTTCGACCGGTCCGGGTCATGGATGTCGCCGGTATAGCAGATCGTGCCCTCGCAGATCTTGCCCGCCTCCTGCACCGCGTCCATGGCGACGCGCATGTTCTCCACCCAGTTCAGGCTGTCGAAGACGCGGAAGACGTCGACGCCGCTTTCGGCCGCCTGCCGGACGAAGAACTGCACCACGTTGTCGGGGTAGTTGGTGTAACCCACGCCGTTCGACCCGCGCAGCAGCATCTGGGTCATCAGGTTTGGCATCCGGGCGCGCAGGTCGCGCAGCCGCTGCCAGGGGCATTCCTGCAGGAACCGGTAGGCCACGTCGAAGGTCGCCCCGCCCCAGCATTCCACGGAAAAGAGCTGCGGCAGGTTCGCCGCATAGGCCGGGGCCACCCGGATCATGTCGAGCGAGCGCATCCGCGTGGCCAGCAGGGACTGGTGCCCGTCGCGCATGGAGGTGTCGGTGATCAGCACCTGTTTCTGCGCCGCCATCCAGTCGGCCACCGCCTGCGGGCCCTTCTCCTCCAGCAGGTTGCGGGTGCCGGAGGGCGGCGTCTCCACCCGCCGGGCGGGCGGACGCGCGGGCTTGGCCTCGGCCGGGGGCAGGGCGCGGCCCTTGGTCTCGGGGTGCCCGTTGACGGTGATGTCGGCGATGTAGGTCAGCACCTTGGTGCCCCGGTCGCGCCGCTTCTTGAAATCGAACAGCTCCGCGGTCTCGTCGATGAACCGGGTAGAGTACTGGTTGTTGAGGAAGGTCGGATGCCGCAGCAGGTTGATCACGAAGTCGATGTTCGTGCTGACGCCCCGGATGCGGAATTCACGCAGCGCCCGGTCCATCCGCCGGATCGCCGCCTCGGGGGTGGGCGCCTTTGCCGTGACCTTGACCAGCAGCGAGTCGTAGTAGCGGGTGATCACGCCGCCCGCATAGGCCGTGCCGCCGTCCAGCCGGATGCCCATCCCGGTGGCCGAACGGTAGGCCGAGATGCGGCCGTAATCGGGGATGAAGTTGTTCTGCGGATCCTCGGTGGTGATGCGGCACTGCAGCGCGTGACCGGTCAGGCGGATGTCGTACTGGCTGGCCTTGCCGGTGGCCTCGGCCAGGCTCTTGCCTTCGGCGATCATGATCTGGGCCTGCACGATGTCGATGCCGGTGACCTCTTCGGTCACCGTGTGTTCGACCTGCACGCGGGGGTTCACCTCGATGAAGTAGAACTTGCCGGTGTCCATATCCATCAGGAACTCGACCGTGCCGGCGCATTCGTAGTTCACGTGGGCGCAGATGCGGCGGCCGAGCTCGCAGATCTCCTCGCGCTGCGCCTCGGAGAGGTAGGGGGCGGGGGCGCGTTCCACGACCTTCTGGTTGCGCCGCTGGACCGAGCAGTCACGCTCGTAGAGGTGGTAGATGTTGCCGTGGCTGTCGCCGAGGATCTGCACCTCCACATGGCGGGCGCGGGTGATCATCTTTTCGAGATAGCCCTCGCCGTTGCCGAAGGCGGCCTCGGCCTCGCGCCGGCCCTCCTTGACCTTCTCGGGCAGCTCCTTGGCGTTCATGATGGGCCGCATCCCGCGGCCGCCGCCGCCCCAGGACGCCTTGAGCATCAGGGGAAAGCCGATTTCCTCGGCCTCGGCGGTGATCGCCTTCATGTCGTCGCCCAGCACCTCGGTCGCGGGGATGACCGGCACGCCGGCCTCCACCGCAACCTTGCGGGCACTGGCCTTGTCGCCGAGCGCGCGCATGGTTTCCGCCCGGGGGCCGATGAAGGTGATCCCGGCCGCCACGCAGGCATCGACGAATTCCGGGTTTTCCGACAGCAGGCCATAGCCCGGATGGATCGCGTCGGCGCCCGATTCCTTCGCCACGCGGATGATCTCGGGGATGGAGAGATAGGCCGCCACCGGGCCCAGGCCCTCGCCGATCAGGTAGGCCTCGTCCGCCTTGAACCGGTGCAGGCTCAGCTTGTCCTCGTCGGCGTAGACGGCGACCGTCTTCTTGCCCATCTCGTTGGCGGCCCGCATGATGCGGATCGCGATCTCGCCACGGTTGGCAATCAGGATTTTCTGGAAATCGGGCATCGGCGCCTCCCTCGGCGAAACTTAATTACCTTACGCTACCTTTATGCCGCAATGCAGCGCAAGGGGTGGCGAGAGGATGATCGCGCGGCTTAACCCGGTCTTAGGGTGGGCCGCGGATGATGGGCGAATGACCGAGCCTTCCGCCATGATCCGCCTCGTCTATATCAGCCGGGCCAGCCGCGAGATTCCGGCGCTGGAGGTCGTCGAGCTGCTGTCGGTGTCGCGCCGGAACAACGCGGCGGCGGGGCTGACCGGGCTGCTGGTGCTGCATGACGGCATGTTCTTCCAATGCCTCGAAGGGCCGGGCGGGGCGGTCGACCGCTGCCTGGACCGGATTCGCTCGGACGATCGGCACCGGGCGGTCATGCCGCTGGTCCGCGACCGGGTGGCGGCGCGGATGTTTCCGGACTGGCAGATGGGCTATGTCCGGCCGCGGGACATGCCGGCGGAGGCGCTGCAGGAGATGCGGGATCTGGCCCACCTGCTGCAGGGCGGGGCCGGCCCGCCTGCCGCCGCTGGTGCCGGTGTCTGTGCCGGTCCGGTGGCGGAGGACAAGGCGACGCTGCTGCTGCGCAGCTTGCTGTCGGGTGCCCGCGGTCGCTCCGGAGTGAAGCCCGGGGCGCACGGCGGACGGCCGGAGATCGATGAACAAAGGGGGGCGCTTGGTTGAAGGGGCCGTCGCGGCGGAGGGCGAAGCCACCGGCGGCATCCGCGCTCGCATCCCGGCGACGTCCCCCCCGACATGCCGTTTTCCGCCAATCTTAGCCAAGGAGGGCTGAACAAAAGTAGAACTTGACTTTCCCCCGGCGGCCGGACCCGTTAATATCCGGGCATGAGCAGCTTTGACGACATGGACGCCTTCGAGGGCGCATCGCTTTCGGCCCGCGCCATGGCGGCGCGCCCGACCCCCTACCTCGACGATCTGAACCCGGCGCAGCGCGAGGCGGTGGAGGCACTGGACGGCCCCGTCCTGATGCTGGCGGGCGCCGGCACCGGCAAGACCAAGGCGCTGACCACCCGAATCGCGCACCTGCTGAACACCGGGAAGGCGCGCCCGAACGAGATCCTTGCGGTGACCTTCACCAACAAGGCCGCGCGCGAGATGAAGGAACGCGTGGGCCGCCTGCTGGGCCAGACGGTGGAGGGGCTGCCATGGATGGGCACCTTCCACGCCATCTGCGTCAAGCTGCTGCGCCGCCATGCCGAGCTGGTGGATCTGAAGTCGAACTTCACCATCCTCGACACGGACGACCAGATCCGCCTGCTGAAACAGGTGATCGCCGCCGCCAATATCGATGAAAAGCGCTGGCCGGCCCGGCAACTCGCCAGCCTCATCGATCATTGGAAGAACCGCGCCTGGACGCCCGACAAGGTGCCCGCGTCGGAGGCCTCGGCCTTCAATCACCGCGGCTCGGAGCTTTACGATTATTACCAGGCCCGGCTGCGCGAGCTGAACGCCGTGGATTTCGGCGACCTGCTGCTGCACGTCGTCACCATCTTCCAGAAGCACGAGGACGTGCTGGCGCAATACCAGCGCTGGTTCCGCTACATCCTCGTGGACGAGTACCAGGATACCAACGTCGCGCAGTACCTCTGGCTGCGGCTGCTGGCGCAGGGCCACCGCAACATCTGCTGCGTGGGCGACGACGACCAGTCGATCTATGGCTGGCGCGGCGCGGAAGTGGGCAACATCCTGCGGTTCGAAAAGGATTTTCCCGGCGCCCACGTGGTCCGGCTGGAACAGAACTACCGCTCCACCCCGCATATCCTGGCCGCGGCCGGGGGCGTGATCTCGGGCAACCAGGGGCGCCTGGGCAAGGAGCTCTGGACCGAGGCGCAGGAGGGCGAGAAGGTCCGCCTGATCGGCCATTGGGACGGCGAGGAAGAGGCGCGCTGGATCGGCGAGGAGATCGAGTCGATGCAGGGCGGCACCCGCGGGATGCGACCCTACAGCCTTGATGACATGGCGATCCTCGTCCGCGCCTCGCACCAGATGCGCGCCTTCGAGGACCGTTTCCTGACCATCGGCCTGCCATACCGCGTGATCGGCGGCCCCCGCTTCTACGAGCGGATGGAGATCCGCGATGCCATGGCCTATTTCCGGCTGGTGGTCTCGCCCGACGACGACCTGGCCTTCGAGCGGATCGTGAACACGCCCAAGCGGGGCCTCGGCGACAAGGCGCAGCAGAAGATCCAGGTGAAGGCGCGGGAGAACGGCGTCACGCTGGTCGATGGCGCCCGGCTGCTGCTGCAAGACAAGGAAATCACCGGCAAGGGCGCGGGCGAGCTGCGCTACCTCGTCGACTCGCTTGAACGGTGGGGCCGGATGACCGGGGATCGCGACATTTCCCACGTGGAACTGGCCGAGATGATCCTCGACGAATCCGGCTACACGACCATGTGGCAGAACGACAAGACGCCCGAGGCGCCGGGCCGGCTGGAGAACCTCAAGGAACTGGTCAAGGCGCTGGAAGGGTTCGAGAACCTGCAGGGCTTTCTCGAGCACGTCGCGCTGATCATGGACAACGAGACCGAGGAGGCGGGTGCGAAGGTGTCGATCATGACGCTGCACGCCGCCAAGGGGCTGGAATTTCCCGCCGTTTTCCTGCCGGGCTGGGAGGACGGGCTGTTCCCCTCGCAGCGCTCGATGGACGAAAGCGGCGTGAAGGGGCTCGAGGAAGAGCGGCGGCTGGCCTATGTCGGCATCACCCGGGCGGAAGAGGTCTGCACGATTTCCTTCGCCGCGAACCGCCGGGTCTATGGCCAGTGGCAAAGCCAGATGCCCTCGCGCTTCGTGGACGAACTGCCCGAGGCCCATGTCGAAGTGCTGACGCCTCCGGGTCTTTACGGCGGGGCCATGGCCGGGGCGGCGGGCAGCGAGGCGGCCTTTGGCTCCTCGCGCATCGACCAGCGCGCGGCCGAGGCCAATGTCTACAATTCCCCCGGTTGGAAGCGGCTGCAGGCCCGCGCGGGCGAACGCGGCATGTCCCAGCCCAAGGAAAGCCGCCACCAGGTCATCGACCTCGAGGCGGTGTCGAGCCATTCGGTCGGCGACCGGGTGTTTCACCAGAAGTTCGGCTATGGCCGGATCGAGGCCATCGAGGGCGACAAGCTGGAGGTCGCGTTCGAGAAGGCCGGCGTGAAGAAGGTCGTGGCACGCTTCGTCACCGCACCGGACGACATCCCCTTCTAGGCGCGGTGGCGGGCAGGCCTGTCCTCACGAAACACGTCCCGAAAAAGAAGAACGGCGGTCCCAGGGAGGAGGGACCGCCGTTCTCTTTTATGGAAGCGACCCGAGGGAGGAGGAGAGGGCCCGCTTCCGCGCCGCCGGGGATAAAGGGAGGAGGACCCCGGCGTATCTGGGCGAAGCAGCGGCGGTCCCAGGGAGGAGGAGAGGAACCGCCGCGCTTCGTATCGGAAGCCGACCCAGGGAGGAGGAGAGGGTCGGTCTTCCCGAACCGGCCCCGGAGCAAAGGGAGGAGGAGCTCCGGCACCGTATCTGTGGTCGAAGCAGCGGCGGTTCCAGGGAGGAGGAGAGGAACCGCCGCGCTTCGTATCGGAAGCCGACCCAGGGAGGAGGAGAGGGTCGATCTTCCCGAACCGGCCCCGGAGCAAAGGGAGGAGGAGCTCCGGCACCGTATCTCTGGTCGAAGCAGCGGCGGTCCCAGGGAGGAGGAGAGGGACCGCCGCGCTTCGTATCGGAAGCCGGCCCTAGGGAGGAGGAGCGGGCCGGGGCTTCCAGATCGCCCGGAGCAAAGGGAGGAGGAGCTCCGTGACGAATTCTATTCTGTGGGCGGCGGCTCCAGGGAGGAGGAGAGGAGCCGCCGCCAAATCCAGAAGGTCCTAGGGAGGAGGAGCGGACCTTCTGAAACCGTCAAACGCGGTGTTCGTTCGATGCCTCGAGGGCGAGCCGGGTGATCATGGAGCGATGGATGCCCAGATCGGCCAGTTCGCGGTTGCTGAGGCTGTTCAGCTCACGCACGGTGCGACGGAACACCCGGCGGCGCTCGGCGCGCTCTGCGAATTGCACGGCCATGTCGGCCAGCCAGCCGGAGAAGCCGTGGAAGCGGGTGATGTCTTGCGTTGCGTAGGCCATGTCTCGTCTCGTCTTCGGTTCAGGTCGGGGCCGGTGCCCCGCTGCGTTGCTGTTGAGCCAAACATAAGCCAATGCTGCGGCTGCACAATGGACTAATCGGCAACGCTGCCATGCGGCAAATGCATACGTAATACTGACCTTTCTTCAATCTTTGCCCAAATGCTGGGCAAATGCCCCTCGGCTTCGCCTCCGATCCTGCGCTTTCGAGGATGATGGCTGAAACTGCACTATCCGTGGGCGGAAGTGCCGTTTTGGCAGGCTGATTCTCTACATCTAGAGTTCCGCAAGGGAAGCTTCTGGCTTCCGTCGGGGCAGTCCGGAGGCGCCCGATCCGAGTCGCGCGGTCGCCTCCGCCGATCGTGGGGCCCCGTATCACCCACCTCCAGGATTGCCGCGCTGCGGCATGGCGAGGCGCCGGGTCCTCCCTGTCGCATGTCGGTGCCGCGCCGAGCGGCCTCGCGCGCGCGGGCCCGGGGAGAGGTCCGCTTTACCCTCCACCAAGGCCGAGACAGGGCGGACCTGGGACTTCATGGCGCCCTCTGGACCCAAGCCGCCGCCGCCGATTCCCTTTCAGCCGCCCCCTCGCGGTCCGAATCACGAAGCGTTTACCTGTGAATCCTAGTGGATTCGGCTAGAAAGGAGGGGGCGACAGGCCGGGCAACCTATCCCCAAGGATGATTTTGCCCAGCCTGTGAAGAACTTTTTTCGGGAAATCATGGCGCTACGGCAGAAAGCGCAAGAAACCACACCATATTGCGTAAAATTTACAAAGCTTAGCTATACCTAGTGCTCAAGTTCTGTGGATAAGTCGGTGGATCGCTCGGGATTCCGTGTTGAAACCTGCTCTGGTTCCATGAAGTTCCAAGAAAGGGTTTGATTTCCCGGACCCGCCGTGGCAATCATTGAACCACGATGAGGACGGGAACACGGGGCACCCAAAGAACCCCGAAACAATCCCAAGTCAGGTTTCATACAGGCACCCGCTTCATCGGAACAAAGAGATCCGGCGCGCGAGCGAGCAGACATCCCCCCAGGTGGCGCGCGCAGTCGGACTTCCCGCAAAGTGCGGGACGAGGGCGGCGGATTGGGCAGTGGCAGCAGCTCAATCCGCCGTTTCGTTTGAGAAGGGCAGTGTTTTCAACGGGGGGCAGGCAGCAAGGATCCGGGGACAGTGGATCTGAGTTTCAGAGGCGAGTTCATCCAGAAGGTGGACGCAAAGGGGCGGATGTCGATTCCCGCCGCCTATCGCCATGTGCTCCAGGACGGCGACCCCGCCTATCCCGCGAACGCCGCCCGGATGGTCATCCTCTACGGCCCCCACCTCAAGAATTGCCTGCACGCCTACACGATCGACGCGATGGCCGAGATCGAGCGCGACATCAAGGCGCTGCCCCGCGGCTCCGACCAGCGCAAATGGGCCAGCCGCCTGATCCTCGGCAAGTCGATGGAAGCCGAGGTCGACCGTGACGGGCGCATCATCCTGCCCAAGGAACGGCGCGAACAGATCGGCCTCGAGGGCGAGGCGCTGATGATTGCCATGGGCGACTATTTCGAGATCTGGAACAAGGCCACCTATGAGGCCGAGGACGAGGCAGAGATGCTCGATTATCTCGAGAAGCAGGACAAGAACTTCGATCCGCTCACCCTTCTGGACGGCGCGGGAGGCTGAGAGATGGCCGCGGCTGCCAGGAACATCGCCGATGCCCCTCATGTCCCCGTCCTGCTGCGCCCGCTGATCCGCGAAGTCTCTCCGGTCTTTGGCACCTGGCTCGACGGGACTTTCGGGGCGGGCGGCTATGCGCGCGCGCTGCTGGAGGCGGGGGCCGACAAGGTGATCGGCGTGGACCGCGACCCGGCGGTCTTCGAGATGGCCGCGGGCTGGGCCGGGGACTACGGCGACCGGCTGGAACTGGTGCGCGGCACCTTCTCGCATCTCGACGATTACGCACACGAGCTCGACGGGGTGGTGCTGGATCTCGGCGTCTCCTCCATGCAGATCGACCAGGCGGAGCGCGGGTTCTCCTTCCAGAAGGACGGCCCGCTCGACATGCGGATGAGCCAGGAAGGCCCGAGCGCCGCCGACATCGTCAACGAGGCGGGCGAGGCGGAGATCGCCGACATCCTCTTCCGCTACGGCGAGGAACGCGCCTCGCGCCGGATCGCCAAGGCGATTGTCCGCGAGCGGGCGCTGGAGCCGATCACCACCACGCTGCGGCTCGCCGGGATCATCGAATCCTGCCTGCCGCGCCAGAAGCCGGGCCAGATGCACCCGGCCACCCGCAGCTTCCAGGCGCTGCGCATCGCGGTGAACGCGGAATACGAAGAGCTCTACCAGGGGCTGATGGCGGCGGAGCGGGCGCTGAAGCCGGGCGGGTTGCTGGCGGTGGTCACCTTCCACTCGGTCGAGGACCGCATGGTCAAGCGCTTCATCCAGTCGCGCGCCGGACGCACCGGCCGGGCCAACCGCTTCGCCCCGGAGGTGGAGCAGGACGCGCCGCGCTTCGAGCAGGTCACGCGCAAGGCCGTGGGGCCCGACCCGGAGGAGCTGGAGGAGAACCCGCGCGCGCGGTCCGCCAAGCTGCGTGTCGCGCGCCGGACGGAGGCGCCGGCCGGAGAGATCGGCGCCAGGGAAATCGGAATGCCTGAGATCGGGAGACAGGGATCATGAGGTCGTTTCTCTTTGTTCTGACCGCGCTGTCGGTCATCGCGCTGGCCTTCTGGGCCTACCGCGAGAACTATGCCACGCAGGAGGCGCTGTCGGAGACGGAGCATCTTCAGCGCGAGATCGGGCAGGCCCGGGCCAAGCTGGGCGTGCTGCGCGCCGAATGGGCCTATCTCAACCGGCCCGACCGGCTGCAGGAGCTGGCCAACCTCAACTTCGACCGGCTGGGCCTGATGCCGCTGCATCCCGACCAGTTCGGCCGCACCGACCAGGTGGCCTATCCGCCGCAACCCAAGTTCGAGATCGTCAACCCGATCGACGTCTCCACCATGGCGGGAGAGGGCCAATGATCCGCACGCCGCTGCGCCCGCTCGCCCGTATCCTCGACGCCCGCCAGCGCGGCGAGAATCCCGATGCCATCGAGCGCGAGAACATCCGCATTCGCCACGAGCAGATGCGCGACCGCGCCCGCGCCCGCGCCGAGGGGCGGCTGCTGGTGCTGGGTCTGCTGTTCCTGTGCTGCTACCTGACCATCGGTGCCCGCATGGGCCTGATGGCCGCATCCGAGCCGGAAGAGCCGCGCACCCGCACCTCGGGCGCCTCGATCCTCGCGCAGCGGTCGGACATCACCGACCGCGAGGGCCGGATCCTCGCCACCAACATGGAGACCTATTCGCTCTACGCCCAGCCGCCGCACATGATCGACCCGGAGCGGGCGGCGCGGGAGCTGATGAAGATCTTCCCCGACCTGAACGAGAAGCGCCTGATGCGCGACTTCACCGGCGGCAAGCGCAAGTTCATCTGGATCAAGAAGAAGATCAGCCCCGAGCAGCGCCAGGCGGTCCATGACATCGGCTCGCCGGGTCTGCTGTTCGGCCCGCGCGAGATGCGGCTTTACCCGAACGGCAAGCTGGCCTCCCACGTGCTGGGCGGCGCGAGCTTCGGCCGCGAGGGCGTGCATGCCGCCGAGGTGATCGGCGTGGCGGGGGTGGAGAAGACCTTCGACGATTTCTTGCGCGACCCGGCCAATGGCGGCAAGCCGCTGCAGCTGTCCATCGACCTGACCGTTCAGGCGGCGGTGGAGCGGGTGCTGCAGGGTGGCATGATGCTGATGAACGCCAAGGGCGCCGCGGCGGTGCTGATGGACGTGCATACGGGCGAGGTGATCTCGCTGGCCTCGCTGCCCGATTTCGACCCCAACGACCGGCCCCGTCCGCCAACCCAGGGCCATGCGGCCGACAGCCCGCTCTTCAACCGCGCGGTGCAGGGGGTCTACGAGCTGGGCTCCACCTTCAAGATCTTCGCCGTCAGCCAGGCGCTTCAGCTCGGGCTGGTGACGCCGGAGACGATGATCGACACCAAGGGGCCGCTGACCTGGGGCCGCTTCCGGATCCGCGATTTCCACAATTACGGCAGCGAGTTGACCGTCACCAAGGTGATCGAGAAGAGCTCCAACATCGGGACGGCCCGGATCGCGCAGATGATCGGCGCCGACCGGCAGCAGGATTTCCTCAAGTCGCTGGGCTTTTTCGAGCCGGTGCCGCTGGAGATGCTCGAGGCCTCGGGCGGCCAGCCGCTGCTGCCGCCGAAATGGTCCGAGCTGTCGACGATGACCATCTCCTACGGGCACGGCCTGTCGGCCACGCCGGCACACCTTGCCGCGGCCTATGCCACCATCGCCAATGGCGGGCGCAAGGTCACGCCGACCCTGCTCAAGCGCGACACGCCGCAGGGCGGAGAGCGGGTGATGTCCGCCGAGGTCGCGGCCTCGGCCCGGGCCATGCTGCGCCGCGTGGTGACCGAGGGCACCGCCTCCATGGGCGAGGTGCCGGGCTACGCGGTGGCGGGCAAGACCGGCACCGCCGACAAGCCGCGCGAGAACGGCCGCGGCTATTACAAGGACCGCGTCATCGCGACCTTCGCCAGCATGTTCCCGGTCAACGATCCGCAATACGTGCTGGTGGTGACCCTGGACGAGCCGGTGGAGACCTCGGGGCCCAAGCCGCGCCGCACCGCCGGCTGGACCGCCGTGCCGGTCGCGGCCGAGATGATCACCCGCATCGCACCGCTGCTCGATCTCAGGCCGCAGATTGAACCGGAGACGCTCGCTGGTATAACGCTGGCATCCGAATGAGGCATCGCCGCGCGGGCGGGGCCGGCGCGGCGGAACAAGAGATTCTTGCCTCCGGCGGGGATATTTTCGGTCAGAAGAAGCGGGGATGCGGGCGGTGAGCGACAAGGCGAAAACACTGGCGGAACTTGGGCTTGCCGCGCGCGGCGGGGCCAATCCCGTGCTCTCCGGCCTGGCGGTGGACAGCCGCGAGGCGGCAGAGGGCACGCTGTTCGCCGCACTGCCCGGCACCAAGGTCCACGGCGCGGAATTCGTGGCCACGGCGCTGACCCGCGGGGCGGCGGCGGTGCTGACCGACGCGGAGGGTGCGCGGATCGCCGCCGACGCCCTGGCGGCCTCCGACGCGGCGCTGGTCGTGGCCGAGGATCCACGTCAGGCGCTGGCCATGGCGGCGGCACTCTGGTTCGGGGCCCAGCCGCGGGTCATGGCGGCGGTGACCGGCACCAACGGCAAGACCTCGGTGGCTACTTTCCTGCGGATGATCTGGACCGAGCTTGGCCATGACGCGATCAACCTCGGCACCACCGGGGTGGAAGGCGCCTGGACCGCGCCGCTGGCCCATACCACGCCGGAGCCGATCACGCTCCACCGGGCACTGGCGCAGGCGGCCGAGGCCGGGGTCACCCACGCGGCGATGGAGGCGTCCTCCCACGGGCTGGCGCAGAAGCGGCTGGACGGCGTGCATCTTGCCGCGGCGGGCTTCACCAATCTCAGCCAGGATCACCTGGACTACCACGCCGACCTCGAGGAGTACTTTCACGCCAAGGCGGGGCTTTTCACCCGGGTCCTGCCCGAGGAGGGCACGGCGGTGATCAACCTCGCCGATCCCAAGGGCGCGCGGCTGGCAAAGCTTGCCCGCCAGCGGGGCCAGTCGGTGATCACCGTGGGGCGCGATCCGGGCTGCGACATGCGGCTGTCGGGCCAGCGGTTCGACGCGACGGGGCAGGAGATCCTCTTCGAATGGGACGGCACCCCGCATCGCACGCGGCTGGAGCTGATCGGCGGCTTCCAGGCGGAGAACGTGCTGCTGGCGGCGGGCCTTGCCATCGCCTGCGGCGAGGATCCGGAGGAGGTGCTCGACACGCTGCCGCAACTCACCGGCGTGCGTGGCCGGATGCAGCTGGCCGCCACCCGCGACAACGGCGCGGCGGTCTTCGTCGACTACGCCCATACGCCGGGCGCCGTGGAGACCGCGATCGAGGCGCTGCGCCCGCATGTCATGGGCCGGCTGGTGGCCATCGTCGGCGCCGGCGGCGACCGGGACCGGGGCAAGCGCCCGCTCATGGGCCAGGCGGCCGCCGCGCATGCGGACCTGGTGATCGTCACCGACGACAATCCCCGCAGCGAGGACCCCGCCACGATCCGCGCCGCGGTGATGGAGGGCGCCCCCGAGGCCGTCGAAGTGGGCGACCGGGCCGAGGCGATCCTGCGCGGCGTCGACGCGCTCGGCCCGGGCGATGCGCTGCTGATCTGCGGCAAGGGCCACGAGACGGGCCAGGTGGTGGGCGACAACGTCTATCCCTTCGACGACGCGGAACAGGCGAGCGTGGCGGTGGCGGCGCTGGACGGGAGGGTCGCATGACGCTCTGGACCGGGGCCGAGGCGGCCGAGGCGACGGGCGGACGGCTGCTGCGCGATTTCACCGCCACCGGCCTCTCCATCGACACCCGCACGCTGGAGCGCGGCGATCTCTTCGTGGCGCTGACCGCGGCGCGCGACGGCCACGATTTCGTGGCGCAGGCGCTGGAGGCGGGGGCCGCCGCCGCGCTGGTCAGCCGCATCCCCGAGGGGGTCCCGGAGGATGCGCCGCTGCTTGTCGTCGACGACGTGCTGGCGGGGCTGGAGGCGCTGGGCCGCGCCGCCCGCGCGCGCACCGGGGCGAGGGTCATCGCCGTGACCGGCTCGGTCGGCAAGACCTCCACCAAGGAGATGCTGCGCGCGGCGCTGTCGGGGCAGGGGGCCACCCATGCCTCCGCCGCCTCCTACAACAACCATTGGGGCGTGCCGCTGACGCTGGCGCGGATGCCGCGGGACAGCCGCTTTGCCGTGATCGAGATCGGCATGAACCATCCCGGCGAGATCGCGCCGCTGTCGCGCATGGCGCGGCCGCACGTGGCGATCGTGACCAACGTGGCCGCCGTCCATCTCGAGGCATTCGAGTCGGTGGAGGGCATCGCGCGCGAAAAGGCCGCGATCTGCGAGGGGCTTGAGCCCGGCGGCACCGCGGTGCTGAACGGCGACCTCGCCGTCTCGCCCATCCTGTTCGAGGCGGCGCGGGCCAGGGGCGCGCAGGTGGTCTCCTTCGGCGAGGCGGCGGGCAACCATCACCGCCTGCTCGAGACCTCGCTGGTGGACCAGACCACCGTGGCGCGGGCCCGGGCCTGGCGGACGCCGGTACTCTACAAGGTGCGCGCGGCGGGGCGGCACTTTGCCCTGAACGCGCTGGCGGTGATCGCCATGGCGCAGGTCCTGCGGCTGGACCGGGCGCTGCTGATCTCCGATCTCGGGCGCTGGCGCCCGGTGGCCGGCCGCGGCGCGCGCGAGCGCATCGTCATGGACCCGGTCGAGACCCACATGACGCTGGAGCTGATCGACGACAGCTACAACGCCAACCCGACCTCCATGGGTGCGGCGCTCGACGTGCTGGCGGCGGCGGCGGTGACCGACGGCGTGGGCCGCGTGGGGCAGGGGCGGCGCATCGCCTATCTCGGCGACATGAAGGAGCTGGGGCCAGAGGAAGAGGCGCTCCACGTCGCCATGGCGGACCACCCCTCGATGGGCAGGATCGACCGCATCCACGCCGTGGGCCCGCGGATGAAGGCGCTTTACGAGGCGCTGCCGCCGGCCCGCCGCGGCCGCTGGTGCGGCACCGCGCGCGAGATGGCGGCGGGGCTGCGCAGCGACCTCGATGCCGGCGACGTGGTGCTGGTCAAGGGATCGCTCTCCACCGGCCTCGGGGCCGTGGTTGACGCGATCCGGAAAATGGGCCATGGCGCGCCGCAATCCCAAACAGGAGACGAGTAGATGCTCTACTGGCTGACCGCGCTCAGCGATGGCGGGGACGTGTTCAACCTGTTCCGCTACATCACCTTCCGCGCGGGCGGTGCCTTTCTCACGGCGCTGGTCTTCGGCTTTCTCTTCGGGCCGCCGCTGATCAACGTGCTGCGCCGGACGCAGGGCAAGGGCCAGCCGATCCGCAGCGACGGGCCCGAGGGCCATGTGGCCAAGGCCGGCACGCCGACCATGGGCGGGCTGCTGATCGTGGGGGCGCTGCTGACCTCGACCCTGCTCTGGGCGCGGCTCGACAACGGCTATGTGTGGATGGTGCTTTTCGTCACCATGTCCTTCGGCGCCATCGGCTTCGCCGACGATTACGCCAAGGTCTCCAAGCAGAACGTGAACGGCGTGCCGGGCAAGGTGCGGCTGCTGCTGGGCTTCGCCATCGCCGGGGTGGCGGGGTTCTGGGCCGCGCAGCTTCACCCTCCGGAACTCAGCTGGCAGCTCGCCTTCCCGGTCTACAAGGACACGCTGCTGAACCTCGGGGTGCTCTTCGTGCCCTTCGCCATGATCGTCATCGTCGGCGCCGCCAACTCGGTCAACCTGACCGACGGGCTGGACGGGCTGGCGATCATGCCGGTCATGGTCGCGGGCGCCACGCTGGGGATCATCGCCTATGCCGTGGGCCGGGTCGACTTCACCGATTACCTCGATGTCCACTACGTGCCGGGCACGGGCGAGATCCTGATCTTCTCCGCCGGGCTGATCGGCGGCGGGCTGGGGTTCCTGTGGTACAACGCGCCGCCCGCGGCCGTCTTCATGGGCGACACCGGCAGCCTCGCGCTCGGCGGCGCTCTGGGGGCCATCGCGGTCGCCACCAAGCACGAGGTGGTGCTGGCCATCGTCGGCGGGCTCTTCGTGGTGGAGGCGCTGTCGGTCATCATCCAGGTGCTCTACTTCAAGCGCACGGGCAAGCGCGTCTTCCTGATGGCGCCGATCCACCACCACTACGAGAAGAAGGGCTGGGCCGAGCCCACGATCGTCATCCGCTTCTGGATCATCTCGCTGATCCTCGCGCTGATCGGCCTCGCCACCCTCAAGGTGCGCTGAACCCCGATGACGCGTCCCGCGCTTCTTCGGTCCAGAAATATGGCGGGGTCCGGGGCAGAGCCCCGGGTCTCTCCGCCCGCGTGAAAGGTCCGGTCCGATGATCCCCGTTCAAGGTGTCGCCACGCTCCAGATCGCCGTGCTCGGCCTCGGCCGCTCCGGCCTCACCGCCGCAAGGGCCCTGCGCGAGGGCGGCGCGCTGCCGCTTCTCTGGGATGATAATCCCGAGGCAAGGGCCCGGGCCGAGGCGGAGGGCTTCACCCTGCGCGACCTGGCGAAGCCCGGCGCCTTCGACGACGTGGCGATGCTCGTGGTCTCGCCCGGCATCCCGCATCTCTACCCCGCGCCAAACCCGGTGATCAAAGCGGCGTGGGAGGCGGGCGTGCCGGTGGAGAATGACGTTGGCCTCTTCTTCCGCTCCTTCGCCACGCGCGATTGGGACAGTTTCGACCAGCCGCCGCGGGTGGTGGCGGTGACCGGCTCGAACGGCAAGTCGACCACCGCGGCGCTCATCCACCACATCCTCGAACACGCCAACCGGCCCACGCAGCTTGCCGGCAATATCGGCCGCGGGGTGCTGGACCTCGATCCCGGCATCGACGGCGAGGTCGTGGTGCTGGAGCTCTCCTCCTACCAGACCG
The DNA here is from genome assembly GCA_005473895.2 of Carideicomes alvinocaridis. Taxonomy (GTDB): domain Bacteria; phylum Pseudomonadota; class Alphaproteobacteria; order Rhodobacterales; family Rhodobacteraceae; genus Carideicomes; species Carideicomes alvinocaridis. The sequence continues at coordinate 70,286 of SRJI02000008.1, forward strand.
AGCTGGCCCGCGCGCTGACCCCGGACGTGGCTGTGCTGACGAACCTCTCGCCCGACCACCTGGACCGGCATGGCGGCAAGGGCGGCTATTTCGCCGCCAAGCGCCGGCTCTTCGCCGAAGGCGGCCCCGAGCGCTGCGTGATCGGCGTGGACGAGGACGAGGGCTGTTTCCTCGCCAACCAGATGGCCGAGACGCCCGCCGACGACCGGGTGATCCGCATCTCGGTCGAGCGCAAGCTGCAGGGCGGCGGCTGGCAGGTGACCGCGCGCAAGGGCTACCTCGCCGAGTGGCGCAAGGGCCGACAGGTGGGCTCCATCGACCTGCGGCAGGTCAAGGGGCTGCCGGGCGCGCATAACCACCAGAACGCCTGCGCCGCCTATGCGGTGGCGCGCACGCTGGGGCTGGCGCCGCGGGTGATCGAACAGGCGCTGCACAGCTTCGCGGGACTGCCGCATCGCAGCCAGATCGTGGGCGAGAAGGACGGCGTGACCTTCGTCAACGACAGCAAGGCCACCAACGTGGACAGCGCGCGCATGGCGCTGCGGGCCTTCGACCGGGTGCGCTGGATCTGCGGCGGGCTGGAGAAGGAAGGCGGGCTCGGCGGTCTGCAGGATACGCTGGGCTCGGTCGCCAAGGCCTACGTGATCGGACGGGAGGCCGCGCATTTCGCGCTTGGCCTCAAGGAGGTGGAGGCCGAGATCTGCACCACCATGGAGGCCGCCGTCGACCGCGCGCTGGCCGAGGCGCAGCCGGGCGAGACCGTGCTGCTGGCCCCGGCCGCGGCGAGCTTCGATCAATATGACAGTTTCGAGAAACGCGGCGAGCATTTCACCGCCTTGGTGCGCGAGCGGCTGGGGCTGGACCCACTCTGACCCGGCTCAGAGCGGCCCGCGATCCAGCTTCGTCGACAGGTGGATGAGGCTCTCGGAGCTCTTGACCCCCCGCGTCTCGCCGATCCGGTCGAGCGCCTCGTCCAGCTCTTCCGTGCTGCCCGCGGCCAGATCCGCCACTAGGTCCCAGCGGCCCGAGGTGGTGTGCACCCGGCGCACCTGCGGCAGCGACGACAGCCGCGCCAGCACGCCGGGGGACGCCCGCGGCTCCACCGACAGCAGCGCCGTGGCGCGCAGCGGCTCGCGCCCGCCGGGGCCGGGGCGCAGCGTGTAGCCGGCGATCCGCCCCGACGCCTCCAGGCGGTCCAGCCGCGACTGCACGGTCGAGCGTGCGATCCCCAACTTCCGCGCCAGCGTCGCCACCGGCAGCCGGGCGTTCTGGGTCAGCAATTCGATCAGCTGCGCGTCGGTTTCGTCAATCTGCAAGGTGGTGTCGTCCTTTCGCCGGCATTTCCCGGCAGTTTTCCAGAAGTGCCAAGTGAAATCGACAGGATCCCGGGCCAACCTCAGAAAAAAGCGACAGTGAGGCTCCGAGACATGCAGACCCAACCGGCTTTCTGGCCCGACCCGCTCTCCCATCTCCGGCGCACCATGCCGGACGATCCGGTCTTCTACCATTCGCCGCAGGCGCTTCAGGCCCGGGCACGGTTCTTCCTCGACCGGTTCCCCGGCCTCGTGACCTACGCCGTCAAGGCCAACGACCGGGCCGAGGTGCTGGACAACCTCGTGGCCGCCGGGATCGACAGTTTCGACGTGGCCTCGCCCGCCGAGATGGCGGCGGTGCGGCGGGTCAAGCCGGACGCGGTGCTGCATTACCACAACCCGATCCGCACGCCCTCCGAGATCGCCGAGGGGCGCGCGCAGGGCGTGGCCTCGTGGTCGGTCGATTGCATGGCCGAGCTGGAGAAGCTGGGCGACCTGCCGGAGGGTTCGGAGATCGCCGTGCGGCTGAAGCTCGCGGTCAAGGGCGGCGCCTATGATTTCGGCTCCAAATTCGGCGCCACGCCCGACGAGGCGGAGGCGCTGCTGCGCGAGGTGGCGCGCCGCGGCTGGCGCGCCTCGGTGACCTTCCACCCCGGCACGCAATGCGAGGCGGCGGAGGCCTGGGCGGCCTATATCGGCGCCGCGGCCGAGGTGGCGGAACGGGCTGGCGTGCGGCTGCACCGGCTGAATGTTGGCGGCGGCTTTCCCGGCCGGCGCGGGGCGGAGGCTCCGGATCTCGGCGCCATCTTCGACCGGATCGCCGCCGAGACGCGCAAGGCCTTCGGCGAGGACGCGCCGGCGCACGTCTGCGAGCCGGGACGGGGCATGGTGGCCGATTCCTTCCACCTGGCCCTGCGGGTGCGGGCGGTGCGGAACGGCGCGGTCTTCCTCAACGACGGCATCTACGGCAACCTGACCGAGCTGCGCGACCTCGGCCCCATGTCGGGCATCCGCGCCCTCAGCCCCGAGGGCCATGCCCGCCACGCGGCGCCCGAGGCGCGGATCGTCTTCGGCCCGACCTGCGACAGCCTCGACCGCCTGCCCGAACCGCTGCCCCTTCCGGCCGACCTCGCGGAAGGCGATTACCTGCTTTTCCCCTCCATGGGTGCCTATTCCCAGGTCCTGGCCACCCAATTCAATGGCTACGGCGCGGCGCGGGTGGTCACGGTGCAGGATTTGTCCGGGGCGGCTCTGGACACTGGGGGGTAAGGGAATAGTCTCTGCCGCGTCGACAGGTCGCGAGGAGACGGATTCCATGGAAAAATTCGGCAAGAGCCAACCGGTCAACCGGGTCGAGGACGTACGCTTCCTGACCGGTCACGGGCGTTACATGGAGGATGTCGCGCCGGACGGGGCGCTGCATGCGTTTTTCCTGCGGGCGCCGGTGGCCCATGCGACGATCACCACGCTCGACGTGACCGAGGCGCGCGAGGCGCCGGGCGTCGCCGCGGTGCTGACGGCGGCCGACCTGGAGGCGGCGGGCGTCGCGATGCATATCGGCGCGACGGTCCTCAAGAACCGCGACGGCAACCGCGCGGCCGAGCCGCAGCGCCCGCCGTTGGCGGTAGACCGGCTGCGCTTCGTGGGCGAGCCGGTGGCGATCGTCGTGGCCGAGACGCTGGACCAGGCCAAGGACGCGGCCGAGCTGATCGAGCTCGATTACGAGGACCTCGAGCCGCAAATGGAGCTCGAGCCGGGCGAGGTGGCGATCCACGACGAGGCCCCCGACAACCGCGCCTTCGACTGGGCGCTCGGCGACGAGGCGGCGACCGAGGCGGCCTTTGCCCGCGCCGCCCACGTGGTGGAGCTGGACGTGGACGACCACCGCGTGATCGTGAATTCCATGGAGCCGCGCGGCTGCCACGCGGAATGGCAGGACGGCAAGCTGACGCTGGCCTTCGGCGGGCAGGGCGTCTGGGGCATCAAGGACCGGCTGATCAAGGCGTTCGGCCTGGACGAGGACAAGGTGCAGGTTCTCAACCCCGATGTCGGCGGCGGCTTCGGCATGAAGGCCGGGCCCTACCCGGAATACTGGGCGATCGCGCAGGCGGCGCGGGTGGCGGAGCGGCCGGTGCGCTGGATTTCCGACCGGACCGAGGCGATGCTGACCGACAATGGCGGGCGCGACGTCTATCACCGGGCCGCTTTGGCCTTCGACGCGGATCACCGGCTGCTGGGCTACCGCGTCCACAGCCGCAGCAACATGGGCGCCTACCTGTCGCAATTCGCGCAGATGATCCAGTCGAACCTCTTCGCCCGGGTGCTGACCGGCTGCTACGACGTACAGGACACCTTCCTCCATGTAGAAGGCTTCTACACCAACACCACGCCGGTCGATGCCTATCGCGGCGCGGGCCGGCCCGAGGCGATCTACCTGCTGGAGCGGCTGATGGACCGGGCGGCGCGCGAGCTGGGCGAGGACCCGTTCGAACTGCGGCGCAAGAATTTCATAACCGACTTCCCCTACAAGACCTCCACCGGCGAGACCTACGACGTGGGCGAGTTCGGTCGCGTGATGGATCACGGCGCGTCCCTGGCCGATGTGCCGGGCTTTGCCGCCCGCCGGGAGGAAAGTCGCAAGAAGGGCAGGTTGCGGGGGCTGGGCCTCTGCTACTACATCGAAAGCATCCTGGGCGATCCGAGCGAGGGCGCGAAGGTGGAATTCAACGCGGACGGCACCGTCTCGATCTACGTGGGCACCCAGTCGAACGGGCAGGGTCATGAAACCGTCTACGCCCAGTTCCTCGCGGACCAGACCGGGATCCCGGCCTCGAAGATCGACGTGGTGCAGGGCGACAGCGACCGCATCGCGCAGGGTGGCGGCACCGGCGGCTCACGCTCGGTGACCACGCAGGCCAATGCGACCCTGGCCACCGTCGCCATGATGACGGAGGCGTTCCTGCCCTACCTCGCCGAGAAGATGGGCGTGGAGGAGGCCGACATCACCTTTGATGACGAGACGTTCCGCGCCCCCGGCTCCAACCTCAGCCCGACCTTCCTGGAGGCCGCGGAGATGGCGCGCGCCGATGGGCGGGAGGATCTGCTGCGCCACGAGGCGCGGGCCAAGCTGCCCGGCCGCTCCTATCCCAACGGCGCCCATATCGCGGAGGTGGAGATCGACCCCGAGACCGGCGTCGTCACGCTGGAGCGCTACACCGTCTGCGACGATTTCGGCAACCTGATCAACCCCAAGCTGGCGGCGGGGCAGGTGCATGGCGGCGTCGCCCAGGGCGTGGGCCAGGCGCTGAGCGAAAGCGCGGTCTACGACGAGGACGGGCAGCTTCTGACCGCGACCTTCATGGATTACGCCATGCCGCGCAGCTTCGACCTGCCGATGATCGAGCTGGAATTCGACCCCGTGCCCTCCACAGCCAACCCGATGGGGATGAAGGGCTGCGGCGAGGCCGGGACCGTGGGATCGATGGCGGCGGTCTCCAACGCGGTGCAGGATGCGCTGTGGGAGCAGGGGGTCCGGCAGGCGGACATGCCCTTCACCCCGCTTCGGGTATGGGAGATGCTGCAAGGCAATGCTGTCGAGGCTGCATGACGTACTTGGCCGCTGGCTTCGCTGGCCGCGACGGGAGGATCACTCCTCCCTCGTGGCGCGGCGGGGTCCGCGGACGCATGTCATCATCCTCGACGGCACCATGTCCTCCCTCGCCGAGGGGGAAGAGACGAATGCCGGCCTGACCTTCAAGCTGCTGCGCGAGACCGGCAGCGCCAACAACCTTTATTACGAGGCGGGGATCCAGTGGCACAACTGGAAGTCCACGCATCACATGCTGATGGGCCGCGGGATCAACCGGCAGATCCGACGCGCCTACGGCTTCCTCGCCTCGCGGTATCGCCCCGGCGACCGGATCTTCCTGTTCGGCTATTCCCGCGGGGCCTACGCGGTGCGCTCCATGGCCGGGGTGATCGACCGGGTCGGCTTGCTCAAGGCAGAGCATGCCACCAGCCGCAACATCCGCCAGGTCTATCGCCTTTACGAGTTCGGGGCCGACGGCCCGACCGCGCGCCGCTTCGCGGAGCTCTATTGCCATGCCGAGTCGCCGATCGAGATGATCGGCGTCTGGGACACGGTCAAGGCGCTCGGCCTGCGGCTGCCCTTCGTCTGGCAGCTGACCGAATCGAACCACGCCTTCCACAACACCGAGCTGGGGCCGGCGATCCGCCGCGGCTACCATGCGCTGGCCCGGGACGAAACGCGCGCCGTGTTCGAGCCGGTGCTCTGGACCTGTCCGGATGACGGCTCTGCCTGCCAGGTGGAACAGGTGTGGTTCCCCGGCACCCATGGCGACATCGGCGGCCAGATCGGCGATTTCGCGGCAGCGCGGCCGCTGGCGAACATTCCGCTGGTCTGGATGCTGGAAAAGGCCGAAGGCTGCGGGCTGGTCCTTCCCGAGGGATGGCGCGACCGTTTCCCGATGGATGCCAAGGCGCCCTCGGTCGGGACCTGGCGTGGCTGGGGCAAGATCTTTCTCATCCGCAGCGGGCGCGTCATCGGCCGCGACCGGTCCGAACGCCTGTACCAGGCGGTAGGGGCCGGACCCCCGCCTGCGGGTGCCCAATCCGATCGCCCCGCAAGCCCCGATCAGCCCACCTATGGTGCGACGTGATCACAAGTACTTTACGAATTCTTTAAAGTTGCAGGGCCACGCTTAGATGACTCCGTGACGCTGGAGACGGAACCTCCATGTGTCACTTCACTGTCCCTCGTTCCGTGACTGGCGCCCGGTTTTTCACCGGGCGCTTTTTTGTCTCCGGCCAGCGCAGCCGCCGCGCCTGTCGGCTGGCCCCACGCTGCGCAGTTGCAGCGGCCGTGCGCCGCGTTACTCTCGGCCCATGCCAGATTACTCCGATGCCCATCTCAAGGCGATTCTCTCCCGCACCCGCGTGATCGCGGTGGTGGGGGTGTCGACCAACCCGGTCCGGCCCAGCTATTACGTGGCGCGCTACCTGTCGCTGAAGGGGTTCACCATAATCCCCGTCAATCCCGGCCATGCGGGCAAGGTGCTGTTCGGCCAGACCATCCGCGGCGACCTGTCCGAGATCGGGCCGGAGGAAAAGGTGGACATGCTGGACATATTCCGCCGGTCCGAGGCGGTGCCGCCGATCGTGGAGCAGGCGCTGGACGTGCTGCCCGCGCTGCGCACGGTCTGGATGCAGATCGGCGTGGAAAGCCCCGAGGCGGCGGCCATGGCAGAGGCACGGGGGCTGGACGTGATCATGAACCGTTGTCCGAAGATCGAGTACCAGCGGCTGTTCGGCGAGCTGCGCCAGGGCGGGTTCGCGACCGGCGTCATCTCGTCCCGCCGACCCTGACCACGAAAAAACCCGCCGACACGGGGCCGGCGGGTCGTCGGTTCAATGCTCGGGCAGGGGTCAGCCTGCGTCGTATTCCGGCATGCTCTTCAGTTCGTCCTCGGAGGCGCCGATGTAGATGCGGACGGAGCCGCCATCAGCCGGACGCTGGATGTTGAGGCTGTCGATGGACAGTTTCACTGGCTTCTCGCCGATACCCAGGAAGCCACCCACGTCGACGACAGCACCTTCGATCTGCCCGTCTTCGGTCATCAGGAGTTCGCTGACTTCGCCGATCCACTCGTCGTTGACGTCGTAGACACGCGCACCGGTCACGTCATCGGCGGTCAGTTCGTCCATGTTGGCCGCGGAATAGCCTTCGCGGTCGACTTCCGGGGCGGCCATGGCGTTGCCGCCGGCTTCGGCCGTCTCGGCGGACTCGGCCTGGTCCATCTCGGCTTCGGTGGTCAGCTCGCCCTCGGCCTCGGCTGCGCCTTCTTCGGTGGCGTTCTCGGCCTCTTGAGCGGTCTCTTCCATCTCGTCGCCAGCGGCTTCGGCGGTCTGTTCGACCTCTTCACCGGCATTCTCGGCAGCCTGCTCCATCTCGGCGCCGGCTTCCTCGGCCGCGTTCTCGGTCTCCTGAGCGGCTTCCTCCATCTCGGCGCCCGCTTCCTCAGCGGTGTTCTCGACAGCTTCACCGGTGTCCTCGGCGGCCTGCTCCATCTCCTCGCCGGCATTCTCGGCCATCTGGCCTGCATCCTCGGCGGTGTTCTCGACCGCTTCGCCGGTCTCTTCTGCAGCCTGCTCCATGTCCTCGCCCGCGGCGTCGGCCGCTTCGGCGACCTCTTCCGAGGTGTCGTCGGTGCCGGCTTCGGCATCGGCTTCGGCGGACATGTTGTTCTCTTCCGAACCGCCGGTCACATCGCTCTCGCCCTCGGCGGCGGCCATGGTGTCCTGGCCTTCCATGGCGGCGCCTTCTTCGGCTGCCATGTCCTCGTTGGCAGAGGCGTCATCCGCGGCGGCCTCGGCATCGGCGCCGAATTCGGGCGCATTCTCGAGCTGTTCGCGGCTCGCCTGAACGACGATGAAGTAGGAGTCACCACCGTCTTCCTGAACGAAGTCCAGCTGATCCATGCTCACCGCGACGCGCTTCTCGCCGATCCCGAGGAAGCCGCCGACATCCACCAGAACCGCGTTGATCTGGCCGTCGCGGCCAAAGACGATGTCACCGATCTCGCCGACATCTTCCCAGTTCTCGTTGAGCCCCATCGCGTCGTCGCCAACTTCCTCTTCCGAGGTGTAAAGGCGGGCGCCGATCAGGTTGGATGCGTGAAGGGCGCTTGCATCTGCCTCGCCCATGAATGCCGAACCGTCCGTCGATTGCGCGGCCGCGGGCACCGCCAGTGCCATGGCAAGCGCTGTGGACGCTAGAAGACGTTTCATGATATCCTCCTAAAGGTTGTCTCTCGACCCGTTGGTAGCCGGTCAGGTGGACAACTGCCGGGCGCAAGAAATGGTTCCGAGCCAGGCGCGCCCGGCTTTCCCGGCCTTCCGAGAGGCGGGCAGGGGGCGTCGCGCCGCGGGAGGGCGGCGGGAGCAAGTTTATGATTTAAAGGGATAATTCGGTATGGCCTTGGCACGGACCGGGGGTCAGCTGCTGGGGCGGGCGGCCTTTTCGGCGATCCCGGAGCGGCCCTGCCGGCGGTCGAGCTCGGCCATGACGTCGGACAGCGGCACCTCGCGCGCGCGCAGCATCACCAGCAGGTGAAACAGCACGTCCGCCGCCTCCGAGACCAGCCGCTCGCGATCGTCGCGGACCGCCTCGATGATCGCCTCGACCGCTTCCTCGCCGAACTTCTCGGCGGCTTTCTCCGGCCCCTTCGCCAGCAAGGTCGCGGTCCAGCTTTCTTCGGGCGCGGCCTCGGCGCGGAGGGCTATGATGCGTTCCAGCTCGTCCAGCGTCATTCCATATCCTCCGTCACGCCCCGAGCCGCATGGGGATGCCCGCGGCCGCCATGTGCGCCTTGGCCTCGGCGATGGTGTATTCGCCGAAATGGAAGATCGACGCCGCCAGCACCGCCGAGGCGCCGCCCTCGGTCACGCCCTCGACAAGGTGGTCCAGATTGCCCACACCGCCCGAGGCGATCACCGGGACCGCCACCGCGTCCGAGATGGCGCGGGTGAGCGGCAGGTTGAACCCGGCCCGGGTGCCGTCGCGATCCATGGAGGTCAGCAGGATTTCCCCCGCGCCCCGCGCTGCCACCTTGCGGGCGAACTCCACCGCGTCGATGCCGGTGGCGCGGCGGCCGCCATGGGTGAAGATCTCCCACTTGCCGGGCGCGACGGTCTTGGCGTCGATCGCCACCACGATGCATTGCGACCCGAACCGGTCGGCCGCCTCGGAGACCACGTTGGGATCCGCCACCGCGGCGGAGTTGAAGCTGACCTTGTCGGCCCCGGCCAGCAGCAGGGCGCGCACATCCTCGGCGGTGCGGACACCGCCGCCGACGGTGAGCGGGATGTAACATTGCTCGGCGGTGCGGGTGACCACGTCGAACATGGTGCCCCGGTTCTCGTGCGTGGCGTGGATGTCGAGAAAGCAGATCTCGTCGGCCCCCGCGGCGTCATAGGCGCGCGCGGCGTCCACCGGGTCGCCGGCGTCGCGCAGGTCGACGAAATTGACGCCCTTGACCACACGGCCATCGGCGACATCGAGACAGGGAATGATGCGCGTCTTCAGCATGGCCGCGTGATAGGCCGGATCGCGCGCCGTGGGAAGCCCCCGCCGCGTCCCGCCTTTCGCCTTGCGCGGCCGGCGGGACCCGTTCCGTGATCGGGTGCACGGGCCCCGGGGAGCGGCATGCTTTCCGTGACACTACCGCGGACCGCGTCCATCCGGGTGGGCCGGGGGCGGCTGTTTTCGGATCCGGTCGGCAGCACCCTACCGGATCCTCCATGGAAATGTCGGGCGAGGGCCGCGACCATCGAATCCGCCCCGCCCCGGCTCGCATCTTGGCCGAGGACGGCGCGGGCGGAGTGCCGGTCAGGTTGCGAACAGCTGGTCGGGGTCGGCGAAGGCCTTGAATTCCAGCGCGTTGCCCGAGGGGTCGCGGAAGAACATGGTCGCCTGTTCGCCCGGCTCGCCCTTGAAGCGGATATAGGGCGCGATCACGAACTCGGTTCCGGCGGCCTCGAGCCGCTTGGCCATCTCCTGCCATTCCTCCATCGGCAGCACGGCGCCGAAATGGAAGACCGGCACGCCGTGGCCGTCGACCGCCGAGGTCGCCCGCTCCTTCACCTCGTCGGGGGCGAGATGGGCGACGATCTGGTGGCCGCGGAAATCGAAATCCACCCAGGCGTCCGAGCTGCGGCCCTCGCGGCAGCCCAGCGTGCCGAGGTAGAAGTCGCGCGCCTCCTCGAGATCGCGCACCGGAAAGGCGAGGTGGAAGGGGGGCAGCGACATGAAAGGCTCCTTTCGTGGCGGGGTCACCCGCGTGTGGCGTTGCCGAGCGCGGCCAGCGCGGCCCGGAGATCCAGCGCCCCGTCATAGAGCGCCCGTCCCGAGATTGCGCCATTCAGCCCGGCACCACAATCGCGCAGCGCGATCAGGTCCTCCAGCGACGAGACGCCGCCCGAGGCGATGACCGGGATCGAGACGGCGCGGGCCAGCGCCGCGGTGGCCTCCACGTTGGGGCCTCCCATGGCGCCGTCCCGGTCGATATCGGTGTAGATGATGGCGGCGACCCCGGCATCCTCGAAGCTTTTCGCGAGCTCGGTCGCCTCGACATCCGTCTCCTCGGCCCAGCCCTTGGTGGCGACGCGGCCCTTGCGGGCGTCGATGCCAACGGCGACCTGCCCGGGGAAGGCGCGGGCGGCCTCGCGGACGAGGCCCGGGTTCTCGACCGCCACGGTGCCGAGGATGACGCGGGCCAGCCCCTTGTCCAGCCAGGCCTCGATCGTCGCCATGTCGCGGATGCCGCCGCCCAGCTGTGCCGGCACGTCGCATTCGGCCAGGATCGCCTCGACCGGGGCGGCGTTGACCGGGGTGCCGGCGAAGGCGCCGTTCAGGTCGACCAGGTGCAGCCACTCGCAGCCGGCCTCAACGAAGGCGCGGGCCTGGGCGGCGGGATCGTCGTTGAAGACGGTGGCCTTCTCCATCTCGCCGCGCAGCAGCCGCACGGCCTGTCCGTCCTTGAGGTCGATGGCGGGGTAGAGGATCATGGGCGTCTCCGGACAGCGCGAGGGATGGCGGTCTAATGGCACCGGCTCCGGGCATTTGCAATCCGGCGGGGTGCGGCGACGGGGCAAGGGGTGCCGCAACGGCGCCCTTGCCCGGGGCGGGTCCCTGCGACAGGCTCGCGAAGATCACGGGAGGAGATCATCATGACACGGATATTCTGCGCGCTTGCGCTGAGCTTCGCCGCGGCCGGCATGGCCGCCGCCGATCCGATCGAGGGGACCTGGCAGACCCAGCCCGACGACGGATCCTACGCCTATGTGAACATCGCCCCCTGCGGCGAGGGCTATTGCGGCACCATCTCGCGCACCTTCGATTCCGACGGCGAATATGACAGTCCGAATATCGGCCGGCGGATCGTGCGCGACATGGTCCCCCAGGGCGGCGGCGCCTACGAGGGGCGGGTCTGGCGCCCGTCCAACGACAAGGTTTATCTCGGCAAGATCGACATTTCCGGCGACACGATGAGGCTGCGGGGCTGCATCGCCGGCGGGTTGTTCTGCGCCAAGCAGACCTGGAAGAAGCTCCCCTGACGGGGCATCGGCGGAGAAGCGCGTGTCGTCGGGCCTGCCGGCGGCAGGCCGTGGAAAGCGGCGGTGATTGGCCTAGCTTCTGACGGGCGCGGCACCGGGAGATGCGGTGCCGCGGGATCCAGCAGGAGCCAGCCCATGGACCTTCGTCTTTCCCGCGCCGGTCTCGCCGCCCTGGCCGCGATCTGCCTCGGCAGCGCCGTGGAGGCCTCGGAGCCGATCCTCGGCACCTGGGCCTCGCCACCCGACAACAAGGACCAGACCGGCCATATCGTGGTCAGTCAATGCGGCCAGGCCTATTGCGGCACGCTGGTGCGGGCCTACAGCCCGCAGGGCGACCCGATTACCACGAAGAATGTCGGCAAGCGCTTGTTCTGGGACATGCGGGCCGAGGGCGGGGGGCTTTATGATGACGGCAAGGTCTACGTGCCGCTCTTCGGGCGCACCTACGACGCGGAAATCCGCGTCTCCGGCAACCGGCTGAAGGTACGCGGCTGCCTGGGGCCCGTCTGCAAGGACCAGACCTGGGCCCGGGTGGACTAACCGGGCGCTGGCGGCCTACGGCCGCCAGGACAGGAAATTGGCGATCAGGCGCAGGCCTGTGGCCTGCGACTTTTCCGGGTGGAACTGCGTGCCGAGAATGGTGTCACGGCCGATCACGGCCGTGATCTCCTCGCCGTATTCCACGTGGGCAAGCCGCTGCTGCGCAGCGGCGACCCGGAAATGGTAGGAATGCACGAAATAGGCGTGATCGCCGGAGGCGATCCCGTCCAGTACAGGGTGGGGATGGTCGATCACCAGGTCGTTCCACCCCATATGCGGCACTTTCAGTGCCGCGTCGCCGGGCGCGATCGGAACCACTTCACCGGAAATCCAGTCGAAGCCGTCGGTCGGGGCGTATTCCAGGCCGCGGGTTGCCAGCATCTGCATCCCGATGCAGATGCCGAGAAAGGGGCGGCCCTGGCCGATGACCCGCTCCTCGATGGCCTCGAAGAGGCCACGATGGTCGAAGAGTTCCTTGCGGCAGGCCGGGAAAGCCCCGTCGCCGGGGAGCACGACGCGCTCCGCGCGTCGCACCCGGTCGGGATCCGCTGTCACTTCCACCGGTCCGGCATCGGTTTCGAGCGCCATGCGCTCGAAGGCCTTGCGGGCGGAATGCAGGTTCCCGCTCTCGTAATCGACGATCACCGTGGTCATGGCTCAGAGCGCCCCCTTGGTCGACGGCAGCGCGCCTGCGGCGCGCGGATCCGCTTCCACCGCCTGGCGCAGGGCGCGGGCCACCGCCTTGAACGTCGCCTCGGCGAGGTGGTGGGCGTTGAAGCCGTGCAGCGCGTCGACATGGAGCGTGATCCCGCCATGGGTCGCGAGCGCCTGGAAGAATTCGCGCACGAGCTCGCTGTCGAACGTCCCGATCTTGGGCGTCGCCAGGGCGAGGTTCCAGACCAGGTAGGGCCGGCCCGAGAGATCCAGCGCCGCGCGCACCAGCGCGTCGTCCATCGGCAGCAGGCAGGCGCCGTAGCGCAGGATCCCCGCCTTGTCGCCGAGCGCCTCGCGCAGCGCCTGGCCGAGCGCGATGCCGGTATCCTCCACCGTGTGGTGATCGTCGATATGCAGGTCGCCCTCGGCCCGGATCGTCATGTCGATCATCGAATGCCGCGAGAGCTGGTCCAGCATGTGGTCGAAGAAGCCGACGCCCGTGCGGTTGTCGTAGGTGCCTGTGCCGTCGAGGTCGATCTCCACCTCGATGGCGGTTTCCTTCGTGGTCCGGGTGATCCTCGCCTTGCGCATGGGGCGTCCTTCCTCTTTGCCGGCGGGGCCGGCCTGCCGTCGCGGTTCCTTACCGTGCCGCGCGCCGCGGGCCAAGGGTTTCGCGCGGCGGGTGGCCGGGCAGAGGGCATTCTGCCCCCTCGACGCGTGCCGCGTCTCACCCCCTGACCATATTTCAGGACCGGAGAAGGGCGGGGCGGCGCGCCCCCACCGCCCGCGTGGCATGGCGGCCATTGTGCCGGGGGGCGGCCTGTGCCAGCTTGCCCGCCAGACCGGAGAGCCCAGATCGGAGAGCCCCATGACCACCTGTGTCTTCGTCCAGATCCGCTGCAAGCCCGGCAGCACCTATCGCGTCGCCGAGGAGATCGTGCTGCGCGAGATCCATTCCGAGCTCTATTCCACCTCGGGCGATTACGACCTGCTGATGAAGGTCTACATCCCCCAGGGCCAGGATGTCGGCAAGTTCATCAACGACAATGTCGCGGGCATCCCCGAGATCGAGCGCACGCTCACCACGCTGACCTTCAAGGCCTTCTGACCCCGCCCGGGCGATCCGCCCCAGGCTCGCCGGTCCGAAAACGACAGGATCCGTCGCTGCGGGACAGGTGGGCCGGCGGGGCAGGGTATTTGCTGGTCCCCGAACCGGAGGCGACCCGGAGGGATCACATGGCGGAGGCATCCCGCAGGAAGCGGCGCGGCGGCGGTCATGCGGCCCGGGCGGAGCGGCGCGGCCTCTCGGTGATCGAGCAGATGCCCTGGCGCCTGCCGGTCAACGTGGACCGCCCGGTGGAGCCGCTGGACGAGGAGGGGGTCCAGGCCATCCACCTGACCGCCATGCGCATCCTCGAGGAGATCGGCATCGAGTTCCTGAACGCGGAGGCGCGAGGGATCCTGGCGGAGGCGGGCTGTATCGTCGAGGGCGAGAACGTCCGCATGGGGCGCGAGCTGGTGATGGAGATGGTGGCCAGCGCGCCCTCGCAATGGACGCTCACCCCGCGCAACCCCGACAGGCGGCTGGTGATCGGCGGGCGGCACATCCTTTTCGGCAACGTCTCCTCGCCGCCCAATTACTGGGACATGTCCCTGGGCCGCAAGCTGCCCGGCACCCGCGAGATGTGCCGCGACCTGCTGAAGCTCAGCCAGTATTTCAACTGCATCCACTTCGTAGGTGGCTACCCGGTGGAGCCTGTGGACATCCACCCGCGGGAGCGTCACCTCGACGTGCTCTTCGACAAGCTGACCCTGACCGACAAGGTGGCCCACGCCTATTCGCTGGGCCCCGAGCGGGTCGAGGACGTGATGGAGATGGTGCGCATCGCGGGCGGGCATTCGGCCGTCGCGTTCGAGGCCGATCCCAAGATGTACACCAACATCAACTCCACATCGCCGCTGAAGCATGACTGGCCGATGCTCGACGGCTGGATGCGGCTGGCGCGGCGCAACCAGGGCCTGATCGTGTCGCCCTTCACGCTGGCGGGGGCCATGGCGCCGGTGACCATGGCGGGGGCCGTGGCGCAATCGCTCGCCGAGGCGCTGAGCGCCGTGGTGCTGGCGCAGCTCATCCGGCCGGGCGCCTGCTGCGCCATCGGCACCTTCACCTCCAACGTGGACATGAAATCCGGCGCCCCCGCCTTCGGCACGCCGGAATACATGCGCGCCACGCAGATGACCGGGCAGCTGGCGCGGTTCTACGGGTTGCCGCTGCGCTCCTCCGGGGTCTGCGCGGCCAACGTGCCGGACGGGCAGGCGATCTGGGAGACCTCGAATTCGCTCTGGGCGGCGGTGCAGTCGGGGACCAACATGGTCTACCACGCTGCCGGCTGGCTGGAAGGCGGGCTGATCGCCAGCCCGGAGAAATTCGTCATGGATTGCGAGATCCTGCAGCAGATCCAGCGCTACATGGAGCCGGCGCTGACCGACGTGTCGGAGGCGGCGCTGGCCTTCGACGCGGTGCGCGAGGTGGGCGCGCACGGGCATTTCTTCGGCACGCAGCATACGCAGGAGCGCTATACCACCGCCTTCTACCAGCCCTTCCTCAGCGACTGGCGCAATTACGAGGCCTGGGCGGCGGCGGGCGGCGTCTGGACGGCGGAGCGGGCGCACGGGCTCTACCGCCGCATCGTCGACAGCTTCGAGCCGCCGGCGATGGACCCGGCGATCCGCGAGGAGCTGGAGGCCTTCGTCGCCCTGCGCAAGGCCGAGGGCGGGGCACCGACCGATTTCTGAGCGCATTCGGCGGGCCTTGGGCGAATCTTAATTGTTTCGGTGCAGGATCACGGCCCGAGGCAGCGGGAAGAAAGCGCATGCACGGCTTGATCAACAGGGCGATCCAGGGCTTCGTCCGCGACACCTACGGGCCGCCGGTCTGGGCGCAGGTCATGCGGCAGGCCGACCTGGGCTTTGCCGAGTTCGAGGCGATGCTCGACTACGACGATGCGGCCACCTACCGGGTCCTGGCGGAGGTGGCGCAGGCGCTGGACCGGCCCCTGCCGGGGATACTCGAGGATATCGGCACCTACCTCGTGTCCGATCCGCGGATGGAGCGTCTGCGCCGGTTGTTGCGATTCGGCGGCGACACGTTCGAGGAGTTTTTGCTGACCCTCGACGACCTTCCAGAATGGGCGCGGCTGGCCGTCCCGGACCTGACCCTGCCGGAGCTGGAGATCCGAGCGCTGGCCCCCGGCACCCTGCGGCTGAGCTGCGTGGCAGAGCGGACGGGCTGGGGGCACGTGATCGTCGGCATGTTGCGGGCGCTGGCGGACGATTACGGCGCCCTGGTCTTCCTGGAGCACGTCCCGGCGGAGGAGGGGCGGGAGATCATCGAGATCGCGGTCCTGGAAAGCGAGTTCGCGGCGGGACGGGATTTCGAGCTTGGCCTGCGGAGTGGATAGGCGCTGCGCGTCTGACGGGCCGGTGCAGGCCGGTGCCGGGCAAGGGCCGGGCGGGGATGCGGGCCTGCCGGCGGCCGACCGGCAGATCGCCCGCGCGCTCGAGGGGCTGGTCCCCGCTGGACAGGCCGCGCGCGCGCCGGAGGGGCTGGTTCCCGCGGGCTGGCTGGACCTGTTCTGTCCGATGCATCTGCGGCTGGACCCTGACGGGCGGATCAGCCATGCGGGCCCTGCCTTTCGCAAGCTCTGCCCGGGGCGGTCGCTGGTCGGCTGCGACCTGTTCGACCTGCTCGACTGGCGCCGCCGGGGGCCCGCCGGGGCGCTGCCGGATGAGGAAGGCATGACGGCACTGCTGGCCGCGGCCGGCGAGCCGTTGAAACTGCGGCTCCGCGCCCCGCCGGGCACCGGGTTCAAGGGCGTGCTGGCGGCGGATGGGCAGGGGGGCGGCCTGCTGAACCTGTCCTTCGGCATCTCGGTGGTGGAGGCGGTGCGCGACCACGCGCTCACCTCGCGCGACCTCGCGCCCACCGACCTCACCATCGAGATGCTCTACCTGGTGGAGGCGAAGACCGCCGCGATGGAAGCGTCGCGCGACCTGAACCTGCGGCTGCAGGGGGCCAAGATCGCGGCGGAGGAGCAGGCCTTTACCGACACGCTCACCGGGCTGAAGAACCGTCGCGCCATGGACCACGTGCTGGAGCGTCTGACCGCGGCGGGCGTCGCGGCGCCCTTCGCGCTGATGCATCTCGACCTGGATTACTTCAAGCAGGTGAACGACCGGCTGGGCCACGCGGCCGGCGACCACGTGCTGCAGCAGGTCGCGCGCATCCTGGTGGAGGAGACCCGCAGCGGCGACGTGGTGGCACGCGTCGGGGGGGACGAGTTCGTCATCGTCTTCGGCAACCTCACCGGCCGCGAGCGCCTGGAACAGGCGGCGTCGCGGATCATCGCCCGGCTGGAACAGCCGATTCCCTATGGCGGCAAATCCTGCCGCGTGTCGGCCTCCGCCGGCAGCGCCCTGTCGGGCTGCTATGCCCGGCCCGACGGGGTCCAGATGCTGATCGACGCCGATACCGCGCTCTACGTCTCCAAGCGGCGGGGCCGGGGGCAGCACACCTTCTTCCACGAGGAGCTGCGCTAGCTGTCATCGCTCGCTCGCGCGACGGTATGCGGGCTGGACGGCGGGTCTGCCCCGGCCGCCTGCATGAAGACCCGGGCTCTGCGCAGCGGCAAGGCAAACGGGTGCCTACGCCAGCGGAACGAGTGCGGAATATAGGGAAAAGGTGGCAGCCCGTAGGGGAATCGAACCCCTCTTTCCAGGTTGAAAACCTGGCGTCCTAACCGATAGACGAACGGGCCAGCCTTGGCGTGAGGCGTCTTCTAGGCAAAGCGTCCGGGGCGCGCAAGGGGAAATTTCGGCGGTTTTTTGGATTTTTGCATCCCGCACTCCGGCACGCCGCGTCGTGCGAAACAGGGGCGGGAGCGGCTGCCAAACCTCCCTCCACCCGGGAACCCCCAGAGGACGCTCAGTCGCTGGCGCGTGCGGCGTCCTCGAGGCGCAGCTGCACCCGCTGGCGGCCGCCCCAGTGATTGATCTCCAATCGGCCGGCCAGGTGGAATCGCCCGCCACCATGACCCTCCAGCGCCGGGCCGAGCGGGCCGTCGAAGGCGCCGAACATGATCGCGTCCAGCGTCGGGCCCAGCCCGTCGCCGATGCTCAGCTTGAGATGCGATTCTCCCACCCGCCGGGCATGGGTCACCATGAGGTCGGGCAGGGCAAAGCGCGGGGCCGAGGCGCCGGCGCCGAAGGGGCCC
Organism: Carideicomes alvinocaridis; assembly: GCA_005473895.2. Taxonomy (GTDB): domain Bacteria; phylum Pseudomonadota; class Alphaproteobacteria; order Rhodobacterales; family Rhodobacteraceae; genus Carideicomes; species Carideicomes alvinocaridis. The sequence continues at coordinate 88,200 of SRJI02000008.1, forward strand.
GCGGCCTCCAGCTGGGTCACGAGGTCCGGCGTGCAGGCCCCCGGCATCAGCGTCGCGTCAAGCCGCAGGTCCCGCGGGCCGAGCTCGCCCGCCCCTTGCCGCGCGAGCAGTTCGGACAGCCGCTCCATCGCCGCCTCCAGCCCGTCGCGCGCCACGGTCAGCCCGGCGGCCATCTTGTGCCCGCCGCCCTTGAGCAGCAGGCCCTCCGAGGCCACGCGCTGCACCGCTGCGCCCAGGTCGATCCCGGGCACCGAGCGGCCGGAGCCCTTGCCCTCGCCGCCCTCCAGCCCGATCACCACGGCGGGCCGGCCCGTCGCCTCCTTCAGCCGGGCGGCGACGATGCCCACGACGCCCGGGTGCCAGCCTTCGCCCGCGGCCCAGACGAGCGGCGCGTCGAGGCCGCGCGCCTCGGCCTGGGCCATGGCGGCGGCGCGTACCTGCGCCTCGATCTCGCGCCGCTCGGTGTTGAGCTGGTCGAGCCGTTCGGCCATGGCGGCGGCCTCCACCGGGTCGGCGCTGGCCAGCAGCCGCGCGCCGAGGTCGGCCTTGCCGATGCGCCCGCCCGCATTCACCCGTGGCCCCAGCAGGTAGCCCAGGTGATAGGCGTTGGGCGCCGTGTCCATGCGCGCCACGTCCGACAGCGCCACCAGCCCCGGCCGCTGCCGCCGGGCCATGACCTTGAGCCCCTGGCGCACCAGCGCGCGGTTGACCCCGATCAGCGGCGCCACGTCGGCCACCGTCGCCAGCGCCACGAGGTCCAGCAGGCCCAGCAGGTCGGGGCCTTTCTCGCCCGCCTCGCGCAGCTGCCGTCCGGCCTCCACCAGCATCAGGAAGACGACGCCGGCGGCGCAGAGATGCCCCAGCTCGCCGCTTTCGTCCTGGCGGTTGGGGTTCACCACGGCCAGTGCCGGCGGCAGCGTCTCGCCGCCCAGGTGGTGATCCAGCACGACGACATCCGCGCCCTCGGCCGCGGCGATGGGCTCGTGGGACAGCGTGCCGCAATCGACGCAGAGGATCAGGTCATGGGCCGCGGCCAGCTCGCGCATGGCGGGCTCGTTGGGGCCGTAGCCCTCGTCGATCCGGTCGGGGATGTAGAGCGTGGCGCGCAGGCCGCGGTCGCGCAGCCACCACAGCAGCAGCGCCGCCGAGCTGCCGCCGTCCACGTCGTAATCGGCAAAGATCGCGATCCGCTCGCCGCCGCGCACCGCCTTCAGGAAGCGTGCCGCGGCTTTCTCCATGTCGCGCAGGCTGCGCGGATCGGGCAGCAGGTCGCGCAGCTGCGGCTCGAGGAAGCGCGCCGCCTCGTCCGAGGGCACGCCGCGCCGCACCAGCGTGGCGCAGATCGAGGGGGGCAGGGCGGTCGCCTGCACCATCGCCTCGGCCAGCCGCTCGGCCTCCACGGCCGGGCCCACCCAGCGGCGCCCGCTCAGCGACGCCTTCACCCCCAGATAATCCGTCACGGTTTCGCCCGAGGCTCCTTCATCTTGCCGGAAAAACTCCGGGGTCCGGGGCAGCGCCCCGGTCCCGCATTCTCCGCCTGCTGCAACGCCTTACATGGCGCTCTTCGGGTTGCGATAGACCATGCGCCGCACCGAGCCGGTCTTGGACCGCATCAGCAGTGTCTCGGTCGTGAGATACCCCACCTCGCGCTTGATGCCCGGCAGGAGCGACCCGCCGGTCACGCCGGTGGCGGCAAAGATCACGTCCTGGGTGACCATGTCGTCGCGGCGGTAGATGCGGTCGAGATCCTCGATCCCGGCCTTGGCCGCGCGGCCCTTTTCGTCGTCGTTGCGGAACAGCAGCCGGCCCTGGATCTGCCCGCCCATGCATTTGAGCGCCGCGGCCGCCAGCACGCCCTCGGGCGCCCCGCCCGAGCCCATGTACATGTCGATGCCCGTCGTCGCGGCCTCGGCGCAATGCATGACGCCCGCCACGTCGCCGTCGGTGATCAGCCGGATCGCGGCGCCGGTGGCGCGGACCTCGGCGATCATCTCCTCGTGGCGCGGGCGTTCGAGGATGCAGACGGTGATGTCTTCCGGCCCGCAGCCCTTGGCTTTGGCCAGCGCCGCCACCCGTTCGCCCGGGCTCATGTCGAGCGTCACCACGTCCTCGGCATAGCCCGGCCCGATGGCCAGCTTGTCCATGTAGACGTCGGGGGCGTGCAGCATGGAGTGCCGCGGGCCCATGGCGATCACGGTCAGCGCGTTGGGCATGTCCTTGGCGGTGAGCGTCGTGCCTTCCAGCGGGTCGAGCGCGATGTCCACGCCCGGGCCGGTGCCGGTGCCCACTTCCTCGCCGATATAGAGCATGGGCGCCTCGTCACGCTCGCCCTCGCCGATCACCACCACGCCCGCGATGTCGAGCAGGTTGAGCTGTTCGCGCATGGCGTTGACCGCGGCCTGGTCGGCGGCCTTCTCGTCGCCCCGGCCGATCAGCTTGGCGCTGGCCAGCGCCGCCTGTTCCGCGACGCGGGCGAGGCCCAGCGACAGCATACGGTCGTTGAAATCGACTTTGGTGGGCATGGGCGGGATCCTCTGGACTGAAATACGCCCAACCCTTAGCCCGGCGCGCTTGGGCGGGGCAAGCGGACAGCGCCGGGCGGGGCGAGAGCGGGGCCCATGGTGGCGGGGGGCCGCCGCCACGGCAGGCAGGGCGCGCGACCCGTCGGGGTGGGCGAGGGGGCGCGCGCCCCGGGCCGTTCAGATCTGTTCGATCCGCAGGGCCACGGGGGTGTCGCCCAGCACGCCGGTCGCCGGCATCGCGGCGAGCGCGGCGTCGAGCGCCGGGCGCGACGTCTTGTGCGTCACGATCAGCACCGGCGCCTCGGAGGCGACGTGGGAATATTGCCGCATCCGGTCGATGGAGATCCCCGACTCGCCCAGCACCGTGGCGATCTTGGCCAGCGCGCCGGGCTTGTCCGCCAGTTTCATGCGCAGGTAATAGGGCGCGGGCGTGGCCGAGGTCGCCGGGGTGACCGGCTTCAGCTCGGCCGCCGGGCGTCCGAAGGTCGAGATCCGCGTGCCGCGCGCGATGTCGATGATGTCGGACATGACCGCGCTGGCGGTCGGACCTTCGCCCGCGCCGGCGCCGCGCATGACGATCTGGCCCACCTGGTCGCCTTCCAGCACGCACATGTTGGTGCCGCCCTCCAGCTGGCCCAGGGCGCTGTCGGCGGGGACGAGGCAGGGGGTCATGCGCTGCTCCAGCCCGCGGCCGGTCATCTGCGCCACGCCCAGCAGCTTGATGCGGTAGCCCATGTCGGCGGCCTGGCGGATATCCTCGATGGTGATGGCGCCGATGCCCTCCAGCTCCACCGCGTCGAAGGCCACCTCGGTGCCATAGGCGATGGAGGCCAGCAGCGACAGCTTGTGGCCCGCGTCGATCCCGCCCACGTCGAGGTTCGGGTCGGCCTCCAGGAAGCCGAGCGCGCGGGCCTCCTCGAAGACCTCCTCGTAGGTCAGCCCCGCGCTTTCCATCCGGGTGAGGATGTAGTTGCAGGTGCCGTTCATCACCCCCATCACGCGGGTGATCTCGTTGCCGGCCAGACCCTCGGTCAGCGCCTTGACCACCGGGATGCCCCCGGCCACCGCGGCTTCGAAGCGCAGCACGCGGCCCGCGGCCTCGGCGGCGCCCGCCAGCGCCTTGCCGTGGACGGCCAGCATCGCCTTGTTGGCGGTGACCACGTCCTTGCCGGTCTCGAGCGCGGCCTCGGTCGCGGCCTTGGCCGGGCCGTCGGCGCCGCCCATGAGCTCCACGAAGACGTCCACGTCGCCGCGCCGTGCGAGCGCGACCGGGTCGTCCTCCCAGTCGTAGCGGTCGAGCGGCACGCCCCGGTCCATCCCGCGGGTCCGGGCGGAGACCGCCGTGATCTCGATCGGGCGGCCGGTGCGGCTTTGCAGCAGCTGGGCCTTCTGGCGGACGATCTTGACCACGCCGGCACCCACGGTGCCGAGGCCGGCGATTCCCAGACGCAAGGGGTCGGACATGGCGCGCGGGCTCCTTATTCTGTTGCGCTCTGATGAGGTCCGGCGTGATGTACGCCTTTGCCCGCGGCCGTGCAACGGACAATGGCCCGGGGGACGGGGCTGGCCGTGGGTCGGGCCGGGCGCAGGGGAAAAGTGCGGCGAAGAAGGGTCGGGTCAGACTGACCGGGCGGCCCTCAGCCCGCCTCGGGATCGCGCCGGCGCAGCCGTTCGGCCCGCGCCCGCAGCGCGGCGACCCGGGCCTCGAAGGCCTCCAGGCTCTCTTCGCTCTCGCGGGGGGCGGGGCCGGCCAGCAGCTCTTCCATCGGCAGGAGCCGCGGATAGGGTCCGCGGGTGACCGACCGCGGCACCGCGGCATCGAGTTCCGGGAACTCGGCGCAGGCGGCGGTCAGCGCGGCGAGCGTCAGGCAGACAATGGCGGGGGCGGTGCGCATCTTTCCCTTCCGGCGGTTGCCTCCCATCCATGCCGGGTCGCGCGCCGGGGAGCAAGCGGGGATTGAATTGAACACATGGTCAGTTATTCTGCCGCCCATGGCGCGCACGCAGGGTTCCCGATCCGATGTTACCGGCCCCCGGGTGGAGGCCGCGGCGCTGAAGCTGTTCGCGCGCGACGGCTATGCCGCCGTCTCCATGCGGCAGATCGCGGCCGAGGTCGGCGTGCAGGCCGGCGCGCTCTATTCCTACACGCCCGACAAGCAGTCGCTTCTGTTTGCCATGATGAAGGGGCACATGGAGGACCTGCTGGAGGCGCTGGCCAAGCTCGACAGCTCCGGGCCGCCGCCCGCGCGGCTGGAGCGCTTCGTGCGCTTCCACATCGGCTTTCACGCCGCGCGGCCCGAGGCGGTCTTCGTCTCCTACATGGAGATCCGGAACCTGACGGCGGAGAACTTCCCGGTGATCGAGGCGCTGCGCCGCCGCTACGAGACGGCGCTGGAGCAGATCCTGCGCGCCGGGCGCGACAGCGGCGATTTCGCCATGCCCGACACCAAGCTCGCGGCGATGGCATTGATCGCCATGCTGACCGGCGTCACGACGTGGTTCCGCGAGGGCGGGCGGCTGTCGCTGGCGGAGGTGGAGGAGATCTATGTCGCCATGGTGAAGAAGGCGGTGGGGGCCGGCTGAGCCGTGGCGCTGACCGGGGTGGCCGGGGCGCGGGCGGAGAGGCCGGGGGGCTGTCTGCCCCCCGGACCCCCCGACCATATTTATGGACCGAAGAAGGGCCCGGGGTGAGCCCGGTCAGTGCGCGGGCTGGATGAAGGTGCCGTTGCGGAGGTCGGCCATGGCCTGGCGCAGTTCCTCCTGGGTGTTCATCACGATCGGGCCGTGCCAGGCCACCGGCTCCGCGATCGGCGCGCCCGAGACGAGCAGGAAGCGCGCGCCGCGCTCGCCGGCCTGCACCGTGACCTCGTCACCGCTGCCGAAGCGGATCAGCGTCCGGTCGCCGGACATGTCGCGGATATTGACCTCCTGGCCGGCGACCTCCTTCTCCAGCAGCACGCCGGCGGGGCGGCTGGCATCGGCGAAGGCGGCCTCGCCCTCGAAGACATAGGCGAAGGCGCGGCGGTAGGTGTCGATCGGGAAGGTCTTGCGGACCCCCGGCGGCATGGAGATGTCGAGGTATTGCGGATCGGCGGCGATGCCGTCCACCGGGCCGGTCCTGCCCCAGAAGCTGCCGACGACCACGCGCACCACCGTGCCGTCATCGTCGATCACCTCGGGGATCTCGGTGCCGCGCACGTCCTGGTAGCGCGGCGCGGTCATCTTCAGCGACGAGGGCAGGTTGCCCCAGAGCTGGAAGCCGTGCATCTGCCCGGTCTCGTTCCCCTTGGGCATCTCCTGGTGCAGGATGCCCGAGCCGGCGGTCATCCATTGCACGTCGCCCGCGCCCAGCGTCCCGGCATTGCCGAGGCTGTCACCGTGATCGACGCTGCCCGACAGCACGTAGGTGATGGTCTCGATCCCGCGATGGGGATGCCAGGGGAAGCCCTTGGAATATTTCGACGGGTCCTCGTTGCGGAAATCGTCGAACAGCAGGAACGGGTCCAGCTCCGACGGGTCGCGGAACCCGAAGGCGCGGTGCAGATGGACGCCGGCGCCTTCCATCGTGGGGGTGGCGCGGCGGGTTTCGAGGGTCGGTCTGAGGGACATGATCATTCTCCTGATCGCGTTTGATGCGAAAATAGGGGGCCGGGGGCGTCGGCACAATCGGCGGCGGCGGAGCGGGGCTGTGCGGCAGCGCACACTCGGCGGGCCCTCGCCCCCGGCGCGGTGAGCGTGTAGAGCAGTGGCGCGAAACCGGGGAGAGAGCGGCGTGGAGCAGGACGGGACGGAGATACTGGCGGTGCTGGAAGCCTCGCAGCCGAGGCGCGTCATGGCGGTGGCGATGCTGGTGGTGCTGGGGGCTCTGCTGATCTACCTGGCGCTGGCGGGCGGGCTTGCGGGGCCGGTCTATCCGCTGATGCTGGCGCTGATGGGGGCAGTGGCGCTGTGGCTGAGCGTGCGCATCTGGCAGGCCACGTCGCGGCGGTTGGAACTGACCCGCGAGGCGCTGCGCGAGAGCGGCGGCGAGATCGTGGTACGGGTGGAGGAGGTCGCCGGGGTGGAGCGCGGGGCCTTCGCCTTCAAACCCTCCAACGGCTTCGTGATCCGTATGACCGACAGGGGGGAGCGGCGCTGGCGGCCCGGCCTGTGGTGGCGGACGGGGCGGCGCATCGGCATCGGCGGCGTCACCCCCGGGCCGCAGGGCAAGGTGATGGCGGAGCTGCTCCAGGCCCTGCGCGACGGCACCGCCTGAGCCGCCCGCCCGCCCGCCGCCGAGGGGGGCTAGGGGGCCGCGAGGGGCGGCGAAGTCTTTCCGACGCTGCCTGCACGGGGCAGCCGGCGAGTCCCTGGGGGTCGTCACCCTGCCGCGATCGCTGCCGGTCTCCCCCGGGCGGGGCGAAACAGGGCAGATTTTGCAACCTTCGCCCTTGGCGATCCCGCCTCGTCCGCTAGTCTTCGACAGGAACGTCGCGCACCGGCGCAACATCCAACCCGAGGGGAGCCTGCCTACTATGAAAACCCGTCTTTTCCTTGCCGCCGTCGGTATGTCCGGCGTGATCGCCACCGGCGCCCAGGCCGACATCACCGTCTCGTCCAAGATCGACACCGAGGGCGGGCTGCTGGGCAACATCATCGCTCTGGCGCTCGAGGATGCCGGCCTGCCGGTGGAGCGGCGCCTGCAGCTCGGCGGCACCCAGGTCGTGCGCGAGGCGATCCTGGCCGACCAGATCGACATCTATCCCGAATATACCGGCAACGCGGCCTTCTTCTTCAACGAGGCCGACAGCGATGTCTGGAACGACGCCGACAAGGCGCATGAACGCGCCAAGGAGCTGGACGCCGAGAACTCCATCACCTGGCTCGAATCCGCGCCGGCCAACAACACCTGGGCGATCGCCGTGACCGGCCCGGTGGCGGAAGAGAACGACCTGTCCACCATGTCCGATTTCGGCAAGTGGGTTGCCGGTGGTGGCGAGGTCAAGCTGGCCGCCTCGACCGAGTTCGTCTCGTCTCCCGCGGTGCTGCCGGCCATGCAGGAAGCCTACGGGTTCGAGCTGACCGAGGACCAGACGGTCATCCTGTCGGGCGGCGACACGGCGGCGACGATCCGCGCGGCGGCGCAGGGCACGTCGGGGGTCAACGCGGCGATGGTCTACGGCACCGATGGCGGCGTGGGCGCGACCGGGCTCGTGGTGATGGAGGACGACAAGGGCGTGCAGCCGGTCTACGAGCCGACGCCGATCGTCCGCGACGAGGTGCTGGAGGAATATCCCTCCATCCCCGAGGTGCTGAACCCGATCTTCTCCGAGCTCGACATGCAGACGCTGCAGAAGCTCAACGGCCGCATCCAGGTGGGCGGTGAGCCGGCCGAGGCCGTGGCCCGCGACTACCTGACCCAGGCCGGAGTGCTGGACTGATCGCCGGCACCATGTCGATCCGCACGGCCGGGCGGGGTCTTTCCCCACCCGGCCTGCTTTTTGCGATGCTCGGCGCGGCGGCGCTGGCCTTGCCCTTCATGACGCTGTCGCCGAACCGGATCGTCTCGGGGCAGGGCGTGGCGGCCTGGGCAGTAGCGGCGCCGGGGATCGCCCTGCCGGGGCTGGCCGCGGTGCTGGCGGGGCTGGTGCTGGGCCTTGCGGCCGCCTACCCCAAGCTGCGGCTGGCCGGCGCGCTGGCCGGGCTGGCAGGGCTGCTCTGGCTGCTGAGCCAGGGGGCGGCCGCGCTGCTCGACGGCGCGGGAGAGTATGCGCGGGTCTCGCCCGCTGCCGGGTTCTGGTGCCTCGGGCTGGTACTGATGCTGCAGGTGGCCGATGCGATGGCGACGCTGCGCCCCGGGCCGGGGCTGCGGGCGCTGCTGCTTGCGGCCTTTCTCGCCGTGCTGGCCGCGATCCTGTGGTCCGGACTGCTGTCCGACCTGTCGGTGATGGTGGAATATGCCAGCCGCGCCCGCGCCTTCCGCGACGCCACCCTGCGGCACCTCGGCCTGGCCTTCGGCTCGCTGGCCGCTGCCGGGGTGATCGGCTTTCCGCTGGGCATCCTGTGCCACCGCCAAGCGACTTTGCGCGGGGCGACGTTGCCGGTGCTGAGCTTTCTCCAGACCATTCCGTCGCTCGCCATGTTCGGCCTGATGATTCCCATCCTCGGCTGGGTCGGGGCCACCTTTCCCGCGGCGCGGGCGGTGGGCATCGCGGGGATCGGCTTTGCCCCCGCCTTCCTGGCCCTGGTGCTCTATTCGCTGCTGCCGGTGGTGGCCAACACGGTGGCGGGCCTTGCCTCCACCCCTCCCGCCGCGCTGGAAGCGGCGCGGGGCATGGGCATGACCGCCGGCCAGCGCCTGTGGCAGGTGGAGCTGCCGCTGGGCCTGCCGGTGATCCTTGCCGGGCTGCGCATCGTGCTGGTGCAGAACGTGGGGCTCGCGGTGATTGCCGGGCTGATCGGCGGCGGCGGCTACGGCACTTTCGTCTTCCAGGGGCTGAACCAGACCGCGACCGACCTCATCCTGCTGGGCGCCCTGCCGACAGTGCTGCTGGCGCTGGTCGCGGCCATCGTGATGGATATCCTCGTCGAACTTGCCCGACGCACGCCGGAGACCACCCCATGATCGAGATCGACGCCATCACCAAGTGCTATGACGGGCAGCCTGCGGTGGACGCCGTGTCGATGACCGTCGAGAGCGGTACGATCACCGCCATCGTCGGCACGTCGGGCTCCGGCAAGACGACGCTGCTGCGGATGATCAACCGGCTGGTCGAGCCGAGCTCGGGCGAGGTGCGGATCAACGGACAGTCCACGCGCGAGGAAAAGCCCCACCTGCTGCGCCGGCGCATCGGCTACGCGATCCAGGGGCACGGGCTGTTCCCGCACCAGACGGTGGCCCGCAACATCGGCACCGTGCCGCGCCTGCTGGGCTGGTCGAAGGACAAGGTGCGCGAGCGGGTGGACGAGCTGCTGCGGCTGTTCTCCATGGAGCCCGAGGAGTTCCGCGACCGCTACCCGGCCGAGCTGTCGGGCGGGCAGCAGCAGCGGGTCGGCGTGGCAAGGGCGCTGGCCTCGCGGCCGGACCTGCTGCTGATGGACGAACCCTTCGGCGCGCTGGACCCGATCATCCGCACCCGCGCGCAGGAGGATCTGCGCCAGATCCAGCAAAAGCTGGGCTCCACCATCATGCTGGTCACCCACGACATGGAAGAGGCGATCCGCCTGGGCGACCGGGTGGCGGTGATGGACGGGGGCAAGCTGGTGCAATACGGCACCCCGGCCGAGATCATCGCCGAACCGGCCTCGGATTTCGTGGCGCATATGGTGGGCGACGTGGAGCGGCCGCTGCGGCTGCTGTCGCTGCTGCCGCTGGGCGACCTGGTGGAGGAGGGCGAGGCCGAGGGAGAGCCGCTGCCCGCCGAGGCCAGCCTGCGCGAGGCGCTGTCGGCCTGCCTGTGGAACGGGAAACAGGCCGTGCCGGTGGAGCGGGACGGAAAGGTCGTCGGCCGCGTGACGCTTGACGCGATCCGGGCCAGGGCGGGGCATCACGGATGAAGTGGGGCGCGATCCTGCGGCTGGTCCTGGTCCTGCTGCTGCTGGCCCTGGTGCTGCGGCCGGGCTGGTTCACGCCGGTCTTCGCGCCGCTGGCGCCGGCCGGCGGGCCGGTGATCTACCAGCGCAGCTCGCTCCTGTCGCTGTCGCTCAGCCACCTCGGCCTGGTCGCCGCGGCCTCGGGGGCGGCGACGCTGATCGCGGTGACGCTGGCGGTGCTGGTGACCCGGCCCGCGGGCACGGCGTTCCGCCCGCTGTCGCGCACGATCACCAACATGGGCCAGACATTTCCGCCGGTCGCCGTGCTGGCGCTGGCCGTGCCCGCGCTGGGCTTCGGCGCCGGGCCGACGCTGGTGGCGCTCTTCCTCTACGGGCTGCTGCCGATCTTCGAGAACGCGATGACCGCGCTGTCGACCCTGCCGCCCGCGACGATCGAGGCGGCGCGCGGGATCGGGCTGAATCGCTGGCAGCGGCTGACACGGGTGGAGCTGCCGCTGGCCTTCCCGGTCATCCTCGCGGGGATCCGGCTTTCGGTGGTGATCGCGCTGGGCACGGCGACGATCGGCTCCACCGTGGCGGCGCGGACCCTGGGCGAGGTGATCATCGCGGGTCTGCTGACCAACAACACCGCCTTCGTCCTGCAGGGCGGGCTGATCGTGGGGCTGTTCGCGGTGCTGATCTACGACGCGCTGAGCCAGCTGGAATCGCGGGTCTCCCGCCGGCTCGGCCGCTGAGCCTGTAGCGGGCGCTGTCCCTCCGGGCGGTATGTCACGGGCGATGTGCCGAACCGGCATTTCCCGACGAGGGGTCGTCGTCGCGGCGATGCCCCGCACGGTCGGCGGGGGCGTCGAGAGCCATGAGGACGATGTCGGTTCTTCCCGTGGGCGAGGCGGGCGGCCGGACCTGGAAGGCAGCGCGGTTGCGCGGGTCCCGGGCGGAGGGTGGCACATCCGCCGGTCAATACTTGACAATATAACTCGGAAAACTGAAACAGACAGCAGCCCCGCGCCCTGGCCGTGTTCCGTGTCCGGGCGTTTCGCCAGCGAATCGTATCTGTTTCCCGAGGAAATCCCATGGCTTACACCTTCCAGTCGCGGCGCAACGCCCTGGCGCTGTCGCTTTCGCTCCTGCTGGCCTCGACGGCCGTGCTTCACGCCGAAACCGCCTTCGACCGACCCGCGGCCTATTCCGGTTCCGTCCGGTTCTCCGGGCCGGAGGGCGCGCCGATCCATGCCGGCTCCAGGGTCACGATCGAGGGCCGCGGCTTTGGTCCCGGCCAGAAGGTGACCCTGACGCGCGGCGAGACCCGGCTGTCCGGGGACGGGCTCGTCGCCGATGACGAGGGTGCGTTCCGCGTAACCATCGAGCTGCCCGCGGAGGCGGCGCTCGGGCTGCATCCCGTTGTGGTCCGGACCGACGCCCCTGACAGTGCCGGGGTCGAAGAGCTCAAGGTCTCGCCCGAGATCCCGCTGTCCGGCGAAGAGCAGTTCGACATCACCCGCGTGCGGCTGGTGCCGGGCCTCTACCAGAGCGCCTATTCCGAGGCGGCCGGTGCGCTGTTCGTGGCCGCCGCCACGCGCGAAAGCTCCCGCCTGCTCAAGCTCGATCCCGAGACGCTGGACCTCCTGGCCGAGGTCGATCCCGCCGAGGCCGAGGGCGGGGCCTTCCGGCTTTTCGGGGTGGCGGTGGACGACGCCCACGGCAATGTCTGGGTCACCAACACCGTCAACGGCAGCGCCGCGGTCTATGCCCAGTCCGACCTGTCGCTGGTCAGGCAGCTCCCCGAGGACTCCGTGCCGAAGCCGCGCGACGTGGTGGTCGACGCGACCCGCAACCGCGCCTATCTGAGCTCGCCCTCCTCCAGCACGATCACGGTCTTCGACACCGAGACGCTCGAGCCCGTCGAAGCGATCGAGATTCCCAGTGCCCTGCGCCGGCAGGAGTTCCGCGCCATGAGCCTGGCGCTGGACGAGGCCGGGGGCCAGCTCTACGCGGTTTCGCTGGGCACGCCCGAAGTGGCCCGGGTGGACCTGGCGACGGGCGAGCCTACGATTTTCGCTCTGCCCGGCACCGCCCGCGCCTCGGGCGTGGATTTCGATCCCCAGACCGGCCGCATCTTCGTGGCCTCGCAGGGCAGCGACGACGTGATCGCGCTGGACGGCGAGAGCGGCGAGGTCCTGTATGACACGGCCGTCGGCGCGGGCACGCTGAACGTCGCCTTCGATCCGGTGACCGGGCATCTCTATGCCTCGAACCGGGCCTCGGACACGGTGACGGTGCTGGATGCCGCGAGCGGGGAGATCGTGGCCAATCTCGACGGGCTGTCCTATCCGAACCACGTGGAGGTCGGGCCAGACGGTGTCGTCTGGTCGGTCAACAAGTCGCGCGGGCCGGGGGACGCGGAGGGCGATCACGTCACCCGCATCGCGCCCCGCGACTGAGGCGTCCCGGCGAGGCGGGGGAAGAGGGGCTCTGCCCCTCGGCCTTCGGCCTCACCCCGCCATATTTACGGACCGAAGAAGCGGGGGGCCTGCGCCCTGTTCCGGAGCGGGCTCTTGGCTCAGCGGCGGCCGGCCATGCGGGCGAGCGTGCCGTCGCACCAGTGGAGCGCGTGGATGAGCGCCATGACGACATGGCCGAGGATCAGCGCCGTCAGCGCCCAGGCCAGTTCGCCGTGGAGCCGGTCGGCGAGGGTGGTGGCCCAGGCGATCTCGGTCTCGCGCGCCGGGAAGACCGGCAGGCCCCAGGGGGCGAAGGCGCGGGTGTTGCCCCAGGCGCGCAGCAGGCCGAGCGCGGGAACGGCGACCATCAGCGCGTAGAGCAGGACATGGCCGGCCCGCGTGGCGCGGGCGAGGGGGCCGCGCCCGTGGCCGGGGCGGCGGCGGCGCTGGGCCAGGGCCCAGAGGAGGCGGGCGGCGATCAGCACGAAGAGCGTGGCGCCCAGCGGTTGGTGGAGGCCCACGAAGAGGCTCACCACCGGCATGCGACCGAGCGCGAGGCGCAGCACCATGCCGAGGATCTGCCACAGGATCAGCGCGGCGATCCCCCAGTGCAGCGCGCGGGTGATCCAGCCGTAGGTCTCGGGGTTGTCACGCCAGGGCATCGCCGGCCTCCGTCCTGTCATGGGCCTTGGCCGGCCCGTCCACCATCACCATGAGCCGCCCCTGCGAGCAGCGCTCGACCCGGGCGTTGACGCCGTAGACCTCTGCGAGGCGGGCGGGGGTCACCACCGCCTCGGGCGGGCCGCTGGCGGCGAGGCGGCCCCCGTCCAGCAGGACCATCCGGTCGGCCCATTGCGCGGCCAGCGCGAGGTCGTGCAGCACCGCGATCACGATGCGCCCCTCTCGGGCGAGCGCCCGGGCCTCCGACAGCAGGTGGTATTGCCGCCCGAGGTCCAGCGCCGAGGTCGGCTCGTCCAGCAGCAGCAGCCGCGGGTCGCGCACCATGGCCTGGGCCAGCGCCACCGCCTGCAGCTGCCCGCCGGAGAGCGCGGTGAGCGGGCGGAGCGCAAGGAAGGCGAGGCCGAAGCGGTCCAGCACCGCCAGCGCATGGGCTTCGGCCGCGCGGCCGCGCAGGGTGCCGCCGGCGATCCCGCCGCCCGCGTTCATCGCCACCAGCAGCGCATCGAGCACCGGCAGCGCGCTGCGCCCCTCGGGCCGCTGCGGCATGAAGCCGATGCGGGCCGCGCGCCCGGCCCGGGACAGGCGGTGCAGGTCCTGCCCGTCGAGCGTGATTTGCCCCCGAGACGGAAGAAGCCCGGCGGCGGCGCGCAGCAGCGTGGATTTGCCCGCCGCGTTGGGGCCGGCGATCACCGCCAGCTCGCCGGAGGCGAAGGGGGGCAGGTCGAGCGCCTCGATCACCGCCCGCTTGCCACGCGCGACGTGGAGCCCCACGATCTGCAGCCCCTCTCCGGACGTCACGGCGCTCATGCCGGGGCCCCCCGGCGCAGGACCAGCAGGAAGAAGATCGGCAGGCCGACGAGCGAGGTCACGATGCCCACCGGCAGCAGGATGCCCGGCACCAGCAGCTTCGAGGCGATGGAGGCCAAAGACATCAGCAGCGCGCCCGCGAAGAGGCTCGCGGGCAGCAGGAAGCGGTGATCCTCGCCCACCGCCATGCGCGCGATATGCGGGCCCGCGAGCCCGACGAAACCGATGACGCCGACCATCGACACCGAGGCGGCGGCCAGCACGGAGACGCGCAGCAGCGTCCAGCGCCGGAGCCGCGCCACGTCCAGCCCGAAGCCCTGCGCCTGGTCGGTCCCGAGCCTGAGCGCCGTCAGCTTCCAGGCCGCGGCGAGCGAGAAGGGCAGGCAGAGCGCCAGCGCCAGCGCCACCACGCCGATCCCCTCCCAGCGGGCATTGGCGAGGCTGCCCATGGTCCAGAAGACCAGCTGTTGCAGCGCATCGGGCGCGGCCACGAATTGCACCAGCGCCAGCAGGGCCGCGGCGGTGAAGTTGACCGCGATGCCCAGCAGGATCACCACCTCGGTGCCGCCGCCCCGGATCGCCGAGGCCAGTTGCAGCAGCCCGAGCGCGCCGAGGGCGAAGAGGAAGGCATTGGCCGGAACCGCCCAGATCGGCGGCAGGCCGGGGAGGGTCAGCCCCAGCACGATGGCGAGGCCGGCGCCAAGCGCGGCGGAGGCGGAGACGCCGAGGGTGAAGGGCTCGGCCAGCGGGTTGTCGAGCACGGTCTGCATCTCGGCCCCGGAGAGCGACAGCGCGGCGCCCACCAGCAGCGCCATCACCGCGACCGGCAGGCGCACCTGCCAGACGATCACGCCGGTGCCGCGGGCCACGTCCTCGCTGCCGGCGAGCGCGCGCAGCACCTCGCCCATGGGCAGGCCGGAGGGGCCGGACATGAGGTCGGCCAGTACCGAGAGCAGCGCGGCCAGACCGGTCAGCGCCACCAGCGCCGCCCGACGCCGGAGCCGCCTGCGCCGTTGCGCCAGAAGGTCGGTCATTGCGCCACCCACCATGTGCCGTGGAGCGGGACGGGGGAGAAGCGGCGCTCGAACTCGGCCATGGTTGCCTCTGGGTCGAGATCGGCGAAGAGGTCGGGGTGGAAGCGCTTGGCCAGGTGTTCGATCAGCGCCACGTGGAAGGGGTTGTCGTTGAAAAGGTGCCAGAAGCCCGTGGCGCGGCCCTCCGCCACCGCGCGCAGCCCGGCAAGGCCGGGGTCGGAGAGGAGCGCGTCGAAGCTCTCGGTCGCGGTGGCCTCGTCCACGCCCGCGCCCAGCACCAGGCCGCCGCGGGGCGCCATGTGGGTGCCGCCGGTGGCAAGGAACACGTCCGGATCCGCGGCCAGCAGGTTCTCGAGCCCGACATTGCCCATGACGCCCGGCACCGCCTCGCGTCCGATATTGTGCCCGCCCGCCGCCTCGATGAAGGCGTCGAAGACCCCGCGCCCCACCGTGGCGCAGCAGGCGCCCGGCGCCGCGTGGACCTGCACGAAGACGCGGGGCGCTTCGGGCGCGGCCTTGGCCAGCCGGTCGCGGATCGTTGCAAGGTGGTCGTCGTAGAATGTGATGAATTCCTCCGCGCGCGCCTCGGACCCGGTGAGGGTGCCGATGAGGCGCAGGCTCGTCACCGTGTTCTCCAGCGGGTGGGTGAAGAAATCGACGAAGGCCACGGGGATGCCCGCGGCCTCAAGCTGTTGCAGCGGGCGGGTCATGTTCGGGTCGGTGAAATCGACGAGGCTCAGCAGCACCAGGTCGGGGTCGAGCGCGATGGTGCTTTCGACCGAGAGCTGGCGGTTGCCGGCGCCGACGGGGGCGATCTGCTCCACCGCCGGGAAGGCTTCGGCATAGGCTGCGCGGGTGGCGGGGTCGAGCCCCTTGTCCTGCCGCCATCCGGCGACCAGGGCCACCGGGTCCTCGTGCAGGATCCCCAGCACGGCGAGGTGGCGGCCCTCGCCCAGCACGATGCGGTGCGCGGGGGCGTCGAGCGTAACTTCGCGGCCGGTGACGTCGGTGGCGGTGACCTCGGCCGTGGCGGGCAGGGCGAGGGCGGCCAGCGCGACGAGGGCGAGAAGGAGCCGCGCGACGGAATGCCGGACCCGGCCGTGGCGTGGCTGGACGGCCCTCCGGAGGTGAGAGTGGGGGGCGGCGTGGTTTGCCGGGGCGCACCCTGCGAAGCGCATGGGGGAGCGACGGGGGCGCAGGCTCTCGCGCCGGAGCGGGATCGGGGCGGTAAGGAGCATGGGGCTATCCGTGGCTGGCCCGGCGGCGGTTGCCATCCGGGGCGGGGGCTTCTAGGTGAGGGCGAGCACAGGACGGAGCAGGAGAGCAGCGCCCATGGCGGCCGACAGAGACGACCCGCAGCGCTTCCTGCCGCCCCATCGCGGACGCGAGGCGGTGCTGGAGATCCTGCAAAACCCGCCGGCCAGCCACAGGGTCGAAAGCTGGGTGCCGGGTCACGCGCCCGGACGGGAGGGCGCGCCGGCGACGCGGCTTTTCCTCGCGCGGCCCAAGGGACAGGCGCCCGCGGCCGGGCATCCGCTGCTCGTCATGCTCGACGGCAATGCGGCGTTCGATTTCCTGACCCGGGACCTCTTGGAGGCGATGCCGGGGCTGGCGGTCGCCGGTGTGGGTTATGACACCGACAAGCAGTTCGCGCGGGAGCAGCGGATCTTCGACCTCTCGCCACCGGTGGCCCCCGGAGCGGAGCCGCGCCCCGATCCGCATCATCCCGGGCGCATGGCGGGCGGTGGCGAGGCGTTTCTCGACCGGCTGACCGGGCCGCTCATGGCCGAGATCACGGCCCGCTGCCCGGTCGATCCGGCGCGGCGCACGCTCTGGGGGCATTCCTTCGGCGGGCTCTTCACGCTCTACGCCGCGGCCACCCGGCCGGGCAGCTTCGCGCGCTACGCCTCGATCAGCCCCTCCGTCTGGTGGGACGAGCCCTTGGCGAGGCGGCTGACCGAAGGCGCCCGTTTCGACCCCGACGCTCCCACCCGGATGTACTTGGCGCTGGGCGACCGGGAAAAGCGCACGGGCAGCGACGGCCCACCCCCCGATGGCCCCGCACCTGCCACGATGGCGCTGGCGGACCTGCTGCGCGACAAGCCCGGCCTGCGGCTGGAGACCGAGGTCTATCCCGGCGCCGTGCATATCGCCACGCTGCCCGCCTCGCTGCCCGCGACCCTGCGGCTGGCGGCGGAGTAGCGCGAGGGATTGGCGGCCGGTCATGCGGTGCCCCCGTCCGGCCGCGCGATGCGCTCCGCGAGCGGCGGCGTCATGCGGCGCGCGGCGGCGGAGTAGCGTAGGGGTCTGGCGGTCGCTCATGCCTCGCTCCTTTCCATCCGCACCATGCGCTCCGACAGCAGCGGCGCGATGCGGCGCGCGGCGGGGTCGGAGATCATCTCGGGGTGGAGGAAGGGCAGGTCGATGGCCTCGACCCGGGCCGCGTGCGGCTCCCAGAGCGCGGCGCGCAACCCCCGGCCCGCGTGATCCCGCGCGGCGCGCAGGTGGGTGAGAGTACCGTCGTAATACCGATGTTCATGCGCCCGGATCAGCCGGTTGGTGCCGGTGACCAGCCGCACCACGGCGTCGAGCACCGGCGCGGGCAGGCTGCCGAGCGCGGTGCCGCCGCGGCGCAGGAAGGCGACGACCGCCGCGCGGCTCTCGAGTTCGGGGTGCGCGTCGGGATCGTGGCCCGCGATGGCCAGCAGCGCGCGCAGGGCGGCGGCGGGGTCGGGCTCGGGCTCCGCGCGCCAGCATTCCGCAGGGTAGGCGTCGAGCAGGGCGACCAGCCCGACCTCGCGGCCCCTCGCGCGCAGCGTCACCGCGATCTCCTGCGCGAGGATGCCGCCCACGGACCAGCCCGCGAGATGCAGCATCCCCTCGGGCCGGACACTGGCGACGCGGGCGGCGTAATCCTCGGCCATGGCGCCGAGCGTTTCGGGCAGGGCCGCGCCCTCCATCGCCGGGGCCTGCACCGCCCGGACGGGACGGGCCGGGTCGAGCGCACGGGCCAGCCGCCGGTAGCCCCAGCCGAGGCCGCCGGCGGGGTGCAGGATGAAGAGCGGCGCGCGGCCGCTGTCGTCGTGGCGGAGCGGCAGCAGCGGGCCGAGGCCGGTGCGCGCCTCCTCGGCCATGTCGATGGCGCGGGTGAGGCCGGCCACGGTGGGCGTCTCGAAGATCTGCCCCAGCCCCGGGTCGCGGTGGAGATCCTTCGCGATCCGCTGTGACAGCCGCACCGCCTTGAGGCTGTCGCCGCCGAGGGCAAAGAAGTCCGCCTCGCGCGCCGGCACTTCGGGCAGGTGCAGCAGCTCGCGGAAAAGCGCCGCCAGCGCCTCCTCCACCTTGCCGCGGGGCGCCGTGCCCGTTGGCATCTCGGTCACCGGGTCGGGCAGCGCGCGGCGGTCGAGCTTGCCGCTGGGCGAGAGCGGCCAGCGTTCCAGCGCCACGATGGCGGCGGGCACCATGTGGCCCGGCAGCCGCGCGGCCAGCCGGGCGCGCAGGGGCTCCGGCTCCAGCGCGGCGCCGTCGGTCACCGCGTAGGCCACCAGCCGCGTCTCGCCACCCAGTTCGCGGGGGATCACCAGCACCTCTCGCAGGCCGGTGAGGTCGCGCAAGGCGCCCTCGATCTCGCCGGGCTCCACCCGCATCCCGCGGATCTTGACCTGGTGGTCGGTGCGGCCGACGTAGACCACCGCCCCGTCGCCCGGCCGCAGCACCGCCCGGTCGCCCGTGGCATAGAGCCGTTCGCCCGGCCGGAAGGGATCGGGACGAAACCGCTCTGCCGTCAGGTCGGCGCGTCCGAGATAGCCGCGCGCCAGCTGCACACCGCCAAGGAACAGCTCGCCCGGCACGCCCTCGGGCAGCAGCCGCATCCGCGCGTCCAGCACCTGCACCTTCGTGTTGCGCACGGGGTGGCCGATGGGCAGAGGGTCGCTCCGATCGTCGGGTCCGGCGTTCCAGAAGGTCACGTCCACCGCGGCCTCGGTCGGGCCGTAGAGGTTGTGCAGCTCCGCCCCGATGCGCCGGTGGAAACGGTCGCGCAGGGCCGCGGTCAGCGCCTCGCCGGAGCAGAAGACGCGAGTCATCCGAAGCCCGTCCGCCGCCGGATCGTCGAGGAAGGCGGCGAGCATGGAGGGCACGAAATGCGCGGTCGTCACGCCCTGGTCCGCGATCAGCCCGGCCAGCGCTGCGGGGTCGCCATGGGCGCCCGGCGGCGCCATGACCTGCACCGCGCCGCAGAGCGCCGGCAGGAACAGCTCCCAGACCGAGACGTCGAAGGTGATGGGCGTCTTCTGCAGGATGCGGTCCGCGGGACCGAAACCGTAATGGTCGCGCATCCACAGCAGCCGGTTCACGATGGCCCGGTGTTCGATCATCACGCCCTTTGGCTCCCCCGTGGAGCCGGAGGTGAAGAGGATGTAGGCAAGGTCATCCGGTCCGGTGCCGGGGTCCGGGGCGGTGCCCGTGGTGGGCCAGTCGGCGGGGGCGAGCGGCCGGAGCGCACCAGCCGTGCAGCCGGGATCGGCCAGCAGCGCCACCGCTTCGGTGCGTTCGGCCAGCCGGGCCAGCCGCTCCGCCGGGTCGGCGGGGTCGAGGGGCACATAGGCCGCGCCCGCCCTCTGCACCGCGATCATCGCCACGGCGAGGTGTTCGGACCGGGGCAGCGCCACGGCCACCACCTTGCCCGGCCCGGCGCCACGGCGGCGCAGCTCACCCGCCAGCGCGGCGCTGCGGCGGTCGAGGTCCGCGTAGCTGAGCAACGTGTCGCCGGAGATGACTGCCGGCGCCTCGGGCGTCGCCAGCATCTGCGCCTCGATCAGGGCGGTTAGCGTGGTCTCGGCCACCGGGTGGTCGGTGGCGTTGAGGTCGTGCAGCAGGCGCCTCTCCTCGGCGGGGGTCACCGTGGGGATATCGGCCAGCGTCTCGGCCCCGAGCGCGGCCCGCAGGAAGCTGGCGAGGCGGGTGGCATGGGCGGCCGCGCCGTCCCGAGTATGCCGCTCAGGGTTGCTGTCGATCTCGAGGCTGAGCGCGCGGACCGCGTCGCCGCGGAAGGTGGCGGTCATGTCGTCCACCGCGCCTGCGCCGAGGATGTGCAGATGCGCGGTGAGCCCGGCAAACCGAGGGGCGAGGTCGAAGGGCTGGACGTTGATCAGCGGGGCGAAGATCCGCGCGTCGATGGCGGTGCGGCGCAGGTCCCGGCGCAGCTGTTCCGAGCGGTAGCGCCCGTGGCGCCGGATTTGCGAGAGATGCGCGGAGGCCTCTGCCAGCACCTCGTCCAGCGGTCGGTCCTCGTCGGGCGCGTGGCGGAAGGGCAGCACGTTCATCCAGGTGCAGGGCAGGTTGGCGACCCCGGTGCCCATGCGCGCCATGTAGGGCAGGGCGAAGACCTGTTCGCCCTCGCCGGAGACTCGGGCGAAATAGGCCGCCGTGAGCACCGTCAGCAGGTCGGGCCACGACACGCCCGCCGTCTTGGCCCGTGCCCGCAGGGCGTCGCGCAGATCCGCCCCGAGGTCGAGCCGCGTCCGGTCGAAGCGATGCGCGCTGAGCGCCCGGCCGGGGGCGGTGGGTGCAGGGCCGGCCACCGCGTCGAGCGCCGCCAACTCCTGCCGCCAGAAATCCGCATCCTCGGCGCGCCGGTCGCTCGCTCGGTAGGCGGCATCCTCTTCCATCATGCGGTCGAGCGGCGGGAAGGGGGCGGGCGCCTTCCGCGCGCCGGTCTCTGCGGAATAGAGCTCGGCCACGCGGTTGGTGAACAGGACGATGCCGAAGCCGTCGATGGCGAGGTGATGGATGCGCTCGTACCAGAAGGCCCGCTCCGGCCCGATGCGGTAGAGCACGAAGCGCGCCGCCGGGCCATACTCCAGCGCGACGGGCGTGGCGCT
This sequence comes from Carideicomes alvinocaridis, assembly GCA_005473895.2. Classification (GTDB taxonomy): domain Bacteria; phylum Pseudomonadota; class Alphaproteobacteria; order Rhodobacterales; family Rhodobacteraceae; genus Carideicomes; species Carideicomes alvinocaridis. Next base: position 109,100 of record SRJI02000008.1, read on the forward strand.
GTCCGTCGCCATTGCCGCCAGCGCCTCGGTCTCGGCCTCGGTTTCGGGGCGGTCGCGCAGGTCCACCACCTCGAGCCCAGGCGCGGCGCCCTGCCATTGCGCCGGCCGCCCGTCGCGGGTGCCGAAGCGCAGGGACAGGGCCAGGCTCTGCGCCACCGCCGCTTCATGGGCGGTCTCGAAGGCGGCGAGGTCCAGCGGGCCGAGGAGTTCCACGTATTGCCCGGTGTTGAGGATCGGGCTGTCGGGGTCCATGGCCTGCGCGTACCACAGCCCCTCCTGCGCCTCGGTCAGCGGGGCGGGGCGCGCCTTCGTGTCGCCACCCTGAACGCGGGCCGGGGCGCTGCCCGACTCGCCCCTGGAGGCGGCAGAGACCATCGACCGGCGGCCGGTCTGCCCGGCTGCTGCGAGCGGGCCGGTGTCCTCCGACCCATCCGCCGGCGCCGCGTCCTCGTAATCCTCGCCGTCGCGCATCGGCTCAGGCGCCTGCGTGGAGCGTTTCGACCTCGGCCCACCAATCGGCAAGGCAGCGGCCCTCCCAGATGCGGCCGTTGTCGAGGTCGGGCTCGTTCTCCTGCCACTCCATCACCAGCGTCATCAGCCGCATGGAATCGAGCCCGAGGTCGTAGAGGTTGTCCCGGTCACCGATCTCGGCGGGCGCCATGTTGACCGCCTGCGCGATGTCGGCGCGCATCCGCTCTTTCGTGAGGCTCATGCGGGGCTGCCTTCCTTCTGTTCGAGATAGCGTTCCTTGAGTGCCGCGCGCAGCGCCTTGCGGCTGATCTTGCCCAAAGCCGTGGTCTCGAAGGCCGGGACCAGCACGATCTCGTCGGGCACCTTGAACTCGGCGATGCCGCGGGCGCGGACGAAGGCCTTGAGGTCGCGCACACTGGGCGGCTCGCCCTCGGCGGCGACCACGAAGGCGCAGCTGCGCTCGCCGAGGAAGCGGTCGGGGACCGAGACGACAGCGGCGTCGAAGACCGACGGGTGCGCCAGCAGGTGATCCTCCACCTCCTCGGCCGAGATCTTCTCGCCGGCGCGGTTGATGTGGTCGGTGGCGCGGCCGCGGACCTCGAGGTAGCCGCCGGGCAGGCGGCGCACGATGTCACCGGTGCGGTAGAACCCGTCGGGGGTGAAGTCCCGCGCATTGGCCGCCGGTTCGTCGTGGTAGCCGCGGATCGTGTAGGGGCCGCGGGTGAACAGGTGGCCGGGCTCGCCCTCCGGCACCGGGTTGCCCTCGTCGTCCAGTACCAGCACCTCGTCGTCGGGGCTGATCGGGCGGCCCTGGGTGGTGATGATGATCTCTTCGGAATCGTCCAGCCGGGTGTAGTTCACCAGCCCCTCGGCCATGCCGAAGACCTGCTGCAGGGTGCAGCCCAACACCGGGCGGACGCGGGCGGCGGCGTCGGGCATGAACTTGGCCCCGCCGACCAGCAGCACCTCGAGGCTCGACAGGTCGTGCTTCGTGCGCGGCGCCGCCTGCAGCCAGACCAGCGCCAGCGGCGGGACCAGCCCGGTGATGGTGACGCCCTCGCGTGCGATCAGGGCAAAGGCGGTCTCGGGTGAGGGGTTGGGCGACATGACCACCCGGGCGCCGGCGATGAGCGCGCCAAAGATGCCGGGCGAGGACATGGGAAAGTTATGGGCGACCGGCAGCGCGGCGAGGTAGACGCTGTCGGGAGTGAGCCCGCAGATGTCGGCCGAGGCGCGGAAGCTGTAGAGGTAGTCGTCATGGGTGCGGGGGATGAGCTTGGGCAGGCCCGTGGAGCCGCCCGAGATCTGCAGGAAGGCGACGGAGCCCGGGTCGCGCGCCACCGGCTCTGCCATCTCGGCGCCTTCGAGCGCCTCCAGCGGGGTGAAATTCGTTTCCCCAACATCGCCCGCGACGATCACGCGGGACACTTCCGGCACCTCGTCCAGCACCCGGCGCGCGAGCGGGCGGTAATCGAAGCCCTCGTGCCGGTCGGCGATGACATGGGCGCGCGCCCCGGACTTGCGGGCGAGGTGCAGCACCTCGGTCTCGCGGTGGGCGGGCAGGGCATAGACCGGGATCAGCCCGGCATGGAACAGCCCGAAGACGGTGGACAGAAACTCCGCCCGGTTGGGCAGTTGGACCAGCACCCGCGTGCCGGGGTCCAGCCCCAGCCCGGCGAAGCCCTGCGCCAGCTGCCGGGCCCGGCGGGCCAGCTCCGCGTAGGTCCAGCGCCTGTCACCATCGACCACCGCGGTGCGCTCGCCATGTTCGCAGCCGAGCCGGGCCAGCATTTGGCCGAAGGTTTCGCCGCGCCAATAGCCACGCTCCCGGTAGCGGCGGGCGAACTCCTCGGGCCAGATCTGTTCGGGTGATGACATGGCGCCTGTCCTTGCTGGGTCTCCTGCCTCGCTGCTGCTACTAGTCTTTACAAAAACAGTCAACTTTCCTCGCTGTCGCATTTTGTCGGCGCTGCCGGGCCTTTCCGCGGCGGGCCGGCTGGAGGAAATCCCCTTGGGCCGTTGGCGGCGCAGGAAACGCAGAGGGGCGACCCTCAAAGGGTGGCTGTCGGGGAAAGTCCTGCGGTTCTGGATTGGCGCGAGAGGCCGTGAAGGACGGCGCTTGCGGGGCTGGGACCGGTGGCGGACAGGTCATCGGCCAGGGATCGGGCGGGAAATGGCCGACGGGTCTTGCGGGAACCTGGATGCGCGGCCCCGAGGTCTTGGCGCGCTTCACGGCGCGACGACTCCGCCTTCGGAGAGGGAAAGGGGCGCCCCGCCCGGGCGCCGGGGGCTCCGCTCTTGTCCGGGCGTGGCGGCTGTGGTCATGTGAAGTGACGCGACGGCCCTTGCGAGGGGCCGGTGGACCGGGTCGGCGGCGGGCTCCCTTCGGGGAGGGGCCGGAGGACCCGGCGGGCGCGGCCCGGATTGCGGCCCGGATTGCGTCCCGAGAGGGCGAGGCGATGACCGACACGTTCGAAGCGGAAACGGAGACGGAGCTGGTGGCGCGCATCGCGCCGCTGGGCCGCTTCGAGCCCGAGGCCGTCCTGCGCCGGGGCGAGGACCGGCTGGTCGTGGCCGGGCGCTTTGCCGGAACGCGGGTCGTGGTCAAGCGCTTCGCCCGGGACGGCGCCGCGCGGGTGCTGGCCCTGCAGGAAGAGCTCGACGCGGTGATGCCGGAGATGGCCACCGGCCGGCTGCGGATGATGCGCTGCCTCGCGGTGCTGCCGGAACACGGGCTGGCCATCCTGCAGCGCGTGCCGGGCGTGCCCCTGCAGGACGCGCTGGAGGGCGCCTCGCCGGAAGAGCGGGCGGGGTTGGTCCGCATGGCGGGCGACTGGCTGCGGCGCTACACCGACACGCGCCGGCGCGAGGCACGGTTCGGCCCCCGTCACTGGGTGGCCCGCTGCGAGGCGCGCGACGCCGGCGCGCTCTCGGCGGAGGATGCGGCGCTCGCCGACAGCCTTGTCGCCGGGTTGCGCGCCCGGGTGCCGGCCCTGCGTGGCGCGCCGCTGATCCGCGCGGCGACCCATGGCGATTTCACCGCCGCCAACCTGCATTGGGACGGCGAATGCCTCTGGGGTGTCGACGTGCAGGGCGAAAGCTGGCTGCCGCTGGCCAAGGAGGCGGCGCTGTTCCTCGTCTGGCTGGAGCTGCGCCGCGACGATGGCGAGGGCGCGCGGATCCATGGGATCCGGGCCGAGGACTGGAAGGCCTTCCTGCGCTCGGGCCTGCTGAGCCGGGCGGAGGCGGAAGGCGTGCTGCCCTTCCTCGTGGGCGAGGCGCTGCACCACCAGTTCATCCGCGCCTACGCCCATGCCCGACAGCGCGACCGCCTGCGGGACGCGATCCGGGGATGGCTGGACCAGGCCAAGACGGGCTGAGAGCAGCCGGGCTGAGGGCAGGCGGGCTGAAGGCGGGGCAGCGCGAACGCCGCCGCGCTCCCCCCACGGCCCCGGGTCGGGTCAATCGCGCGGGCCGTTATACTCGGCGTCGCTGACCTTCTCCATCCAGTCGGCGGCCTCGCCGTCCAGCGCCTCCTGCAGCGCGAGGTGGGACATGGCGCAATCGGGCGCGGCGCCGTGCCAGTGCTTTTCGCCCGGATCGAACCAGACGGTGTCTCCGGGCCGCAGTTCGCGCACCGGCTCCCCCTCCTTCTGGGCGAGGCAGAGGCCCGACAGGATGCGCAGGGTCTGGCCCAGCGGGTGGGTGTGCCAGGCGGTCCGCGCCCCGGGCTCGAAGGTGACCACCACGGCGCGCAGGCGGGCCGGGTCGGGGGCGGAGATGACCGGGTCCATGCGGACGCGGCCGGTGAAATACTCGTCCGACGGGGTGACGGACGGCTGGCTGCCGACACGGGTGATCTGCATCTTGTCCTCCTTGAGTCGCTGGCCAGAGCGGATCACGGATCGCGCCGGGTTTCAAAGCGCGCCGGCCGCGGGGCTTGCCATGGCGGCCGGGCGCCACAGGTCAGGCGGGGAAAGCGACAGACAGGAGACAAGTCATGGCCAGGACATTGCTGATCACCGGCGCCTCTTCGGGGATCGGGGCGGCGACCGCCCGGCGCCTCGTGCGCGACGGCTGGAACGTCGCGCTGATGGCGCGCTCCGCGGACAAGCTGGAGGCGCTGCAATCGGAGCTGGGGGACCAGGCGCTGGCGGTCCCCGGCGACGTCACGCGGCTGGAGGACGTGGAGGCGGCCGTGGCGAAGACGGTGGAACGCTTCGGCGCGCTCGACGCCATCTATGCCAATGCGGGCAAGGGGCTCGACACGCCCGGGACCGAGAAGGGCGATCCGGAGGAATGGCGCCAGCTCATCGACATCAACGTGATGGGGGTGCTCTACGCCGCGCGGGCGGCCCTGCCGGAACTGCGCAAGACGAAGGGGCACCTGGTGCTCACCGGCTCGGCGGCCGGGCGGCGGCATATCCAGGGCTCGATCTACGGCGCGACCAAGTGGTTCGTGCATGGCTACGCGGGCAACATGTCCGAGGAGATGCGCGAATGGGGCGGGCGCTGCACCGTGATCGCGCCGGGCATGGTCGACACGCCCTTCTTCGACGAGCCGAAGCCCGACAAGATCAAGCCCGAGGACGTGGCCGATGCCGTGGCCTATGCCCTGTCGGTCGATCCGCGCGCCGAGGTGCGCGAGGTTCACGTCATGCCGGTGAACTGAGGCGGCCGGGAGCGCCCCCGGAGAAAATGAAGACGGCGCGGAGACCCCTCTCCGCGCCGTTTCTGTCTCTCGAACCTGTGCCGCGAAGGGCTCAGAGGTCGGGGTAGAGCGGGAAGCGCGCGCAGAGCGCCTGCACTTCGGCTTTCACCTTGGCCTCGACCTCGGCATTGCCGTCGTCGCCATTGGTGGCCAGCCCGTCCATGACCTCGACGATCCAGTCGGCGATCTGGCGGAACTCGGTCTCGCCGAAGCCGCGGGTGGTCCCGGCGGGGCTGCCCAGCCGGATGCCCGAGGTGACGAAGGGCTTTTCCGGGTCGAAGGGCACGCCGTTCTTGTTGCAGGTGATGTTGGCCCGGCCGAGCGCGGCCTCCGCGGCCTTGCCGGTCACGCCCTTGGGCCGCAGGTCGGCGAGACAGAGGTGGTTGTCAGTGCCACCCGAGACCACGTTGATCCCGCCCTTCATCAGCTGGTCGGCCATCGCGGCGGCATTGGCCTTGACCTGCGCGGCATAGCTCTTGAACTCGGGGCGCAGCGCCTCGCCGAAGGCCACGGCCTTGGCGGCGATCACGTGCATCAGCGGCCCGCCCTGCAGGCCGGGGAAGACGGCGGAATTGACCTTTTTCGCGATGTCCGCGTCGTTGGTCAGGATCATCCCGCCACGCGGCCCGCGCAGGGACTTGTGGGTGGTGGTGGTGACCACATGCGCATGGGGCAGGGGGGAGGCATGGACGCCGCCCGCCACGAGGCCCGCGATATGCGCCATGTCCACATGCAGCCAGGCGCCGACCTCGTCCGCGATCTCGCGGAAGGCGGCCCAGTCCCATTCGCGGCTATAGGCGGTGCCGCCGGCGAGGATCAGCTTGGGCTTGTGCTCGCGCGCCTTGGCCCGGACCTCGTCCATGTCCAGCATCTCGTCCTGCTGGCGCACCCCGTAGGAGACCACGTTGAACCACTTGCCGGACATGTTGACCGGCGAGCCGTGGGTCAGGTGCCCGCCCGAGTTCAGGTCGAGCCCCATGAAGGTGTCGCCAGGCTGCAGCAGCGCCAGGAACACGGCCTGGTTCATCTGGCTACCGGAATTCGGCTGCACGTTGGCATAGGCCGCGCCGAACAGCTCCTTCGCGCGCTCGATCGCCAGCTCCTCGGCGATGTCGACGTACTGGCAGCCGCCGTAATAGCGCTTGCCCGGGTAGCCCTCGGCATACTTGTTGGTCATCACCGAACCCTGCGCCTCCAGCACCGCGCGGGAGACGATGTTCTCGCTGGCGATCAGCTCGATCTCGTCGCGCTGGCGGCCCAGCTCCTTGCGGATGGCGCCGAAGATGTCGGGATCGCGGCTTTCGAGGGTCTCGGTGAAAAAGCCGTTGTCGCGGTGCGGAACGTTCATGGGGCACTCCCTGTCTGGGGTTTCCGGTTGCCGCGCTACCTAAAGGAAAGCCGCACCCGCGGGAAGGCCGTATTGCGACCAAGCGCGCATCGGCCGCGGCAAAGCTGGCACCCGGTGGAAACTTGTGCTTTCTCTCGTGGCACGACGGGGCGGAAAGGAAACCGGGGACGCCATGGCGCTGAGGATCGCATTCACCGCGAGCGACGTGGAGGTCGCCAAGAGCGCGCGCGCGACGCTGGAGGCCCGCTATGGCGCCGTCCCCGAGGCGGAGGCCGAGGTGATCGTGGCGCTGGGCGGCGACGGCTTCATGCTGCAGACCCTGCACCGCACGCAGGAGCTGGACGTGCCGGTCTACGGCATGAACCGCGGCACCGTGGGCTTCCTGATGAACGGCTACTCGGAAGAGGACCTGCCCGAGCGCCTGGCCTCGGCCATGGAAGAGGTGCTGAACCCGCTGTCGATGCGCGCCACCACCCGGGACGGCCACGAACACCGGGCGCTGGCGATCAACGAGGTCTCGCTGCTGCGCCAGGGGCCGCAGGCGGCGCGGCTGCGGATCAGCGTGGACGACCGGCTGCGCATGGACGAGCTGGTCTGCGACGGCGCGCTGGTGGCGACGCCCGCGGGGTCCACCGCCTACAACTACTCCGCCCACGGCCCGATCCTGCCCATTGGCGCCGACGTGCTGGCGCTGACCGCCATGGCGGCCTTCCGCCCCCGGCGCTGGCGCGGCGCGCTGCTGCCCAAGACGGCCGAGGTGCGCTTCGAGGTGCTCAACCCCGACAAGCGCCCGGTGATGGCAGATGCGGATTCGCGCTCGGTCCGGGACGTCGCCGAGGTGGTGATCCGGTCCGAGCCGCAGGTGGCGCACCGCCTGCTCTTCGATCCCGGCCACGGGCTGGAGGAGCGGCTGATCCGCGAACAGTTCGTCTGACGGCGAAGGCGCGGCCCGGAGGTTCCGATGCCGTGCTCCCGCCACCGGCCCCTGTGCCGTCGGTGGCGCCAGGACCGGGCCCTTGCGCGCCGGCGGGTGGCACCCTGATGGGGGGCGGTCTGCTCGGTTACCCTGCGCAGGTGGGGACCAGAGCGTCGTCGATGTCGATACCGGCAGCCTGCATCCGCTTGGCAAACTTCACCCCGACGTCGTCGAGGTGCTGGTTAAACCGTAGCAGATGACGCCATCAATATCGCCTGGGATCTCCAGCGCGCCTTGCTTCAAGATCGCCATCTTCGGTCGACCTTGAGAGGCTATAGGGATTACGCCGCGTGAGGCGCGGCGCGGCTCAGGCCGGGATGGCCGCGCCCATGCGCTTCCAGAGCAGCGGCGCGAGCGATCCGACCTCCGATTCGATGGCGCGCATGGCCTCCACCACGAGGTCCTCGCGCCAGCGCCGGCCGACGATCTGGACCCCCACCGGCCGGTCCCCCTCGGGCAGTTCGGCAAGCCGCGTGGGGATGTTGCCCGCGGGCAGGCCGAGGAAGTTGATCGCGTAGGACCACAGGGCCGCGCCCAGCACGTCGCGCACGCCTTCCGCCCCGACCGTGTCCCGGCCCGGGGCAAAGAACGGATGCGGCAGGAACGGCGTCAGCATCAGCGGATATTCCTGCATGAACAGCGACCATTCGCGGGCGAAATGGCTGCGCCGCGCCATCGCCTTGAGCAGCTCCACCCCCTCGAAGGGAGGGAACTGGCGGTAATATTCGGCAAAGATCGACTTCAGGTCGTCGGTGCCGTGGGTCTCGATATCCGGGCCCATCAGGGCGGCCACTTCGCCCAGCAGCGCGCGGTAGCCGGTAAGCGCGCAATCCTCGAGCTCGGGCGGCGCGATCTCCTCTACCTCGTAGCCGGCTTTTTCCAGCGCGGCGGCAGCGGTGTCGAGCGCCAGTGACACCTCGGGATGCAGGTCGAAGCCGGGCGTCTCGCGGGTGAAGGCGACGCGGACGGGGCGCGTCGGCTCGTAGCCGCGATAGGGCAGCGGCACGTGGAACGGGTCACGCGGATCGGCGGCGATGAGCTGCGGCATGGCAAGGTCGAGGTCGGCGGCATGGCGCACGATCACGCCCTGCACCGACATGCTTTGCGCCAGGATCCCGCGCTCGGCGGTCTGCGAGGGGTTCCATGCCGGCACCCGGCCCAGCCCCGGCTTGACGGTCACCGCGCCGTTCGCGGCGGCGGGGAACCTCAGCGAGCCGCCGATATCGTTGCCATGGGCCAGCGCGCCGATCCCGGCCATCACCGCCGAGCCCGCGCCGCCCGACGAGCCGCCGGCCGAGACATGCTGCCCCCAGGGATTGTGGGTCCGCCCGTAAAGCGCGTTGTCGGTATCGGCGCGGAAGGAGAATTCCGGCGTGTTCGTCCGCCCGATCACCACCGCCCCCGCCATCAGCAGGTTGCGCACCACCGGCGCGTCATCGGGCGCGATCTGGTCCTTGAGCGCTTCGATCCCGTTGGTCGTCGCATGGCCCGCCTGGTCCACGTTGACCTTGATCGTCACCGGCACGCCGTGCAGCGGCCCCGGCGTCCCACCGCGCGCCACCGCCTCGTCCAGGGCCTCGGCCCGGGCGATCGCCTCGGCCGACAGGTCCTCGACCACGGCGTTCAGCGCCGGGTTCACTTCGTTCATGCGGTCGATGGAGGCGCGCACGGCCTCCGTCGCGCTGACCTCGCCGGCGCGGGTCAGTTCGGAAAGTTCGGTGGCGGTCAGTTGCCAGAGGGGGCGGTCGGTCATGGTCGTCATCTCCTGTCGGGGCGGAGCCTAGCCGCGCCCGGGACCGCTTGCCAAGCGAAAGCGGCGGGGGAGGTGCCCCCGCCGCCGCGCAATGGGCACAATCGCCCCGACGCTGGCCGTCAGCCGTCGAGCCCGCCGGGATACCATCCGCCCATCTTCACCTCGGTCTCGGTCTCGGACTCCGAGACGAGCTGCGCGAATTCCTCCGGGTCCTGGGTGCCGCCATCCCGCCCGCGGTAATGGTAGGGATAGACATGGGCGGGCTGGAACTCCGCCACCGCGGAGGCCGCCTGTTCCACGTCCATCGTGAATGGCAGGTTCATGCAAAGGAAGGCGAGGTCGATATTCTCCAGCGACCGCATCTCGGGAATGTCCTCGGTATCGCCGGAGATGTAGACGCGGAAGCCGTCGAAGCTCAGCACGTAGCCGTTGTCGCGGCCCTCGGGGTGGAAATCCGTCCGCCCCTCGGTGGTGTTGTAGGCGGGGATGGCGTCGATCGTCACGCCTTTCCACTCCGTGCTGTCGCCGTTGGCCAGCGTGCCGGCATTGGCCTTGAGGGTGTCCGGCAGCATCTCGTGGACCGCCGGGTTGGTCATTAGGGCGGTGCCCTCGTCCACCAGGGCGGTCAGCGTCTCGGCATTGTAGTGATCGCCATGCTCGTGGGTCACGAGGATCAGATCGGCGGGCGGCAGGTCCTCGTATTGCGAGGGCTCGCCCACCGGGTCGGCATAGATGGTGCCGGCCGGCGTCTCCATCACGAAGGAGGCATGCGAGACCGGGTGGACAATGATCGGCCCGGCCGGGGTCTCGAACGTGTCGGCGCCCTGCGCGAGCGTCGGATAGGGCAGGACGGTGATCGCGGCGGCGCCCGCCCCTGCGGCGGCAGTCCCGAGAAAGTGTCGTCTGGTGATCATCTTTTCTCTCCCTGATTGCGGATGCCTGCAAGAATAGGCCCGGCCGGGCTCACGTCATCCCTACGCTTTCGTGAACCGCCCCGGCGTCGTGCCTGTGGCGGCGGGCGGCATTGTCCCGGGGACATGGCCCCCTGCGCCTCCGGCGGGAGTTTTCCGGGCAAGATGAAGGGGGAGCAGGGGCGGAGAAGGGCGGCGCCCCGGACGGGAGGGGGCGCGGCGGGACGGGGCCGCGCCCGGGTTCGGGAGGTGCCTAGCCGGCCTTCGGGTAGCCGATGCGGGAGAGCGCCGCGCGGATCTCGTCGAGGATCGCCGGATCGTCGATCGTGGCGGGGACCTTGACCTCTTCGCCGTCGGCGACCTTGACCATGGTGGCCCGCAGGATCTTGCCCGAGCGGGTCTTGGGCAGGCGGTCCACCACCACGGCGAGGCGGAAGGCGGCGACGGGGCCGATCTCGTCCCGCACCATCTTGACGCATTCGGCGACGATCTCCTCCTCGGGGCGGTTCACGCCCTTGGTGAGGCAGAGGAAGCCCATGGGCAACTGGCCCTTTAGCTCGTCCGCCACGCCGATCACGGCGCATTCGGCGACGTCGGGGTGGTTGGCCAGCACCTCCTCCATCGCGCCGGTGGAGAGGCGGTGGCCGGCCACGTTGATCACGTCGTCGGTGCGCGCCATGATCCAGAGGTAGCCGTCGGTATCCTTCATCCCGGCATCGCCGGTCTCGTAATGGCCGGGGAAGTGGTCGAGATAGGCGCGGCGGAAGCGATCCTCGGCGTTCCACAGCGTGGGCAGCGTGCCCGGCGGCAGCGGCAGCCGGATGGCGATGGCGCCCAGCGTGCCGTCCGGCACTTCGTGGCCCGCCTCGTCGAGGATGCGCACGTCGTAGCCCGGCATCGGCACGGAGGGCGAGCCCACCTTGACCGGCAGTGCCTCGATCCCCAGCGGGTTGCCGGCGATGGGCCAGCCCGTCTCCGTCTGCCACCAATGGTCGATGACCGGCACGCCCAGCAGGTCCGCCGCCCAGTTCACCGTGTCCGGATCCGCGCGTTCGCCCGCGAGGTAGAGCGCGCGCAGGCAGGAGAGGTCGTATTTCGCCTTGTACTCGCCTTTCGGATCCTCGCGCTTGATGGCGCGGAAGGCGGTGGGCGCGGTGAAGAAGCTGCGCACGTTGTGTTGCGAGATCACGCGCCAGAAGGTCCCCGGGTCGGGGGTGCCCACCGGCTTGCCCTCGAAGACCACGGAGGTGTTGCCGTGGATCAGCGGCGCATAGGCGATGTAGCTGTGGCCCACCACCCAGCCCACGTCGGAGGCGGCCCAGAAGACCTCTCCGGGATCGACGCCGTAATGGTTCTTCATCGACCAGTTGAGCGCCACGAGGTGCCCGCCGGTATGGCGCACCACCCCCTTGGGCTGGCCGGTCGTGCCGGAGGTGTAGAGGATGTAGGCCGGATGGTTGCCCTCCACCGGCACGCATTCCGCCGGGGCGGCCTCGTGCTGGAACTCGTACCAGTCGAGGTCGCGGCCGGGCGCCGGGTCCGCCGGATGCTCGTCGCGCTGGAGCATGACGCAGAAATCCGGTGCGTGGCGGGCCTGCGCCAGGGCGCCGTCGAGAAGGGGCTTGTAGGGCACGATGCGGCCGGGCTCGATCCCGCAGGAGGCGGCGATGATGGCCTTCGGCCGGGCGTCGTCGATGCGCACCGCGAGCTCGTGACTGGCGAAGCCGCCGAAGACCACCGAGTGGATCGCGCCGAGCCGTCCGCAGGCCAGCATCGCCTCGATCGCCTGCGGCACCATGGGCATGTAGATGATGACCCGGTCGCCCTTGCCGATCCCCTGCGCCCGCAGCGCGCCCGCCAGCCGCGCCACTCGGTTGCGCAGCTCGGCATAGGTGATCTTCTGGATCACGCCGGTCACCGGGCTGTCGTGGATCAGTGCGACCTGGCCGCCGCGCCCGGCCTCCACGTGCCGGTCCACCGCGTTCCAGCAGGTGTTGACCAGGCCGTCGGCGAACCACTCGCCGGTGCCGTGACCGGTCCCGTCATCGGTGAAGGCCCGGGTGGGCGCGCGGTCCCAGTCGATGGCCTCGGCCGCCTGCATCCAGAACCCTTCGGGGTCGGCTTTCCAGCCCTCGTAGATCTCGCGGTATCCCATGGGTCGCATCCTCCTCCTTGACGCCCTTCCGGATTAGAGGAAGGCGAGGCGGTCAGGCAAGGCGCGCGATGCCGCGGGCGCGGAACGGGAGGGGGCGGAGCCGGACCTTTCGTGCGCGCACCCGCCTTTTGGGCCCATGCGGCGCCGGCGGGGCAGGGACGGGGACGCGGCCCGCCGGGCTTGCCAGAGCGTCGGAAGCGAGGCGTAATGGAGCGGCCCGGCCGGTTTCCAGGAGGTCCCGATGCGCGTCTTGATCACCCTGTTCGTCCTTTCGCTCTGCGCCCCCGTGGCCCATGCCCAGTCCTGGCAGGTGGTGGATGGCAGCCAGACTACCCTGCGGGGCGCCATGGCCTGTGCGCTGGGCGGCGGCGCGGATGATTACTGCTTTGCCCTCGGTTGCACGGAGAAGCTGCCGCTGCATTTCGGCTATTATTCCCGCGGGATCGGCAGCGACCGGCCGGTGGTGCCGGTGGAGGTCTCGGTCGACGGCACCTCGCGCGGGCGGCTGTTGATGGAGAACCGCGATCCCGGCACCGGGGCGGAGCTGGTGGCGATCTGGGACAAGGAAAGCCACGATTACCTGCGCGAGGCGTTGGCTGGCGGACAGGTGCTGACGCTTCTCGTCGATCCCTCCGGCGCGGGCGTCGAGCGGCGGATCCCGCTCTCGGGCTCTTCGGCGGCCTTGCAGGCGGCGCTGGCGCAATGCCCGACGGGGCCGCGGCGCGTCTCCGACCCGGTCGCGCTGGAAAAGGCGGGGATGGAGGCCGATTGCGCCTCCATGGGCGACGGTGGCGTGAGTTACGGGGAGGAGTTCGCGAGGCAGGTGGATTTCGATTTCGACGGAAAGGATGACATCGTGATCGACCTGGGCGGGGCGCAATGCGCGGGCACCACGTCGATGTTCTGCGGTTCGGCCGGCTGTTCCCGCAGTTACTGGCATGCAGAGGAGGGGGGCTACCGGCAGGTCATGTCCACCTATGCCTATACCGAGGAATTCCGGCAGCGCCCGATCATGATCCTCAAGCAGCACGGCAATGTCTGCGACCGCGTTGGGGTGGAGACCTGCACCTCGACCTTCGAATGGACCGGCGAGGGGTTCGAGCTGATCGGCAGGGAATAGCCCGTCCGGATCACATTTCTCCGGCGATGTCGCTTTCTGCCCGGCCTGTCGAAAACGGATCATCGCGACTCGGGCCATGGTGCGAGATTCGGGGCAGAGCGAGCATGGTGCCTGCTCTATCCTCAGAGGAATGTCGCGATGGCCGACACCAAACCGAGCAAGAAACCGTCGAAACCCGCAAGCGGCCCGAAACCGGGTAAATAAGACTTCGACCTGCCTTGCCGCCGTCCGGTTCACCCCGGGCGGCGGCGCGCGTTCAGCCGTATTGCGCCACCGGCGTCCCGGCGATGGCGGCCATGTTGAGCAGGCCGCGCGTGGTGATCCCGGAATTGGCGATATGGGCGCGGTTGCCCATGCCCATCAGGATCGGCCCCACTTCCAGCCCGCCGCCCTTGGCCTTGAGGATGTTGCGCACGCCCGAGGCCGCATCCGCATGGCCGAAGATCAGCACGTTGGCCGCGCCCTTCATCCGGTTGCCGGGTAGCTGGCGCTCGCGCAGTTCCTCGTCGAGCGCCACGTCGGCGTTCATCTCGCCCTCGTAGCAGAAATCCCGCGGCTCGGAATCGAGGATGGCGATGGCCTCGCGCAGGCGCTTGCCCGAGCCCTCGGCCTGGTTGCCGAACTGCGATTGCGAGCAGAGCGCGATGTTGGGCTCCAGCCCGAAGCGCCGGACGTGGCGGGCGGCGCCGATCGCGGTCTGGGCGATCTGCTCGGGCGTGGGCAGGGACCAGACATGGGTATCGGCGATGAAGAGCGGCCCGTCCTCGAGGATCATCAGCGACAGCGCGCCGTGCGGGTAGTGCTGGTCGTCCCCCAGAACCTGCATGACGTAGTTCAGGTGCCAGCGATATTCGCCGAACGTGCCGCAGATCAGGCTGTCGGCCTCCTCGCGATGCACCATGACCGCGCCGATGGCGGTGGTGTTGGTGCGCATGATGGCGCGCGCGATGTCGGGCGTCACGCCGCGCCGCGCCATGATCTGGTGGTAGGTGCCCCAGTAGTCGCGGTAGCGCGGGTCGTTTTCCGGGTTCACGATGTTGAAATCCTGCTCGGGCCGGATCTTGAGGCCCAGCCGTTCGCAGCGCGTCGCGATGACCTCGGGCCGGCCGATGAGGATCGGGGTCTCGGTCGTCTCCTCCAGGATGGCCTGGGCCGCGCGCAGCACCCGCTCGTCCTCGCCCTCGGCAAAGACGATGCGGCGGGCGGCGGTGGCCGCGGCCTCGAAGACCGGGCGCATGAGCAGGGCGGACTTGAAGACCGAGGCCTTGAGCCGCTCCTTGTAGGCCACGAGGTCGGGCAGGGGGCGGGTCGCCACGCCCGAGTCCATCGCCGCCTTCGCCACGGCGGTCGAGACCACGCCCGAAAGCCGCGGGTCGAAGGGTTTCGGGATCAGGTAATCCGCGCCGAAGGTCAGCTGCTCGCCCTTGTAGGCGGCGGCCGCCTCGGCGCTGGTGGTGGCGCGGGCGAGGGCGGCGATGCCCTCGACGCAGGCGATCTTCATCTCGTCGTTGATCGTCGTCGCGCCCACGTCCAGCGCCCCCCGGAAGATGAAGGGGAAGCAGAGCACGTTGTTGACCTGGTTGGGAAAATCCGACCGGCCCGTGGCGATGATGGCATTCGGCGCCACCTCTCGGGCGAGGTCGGGCATGATCTCGGGATAGGGGTTGGCCAAGGCAAAGATGATCGGGCGGTCGGCCATCTTCGCCACCATCTCGGGCTGCAGCACGTTGGGCCCGGAGAGGCCGAGGAACAGGTCCGCGCCCTCGATCACGTCGTCCAGCGTGCGCTTGTCGGAGGGCTGGGCAAAGGCCGCCTTCTGCGGATTCATGTCCTCCTCGCGGCCCTCGTGGACAAGGCCGTGGATGTCGCAGAGCCAGATGTTCTCGCGCTTCACGCCCAGCTTCACCAGCATGTTGAGGCAGGCGATCCCGGCTGCGCCCCCGCCGGTCGACACGATCTTGATCTCTTCGAAGCTCTTGCCGGCCACGCGCAGCGCGTTGGTGGCCGCGGCGCCCACCACGATGGCGGTGCCGTGCTGGTCGTCGTGGAAGACCGGGATGTTCATCCGCTCGCGGCAGATTTTCTCCACCACGAAGCAATCGGGCGCCTTGATGTCCTCGAGGTTGATCGCACCGAAGGTCGGCTCCAGCGCGCAGACGATCTCGGCCAGCTTTTCCGGATCGGGTTCGTTCAGCTCTATATCGAAACAGTCGATGCCGGCGAATTTCTTGAAGAGCACCGCCTTGCCTTCCATCACCGGCTTGGAGGCCAGCGCGCCGATATTGCCCAGCCCCAGCACCGCCGTGCCGTTCGACACCACCCCCACGAGGTTGCCGCGGGCCGTGTAGCGCGAGGCATTGGTGGGCTCCGCCTTGATCTCGAGGCAGGCCTCGGCCACGCCGGGCGAATAGGCGCGGCTCAGGTCGCGGCCGTTCGCCAGCGGCTTGGTGGCGCGAATCTCCAGTTTCCCGGGCTTGGGGAACTCGTGGTAGTCGAGCGCCGGGTGTCGGGCGGATTCGGGCTTGGATTCGGACATGTGGCGGCCTCCCTCGGGAAGGTTGTTCAGCGTTGAACCAAATGTGGTGCGGGTCTTCCCTCTGGGTCTTCATAGCAGGTTCTTCCACGCGACACGATGCCGCTAAGCAACCCCTGCGCCCCGCTTTTCCGGCCGCTCCCGACGCCATCGCCCCGCGGCCGGGGACCGGACCGGGACCGGAGGGGCAGGTGCCCCGACGGCGGCCGCGACCGACGGCCCTTGAAAGCCGGGCCCGGGGCCGTGATATTTGAATATTGTCAAAGCGAAAGGACCGTGGATGTCGCTGAAGGAGATCGCGCGCGAGGTGCGCCAGAACGCCTATGCGCCCTATTCCGGCTTCAAGGTGGGCGCCGCCATCCGCGCGGGGTCCGGCGCGGTCTTTGCCGGCGTCAACGTGGAGAACGTGGCTTACCCCGAGGGCACCTGTGCCGAGGCCGGGGCGATCGCCGCCATGATCGCGGCCGGCGAGACCCGCATCGACGAGGTCTACGTGGTCGCCGACAGCCCCACGCCGGTGCCCCCCTGTGGCGGCTGCCGGCAGAAGCTGGCCGAGTTTTCCCGCGGGGAGGTGCCGGTGACGCTGGCCACCATCAGCGGCGCGGAACATCGCACCACCGTCTCCGACCTGCTGCCCGGCGCGTTCGGCCCGGGCCACATGGAAGGTCTCTGAGCTCTTGGACGCGCGCGCAATCATAGCCCGGCTGCGCCGGGGCGAAGCGCTTGGCCGCGAGGAGCTGGCCTGGTTCGCCCGCGGTCTGGCCGATGGGGAGGTCAGCGACGCGCAGGCCGGGGCCTTTGCCATGGGGATCTGCCTGCGCGGGCTCGACGACGAGGGCCGCGCCGCGCTGACGCTGGCGATGCGGGACAGCGGCGACCGGCTGCACTGGGACCTGCCGGGCCCGGTGCTGGACAAGCATTCGACCGGCGGGGTCGGCGATTGCGTCTCGCTGCTGCTGGCGCCGGGGCTGGCGGCCTGCGGCGCCTACGTGCCGATGATCTCGGGGCGTGGCCTCGGCCATACCGGCGGCACCCTCGACAAGCTTGAGGCGATTCCCGGCCTCTCCACCGACCTGTCGGAAGAGCACTTCCGCGACCTGGTGGCCCGCACCGGCTGTGCCATCGTCTCGGCCACCGCGGATATCGCGCCGGCCGACCGACGGCTCTACGCCGTGCGCGACGTGACCGCCACGGTGGAAAGCCTCGACCTGATCACCGCCTCCATCCTGTCCAAGAAGCTGGCCGCCGGACCCGATGCGCTGGTGCTCGACGTCAAGGTCGGCTCGGGCGCCTTCATGAAATCGCGCGAGGCGGCGCGGGAACTCGCCACGGCGCTGGTCTCCACCGCAAATGCGGCGGGCTGCCCGACCTCGGCGATGATCACCGACATGAGCCAGCCGCTGGCCTCCAGCCTCGGCAACGCGCTGGAAGTGGCGGAGGTGCTGCGGCAACTCGAGGGCGAGGCCCGCGGCCCGCTGGTTGAGATCGCGACGCGGCTCGCCGCCGAGTTGCTGGTGACGGGCGGCCTTGCCACCGACCGGGAGGAGGGCGCCGCGCTCTTCCTCGGATCGATCCGATCGGGCGCGGCGGCGGAGCGTTTCGAGGCGATGGTGGCCGCCATGGGCGGGCCGGCGGATATCGTCTCCGGCTGGCGCCGGCACCTGCCGCAGGCCCCCGTGGTCGGCGAGACGGAGGCCCGGGCAAGCGGCTGCGTCACTGCGATCGACGGCGAGGCGCTGGGCCTCGCGGTGGTGGAGCTGGGCGGCGGGCGCCGGGTGGAAAGTGACCGGATCGACCCGTCGGTGGGCCTTTCGGGCGTGGTGCGGCTGGGCCAGCAGGTGGGGCTTGGCGACACGCTGGCCCGGATCCATGCCGGCACCGAGGAGGCGGCGCGCCGGGCCGCCGACCGGGTCCGCGCCGCCATCACGCTGGGCCCCGACGCGCCAGAGATCCCGCCGCTCGTCCACGAAAGGATCATGCCATGAGCCGCGCCTTTCTTGTGGTGATGGATTCCGTCGGCATCGGCGGCGCCCCGGATGCGGGCGAGTTCCGCAACGGCGCCACCCCCGATACCGGCGCCAATACGCTGCTGCATATCGCCGAGGCCTGCGCGGCCGGCCGGGCGGAGGAGGGGCGCAGCGGGCCCCTGTCGCTGCCGGTGCTGGACCGGCTGGGGCTGGGCCGCGCGGTGCAGATCGCCTGCGGCACCGCCGCGCCGGGTCTGGGCGCCACGCCCGAAGGCCGCGTCGGCGCCGCCACAGAGGTCTCTCCGGGCAAGGACACGCCCTCCGGCCACTGGGAACTGGCGGGGCTGCCGGTGCCCTGGGACTGGACCTATTTCCCCGACACCGTGCCGGCCTTCCCGGAGGAGCTGGTGGCGAAGGTCTGTGAGATCTCGGGCAGTGACGGCATCCTCGGCAATTGCCATGCCAGCGGCACCGAGATCATCGAGCGGCTGGGGGACGAGCATGTCCGCACGGGCCGCCCGATCTGCTATACCTCGGCGGATTCCGTGTTCCAGATCGCCGCCCACGAAGAGCATTTCGGCCTCGACCGCCTGCTCACCCTCTGCCGCGAACTCGCGCCGCATCTCCACGAACGCCGGGTCGGCCGGGTCATCGCCCGGCCCTTCCTGGGCGAAAGCGGCGCCTACCGTCGCACCACCAACCGGCGCGACTATGCCATCCGCCCGCCGAAGCCGGTTCTGACCCAGTGGGTGCAGGCGGCGGGCCGGCCGGTCTATGGCATCGGCAAGATCGGCGATATCTTCTCCATGGCCGGCATCGACGAGGTGACCGCCAAGGGCGCCGATGCGGCGCTGATGGAGGGTCTGGCCGAACGGGTGGAGAACGCGCCGGAGGGCAGCCTCACCTTCGCCAATTTCGTGGAATTCGACAGCCTCTACGGCCACCGGCGGGACATTTCGGGCTATGCGCGACACCTGGAATGGTTCGATGCCGGGATCGGCGCGATCCTGCCGCGGCTGCGGCCGGGCGATCTGCTGCTTCTGACGGCCGATCACGGCAACGATCCCTCCTGGACCGGCACCGACCATACCCGCGAACGGGTGCCGGTGCTCTGCGCCGGGGTCGGCGCCGGAGAGATCGGCAATGTGGCCTTCGTGGACGTGGCCGCCAGCGTGGCGACCCATCTGGACGTGACGGCCGAAGGGCCGGGAAGGAGTTTCCTGTGACGGAAGAGAACGGCGTGGCGGACCTGCCGAAGATCGAGCTTCACCTGCACCTGGAGGGCGCGGCGCCGCCGGACTTCATCCGCCGCCTGGCGCAGGAGAAGGGGGTGAACCTCGCGCGGATCTTCGGCGAGGACGGCACCTATGCCTATCGCGACTTCGTGCATTTCCTCGACGTCTACGAGGCGGCGACCGAGGTGCTGAAGACGCCGGAGGATTTCGCCCGCCTGACCACCGCGGTGCTGGAGGAAAGCGCGCGGAACGGCGTGATCTATACCGAGGCCTTCCTGTCGCCGGATTTCTGCGGCGGCCGCGACGTGGGCGCCTGGCGCGAATACCTGCACGCGATCCGCGAAGCGGCCGAGGCGGCGGAACGGCAGCATGGCGTGACCATGCGCGGCATCGTCACCTGCATCCGCCATTTCGGGCCCGACAAGGCCCGCGAGACCGCGCTCTGCGCCGCCGAGACGGCGGGCGACTGGCTGACCGGCTTCGGCATGGGCGGGGACGAGGCCAAGGGCCGGCAGGGCGACTTTGCCTACAGCTTCGACATGGCGCGCGAGGCGGGGCTGCGGCTGACCACCCATGCCGGCGAATGGGGCGGCCCGGACTCGGTGCGCCAGGCCCTGACCGAGCTGCGCGGGATCGAGCGGCTGGGCCACGGCGTCCGCGCCATCGAGGACCCGCGGCTGGTGGAGGAACTGGCCGAGGCGGGCACGGTACTCGAATGCTGCCCCGGCTCCAACGTCAAGCTGGGCCTCTACCCCTCGGTCGCGAAACATCCCATCGAGCGGCTGCGCGCGGCGGGCGTGAAGGTCACCGTCTCCACCGACGATCCGCCCTTCTTCCACGCCACCATGCGGCGGGAATACGAGGACCTGTCCCGCGCCTTCGGCTGGGACGCCGAAGTCTTAACGGAGCTCAACGAGACCGCCGCCGAGGCCGCCTTCTGCGACGCGGAGACGCGGGCGAGGCTGAAGCAGCGACTGCGCGCCGCCCCTGCCTGACCGCGCGCTTGCGTGACCCCCGGGGGGCTGTCTGCCCCCCGGACCCCCCGACCATATTTCCAGACCGAAGAAGGTCAGGGCGCGGCGCCATGCTTCTCCGGTCCGAAAATATGGCCGCCGGAGGCAAGAAAGTCGCGGGTGCGCGCCCTCACCGCCGGCGGAGCCGTCGAGGTCGGGCGCGGGGAAAGGATGACCGGGCGGCGCGGCACCGAATTTGCGTTGGACGAAGCCGGGCCGCTTGCATAGGAAGGGGCCGCAGCCGAAACGCAAGGGAATCCGCCATGAGCCAGCACCTCACCATCGTCGAACATCCGCTGGTTCAGCACAAGCTGACGATCATGCGTCAGAAGGAGACCTCGACCGCCGTGTTCCGCCAGCTCCTGCGCGAGATCAGCCAGCTCCTGGCCTACGAGATCACCCGCGAGCTGCCGATGACCACCCGCACCATCGACACGCCGCTGCAGCCGATGGAAGCGCCGGTTCTCGACGGCAAGAAACTGGCGCTGATCTCGATCCTGCGGGCGGGCAACGGGCTGCTCGACGGGGTGCTGGAGCTGGTGCCCTCCGCCCGGGTGGGCTTTGTCGGGCTCTACCGGGACGAGGAAACGCTGAAGCCGGTGCAATATTACTTCAAGGTCCCCGAGGGGCTGGACGACCGGCTGGTCATCGCCGTCGACCCGATGCTCGCCACCGGCAATTCCTCCGCCGCCGCGGTGGACATGCTGAAGAAGGCGGGCGCCACGAATATCCGCTTCCTCTGCCTTCTGGCGGCACCCGAAGGGGTGGCGCGGATGAAGGAGGCCCATCCCGACGTGCCCATCGTCACCGCCGCGTTGGACGAGCGCCTGAACGAGAAGGGCTACATCGTTCCGGGACTAGGGGATGCGGGTGACCGCATGTTCGGCACAAAATAGGGGTATTCGGGCGCTTTACTCCGCCCGGCCTCTCGTGCATCCTCGGGCCAAAGCCATGGGGATGCGGATGATCGGAAAACGTCTTCTTCTGAGTGCCGGGCTGATCGGCCTGGCGGCGCTGGGCACCGGGTCCGGCGCGGTCCTCGGCACGGCTCTCCTGACCGGTCCGGCCGCCGCGCAATCCATGCGCGACGTGGAGACGCCGGCGGAATTCCCGCCTGCCAGCTACGAGGGCAAGCAATACGTGGACAGCCGGGGCTGCGTCTATGTGCGCGCCGGGGTGGACGGCAACGTCACCTGGGTGCCGCGCGTGACCCGCTCGCGCGAGGCAGTCTGCGGCTTCACGCCCACCCTCGGCGCCGAGGCCCGCAGCGAGATGGCCGCGTCCGAGACGCCGCCGCCGGCGGAGAATGCCCTGCGGATCGAGCCGGCGCCGGCCGCCGAAGCGCAGGCAACGGCAGACCGGCAGACCACCCAGGCGCAGGCGGCTGCCCGTCCCGCCCCGCGGCCG
>SRJI02000071.1 GCA_005473895.2 Carideicomes alvinocaridis
GCCCGCGGCGAGCACCGCCGCAAGGATCACCGCCGCTGCGCGCAGCGCCGTCACGTTCATGCCGAGCGCGCGGGCGGTCTCGGCCTCCAGCCCCAGCAGGCTCAGCGGGCGGGACAGCAGCGCGGCGCCCCCGGCCCCGGCCGCCAGCAGCAGCGACAGCCACAGCGCCGGGCCCCAGCCCGTCTGCACCAGCGACCCGCCGTTCCAGACCACCAGCGAGAACAGGTATTGCCCCTGCGACAGGGTCAGCGCCGCCGCCAGCGACGAGGTGAAAAGCGCGATCAGCATGCCGCTCACCACCATGGTCACGGGATGAAAGGCCCGCGCCGCGCCCACCCCCATGACCAGCGCCAGCGCGAGCCCCGCCCCTGCCATGGCGACCGGCCAGCGGCCCCAGACCAGCCACTCGGGCGCCAGCACGGTCACCGCCACCAGCGCGAGCTGCGCCCCCGACGTGAGACCCAGTGTCGAGGGATCGGCGATCGGGTTGCGCAGCACCGCCTGCAGGAGCGCCCCCGAAAGGCCCAGCAGCGCGCCGGCCAGCAGTGCCACCACCCCGCGGGGCATGTGGCCGTAGGCCAGAAGGATGGCGTCGATTCCCATGCGGTCGGGGTCGAAGGGCGGCAGGGGCCAGCCCGCGCCGGGCATGGGAGCCGCGGAGAGCCAGAGCACCAGCGCCAGCAGCAACGCCAGCCCGCCCGCCAGCAGGGGTAGCGCCGACGCCTTCACCCCGTACCCCATTCCGTCAGGACCTGTCCCAGCAGATCCGCAAAGCGCAGACCGGAGGGCAGCCCGCCATAGGGGTTCACCTTGTCCAGGAGGTGCAGCCGGCCCCCGGCCACGGCGGGCAGATGATGCCAGAGCACGGAGCGTGCCAGCCCCGCCCGCGCCACCGGCGGGATGCCGGAAAGGGCGATGATCCGCGCCTCGGGGCGTTCGGCCAACCGTTCCAGCGGCAGGGGCGCGGCAAAGGAATATTCCGTCGGCCGGTCCCAGGCATTCTCCAGCCCCAGCCGCGCCAGAACGTCGCCGAACATGCTGTCCGGCCCGAAGGCGCGGAAATGCCGGGCATCACCGATCTCGACCAGGTAGAGCGGCCGGTCGCTGAAGGCCGAAAGTCGATTACGCAGCACCCAGAGCCGCGCCGCCGCCTCTGCCTCCACCGCCTCGGCCGTCCCGGGACGCCCCACCCGGCGGGCCAGCGCATGAAGCGCCGTGACGGCACGGTCCCAGGGGGACTCGCCTGTTCCATAGATTGCGAGGCTCATCACCGGGGCAATGGCGGAGAGACGCGGCTCGATCTGCGCGTACCAGGGCGAGCTGAGGATCAGGCCGGGCTGCACCAGTTGCAGCAGTTCGAAGTTGGGAGAGCCGCGCAGCCCGAGGTCCACGACACCCTCGGGCACCGGCGGGCGCACGGCATCTTCACGGTAGCGCACCAGCTCGCAGGCGGCGACCGGGGCGAGCCCAAGCGCCAGCGCCGTCTCCAGCATCGCCCAGTCGATGGCGGCGAGCCGCGGCAGGTCCCGGCCCGCAGGATCCGCCATGAGCGCGCCGCCGGGGAACGCTCCGCCCAGACAGGCGCCCCCGACCCCGCCCAGCAGAGCCCGGCGCAGGAAGGCGCGGCGGTCGATGGCGGGGCCGTCTGGCAAGTCTCTCTGCCTTCCTTTCACGTGGCGGCGGGCGCGCCTTGTCGGACGCGCCCGCCGGATCGTCAAGCGGCCCCGAGAGGGCCCGCCGCGCTCAAAACGAGCGGGTCAGGCCGAAGCTCACCACCCGGCCCTCGCCCTGCCAGCAGGAGGAGGTGCCAAAGGAGGTCTGGCAACTCGCCGTGTAGCGCTCGTCGGTCAGGTTGGTGACGTTGAGGTCCGCCGACCAGTCCTGTGCGAAGTCCCAGGTCGCGCCCGCGGAATAGAGCCAGGTGTTGTCGATCGGCAGGCTGTTGGAATTGTCCGCATAGCTGTCGCCGAGATACTGCGCCCCCACCCGAAGCTCCAGCCCGGCCACCTGCGACGGCCGGTAGGCCAGTTGCAGCGAGCCGAACTTCTGCATCACAGATTGCGGCGTGTTGCCCTCGATGCTGGGGTCGCTGGCAAAGCTCTCGATCTCCACGTTCATGTCGGTATAGGCCGCGGAAAACCGCAGCTCCTCCGACAGGGCGACATCGGCTTCCACCTCGAACCCGCGCGAGCTGACCTCGCCCAGGGTGCGGGAATCGAAGGTGCCGCCATTGACCAGGCTTTGCGACACGTTCTCGCGCCGGATGTCGAAGGCGGAAAAGGTCACCAGCGAATATTCATTGGGCTGCCACTTCAGCCCGAGCTCGATCTGGCGGCCCTTTTCCGGCTCATCGGCACTGACCGAGGCCGAGTCCAGCGACTGCGGATTGAAATAGGTGCCGAGGCTCAGGTAGGGCGTCACGTCGCCGATGCGCTTCGACAGGGCCGCCCGCCAGGTCAGCGCATTGTCGAAGCGGTCGAGGTCGCTGCCCAGCTCGTTTTCGAAGGACGACCACACCCGGTCGTAGCGCAGGTTGACCGTCGCCAGCCAGCCATCGCCCCAGCGGATCTGGTCCTGCGCGTAGTAGCCGATCTGGTCCTGGACGCGAACGCCGTCGATATAGGGCGATCCCACCGCGGGCTGAGCGGTGCCATAATCGGGGTCGGACGGGTCGAGCGCGGTGCCGAAGGCAAAGGACTGCTCCTCGTCCAGCCGGTAGCGCCGGACATCCACACCCAGAAGCAGGTCATGTGTCACCCCGCCGGCCACGAGCCTGCGGGTTATCCGCATGTCGTTCTGGGCGATGGTGGCATAGCTGTCGTGGGCAAAGACGAAACGGCTGACATCCGCGGTGGCATCCGGCACCTGCCCGCTGGTGAAGCCGTTGGGATAGACATAGAGCTCTTCCAGATCGGCATAGCCCAGGCGGAAGGTGTCGGTCAGGTCCCAGCCGCCGAGGTTGGCGCGGTAGATGCCGGTGGCGATGAGCTGCTCGCGGTCATACTCGTCCGCATCCGGATTGCCGCCGTTGTAATACTCGTCGAAATAGCCGAAGGGGCCCGGCCGCTCGGTACCGTAATAGGGCAGGAACTGGCCGCCCACGTGATCCTCGTTCATGTCCGTGTAGGACAGGTGCAGGGTCAGCGCGCTGCCGTTGTCGAAAACCTTTGTGCCGCCGCCATAGACCACGCCCTCGACCCCCGGCTCGAACATGCCGTGGCCGTCCTGCCGGGTGAGCTTGCCGCCGAAGCGCAGCGACAGGCTGTCGTCCACCCGCCGCGAGACCTCGCCCGAGACCCAGCTGCGGCCTTCGCTGTCGAGGCCGAAGGACAGGCTGCTTTCGTCACGCCCGTCCGGCAGCTTGGAGACGTAGTTGACCACGCCGCCCGGGCTTGATGCGCCGTAGAGCATCGAGGACGGCCCCTTGAGCACCTCGATCCGCTCCAGCAGGAAGGGATCGACGTAAAAGGTGCCGAAGCCATAGGAAAACAGCGACAGCCCGTCCATGAAGGCGCCGGTGTCAAATGAGTTGAAGCCGCGGATGTAGAACCAGTTGGTGTCGCTGTCGTAGCCGTAGAGCTGCGCCTGCACGCCGGCGACGTCGCGCAGCACCTGGTCGGTCTTGCGCGGGTTCTCGGTCTCGAAGGTCTCGCGGCCCACGACGCTGACCGATTGCGGGACCTCGGTGATCTCGGTTGCGGTCTTGACGCCGCTGAGCGTGCTGGGGTTGGCGATGTCGCCCACCGCCTCGGCGCCCTCGACCACGATCGGGTCGAGCGTGATCGTCTCCTCCGACTGCTGGGCCAGGGCCGACCCGGCAGCCAGCGCCGGGATCAGGGTGGTGCCGGCCAGCCGGGCCAGCGTTGCGCGTCGTGTCATTCTCTTGTCCCCCGTTCACGGTTGCCGCGCCGGTTCTCCGCACGGAGCCCGGCCTTTGCGGCGGCGATAGAGGGTTCAGCCGGCGAGGTCTTGACTAAAACTGTCGTGAATTGTCCGATCCTGTCGTGACAGGGCCATCCGGCGCCAGGCGCCCGGGGTCTGGCCGGTCACGGACCGAAAGGCGCGGGTGAAGTGCGCCTGGTCGGCAAAGCCCACCTCGGCGGCGATATCGGCCAGGGGCTGGTCCCGCTCGGCCAGCCGGCGCTTGGCGGTGTCGATCCGCAGGCGGCGCAGGGTCTGCAGCGGTGTCTCGCCCCGCGATTGGCGGTAGGCATGGGCGAACCAGCTTTCCGACAGCCCGATCCCCGCGGCCATCTCGGCCACGGACAACCGGCCATGGAGCCTGCGCTGCATCAGCCGGTCCAGCCGGTCGAGCTGCCCGAAACTCAGCGCCTCGCGCCGCGGCCCGTCGGAGTCCTCCGCCGCGCGCCCGAAGGTCCCTTCGGTCAGCACCTTGGCCAGCAGCGCGGTCACCAGCGAATCCAGCACCAGCGTGCTGCCGGAAGCGCCGCGGATCTCCTCTCCGATCAGTTCCGCCATGGCCAGCGCCTGGGGCGCCTCGCCCAGCAGTACCGGACGGCTGCAAAGTGCCTCTGCATCCCCGCCCCCGGCGCGCAGCCGGTCGCAGAGATGCGCCTGGTCGAAATGCAGGTCCACGTGCCGCATCCGCGCATCGCGGCCAAAGCTCGACCGCGCGCGGAGCCCGGCGGGGACATAGGCGATGCGCACCGGCTGCGGCGCGGCCTGCCCCTCGCATTGCAGCCACATCGGGCTTTCCTCGCGGTCGAGGATCGCCACAAGCCTCGGGTGGGTGGCCACGTATTCGCCGAAACCCTGCCGGCCGACCTCCACCTCCCAGAGATCCGCCACGCAGGAGCCCCAGGCCCGGTAGCGCAGGGGCTCGACCGGCCGGATCTCGGACAGGAAGCTGGTGATGCCGGGCCGGAAGCTCATGGGATCGGAAATACCTAGTTTTTCACTCAGCTTTGTTATCCCAGACCGCCGGGCCTGTTGCAACTGTCAATGCCGGGCGGCAAGGGCGGCTCTGGTCACGGCGCGACCTGCGGGTGTAAGGAAGGGCCGGGCCGCGGCATCACGCACCCGGGGCCGGGCACAGCACGAGGAGCTGACGTGGATTTCATCGACACTATCGGCGACCTGCGCGCCATCTACGGCGAGGCAGGCGAAGCGCCGCGGAAAAAGCAGCTTCCCATGCTGGACCGCCACGCGAAGGATTTTCTCGCCCTGTCGCCCTTCGCGGTGATCGCCACCCAGGCGCCGGAGGGGCTGGGCGATGCCTCGCCCCGCGGTGACGGACCGGGCTTTGCCCATGTGCTGGACGACCGCACCATCGCCCTGCCCGACCGCCCGGGGAACCGGCGCCTCGACACGCTGGAGAACATCGTCCGCAATCCGGCGGTGGGGCTGATCTTCATGATCCCCGGCATGAACGAGACGCTGCGCATCAACGGCACCGCGCGGATCACCACGGACGAGGCGCTCTGCGCGCGGCTGGCGATGAACGACCGCCCGGCGCTGAGCGCACTCGTGATCGAGGTGCGCGAGGTCTACATGCATTGCGCCAAGGCCTTCATGCGCTCGCATCTCTGGAAGCCCGAAACCTGGCCGGAGCGCGGCGCCATGCCCTCGCTGGGCCAGATCCTGCGCGACCAGATCAAGCTCGCCGCCAGCGCCGAGGCCATCGACGAGGACCTGGCAAAGGCCTACCGCGCCACCCTTTGGTAGACCTGGCCGGCACCGCGGGTTTCTCCCGGCGCCGACCCTTTCCCGGTGATCCCTGCCCGCCTTACCGGGGACGGATCGCGGTGATGAGATCGCCGCGCGCATCGTCCGGCCCGAGCGACTTGTTGACCGCGTAGACCGTGCCATCCGCGCCGACCGTCACGTCGTTGGGATAGCTGCCGAGCGGCAGGTTCGCGGCAATCTGTCCCTCGGCGCTCACCGCGGTGATCGTGCCTGCCCCGCGGTTGACGACCCAGGCCAGCCCCGTCTCGGGCGCCACGGCCACGCTCAGCGCGCCGGCGCCCACGGGGACGTCGTGCAGGACCTCCCCCGTCGCGGGGTCCACCACCAGCACGTCGTCGGAGCCCTGCCCGGTGACGAAGATACGACCCGACGCGGGGTCAAAGGCAAGCCCGGTGGCATGGATCGCGCCGGACAGAGGGTAGACCGCCGACACCTCGCCGCTTTCCGCGTCGATCACCGCCAGCTCGCTGGTCGCCCGGCTGGAGACGAAGAGCCGCCCGCCCTCCGCGTCCAGCGCGAGGTTCATGACGTAGAAATTCTCCCCCCGCAGGGTCGAGGGGATCTCGATCACCTGCAGCGGCTCCAGGCTCTCGGCGTCGAAGACATGCACCTTGGCCGTCGCCGAAGAGGTGACGTAGGTCCGGCCGCGCGCCTCGTCCACCAACACCTCGCGGCTGTGATAGACCTGCCCTTGCGGGAACTGCTTGACGAGCGACAGGTCCTGCCGGTCATAGACCGCCAGGCTGTTGCTGGGCGTGTTGGTGACCCAGACCCGACCGCGGGTCTCGTCCAGCCCCAGCCCGAAGGCGGCGGCGGGGGCCTCGGCAAAGCGCGGGTTCATGTCAGGGTCGCGCAGCTCCGGCGGATAGGCCGCGGGCGTGACCTGGGCCAGCACCTCCAGCGTCTCCGGGTCAAGCTTGAGGATCGCGGCAGCGGGAGGCTGGAAGCTGGAGGCGGTGACGAACAGCGCCTCGGCCTTTGCGCTGTAGCGGACCTGATAGAGCCCCGGCGCGGGCGAGGGAACCGAGGTCACGTCGTGGTCTGCCTCGCCGGAAAGCGGCACCTCGGGCGAGATCTTGAGATCCAGCAGCTCGGTCGCCGAGGGGTTTTCCGCCAGGACGACAAGCGGGTGCATCCCCACGGCAGCCTCGGCGGGCAGCGGCAGCTCCAGCCGCAGGTTGCCGGCCTCGTCCGCGACCAGCGGGCCGTCGGTCAGCACCTGGGTGCCCCGCTGCAGCGTCACCTCCTGCCCGGGCGCAAAGCCCGAGCCCACAAGCACGGCGGTGCTGCCGGGAAAGATCGGCTGCCCGGCGTCCTCCGCGGTGACGCGGAAGGCGCCGGTCATCTTCGTCGGCTCGGGGAAACTCGCCTGCGCGAGGCCCGCCAGCGGCAGGGCGCAGAGGGCGAGCGCCAGCACCGTGGCGCGCGCGAGTCTGGGTCGGTAATACATCTTGGGGTCCTCTCGGGTTGCGGCCCCGTCGGCCGGGGCGGGTGTCAGTAGAGATCGGTCAGCAGGCGGCCCTGATCGTGCAGCGGTCCGGTGCCCTGCGGCAGGATCGCGTCCAGCGCCTCGAGCACCGCGGCGCCCGGCGCGCGGCTGCCGCAGACGTGGATTGTCGCGCCCTGCGCCACGAAATCCCCGAGCGTCGCCCGGTGGCGGTCCAGCCATTCCGGCAGGCGCAGGGGCTCCGGTCCACGTGACAGCAGCGCGTCGACCCGCAGCCGTGGCGGCGCGGACTCCTGCAAGGCGCGCAGCGGCGCGGGCACCACAAGCCGCTCGCCGTGGATCAGCCAGAGCGGCGCCCGGCCCGGCGCGGCGAGCCGCTGGCGCAGCGGTCCCAGAACGGCGGCAAGCCCGGTGCCCG
>SRJI02000438.1 GCA_005473895.2 Carideicomes alvinocaridis
CCGCGATGTAGAGGATGGCGGCGATGATCACGAAACCGACGACGTTGAAGGCGCCGCTGAGCAGCACGGTCAGGCCGGCGGCGACGACGGCCGCGGCAGCTGCGACGGCCATCCAGGTCCAGCCGGGCTTCTGACCCTCGGTCAGGGAGTGACGCCGCGGCGTCACGCTGTCCTCGGTGGCCCGGGGAGAAGTCGAGACAGTGCTCATGTCAGTTGGCTCCCGAGAATTCCTTGTGCTTGTTCACGATCGCGCGGGCGATCATGTTCACCGCCAGGGTGATGATGAAGAGCATGAGACCGGCAGCGATCAGCTCGTTCAGGCGCATGTTGAACGCCTCGGGGAAGTTGAGCGCGATCTCCGACGGGATCGTCTGGTTCCGGCCGGACTCCACGAGCGACCAGGAGAAGACGCCGCCGGAGAGCACCATGGTGACCGCCATGGTCTCGCCGAGCGCGCGGCCGAGGCCGAGCATGATCGAGGAGATG
>SRJI02000439.1 GCA_005473895.2 Carideicomes alvinocaridis
TGAGCGCCATGGCCTTGTCCCGGACCTCCGGGGTCACGGAGCGACGCACCACGGCGTACGGGCGGGAGCCGATGGTGGCCTCGCGCACCTCCTCCTCCGTCATGCCGAGCACCTCGGCCAGGCTGGCCAGGCGGGAGTCCACGTCCACGAGCACGGTCTCCCGGGCCTCGCGGTCCCATTCGTTGAAGTCCTTGACGAGGCGCTGGTCCACGACGATGTCGTAGCGGCGCACGCTGGCGGCCAGCACGTCGCCGTCGCGGTCCAGGATGGACCCGCGCTGCGGCAGGGTCTCCTGGTGGGTCAGGCGCTGGTCCATGGCCGCCGCGGCCTGCCCCGTGGGGTCGATGCCCTGCACGTAGACGAGCCGCAGTGCGAGCCCGCCGAGCAGGACGAAGACGAGCAGGAGAAGGATGCGGGTGCGCACGGCGGGGTGCCCGGGAGCGGGCCCGACCGTCGATCCGCCGCGGGGAAGGTGCGAGGCGGGAC
>SRJI02000440.1 GCA_005473895.2 Carideicomes alvinocaridis
GGGCGGCCAGGTGGGCGCCGAGGCCGGCACCCTCGCCTTCATGGTGGGCGCCTCGGACGAGGTGTACGCCGAGGTGCTGCCGCTGCTCGAGGTCATGGGCGCGCGGATCGTGCACTGCGGGGTCGCCGGCCTGGGCCAGGCCGCGAAGATCTGCAACAACATGGTGCTGGGGGTCACGCAGATCGCCGTCGCCGAGGCCTTCGTCCTGGGTGAGCGCCTGGGCCTGCAGCACCAGGCCCTGTACGACGTGATGAGCAAGGCCTCCGGACAGTGCTGGTCCCTGACCACCAACTGCCCGGTGCCCGGCCCCGTCCCCGGCTCCCCCGCGAACCGGGACTTCCAGCCCGGCTTCGCCGGCGCCCTGATGGCCAAGGACCTCGGGCTCGCACTCGCGGCCCTGGACGAGCAGGGCGTGGCGGCCGACCTGGGCCGCCTCGCGCAGGCCAAGTACGCCGAGTACGCCGCCGGAGAAGGCGCCGCCCGCG
>SRJI02000441.1 GCA_005473895.2 Carideicomes alvinocaridis
CGGAGGTCTTGAGGACCATGCCGGGGTGCAGCACGGTCGCGGCGGTCATGCCGTTGAGCGACTGCAGCGTGGACATGGAGACGCCGGTGCGCTGGGCGATGATCCACCAGCCGTCGCCGGAGCGGACGGTGTAGGTGGTCTCGGCGGCCTGGGCGGTCTCGGCGACGGACACGGTGCCGACGCCGGTCAGGGCGGCGGCACCCAGGGCGAGGGCCACGGAGGCGGCAGCGGTGCGGGGGGCGCGACGCGAAGCGGCGCGCGAGGAGGTCACGGACATCGGATCTTCTTCCCGGACAGGACCTGCGGCCCACGGAGGCGGTGGCTCCGGGTGGTGCCCGGAACGAGGCCGGGCCGCGGGTGCGAGTTGACGAGCAGTGCGGATGACCGGGTACGCGCGGATGCGGAGGAAGCCCCGGTGAGGCGGACCGGCCGTAACCGATCCGTGATCAAGATACACGATCGTTATCAAAACGCGATCAGAAATT
>SRJI02000442.1 GCA_005473895.2 Carideicomes alvinocaridis
GGCCACCCATCAGATGTGGGCCACGTCACCTCGGCCCGATCCCGACGGCCGGGCGTGGCTAGAGTGCTGAGGTCGGCGCCACACCCCGGCGCGTCCCACGTCACTCGAGGAGAGCATCCCATGGCCTTCGCCGCCCTGTCCCGTTCCGCCCGTCTTGCCGGCCTGTCCGCTGCCGCGCTGCTGGCCCTCACCGCGTGCGGCGGTCAGGACTCGTCCGACGCCGACGCCGACGCCGACGCGTCCGCCTCGACGTCGGCGCCCGCCTCCGCGTCCGCGCAGGGTTCGGAGTCGTCGTCCGCCTCGGCGTCGTCGCTGTCCGCGGCCCCGGCCGACTACGAGGCCGGCACGTGCTTCACCGCCCCGCTCGGCGCGCGTGACCTGTCCTCCTTCGAGACCGCCGACTGCGAGGGCGCCCACACCGCGGAGTACCTGTGGGCCGTGCCGGCCGTGGCCGAGGGCGAGGAGGCCGACCCGGCCGCCGCCCA
>SRJI02000443.1 GCA_005473895.2 Carideicomes alvinocaridis
TCGGCGGCCAGGTGCTCGCCCAGGCGCTGGCGGCCGCCTCCCGCACGGTGCCGGCCGCCCGTCCCGCCCACTCGCTCCACGGCTACTTCATCCGCCCCGGGGACGCGCTGCAGCCCATCACGTTCACCGTCGAGACGCTGCGGGACGGCCGCTCCTTCTCCGTCCGCCGGGTGCTGGCCTCCCAGAACGAGAAGGCCATCCTCGCCCTGACCTGCTCCTTCCAGGAGCCCGCCGGCAGTGCGCTGGACCACCAGGTGGCCATGCCGGAGGGAGTGCCCCGGCCCGAGGACCTGCCCACGACGGCGGACGTGCTGGGCGCCATCAACCACCCCGTGGCCCAAGAGTGGGCCTGGTCCCGGCCGTTCGACATCCGCCACGTCACCCCGGCCGTCTACGTGGACCCGGCCGCGGAGACCGACAACCGCAACATGGTGTGGATGAAGACCTTCACGCCCCTGGCGGACGACCCCGCGCTGCACCTGGCG
>SRJI02000444.1 GCA_005473895.2 Carideicomes alvinocaridis
GACCCGGAGCGTCCGCCCGGGCGCCCCGAGCGACCCGCGAAGGAAGGGGACGGACGTGCTCGAATTCCTCACCGGCACGGGCCTGGCCACCTCGGCCGGGCTCAACGCCTACATCCCCCTGTTCGCCCTGGGTCTGTTGGACCGGTTCACGGGGCTCGTCGACCTGCCCGCGGGGTGGACGTGGCTCTCCGCCGACGCCTCCCTCTGGATCCTCGGCGTCCTGCTCGCGCTCGAGCTCGTCGCGGACAAGATCCCCGGGGTGGACGCGGTCAACGACGTCGTCCAGACGGTCGTGCGCCCCGCGGCCGGCGGCATCGTGTTCGCCTCCGGCGTCGGCGCCGAGACGACGGCGGTCCACGACCCCGGCACCCTCTTCGCCGGGTCCGGCTGGGTGCCGGTGATCATCGGCGCGGGCATCGCGCTCGCGGTGCACCTGGCCAAGGCCGGCACGCGCGTGGGCGCCAACACGGTCACGGTGGGGGCCG
>SRJI02000445.1 GCA_005473895.2 Carideicomes alvinocaridis
GCAGTGCCTTTGCCGAGGCCCAGGGTCGTGACGACGTCGTCCTCGGCCGAGGCCGCCGAGGCGGCGGCGGCCGGAGCGCCGACGAGGGCAGTGCCTTTGCCGAGGCCCAGGGTCGTGACGACGTCGTCCTCGGCCGAGGCCGCCGAGGCGGCGGCGGCCGGAGCGCCGACGAGGGTGGAGGCGAGAAGGAGAGCGGAAGCGAGGAGAGCGCGAGTCTTCATGGCCCCAGTATGTATGACGCCCGTCACAAATGGTGCACGCCGCGCACAGGCCGCGCCGCGGCATGGCGCAGATGACGGCCGGCGGGCACCCCGGCCTCGCCCCGACGCCGACAAGGTGGCATGCGCCACAGCACCGGTTACGCTGACCTGCGTGTCCGAAGAGCTGCGCATCCTGATCGCCGACGACCAGCCGCTCATGAGCGGCGCGCTCCGCGTGCTCGTCGACTCTGCCCCCGGCATGACCTGCGTGGGTGTGGTCGCCAA
>SRJI02000072.1 GCA_005473895.2 Carideicomes alvinocaridis
GCCGCGCCCGCGGCCAGCCCGGCGGCCTTGCGCCCCGCGCTCCATTCCGCGACGCCCTCCTGGTCCAGCGGCGGCGCCGGCATGCCGAGGAACCGGCCCAGCGTGCTGCGGAAGTGGCGCTCGCGCGCCCGCTCGTCCGTGCGCGCCGCCTCCGGCAGCATCGCCCAGTTCATGATCACCGGGCGCCCGCCCACCGACCACACGCTGTCCGGCCCGAGCGTGTGCAGCGCCGAGGCCAGCAGCCTGCCGTCCTCGTCCTCGGTGATAATCTCGGGGATGGTGCCCAGCCGGCGGGACAGCACGTCGCCCAGATCGCCGCGCGCTTCCTCGTCGAGGTCGGACCAGGGAATGCCGGTGCCCTCGAAATCCGTGTACCAGGCGATGGTGGGCGAGGCCACGTCGTTGCCCCGGCTGATCAGCGGCTCCGCGAAAAGCCGGGCGACGGGGGTGCCCGCGCGTTCTTCCAGCAGGCGCGACAGGGTCTCGTAGCGCTCGATGGCCAGCATGTCGCCCGCCGGCAGGCAATCCGATAGCTCGATGCGGGTCTTGGCGAGGAAATGATCGGCCATGGTCAGGGGCTCCCTCTCTCGCGGCGCATTTCGACCCGGTCCCGGCCGCCGGTCTGGGGCTGGTAGAGGTCGCAGATCGCGCGCCCTTGCCCGTCGAGGTCGCAGGACGCCTGGGTCTTGAAGATGTAGCTGCCGTCGCTGCAGCGCAGGTTGCCCGGCCGCTCCATCTCGAACAGCCCCGCCGCGGAGAAGGAGCCGGAGACTTCGCCCTCGCAGGTGGTGCCGTTGGTGGCGGTCAGGATCTCCGACCCGCCGCCATCGGGTTCGAAGCAGAGGTGCCAGCGGTTGTAGGTCGTGGTCTCGCCGGTGCGCACGGTTTCGGTCTCGAACTCGGTCATGAGCTGCCAGCAGCCGGTCATCGCGTCGAGGTCACCACGTTCGAACGCGTCGCGGTCGATGCCGGGCGTGGGCAGCGGGGTCGGGATGCGGCTGGCCTGGCGTGCTTCCGGCGCGCGGGCCTCACACTGGATCTTGCCGATATCGTTTTCCAGCACCGCGATGCGGGTCAGCATCTCTTCCCTTTCGCTGCGCAATCTCGACAGATGCTTGAGCGAGGCATGGTCCGGCGCGACGGGGCAGGCCGACCAGCGGCCGATCTCGAAAGGCAGGGCCACGCCGCAGGACCTAAGCGCCAGCGCCGCCGAGCCGGCGACGAACAGCACGAGGCAAATGAGTGACAAGAAAAACAAAACCCGCATGAAATGACATGGCCCCCGAAACCAGATCATCTAACAACAGCTTGGAAATCCGGTCAATCGAAACGGATGCCTGTTGGTCATTGAATCCGTTCAGGAAAAGCAAAGAATTCCGGAGGGCGACCGGAAATGCAGGGGTTTTGCGCAAGCGCACGCCATTCGGAAAAAGGAATGAGATCAGAATGGATTGTTGGGGAATTGAAATGCGAAAGAAATGCTGCCGGGTTTCAGCCAAGAAACCCGCCTGCACACTCACATTCACTCATCCAAAGGTGGAGCATATCCCACCCTGGATCCGTCGATCCGCCCCGGGCGCGTTACCCCCGGGGCCTGGTTTTCGCCTGGGCGCGAGCGCCCTTATTCCGACTTCTGCAGCACCGGCAGGACCGGTGCGGAGCTGACCGGCACCACGCCCGGCAGCATCTCGCCATCCGAGGCCTGGGTGCCCAGCGACAGCGCGCTGCGCATCACCGCCACCCGGTTGGCCGATTGCGCCGGCAGGAAGGCCGGGGTCGCGCCGTTGCTCAGCGTGTCGAGCGCCGCGTTGTACCAGGGCATGGCCGCCTCGCTGTCCGCCGGGGCGCCGAAGCCCTCGCGCAGGTGGTGGCCGATCACCTCGGCATAGGCGTAATCGCCCTGGCCCAGCATCATGAGTGCGCCGCCGGCGGCCAGCTCCGGATCGTCGGCGCGGTAGCCGACGCTCAGGCACATGCGGCCGTAATCGCGCGCGGTCGCGGGGTCGGTGACGCCCATGCTGCGGCTGACCTCGGAGGCCTTGATCGCGACCTCGTTGGGTGCGCCGTCGCCCGGGGCGCCGGCCGCATCGGCCATCTGGGCGGCGATCGGGCCGCAGATGTCGGAGCGCATCATCTCGTCATCCACCTTGTAGGCGGTCATGATCTTTTGGCCCTCGCTGATCGCGTAGCTGCGCATGGCGCAGAATTGCTGGCTGAGCGCCTGGTCGGGGTCGGTGACCTGCCCCGCCTGGATCACGCCGCTGGACTGGCTGAGCAGGTCGATCACCTCGCAACGTTCCGCCATGGAGCCGCCGGAGGCCGCCATGAGCCCGCTGCCGCCCGGTTTCTGGAGCACCGGCAGGCTCGGGGCCGCGCCGGTATTCCCCGCCTGGGGCGCATTGGCGAATTGCGGGTTCGTCTCGGCGAAACCGTTCTGGTTCGGGACGGCGCCGTTGGCATAGCCGTTGCCCTGGGCAAAGCCGTTATTGCCCTGCGGATAGGCGCCGTTCCCCTGGCCCTGACCTTGGGCATAGGCGCCGTTGCCCTGCGCCTCGTTGCGATAGGCGTGGAGCATGTCGCGCGTGGGATAGGCGCCCGAGGCCAGCGCCCGCTGATGGCTGCTGAGCAAAAAGCCCTTCTGGTAATCGTCCAGGTGCCCGGTGGCCGGGTAGCCCATGTAGGACTGGTACTGGCTGATCCCGGCGCGTGTCTTGGGCCCCACCTGGCCGTCCGCCCCGCCCACGTTGAAGCCGAAGGCGTTGAGCGCCTGCTGCACGCTCTTGGTCTCGGCGATCTGGGCACGTTGCGCCGCGCTCATCTGCGGCGCGCGGGAGCGGGAGCTGGTCCGGCTGCGCTGGCGGTTTCCGTTGCAATTGAGCGCCCCGGTGGCGCAGCCGATGATCACCGCGGCACCGCCGCCGATGATCGCCTTGCCGAGGTTGCTGGCGGCGCTCGGCGTGGCGGGCAGCGACACGGCCAGCGTGGCAGCGGTGGCGACGGTGGTGAGCGATCTGAACATGGCAAAATCCCCTGGTCGGAATGAACTCATTCAATCTCTCCTTGTATAACGGAAATCGCCTTTCGAACCATGATAAAAACCGGATTCCCTGCCTGAAATTTGACCAAAATGGAATTGTCAGCGCGGAATCAGGGCGGTGGGAAGGGGGAAAGAGGCTCAAAGCGCTCCTCCACCGGGAGGCGCGGTGGGTATGGGGGCGTTTCCACCCCTGTATCGCGCGGCGGATCGGATGGTCGAGGCGGGTTCATGATCAGTAGCGCCGCGAGAAGAGATTGGAAAACAAGCGGAATTCCTGCCGGGCGAGTGAGGGAATCACGTACGAATCACATGAAAAGGAGGTTCGAGCGGAGAATAGGGACAGGCTGAATACGCCCTGACATTTCGACGCCGAAAGACCTATTCCGTTTTGCCGAATGCTCAATCTAAAGGTTTCATATTCAAGGGCTTACCGGCCATACTTCATGACGCAACGGCAAGCCGTGGCAACTGACGCGGGGGCAGCCGGACGCGCGTCACCCCCTCGCCGGGGGCGATGGTGGCGCAGACAGACACGGCTGGTGCGGCAGGGTCTCGTCCGGAGGCGACCTACAGGCCCAGCACCTCTTCCACGGACCGGCCCGGAATGGCGGCGGCGGCCCGCCAGCGCGGCGCGCTTCCGGCGATGTCGAGATGCGGCAGGCCACGGCTCGCCTCCACCAGCGTGGTCAGGTGCCCCAGCGCCTGTCCCGGCGAGACGCCCGAGGCGACGAGCGCCGCCAGAACGTCGCCCGTGCCGCTGGGCACGTCGGGATGGCGCGGCGCGGGGTGCAGCATCGCCGCCCCCGGCGTCACCTCGATCAGGCCGGTCTGCCCGCCGGGCAGGGGCGGCGAGGTGACGAGGACCCGCGGCAAATGCAGGCTGCGGGCGGCGGCGATGGCCTCTGTCGGCGTGCCGGTGGGCAGACCGGTCAGCCAGTTCAGCTCGAACAGGTTGGGGGTCAGCGTGTCGGCGAGCGGCAGCAGCCGTTCCCGCAGTGCGTGTCCCGCGGCCGCATCGACATAGAGCCCCTCCGGCGCGTCGCCGATGATCGGATCCACCAGAACCGGCGCCGACGGGGAAAGCTTGCGCAGCCGCTCCACCATCCGGACCGCGAGGTCCACGTGATCAGGCGTCGGCAGGTAGCCGGTCTGCACCGCGTCCAGCCGGCCCAGCCAGCCGTTGCGCTCCAGCGCGACGAGCATGTCGTCGAGCTGCGCCACCGGCACCGGGCCGCCGGCATGGATGGAAAAGCCCAGGTGGTTCGACAAGATGACGGTGGGCAGCTGGGTGACGTGGTGGCCCAGCACTTGCAGGACCGGCGCGCCGGCCGACAGGCCGACATGGCCCTCGGCCACCCAGCTCGACAGGATCAGGATATGGGCCAAGCGGGGCTCCTCGGGTCGTCTCTCGTGGCGCCGGCACCCTAATGCGATCCGCGGCGGCATCCAAGCACAAGCAACATGCCCGCGCCGAAGGCAGAACCGCGCAGGCACGGGGGGCAGGCAGAGGGCGCGGCGCGCGAATTTCCGCGGCGCCGCTTGCCGGGCTTCGGGGGCAGGGCCAATATGGCGGCCGAATCCCCGGCCGCCGCGCCGGTCTCGCCGCCCGCGCGGCCCCATTCCGACAGCCCCAAGGAGAGGTCCCATGAACGACCAGACCCCGCCGAACTCTGCCGCGGCGCGCGACGTCCGCAACGTCCTGCACCCCTATACCAACCTGCGCGCCCACGAGGAGAAGGGGCCGCTGGTGATCGAGCGGGGCGAGGGCGTCCATGTCTTCGACGACGAGGGCAATCGCTATATCGAGGGGATGGCCGGGCTGTGGAGCGTGGCCGTCGGCTTTTCCGAGCAGCGGCTGGTGGAGGCCGCGACGCGGCAGATGCAGAAACTGCCCTACGGCCACACCTTCTCGCATCGCAGCCACGATCCCTGCATCGACCTGTCCGAGAAGCTGGTGCAGATGACGCCCGAGGGCCTCGATCATGTATTCTTCACCAATTCGGGGTCGGAGGCGAACGACACCGTCATCAAGATGGTGCGCTACCTCAACAATGCCCGCGGCCTGCCGCAGAAGAAGAAGTTCATCGCCCGCGAGCGGGGCTATCACGGCGTTACGCTCGCCTCGGCCAGCCTGACCGGGCTGCCGCTGAACCACGGCGATTTCGACCTGCCCATCGCCGGGGTGCTGCATACCGGCTGCGCCCATTATTACCGCAACGCCGAGCCGGGCGAGACCGAGCTCGATTTCTCCGAGCGCCGGGCCCGCGAGCTCGAGGAGATGATCCTCGCCGAGGGCCCCGAGACGGTGGCGGCCTTCATCGGCGAGCCGGTCATGGGGGCGGGCGGCGTCTATGTCCCGCCCGAGGGTTACTGGGAGAAGATCCAGGCGGTCTGCCGCAAGTACGACGTGCTGATCGTGGCCGACGAGGTGATCACTGGTTTCGGCCGTACGGGGCGGATGTTCGGCTGCGAGACCTTCGGGATCGAGCCCGACATCCTCGTCCTGTCGAAGCAGATTTCCTCCTCCTACATGCCGCTGGCCGCGGTGGTGGTCTCGGACGCGATCTACCAGGACATCGCGGACAATTCGGCGAAACTCGGCGCCTTCGGCCATGGCTTTACCGGCTCCGGCCACCCGGTGGCGACGGCGGTGGGGCTGGAGAACCTCAAGATCATCGAAGAGCGCGACCTCGTGGGCAATGCCGCGCGGGTGGGGGCCAAGCTGCAGGAGGGGCTGCGCGCGCTCTCGAACCACCCGCTGGTGGGCGAGGTGCGCGGCATCGGCCTGATCGCGGCGGTGGAGCTGGTGGCCGACAAGGACAGCCGCGCCTCCTTCGATCCGGTGGGCAAGATCGGGCCAGAGCTGGTGGCGCGTTGCCAGGCGCATGGTCTTCTGCTGCGGCCGATCCTCGATTCCGTCGCCTTCTGCCCGCCCATGGTGATCTCCGAGGCGGAGGTGGACGAGATGCTCGCCGCCTTCCGCGCGGCGCTGGACGAGACGATGGGCTGGGCCGAGGACACGCTGGGCTGGACCGCCCCGGCCTGAGCCATGCCTGGCGGGCTGGCGCCGTGGTTCGGCGTCGGTCTGCCGGGAACGGTGCCCCTTTTTGGCTGGCGCCAGCCCCCCTCGGGCTCGCAATTGCTGCAATCAGAGCGCCAGCCGCATCCGGTAGCCCGGCGCGTAGAGGCTGCGTACCCAGGTGACGCGCTCGCCGTCATTGATGGTGATGCGGTCCTGCTGGAACAGCGCGTCTCCGGGGGCGCAGTTCAGCAGCTCCGCCTCCTCGGGCGCGGCGGCGCAGGCGGTCAGCCCCAGCTCTCCGGTGGTCAGGGGCACGTTGCGCAGCAGCCATTCATTGGCATTCTCCCGCGCGAAATCGGCGGTTTCGGCGTCCGGCACCGCGCGCAGGTTGATCCAGCGGTCTTCCAGCAGGAACGGCGCCTCGTCGGCGTTGTGCAGCGCCCGCAGGTGCAGGGCCGGCACCTGTTGCGGCAGCGCGAGCGTGGCGGCGACGGGCGAGGGCGGCGGCAGCACTTCGCGCAGCAGCAGCAGGTAGCCGTATCGCGCGCCGCGCCGTTCCACCTGCTGGCGCATCACCGGGATGTCGAGCCGGGCGCGGCGTTCGGGAAGCTCGCGCACCCTGGTCCCGGCGCGGCGGCGTCGGTCCAGCAGGCCCTGGTCGGCCAGTTCGCGCAGCGCCCGGCTGACCGTGGCACGGGCACAGCCGAATTCCTGCGCCAGGTCGGCCTCGTTGGGGATGAGCGCGCCGGCGGGCCAGTCCCCGTCGGAGATGCGGCGGCTCACCTCCCGCGCGATCGCGGTCCAGCTCTGGCGGGGGCGGGCGGTCACATCGCCTCCAGCAGGCGGGCGAGGGTGGTGGCATAGCGCGCGGCGATGAGGTCATGCGCCACATGGCGGCCATCCCGGACCGCGTGGCGCCCCCCGCTCCAGACATGGCGCACGGCGTCGCCCCGCGCGAAGACGAAGGCGTCGAGGATGCGGTCGCCGCGGCGGCCGGCCAAATCCGGTGTCGAGGGATCGAGCGCCAGCAGGTCCGCCCGGGCACCCGGCCGGAGGCCCGCCTCGCGCCCTGCGGCCCGCTCGCCGCCGGCGAGGG
>SRJI02000446.1 GCA_005473895.2 Carideicomes alvinocaridis
TTTAATGTATTCAGTGACCCTTCCGATGTATGACTTAGCCTCCGCCATCTCAGGCTTGTTCATGAAACGATTCTGTCTGGCGGATATTTCTAGTCTACGAAGAGCGTTGAGCAAGTGGGACAGGGCGAACTTCGGCTTGGAACGAAAAGCAGAGCACAACTCGATGCAATCGGCCACGGTAGTCCGGAGCGACACTTGCGAATGAACGCTAAACGAGAACGGAGTTTGCTCGTCGAGAAGCTCCGCCCACCGCTGTAAAGCGAAGAAAGACTTCCCGTCGACCCCCATATCAGCCGCTAGCTGAGGAATTTTTCTCCCGTGAAATAAAAGCATGGGACCCGTTCCATTAAAACAAAAGACCCCTACCACTGGCAGAGGCCTCTTGCTTGCACTGGCGTGCAAATACTCTGTAGCACATAGTCCAATCTCACTGAGGAGGGCCATGGCCGCTGTGCTGCCAAGTGTTGCACAACTACTGCCATCTG
>SRJI02000447.1 GCA_005473895.2 Carideicomes alvinocaridis
CCGACGAGATCTGGGAGGAGGCCACCCGCACCCTCGCCGAGGTCGCGGAGGCCTCCGGTCTGCAGCTCGTCCCGGATCCGGGCGGCGCCGCGTTCTACGGCCCGAAGATCTCGGTCCAGGCCCGCGACGCCATCGGCCGCACGTGGCAGATGTCCACCATCCAGCTGGACTTCAACCTGCCCGAGCGCTTCGACCTCGAGTACCAGGCCGCCGACGGCACCCGTCAGCGCCCCGTGATGATCCACCGCGCCCTCTTCGGCTCCATCGAGCGCTTCCTGGGCGTCCTCACCGAGCACTACGCCGGCGCGTTCCCGGCCTGGCTCGCCCCGGAGCAGGTCGTGGCCATCCCGGTGGCCGAGGCATTCAACGACTACCTGGACGACGTCGTCGCGAAGCTGCGCGCCGAGGGGATCCGGGCGCGCCTGGACGACTCCTCGGACCGCTTCCCGAAGAAGATCCGCACCGCGGCCAAGGAGAAGGCGCCG
>SRJI02000448.1 GCA_005473895.2 Carideicomes alvinocaridis
GAGGAGCAGCGGCGCTCCGGCTCGGCCCCGTGCTCGGCGGGGAACTCGTCGACGGCCTCGACCTCGAAGCCGTAGCGGGCGCCCAGGCGCACCATCTCCGCGAAGTCGCCGGTGTTGCCCCGGCCGAAGCGCACGTCGTGCCCCACGACCACGACGGCGGCGTGCAGCCCGTGCACGAGCATGCCGCGGACGAACTCCTCCGGGGACTGGTCCGCGAACTCGAGGGTGTAGCGCTGCAGGAGCGCCGCGTCCAGACCCGCCTCGTCCAGGAGGACGACCCGCTGTTCGGGGCTGATGATGTCCACGTGGGGCACCTCGGGATGGTGCACGGCGCGCGGGTGCGGGGTGAAGGTCACGGCCACGGCCAGGGCGTCGCGGGCCCGAGCCAGCTCGACGACCCGGCGCAGCACCTCACGGTGGCCGCGGTGCACGCCGTCGAAGTTGCCCAGGGTGACCACGGTGCGCGGCAGGTCCGTGGGGACCTC
>SRJI02000449.1 GCA_005473895.2 Carideicomes alvinocaridis
GCATCGAGGGGGCGGACCTCGTCTCCCGCCGGAACTCGAAGCGGGCCGGGGGCGCGGTCCGCGAGCCGGACCGGGCCGTCGCCGTCGTGCGCGTGC
This sequence comes from Carideicomes alvinocaridis, assembly GCA_005473895.2. GTDB lineage: Bacteria > Pseudomonadota > Alphaproteobacteria > Rhodobacterales > Rhodobacteraceae > Carideicomes > Carideicomes alvinocaridis. The sequence continues at coordinate 97 of SRJI02000449.1, forward strand.
GTCAGCCGCGCGTGGGCATCAAGGACGACTGGGACGGGTTCGGCCAGCGCCTGACCGCCACCGGGTCCGTGGTGCTCGACGACGCCGCGGCCGAGGAGCTGCTCGAGGTGCCGCGGCAGGACGGGCCGGTGCCCGTGCTCATGGAGGCGACCCTGCTGGCGCTGCAGGCCGGGATCGGTCGGGCGGCGCTCACGGAGGGCACGCAGCTGCTGCGGCAGCGGCGCCGCACCTTCAACACCGGTACGGCCGCGCTGCCCAAGGACGACCCGCAGCTCCTCGAGATCATGGGGCAGCTGGCCGGGCGGCAGGCCGCGGCCGAGCTGATGGTGCGCGAGGTCGGGCGTCTGCTCGACGAGGGGCAGGACGGCGCCGACGGGGCCGGCCCGGC
>SRJI02000450.1 GCA_005473895.2 Carideicomes alvinocaridis
TCCGCGTCCGGCCAGCGGAAGCGCACCCCGTGGAACGCGAGCGCGCCGGTGGCCGGGGGCACGACGGCGGCCTCCCCGGTGGGCGAGGCGATGTCCACGGGCGTGGCGAGGACGTCCACGTGGCGGTCGATCGCCGTGCGGGCCGAGAGTGTCATGCCCATCAGCTGGCCCACCGACTCGACCGGCCCGGCCAGCACGGCCGCGGTGGCGAAGTAGGCGGCGAGCGCGCCCACCGTCAGCTCCCCGGTCGCCACGAGCCACAGGCCCAGGGCGAGGCCCAGGCCCAGCACCGTCTCCGGCAGGGCCACGATGAGCGCGATGAACCGAGACAGCACGGACGCCTTGTGCACCTCGGTGCCCTGCAGCGTGCGGGCGCGCCCGCGGAAGCCGTCGAGGGCGTGCGCGCCGCGGCCGAACGCCTTGAGGACGCGGATGCCGTGCACCGACTCCTCGACGGACGTGGCGAGGTCCCCGGCCTGGTCCT
>SRJI02000451.1 GCA_005473895.2 Carideicomes alvinocaridis
GAGGATGTACGGGCCGAAGTACCAGGACGTCCAGGCCCCGAGGGTGCGCCAGCCCTGGAAGATCGTCTTGCCGGTGGAGAGGTAGTAGCGGCCCACGCCCTCCACGAGCACGATCTTGAAGATCACGCCCAGCACCACGGCCCACAGCAGCATGTAGCCGTAGCGGGAGCCGGCGGTCAGGGTGGCCACCAGGTCCGCCGCGCCCACGCCCGTGGCCGCGGCGACGATGCCCGGGCCGAGGGAGTTCCAGCGCGGGCGGATCGGCGTCTCGTTCAGTTCGGCGTCGGTGAACCCGACGATGTCCGGGTTGTGCACGGGGCGCCCGGGGTCGACGGCGTGGGCCATGGGATGCTCCTGCGATCGGGGATGCGAGTGATCCAGCAAGTATCACGCACGGGGGCGACGCCGCTCACATCATTCCGCGGTGCTTCACACGTGCGTCCCGTCCGCCTCCACCGCGATCCCCAGCTCGTTGCCCGGGATC
>SRJI02000452.1 GCA_005473895.2 Carideicomes alvinocaridis
CTGATCGCGGCCATGTGGGTCGCGCAGTTCGTGCTGATCTTCCTCGGCCGGGTGATCATCCCCGGCGTGGGCCTGATCCCGCGACGCCTCGACGGCCTCGACGGGGTCCTGTTCTCCCCCGTGCTGCACGCCGGCTGGGCCCACCTGATCGGCAACACGACGGCGCTGCTCGTCCTCGGTCCGCTGGCCGCCCTGGTCTCGCGCCGACCGCTGGCCCTGCTCGTCTGCGCCTGGCTGGGCTCGGGCCTGCTGACCTGGCTGATCGGCACCCCGGGCGTGCACATCGGCGCCTCCGGGATCGTGTACGTGCTGATCGCGTTCCTGATCGTCTACGGGATCGCGGTGCGCCGATTCGGGGCGGTCGTCGTCTCCGTGCTCGTCGCGCTCACGCACCTGGGCTCGAGCCTGATCGGCCTGCTGCCGGCCCCCGGCATCTCGTGGACCGGCCACCTGGCCGGGGCCGTCGTCGGGGTGCTGCTGGGCC
>SRJI02000453.1 GCA_005473895.2 Carideicomes alvinocaridis
CCAAGCGCAAGATCATCGGCGAGCGGTTCATCCGCACCTTCGAGAAGGCGCAGGCGGACATCGTCCTCGAGTCGGAGCACGACCCGGACGCCACCGAGGTCCGCTTCCTCGTGCAGGGCACGCTCTACCCGGACGTCGTCGAGTCCGGCGGCGGGGACGGGGCGGCCAACATCAAGTCCCACCACAACGTGGGCGGCCTGCCGGACGACATCGAGTTCGAGCTGTGCGAGCCGCTGCGCGAACTGTTCAAGGACGAGGTCCGCGCCGTGGGCGCCGAGCTCGGCCTGCCCGAGGGCATCGTGCACCGCCAGCCGTTCCCGGGTCCGGGTCTGGGCATCCGCATCATCGGCGAGGTCACCCAGGAGCGCCTGGACCTGCTGCGCCGCGCGGACGCGATCGTGCGCGCCGAGCTCACCGCGGCCGGGCTGGACCGCCAGATCTGGCAGTGCCCGGTGGTGCTGCTCGCGGACGTGCGCTCCGTGG
>SRJI02000454.1 GCA_005473895.2 Carideicomes alvinocaridis
ACGGCCGCGTCCTGTTCAGCGCGCACATGGTGGGCCACATGACGCTGACGATGCTCAGCCCCGTCTTCCTCGTCCTGGGCGCGCCGATCACCCTGGCGCTGCGGGCCCTGCCGTCCCGCACGGACGGGACGCGCGGCCCGCGCGAGTGGATCCTGTGGATCGTGCACTCCCCGTGGGGGCGGTTCATCACGAACCCGATCGTGGCGGGGGTCAACTTCGCCGGCTCGATCCTGGTGTTCTACTACACGGACTTCTTCCGGTTCTCGCTGGAGACCCACGTGGGCCACGAGTTCATGAACGTCCACTTCCTGCTGACCGGGTTCCTGTTCGCCCTGGTCATGATCGGCTCGGATCCGCTGCCGCGCCGGCCCCCGTACGCCCTGCGGCTCGTGCTGCTGATGGCCACGATGATCTTCCACGCCTTCATCGGCGTCGCCATGACCTCCTCCACCGGCCTGATGCAGGCGTCCTGGTTCGGCAACA
>SRJI02000455.1 GCA_005473895.2 Carideicomes alvinocaridis
CGCGGGTGAGCAGGAACCAGCACGCGAAGAGCAGCACGACGGCGATCGGCACGCCGACCAGCATCCACTGGCCGAAGCCGATCTCCACGCCGTGCTCGGCGGCCATGTGGCCCGCGAGCAGGGTGTTGGGCGGGGTGCCGATGATGGTGCCGAGCGAGCCGATGGACGCGGCGTAGGCGATGCCGAGCATGAGCGCGGTGCCGAAGTTCGTCTTGGTGAGGGAGCGGATCTCGGCCTGCGTGGGGGCCTCGCCGGGCGCGGAGGCGGGCGCGGCGGGGCGGTCGGCCCGGTCTGCTGTCTCGTCCGCGGTCAGGGCGTCGTCCGTGCCGTAGCGCTGGACGAGCACGAGGATGGACACGCCGATGGGGAGCATCATCACGGCGGTGGCGGTGTTGGACACCCACATGGAGAYGAACCCGGTGGCGATCATGAAGCCCAGGACGAGGTTCACGGTCCTGGCGCCCATGAACTTCAGGACGCCGA
>SRJI02000073.1 GCA_005473895.2 Carideicomes alvinocaridis
CGCGCGGCCCCGTTCGCGGCGCCCACGGTGGCGGTGGCCCGCGCCGGTGCCTCGGCCGCGGCGGAGGACACCGCGCGCGAGATGCGGATGGAGCTCGGCACTCGCGCGATGCGACCCTCGATCTGCTCCTGGTCCACGGTCAGCGCGCGCAGGAAGGCCCCGAACCGGTGGTTCTGCAGCGCGACCTCCAGCCCGTCGATGATGTCGGCGGCGGCGAGGCGCTTTTCCTCCACCCGTTTCTCGAGATCGTCGGAGACGTAATAGGGCGCCAGCGCCGCCTCCATGTCCGAGGCGGTCTTCTCGATCTGGGTGGTGAGCTGGCGGATCTTGCTTTCGGGCGTGCAGACCCGCGCGAGCGCCTCGGTGAGGTATTTCACCCCGCCGTCGTTCATGGTCAGCGCCGCGTCCCAGGCCGCCGCGGGATCGTCGAAGTGCTTCTGCACCGGCGGGGCCGCGATGCAGCCCGAGCGCAGCTCGTCCACGCGCGCCTCCTTCTCGGGGCGGATGCGGACCTCCCGGTCGCCCTCGTACTCGATCAGCCCGTCGACGAAGAAGTTCGGATTGCGCAGCCAGAAGCAGTTGCGGAAGGGCTGGTCCGGCGTCCACTTGTCGACCCAGGGGTCGCGGCCGCGGCCGAATTTCTCCTGCAGGGAAAACTTCATCCGCCGTTCGAAGCGCTGGCTTTCCTCGCCGCCCGCGGCGCTGTCTCCCAGGTGCTTGTCGAACTTGGTGAGCACGAAGAACAGGATGCAGTCGTTGGTCGCCCGTTCCTGCGGGGTGCCGCCATGGGTCTGGTGGATCCAGTTCTCCACCAGGCCGGGCAGGTCCAGCGTCTCCATGTTGCTGTCCGGCACGCAGAGCAGCATGGAGGTGATCTCCTGGTTCTCGACGTAGCGGTCGAAGAGATAGGCCACCTTGCCGCGCAGCAGCAGCCCCGAGATCGTCGCCGCCGGATCGGCAAGCGTCTTGGACAGCGGCTGGTCGAAACGGTTCCGCGCGCCGGGAAAGTCCAGCAGGTCGGTATTGCCGAAAAGCTCCGAGGGCTGCGTCTCCATCGGAAAGACCAGCTCGGCCGCCAGGGCGCAGACCACGGCGCGGGGCAGCTTGGCCTGCTGGCCGCCCTCGGTCCTGAGCTCCAGCATGTCGGTGCTGGCGTCGTCCAGCAGCCCGTGCAGCGTGCCCACGTCGATGATCGAGGTCTCGCGCGGGGTCAGCGCGGCGAGCTGGGCATAGACCACCTGCGCGTTGCCGATCTGCGCCGTGGCCCGCGACAGCCGCAGGAAGAGGTCGGTAAAGGCCGGGTGCCGGCCCCAGAGCAGCGACAGGAACTCCGCCCGGTCGGGCAGGGCGAGCTTGGGCAGGATGACCGCGGCCTCGTCCCAGATGGGTTTCAGCGCCGCGGCATAGGCGGTCTTGCCGAAGCTGCCCTCGACGTATTCCGCGATCTCGTAGACATCGTCATAGGCCAGCCCGCTTTCGCCCTCGGCCATGCGGCCCCGGAAGGCGTCGAGATGCGCGGTGAGGTCCGAGGGCTCGGGCGGCTCCTCCGACTGGTCGCCGTCCATGTAGAAGCTGTTGATGATCGTGCGGGCGATGTCGGCCTCGGACAGCAGCACCAGCTTGATCGGAAAGCCCTCGGGCGTCGGGTCCTTGGACATGGTGAAGCGGGTCACCAGGCCGGTGGATTCGCCGTCGCCCACCGGGTTTATCTCGCTGATATAGTCGAGCTTGCCGCCGGGGCCGTTGAAATCCGCCACCAGCCGCCCGTCATCGGGCCGCGCCAGCACCGAGACGAGGAAGGACTTGCCCGCCTGGCTGGGGCCGAAGACGCTGACGCTCATCTTGGTGGCCGAGGAGCGTTCGAGCTTGCGCGCCCGCCGCGTGCCTCGCCGCAAAAGCTTGTTCAGCGCCTTGTGGTCCGGGCCCACCATCTCGCGCGCCTCGGGGATGTCGATCCATTCCAGCGCCTTGCCGGCAAGCTCCGCCACCTCGCGGCATCGGGCGCCCAGTTGCTCCTGTCCGCTCATCGCTGGTCCCTCACAGTCGGAAAATCCCTGAATCCATCCAGTATTCGTCATCGAAGCCCAGGGTATGCAGCCGCAGGACCAGGTCGTCGGTCTTCATCTGGTCGCGGTTGCCGTCCTCCACCTCCTCGATGCGAAAGGCCTCGCGCACCGACTCGCGGCGCAGCGTGTCCTCGGCGCTGGGGGCGTCCTCGTCCCCGCCGTCGTCGTCGAATTCCACCTTCTCCATCACCACCCGGATCGGCGTCGGGCGCTGCTGGGCGGCGGCATTGGCAAAGTCGAGCCGGTAGAGCGGCGTGGTCGTCCAGCGCTCCAGCGGCAATTGCCGGCTGCCGATATGGATGGGGGAGAACATGCGCAGCTCGGCCATCTGGCCCGCACCCGGCTTGGCCTGGTCGAGGTCGATGTCGGAGAACAGCACCCGCTCGTCCACGATCTGCCCGCTGGTATCCATCTCGCCGATGAACCGCGCGGTGGAGCGCATGCGGAACGCGCCCGTGGTGACCTTGAAGTTGGGGATCCGGTTCTCGCTCAGCGCGATCAGCATGCCGCCCACGGCGACGGTGCTTTTCGGGTCGCCAATACGCTGGGTGACCGGGTCGCGGAAGGGATACCAGCGGCCGCACTTGTAGCTGTGCATCGGGATCATCCGGTGCGGCGCCACGACCTGCAGCTCTTCGACGATGGAGCGCACGGCGGGCAGGCGCGAGGGGCGGCCGGTCAGCAGGACCATGTCGCAGCCCAGGTGGTCGATCACCTCGCACATGTTGCCCAGCACCTTCTGGAAGGTCTCGCGCGAGATCGCGTCGACATCCTCGCGCGAGGTGGACAGCACCACGTCGGCCAGCTTCCAGCCGGTGGCACCCAGCTCCTCCGCGCGGGCCTCGAGGAAGGCCAGCGTCTCGTCGGCGATGGTCTCTCCGCCATCAAGTTCGGGCTCCGGTCGCGGGGCCGCGGCGCCCGAGGGCTCCGGCGGCGCCTCCGCCTCGTCCGCCGTGGGCCGCGAGGGGGTGAGGCCCAGGATCTCGGCCGCCGTCACGTCGAAGCGGTCGAATTCGTCGGCGGTCTCGCAATAGGCGAGGATCGCCTCGGCCAGCGGCACAAGGACACGCAGCGAAAAGACCCGCCGCTTCTGCACCGCCTGCTGGTCCTGCCCGCCGATGTCGCCGCCGAAGATCTCGCGGAACTTCTCGCCCACGAAGCGCCCGCCGGCCTCTTCGATGGAGCGCTGGAGGAGCGGCATGATGATGCCCGAGATCACCCGCTCCACCAGGTCGTCGCCGGCCAGGCGAAAACCCTCGCGGAAGTTCTGCTCGGGGTGCAGGACGCGGTTCGCCTCGCCGCGATAGGTGGTGATCATCAGGTCGGTCGTCCCGCCCCCGATGTCGATGCAGGCCAGCCGCAGCGAGGGCTCGGGCGCGCCCCCTTCCGGCGGCGGGCGCATCCGGCCCTTGAGCTGCAGGAACTGGTCGATCCGCCCGTCGAACTTCTGGGTGACCTCGGTATAGAGGTAGACGAGCTGGGTGCAGCTGGCCTCGTCGAACTCGACCAGCAGCGCGGGCCGGCGCGAGATGGAGCTGTCGGCCTCCTTCACGCCCAGCATCGCCCAGACCATGCGCAGGGCGCCCGCCGCGCGGGAGCGCATGATTGCCTGTTCCTGGATCGAGGTGGCGGTGGGCAGGCTGAGGATGATGCGGTTGAGCCGCCGCGGCAGGTCCGATTGCGCCCGGCGCGACCGCGAGCCGGGATCGTTGATCTGCACCAGGGCGTGGGCGATGATCTCCGCCAGCATGAAGCCGAACATCGACGAGCGCGAAAAGCGCGGCCGGATCGCCTGGTTGGTCTGGGTCTGCTTGCGCGGGCGCAGGCGTTGCTGTTCCTCGTAGCGGACCTGTTCCAGCACGTCGCCCGCCTCGTTCAGGTGCCGCATGGCCGAGCGCACGGCCTTGGGCAGGTTGTTGGGGTCGTAATGGTGGTGAAAGCGCCAGTCCTGCTGCGTCGCCGCATCGTCCCAGAGGTAGCGCTTGGGCGAGGAGAGACCCGAGGCGGTCTCGGTCCCTTCCTCCTGCTGGATGAGGCCCACCGCTTCCGGCCCGATGCGCACGAAGGAGGGCCAGAGAAAGGCGTTGCGCCGTCCCGACCGGCTGGCGAAGCGTTCGTCGCCCATCCGGTACTCGGCAAACTCGACCCGGCTCTCGAACAGGCCGGAATAGAGGAATTCGGGTCGCGACAGGTCGCGCACCTCCAGCGGGAAGGACCGGGCGAGGTCCACCCGTGGCTCGCCGGGGAAGCGTTCGATCAGGATGCCGCAGGTCCGGCTGTTGCCCACGTCGAGCACGAGGTCCACGTCCACCGGCGTCACCGCGTCGCGATCGGCCACCGTGTTGACGAAGCGCATCCGCGGCGGGCGGCAGGTGGCCTGGATCACCCGCAGGTAGGCGAGGTAGCGCGCCCAGTGCTCGAACTGGTGGATCAGCATGTCCTCGGTGATCCGCCGGCCCGGCCGCTCGGCCCGCTTGAAGGCGAGGAACAGCTCCTTCAGCCAGTCCGACACCCAGAGCTGCATGTCCGCCAGCGTTCCGTCCGCCGCGGGCTCCAGCCGGCGCAGGAACCAGTCCATGTGCGCCGGGTCGCTGACCAGACGGAATTCGCGCGGCTTCTCGGCGTCGGACACTTCGGGCGCGAGGTAGTTGTCCGCGGCGTTCTGCGCGATCAGCGCCGTGTCGAGCGCAAGCTGCACCCGGTGGGTATGGCCGGTCTCGGGATCGGGCTCGGGCAGTTCGGTGGTGCGCAGCCTGGCCCAGCTCGACGGGCCGGGATCGTAGCGCTCCGACCCGTCGGCGCCGCGCTCGGGCTTCAGCCGCAGCACCGGCACCGGCACCCACTTGTCGAGAAAGGGCTCCATCGCCGCCAGTGGCCGGATCGCATAGGCGTCGTCATCGTCGAGCGTGCCCTCGTCGATCTCGGCATCGACCTCCTCGTCGCCGGTATAGGGCAGCAGGGTCCGCTCCACCTCGCCGCCGGCGCTCGTGGCGGTCCGCTCCACGAAACGCGAGGGCTTGAGGTCGATGTCGTCGACGGAAAAGCCGAAATCGAGCATCTGGATCCCGGAATAGGGCACCAGAGTGGTCTCGTCCCGCCATTGGGTCAGCTTCCGGAGGTTGTGGTAGGTGCTGTCTGTCATGTCACTTCATTCCGGAGGGCAGGTACCGCTGGGCTCAGGGCTGCGGCTTGACGAGTTTCGGGAGGATCGGCGCGCCGGCGGGCGCCGGGTCGGGGTCGGGGACGGGATCGGGCCCGTTGGCGGCGCTGCGCACCGAGGGACGCAGGATTTCGGGCTCGCAGGGGGTGCTGACCACCGACAGGACCGCCGGCGTGTTCTGGAGAAAGGCGACGAGGTTCTGCGCCGACTGGGCGAGGTTCAGATCGCGCAGCGCGCCCTTGTGGACGAAGGTGTTCACGCCGACGAGCCGGCCGCAGGCATCGACCAGCGGCCCGCCCGAATTCCCGCGCGAGATCGGGGCGGAATGTTCCAGCACGCTGATCCGGCCCTTGAGCGATTGTTCGACATTGACCGTGCCGTCGGTGACGGTGAGCGTCGGCACCGCCGTGCTGTCCCCGGCCCGCAGCGCGGTGAATTGCGCGTCATTGGCCAGCGCGTCGCCTGGATAACCGGCCGCATACACCTTGTTGCCGCGGATCGAGGCGTCGGAGACAAGGACGGGGAAGGCCGGCAGCTCCATCCCGCGGACCTGCAGCAGGGCGAAATCGCTGCCCGATTCGTCGAAGGGGCCCGAGATCTTCAGCAGTTCCGCCGGCCGCGTGTCGGCCAATGCGCGGTTGGTCACGTGGATGCCGTCGGGCAGGGCGCCGTCCACCACGTGGAAATTGGTGACCACCGTGCCCGGCCCCGCGACGAAGCCGGTGCCGGCCGAGATCCCCTTGTCCGAGCGGACGAGGACCATGACCGTGCGGCTCTCGATCACCTCCTGGAGTGTCGTGCGGTCGCCCTCCGGCCCGGTGATCAGCCGCGACAGGTCGGGCGGCAGCACCGGCTGCGACGCGGCGGTGACGCGCCGCCCCTGCGCCTCCATCGGGGTCTGCGGAGAGGGCGGGAGCATCCCTTCGATGGTCACCCCCTCCGGCATCAGCAGGGTGCCGTCCGCCTCGCAGACCGCGCCCTCCAGTGCCGTTTCCAGCGTGGCGATGCGGGCGCGCAGGGCCTCGTTGACATTGCCCGCCAGCCGCACGGCCTCGGCATCGGTGACCACGCGGGCGGGCGGCGCTTCCGCGAAAATCCGGGTGCCGGGGAGGAGCAGCCAGCCCAGAACGCCCGCCGAGAGCAGCAGCAGGATGACCAGCGGGAGCCAGGCATAGAGCGGCACGCCCCCTCGCGCGCGGCCTTCAGGCGGCGTGGCGGGGTGCGATGGGGGCACGGTGCCGTTATCGCCCCCGGTCGCCCCGGCAGAGGCCTCCGTGGCCTTGGCCGCATTGGCCGATCCCGCCGCGGCAGCCCCGGCCGCGCCCGCCGCCACGCCG
>SRJI02000456.1 GCA_005473895.2 Carideicomes alvinocaridis
TGTAGGTGCCTCTCCCGGTCCCGGGAGCCCACACGGTACGCCTCGATCTTCAGTTCCAAGTGTAGGTGCCTCTCCCGGTCCCGGGAGCCCACACGGTACGCCTCGATCTTCAGTTCCAAGGCCCCGATCAGATCCGGGAGAGCGATGGCCACAGGGCCCTGTGGCGTGAGAACCGCGACGTGGAGGAGCCGCTCGAGCGCATTACGGCCACCCGGCGCCTGCACGGGCAGCGGCTGGGGCAACTCCTGCTCGGCAGGCGGGGGCACGTGGTCGGCGATGAGGAAGTCCACCTGCATGTCCCCGTCACCCTCCGCGCGGGTCATGCGGTGCAAGGGTGCCGAGGTGTCAATCGGGTCCTTGTCCTCATACCCCAGAGCGCGAAGACCGCTGCGCAGAGCCGTGAGGTGTTGGCGCCAAGTGACCTCCACGCGCGCCAGCGTGTCGATGTCCAGGGTGGCGCGGGTGGGCACCTCGTCGTGGAG
>SRJI02000457.1 GCA_005473895.2 Carideicomes alvinocaridis
CGACGGCGACCAGGGCCACCACCAGGACGCGGCGCTTGCCGAAGCGGTCCACCACGTGGCCGGTGACCACGCGGCTGACGGTGGCCGACGGCGACCAGGGCCACCACCAGGACGCGGCGCTTGCCGAAGCGGTCCACCACGTGGCCGGTGACCACGCGGCTGACGGTGGCGCCGATGACGAAGGCGCTCGAGGCCAGCCCCGCCCCGGCGTCCGAGGCGGCGAACTGCCGGACCGCGTACACGGCCATGGTGGTGACGAGGGCGTAGAACGCGAGGAACTGGAGGAAGGAGACCACCCAGGCGAGGACGAAGGTGGGGGAGGCGATGCGTTCCTGCTCGGCGATTTGCATGATGCAAAAGGTAGCATCGTTTGCATGATGCAATCATCTGAGGGGGCGTGGGTCGACCCGGTCCGCGGGATCATGTACGAGCACATGCTCCTGCTGCGGGTGGCCACGCAGGGGGTGGCCCCCTACGGTCGG
>SRJI02000458.1 GCA_005473895.2 Carideicomes alvinocaridis
CATGGGAGTACGGCACCGGGCCGGCGCCGCGCCACCCCGCCCGGCGCAGCGCATCCAGGCCCCGGTGGTAGCCGACGCGGGCGTACGCATAGGAGTCCACGGTGCGGCCCTCGGCCCACGCGTCCTCCGCCATGAGCGCCCACACCAGCGAGGACTCGGGCGCCACCGGCACGATGTCCTCGGGCAGGTCACCGGCCTCGAGCCGGGCCAGCACCTCCGGTTCCTCCGGCAGGCGCGTAGCCGGCGGCTCCATCAGGTTCTTGCCGATCAGGGACTCGGACATGGGATGCCTCTTCTCCTCGCGGACGGTGCGGTCGCGGCCGAGTCTATCGACGGCGCCGGACGCCGGACGGGTCGCCGTCGCCGTCCCCGCGTCCAGGACGGTCCGGTACCGTAGGCGCAGCGTCCGTCCGCCGCCCCACGCTCCCGGGGCCGGGCCGCCGATGCCGTCGAAGGAGCCCCCATGACCCACCCCGCGCCCG
>SRJI02000459.1 GCA_005473895.2 Carideicomes alvinocaridis
GGCCCGGCGAGCAGATCGTCGACCTGCGGTTGTCGCGGAGCGGGGCCCAGGCCGCGATGCTCGTCGACGACGGCCAGCGGACCACCCTGCGCGTGTCCGGCGTCGTGCGCGGCTCGGACGGGGTGCCGAACGCCCTGACCGAGCCGATCCTGCTGCCCTCCTCCGGCTCCGAGGACTCGGTGGAGTGGGCTGGAGACACGAACCTGCTCGTCTCGGCGTACGCCGAGAAGCCCGACGAGCGCGTGGTGCCGCGGATCGTCTCGATCGACGGCACCGTCCGGGAGCTCAACCCGCTGGGCGGTCTGCGGGGGATCTCCGCCGGTGACGACGGCGCCTATTACGCGGAGACGGACGAGTTCGTGTTCCTGCTGGTGGGCTCCTCGTGGCGGGCGCAGGAGCTCGACCGCGGGGTGCGCGACCGCTCGTTCCCGGACTGAGCCGAGCTCGCGCCGGCCGCCCGTCGTCCATTCCTGCACAGCCG
>SRJI02000460.1 GCA_005473895.2 Carideicomes alvinocaridis
TAGGCCGTGAACGCGACGGTCGTGGACTTCGCGTAGTCGAGGCCGATCGCGCGGCCGAGCAGGAAGGACCCCAGGAACATGACGACGAAGTAGACCAGCAGCGGCAGGGCGATGCGGGCCACGTCTCCCGGTGCGGAGATGATCGCGTCGCCCTGGAGGGCGAACAGCAGCACGATGGTGAACAGCAGCCCGTACAGCGCCCAGGGACCGATCTTCGGGAGGAACCGCTCCTCGTACCAGGTCCGGCCCTTGGCTCGCTCACCGAGGATGCGGGTCAGGAACCCTGCGACCAGCGGGATCCCGAGGAAGATCAGCACGCTGAGGACGATCGCACCGATCGAGAACTCGGCCGACGTGGTCGGCAGCCCCAGCCAGGACGGCAGCGCCTGGAGGTAGAACCAGCCCAGGGCACCGAAGGCGATCACCTGGAAGACGGAGTTGATCGCGACCAGCACCGCGGCTGCTTCTCGGTCACCGCAGG
>SRJI02000461.1 GCA_005473895.2 Carideicomes alvinocaridis
CGACCGATCGGTCGGGACTCGTCCGCGCCCCCGACACCAGGAGACCCCGTGACCGTCACCGCCCCCTCCCTCCCGGAGATCCTCCCCAGCTACGTCGCCGGCAGCTGGTGGACGCCGTCGCACCCGTCCAAGGTCACCGACGTGACGGACGCGAACACCGGCGCGCGCCTGACCGGCGTCTCCACCGACGGCCTCGACACGGCCGCCGCCATCGAGCACGCCCGCACCGTCGGCCAGCAGGCCCTGGGCGAGCTGACCATCCACGAGCGCGCCCTCAAGCTCAAGGAGCTCGCGCTCTTTCTGAACTCCCGCGTCCAGGAGCTCTACGACGTCTCCTTCGCCACCGGCGCCACGCAGCGCGACCACGCCTTCGACGTCGACGGCGGCATCGGCACCCTCTTCACGTTCTCCGGCAAGGGCCGCCGCGAGCTGCCGAACTCCACCGTGATCATCGACGGCGACGTGGAGCCCCTCTCCCGC
>SRJI02000462.1 GCA_005473895.2 Carideicomes alvinocaridis
GTTCATCTACGGCCAAGATGACGCTCTGAGCGGCCGACCTTTCAGTAGCTAGCTCTTGAATTAGAGCCATCGTGATAAGGCTCTTGATCCCATCGCCCTTTTTGTCGATAGAGGTTCATCTACGGCCAAGATGACGCTCTGAGCGGCCGACCTTTCAGTAGCTAGCTCTTGAATTAGAGCCATCGTGATAAGGCTCTTGATCCCATCGCCCTTTTTGTCGATAGAGGTCTCAACCCCATCATGGACGATCATGTCATTGATAGTGAGTGACGACTCAAGCGTTGCCATCTTCAGCGAGAGGCTATCAATCGAGGGTATATATTTTTTAAGCGCACCGGAGAGTTCAGTTGCAACAGTCTGGACTGCCTCTCTTCGCAATTGGTCCAATCGGGAGGTGAGATCGAGGAATTCCTCACTGAATTTCATGGACCGGGTGCGAAGCAATACGAGTTCACTCGCAAGTGACACTGCTTGATCGCC
>SRJI02000463.1 GCA_005473895.2 Carideicomes alvinocaridis
CGTCATCACGCTCCCCGAGGGCACCGAGATGGTCATGCCCGGCGACACCACCGAGATGTCGGTCGAGCTCATCCAGCCGATCGCCATGGAGGAGAGCCTCGGCTTCGCCATCCGCGAAGGTGGCCGCACCGTGGGCTCCGGCCGCGTCACCAAGATCACCAAGTGATCTGACGCGTCCCGTCTCGTGGCTCCGTTGAGCCGCTGACGCGCGACGCCCCCGTCTCCGGGTCTCCCGGAGACGGGGGCGTCGCCGTGTCCGACGACAGCGCGGCGGCGGCCGCTAGGCTGGGGAGCATGCCTGAACTGCTCATCCTCATCGTGGTGCTCGCCGTGGCCGTCGTGGCCGTGCGCTGGGCGCTGCGGACCTTCCGTCCCGAGATCGACCGTGCCCGGCGCATCCGGCGCGCGAACCGCGGCGGGGAGCTGGAGCGATGAGCCTGCCCGGCCCGCGCCGCCTCTTCGCCGTCACGGCGATGGCCG
>SRJI02000464.1 GCA_005473895.2 Carideicomes alvinocaridis
TGCTGGTTCTGAGCGCCGTCCGACTGGTAGATGTTCGCGCCGGAGGCCTTCTGGCCCGAGCCGGCCCAGGCGTAGAGGGCGGCGTCGTAGTCACCGGCCGGCATGACCTCCTTGAAGAACACCGGCGAGTTGGCGTCCTGCACGTCGAAGCCGGCCTGGTCGCAGGAGCTCTTGATGAGCGCGACGGTCTCGGTACGACGCTGGTTGCCGGCCTGGTAGCCGAGGCGGACCGTGGGCTTGGAGACGCCCGACTTCTCGACGAGCTCCTTCGCCTTCTCGATGTTCGGCTCGTCCATCTCCTTCGGGTAGGCCTCGTCCACGACCTCCTGGTACTTGTCCTGGAAGGGGAAGACCTCGCGCAGGTTCATGACCTGGGCGTCCGCATAGATCGGCTTGATCAGGTTGTCCACGATCTGCTGGCGGGGCAGGCAGAGGGCGAAGGCCTCGCGCAGCTCCGGGGAGTCGGCGAAGACCGAGCC
>SRJI02000074.1 GCA_005473895.2 Carideicomes alvinocaridis
GGGCAGTGGCGCGGCGATACATGAGCCTTGAAACCCTGGCCCGCGTCACCGACAATCCCACCGTCAGGTTGCCCGCCGTGGCATCCTGATCAGACCCGGACCTCTCCGAAGGTCGACGCTCCTACACCACGCGCGGGGGCACTATCGTCGGCGCGGCATCCCAGCTCATCTCGGGGTCAAACCAGATCGTCAGCGAGCCCCGGCGCTTGAGTGCTTCATTGTAGGCTGGCCAGTTCCTGGTCTTGTAGGTCGGGGGTATGGGTCTGCTCATGAATCCCAGCTACCACCCTGGATTCGCGAGATGAATCCCTCACGCGATTTGTGCATGTATGGATGCCCCCGTTGGTGGAAGTGGCTTTTGAATTGCTCGAGCGCGTGATCGGGTGCGGTCATGTATCAGGCCTCTCTATGCGGCGCTGATTTGGCCGCGGGCCGGTATGGCGATACGCGGATCAGAGGCATATCAACAAATCGAGCTCGGTGGCTCCTGCACAAAGACTGCGTTCTCTGATCCGGATCTGGTCGATCCTTGCCCTTACTGTTCACTGACCTCCTCACACCCCCGACGTGCCGGGACGAAATGGCAAGCGTGGTGTGCTCACGCCATCATCGCCGCCGGGTTCCGGTAGTCTTCCTGTTTCGTCAGCATGGCCCAAAGGGCGCGCGCCATCTTGTTCGCCAGCGCGATTGCGGCAACCAGGCGAGGCTTGCGGGCCAGCAGGCGCTTGAGCCAGTCGTTATTCGGGGTGTCAAACCGCTCTACCGCCTGGAGAACCGCCATCGCGCCGGAGACGAGAAGCGTTCGGATGTCGCGCTGACCCATCTTCGATGTCTTGCCCAGCCGCGCCTTGCCGCCGGTCGAATGCTGCTTTGGCACGAGGCCGAGCCACGCAGCGAAGTCACGTCCTCGCCGGAATGTCGCCAGCTCCGGAGCGAAGGTCTCGATGGCAAGAGCTGTGATCGGCCCCACGCCCGGCATGGTTTGAGCGCGTCGTGCCAAGCCGTCTTCTCGGGCCGCACACTTCATCTTCCTGTCAAGTTCCGCGATCCGAGCATTCAAGCCCTCAATCTGCTCGAGATACACTTGGCCGAGTTCGCGAACGTCCTGGAGCAGCGCCGTGCCGTCATCCTCGAGAGCATCGGCAAGGCGCTTGAGGTGCGCAGGCCCTCTGGCCGCGACCAAGCCATGCTCGGCAAGATGTCCGCGTAGAGCGTTGATCAACTGGGTGCGCTGCCCGACGAACATCTGCCAGGTGCGGAACAGCATCGCTCGTGCCTGCTGCGCTTCCGACTTCAGCGGGACAAAGCGCATGGTGGGACGCGAGGCCGCCTCTACGATTGCCTCGGCATCCGCCACATCGTTCTTCTGGCGCTTGACGAACGGCTTCACGTAGATCGGCGGGATCAGGCGGACTTCATGCCCCAGCTTCTCGAACTCGCGGCCCCAGCCGTGCGCCGTCGCGCAAGCCTTCATGGCGATGATGCACCGTGGATGCTGCGCCAGAAAGGCCGCGAATTGAGCGCGCGAAAGTTTCTTGCGAAAGACGACGGACCCGTCGTCGCGGGCTCCGTGCAGCTGGAAGACCCGCTTTGCCAAGTCGATGCCGACGATGGTAGCTTCGGACATGGATGCTCTCTCCTACTGTGATGGTTTCACATGCATCACATTGGCACATTGCGATGCCGTCGGGAGGGGGCATCCACGCCATCAACAGAGCCGCCGCGTTCCACAATCGCGCGGATTCCTGAACCCGGCGGTGGGGTTGTGATCACCAAGCGTTGCAGGCTGCACTGTCCCCGACAGTTCCGGATTTGTTCATTGTGCAAACCTCGCGGCGAAACTCGTTCTTTTTGCTGCGCGCGCCAGTCTAGAACAGGACAATCAAATCTGGTCGGTTGTCCAATCCCGTCACCACCAGAACAAAAAATGAACGACTAAGCCGTCCGGGTATCGGGCAGCGTCATCGCCAGACCGTTGCGTAGACAGAACGGGCTTTGACGGGGGCTTCACCCATCTGCTGGCGGCATATTTCTGCGGTCGGCTTTGAGGAGAGTATGATGACGGAACGCAAGGTTGCAGTTGTGACCGGAGGCAGCGCGGGCATGGGGCTGGCCACCGCTCGCGAACTGGCGCGACGGGGATATGATCTTGTGTTGTCCTCGCGTGACCCTCAATCGGCGGCAGAACTGATCCGAAGCGATTTTGATGTGCAGATCAAACTCGTCGCTGGCAGCATCGCAGACCCCGGTCTTGCAGAACGTCTTGCCACGGCTTCCGAAGCTCTGGGCGGCGCGACGGCGCTTCTGCTCAACCACGGCGGGCCGCCAGTCAAGCCGATCATGGCGTTGACGGACGACGATTGGACGGGCGCATTCCAGACGATGGTGACAGGCCCCTTGCGTGTCATGCGCGCACTGATCCCGCAGCTTCAGGCCAACCCAACCGGGCGTGTGCTGGCGATCTCCTCCTTTACGGTCAAAACGCCGTTTGCCGGGATCGGCCTGTCGAATGCGCTGCGCGCAGCGCTGGTCAACGCGCTCAAGACCGCAGCGCTTGAACTTGGGCCGGGTGGGGTTCTCGTGAATGCGCTTGCACCGGGATATGTCGAAACGGACCGCATCCGGGAATGGAACGAGTCCTATGCCCGTCAGGAAAACACAAACGTGGAAGAAATCCGCGCCCGTACCCTTGAGACGATTCCGTTGCGCCGCTACGGAACGCCCGAGGGTTATGCGCGTCTGGCCGCATTTCTTCTGTCGGAGGACAATGATTACGTGTCTGGCCAGCAGATCGTCTATGATGGCGGTCTGGTTGTGGCAAACTGAAAGGAAATTTCATGCCTGCACTGCTTCTCGCCCGGGTTCAGATCAACGATCCGGAAGCCTATAAAGACTATGTCGCACGCTCCGGTCCGGCTGTGGCGGCCTTCGGGGGGCACTTTGTTGTGCGGGGCACCCCGCCTGAGATGCTGGAAGGCACCGATGATGGTTTGCGCACAGTGGTTGTGTCGTTTCCCGACGTCGATACGGCACAGCGCTGGCATGCGTCAGAACAATACACCGAAGCGCGCGGATTTCGGGCCCCGCCAGTGGCAGACGCCACGTTTATGTTGTTTGAAACGGACGTCCCTATCGCCTAGCCATGGCCCCGGCACGTTCCGGCGCGCATCGCGCGTGGCACTGTTTTGCGCGCCGTGCAAAAGCCTTGCCTGCTCGATTTTCGCCCGGTGATCCAGGCATTTCGAAGGCATCACATTGCCTCCTCCACCATGCCCGAAACGATGGCGGAAATGCATCGGGAGAACTGTTCATCCTGATCGCGGCCTTCAATAACCTCCTTGATCTTCTGCACCGAAGACCTGCACACTGTTCACCAACCGAACAGGAAATCCCATGCCCGAACGCACCACAACCAATGCCGCCTCACCCTACAGGGAGGTCCGGGCGGTAACACGCGCCTTCGACCTGATCGAGGCCGTGGGCGATCTGGGGTGGGCAAAAATTGGTGAGCTCGCCACCTACACCAACATCGACCGTGGCACGCTGTACCGGCTGATTCACACGTTGGAAAAGAAGGGCTATCTGACCCGGCGCGCCGAGGACGGTGCAGTAACGCTGACCGAGCGCATCCTCCATCTTGGCGATGGCGTACGCCACGAGGATTTCGCCACCGAGGTCATGTCGAAACTCATGCCCGAACTCACTAAAACGATTATGTGGCCAAGCGATTTTGCCACGCCAGTGGCGGGGCGCATGGTGATTCAGGCCTCCAGCCACAAATACAGCCCGACGTCCGTTCACCGTGGACTGGTGGGCAAGACCCGGCCACTCCTTCGCTCGGCGTTGGGGCTGGCCTATCTGAGTTCGCTGGACCACACCGACCGGCAGCACATTCTCAACGTGAACCGCCGGATTAACACGCTGGACGTCGGGGACAGGGCGATATTGGCCAATATTGATCGTTACCTAGCAGAGGTACATCAGCGCGGTTACGCTTTCTCGGCGGGATTGATCGAGGAGAATATCAGCGCCATCGCACTCCCGGTAAGGCGTGGTCAAAAGCCGCTTGGTGCCGTCAATATCGTCTTCTTCCGCAGCGCCATGTCACACGCCGAAGTCGCCGCAACCTGCCTCAAGCCACTTCGCGAATGCATCGCACGGGCAGAAGCTGCGATGCAGACGCAAACCTGATCCCGACCCCTGAAACCCGCTGCCATCCGCCATTTTGAGCCTTTGAATTTATCAGGACCGAAAACTGTGACCCCCTGCCCGTCAAGTTTGTTCACGAACCGAACATTCACCCTGACAGCGCTTGCACAATTGTTGCGGCGTGCCAGTCTCCCCCGAGACAAGCGTTTCTCGTCCGACTTGGGCCCCAATGAAATTGCAAACGCGCAGTCCGTCAGAAAAGGGAGATACTGAAATGGTCAATCAATGGACCGAAGCGGACACAAGCCGTTTCGTCACCGTTCGCCACGAAGACACGGATTACCGGGTTCACTACAACGATTGTGATCCCAAAACCGGCGGCGAGGTGGTGATGATGCTGCACGGTTCCGGCCCCGGTGCCACCAGCTGGTCGAACTTCAACCGCAACATTACCCCGCTGACAGAGGCGGGGTTTCGCGTGATTCTGATGGACGTACCGGGCTGGGGCAAAAGCGACCCGATCCTATGCACCAGTTCACGATCTGACCTGAACGCCTGTTTCGTCAAGGGGCTGATTGACGAATTGGGCATCAAACAGGTGCATCCTGTGGGCAATTCGATGGGTGGCCATAGTGCGGTGGCCTTTGCATTGGCCCACCCGCAACATGTGGGCAAGCTGATCCTGATGGGCGGGGGCACCAGCGGCGTTAGCAGTTTCACCCCGATGCCAGCAGAGGGCATTCGTCTGGTCGGAAAGCTGTACCGCGACCCGTCGCTTGAAAACATCCGGGCAATGATGGAAACCTTTGTTTACGATTCCTCCAACCTGACCGACGAATTGTTCCAGGCCCGGCTGGCGGCCATGCAGGCCTGTTCCGAACACCTTGAGAATTTCGTGGAAAGCCAGCGACTCTTTCCGGCTCAGTTTTCCGATTACACACCTCGCCTGCGCGAGATCGGGGCCGAGACACTGATTATCTGGGGCCGCGACGACCGTTTTGTGCCACTCGATTTCGGATTGCGGCTGGTCGCCGGAATCTCGGATTCCCAGCTTCATGTCTACAATCGCTGCGGACATTGGGCGCAATGGGAACATGCTGATCGGTTCAACAGGATGTTGCTGGACTTTCTGACCAACTGACAACAAATCCGGGTGCAGGACGCAGCGGCCAATTACAGTGGCTCTGATCTGGCACCCTTCTTACTACATCAGAGCAGTTCCGCATCCCCAATCACCCTCGGCGCCAGAAGCAGGCTACATTCGAGACTATCGCCAAGCTCTGCTGTGACCGATTTGAGCGACTTCGCCATTAATTGGATAGTGTCGCTTTGCCCTTAAATCTGAGACATGGCGATTTGAGCGTCAAGTTTTGTCTTTAATTGCGAGATTCGGCTATCTTTGGGCCTGTGCTTCTCGCCCGCCTTTGCGCAATGTGGTCAACTGCGGCAAGCAGACGTGGCTCCTTCTCGAAAGTGCGCAAAAGAGCAACCTTTGCATAGTCGTCGATGCCGGAGCTTGAGATCGCGGCTTTGATCAGTGGACGAGATTGGGCTGCATCAATGGCAGCAAGGCAAAACAGCCTCACTTCGCGGTCGCCGCCAGATCCTCGACGTCTACACAAGGATCATCGTATCCCTCCGGCGGAGGCCGTCTGACGGGATTTCGGCGTCGGTGCTAAGTCCGACCTTATGGCCGACCATAAGTTCAGACCGTAACCGACCGATTGGTGCCGCCTGCCTGACGAAGGCTGGGCGAGCTAAGACACGTGCATAAAGACGTAGTTATGCACGTGTCTTAGCGGGAGATGCTATGCTGGGTGAGATTCTGGGCGTTGAGCGGCGCCGGCGGTGGAGTGATGA
>SRJI02000466.1 GCA_005473895.2 Carideicomes alvinocaridis
TCAAGTATTAAAGAAAATCATCTTGTCAACATGAGGGGAAGATATTTCCGGGACTTGTCCGATGTGAGGGCTGACGAAGGAGAGAAGACTTGTCCAACTCCTGAGGAAAATGAAGTCATGGTATTCCRAAGCTTYTTGAAAGCTGGRCTACGATTTCCCYTRAGCAGCTTTGTYGTAGAGGTGCTGAARATATTTGAAATCTAYCTTCACCAACTTACCCCCGAAGCAATCATAAGGWTGAATATCTTYGTGTGGGCCGYGAGAAGCCAAGGTYTGGAACCTGATGCRAAAAGTTTCTGYAAYATACACGAATTRTTATACGAGACAAAACCCTGGGGTAAGGAACAGTATCACAACAATTTTGGCTGCTACAGCTTCGGCTCYCGTTCTGGGTCAAGCTGCCCMGTGCCRACCTTTCGMAAGAGGTGGCCCGGCGACTGGATGACGGAATGGTTTTACGTGAAGAATGACTTGAAATC
>SRJI02000467.1 GCA_005473895.2 Carideicomes alvinocaridis
AGGACACATGATGTCGCGAGCAGTGGGTATCGATCTTGGCACCACCAACTCCGTGGTTGCCGTCCTCGAGGGTGGCGACCCGGTCGTCATCGCGAACGCCGAGGGCGCCCGCACCACCCCGTCCGTCGTCGCGTTCTCCAAGGGCGGGGACGTCCTGGTCGGCGAGGTCGCTAAGCGCCAGGCCGTCAACAACCCGGAGCGCACCTTCGCGTCCATCAAGCGCCACATGGGCACCGACTGGACCACCGAGGTGGACGGCAAGAAGTACACCCCGCAGGAGATCTCGGCCCGCACGCTGATGAAGCTCAAGCACGACGCCGAGGAGTACCTGGGCGAGAAGGTCACCGACGCGGTGATCACCGTGCCCGCCTACTTCAACGACGCCGAGCGCCAGGCCACCAAGGAGGCCGGCGAGATCGCGGGCCTGAACGTCAAGCGCATCATCAACGAGCCCACCGCGGCCGCCCTGGCCTACGGC
>SRJI02000468.1 GCA_005473895.2 Carideicomes alvinocaridis
CGCGTCTGCACCGGCAGACTCGCCAGGATCTCCTCCTGCGTCGCCTTCTTCCGCAACCGCGTCGGCTTCGCATCCATCACTTGCTCCTCATCCAGTTCATGAGCCCTTCGCCCCCCGGCCATCTCCGCCGAGTGTGTCCTGCTCGTTCCCGGGCCACGCTTCCGGCGCGCGGGGGCACACGTCCGCCCCGTCGGCACGACCCTATTCCCGGAACCCACCGCGCCGCAGCGACATCACCGCAGCTCAGAACCGCTGTGATGTCGCTGCGGTGCGGTCGGCCGGAACGACGGCGCGCTCGCTGCGGTGAACATCGCCGCGGCACTCCCCGTGCGGCCCCACTTCCCCGCCCGTAGGCTGGTTCCCATGTCGCAGACGCTCACCCCCGCCGCTCCGCAGGACCTGAACGCCCGCCGCCACCGGCTCCGCCGCTACCGCGCCGTCATCTTCGACATGGACGGGGTCATCACGGACACCGCCG
>SRJI02000469.1 GCA_005473895.2 Carideicomes alvinocaridis
GACGTAGAGGACCATCGAGCGACGGCCGCAGAACTCGAGGAACGGCAGACGCGGTAGGCGCGGGCCGAGCCACAGCACCACGAGGATCCCCGGCAGCGCGGCGAACACGGACCAGGGCTGGCGCTCCGCCACCACGAGCGCGCCGGTGCGCGTGGCCGTCACGGTGAGCACCATCAGGATCACCGCGATCACGCCCAGGGCGGCCGGCGCCGTGCGGATCCGGGGGAGCAGTCGCGCGGAGGCGGCCCCGAGGAAGAAGTACACGCCCCAGTACAGGGGACGCACCCAGTCGCGGGGGCCGCTGACGAACTCCAGGAGCAGCACGAAGAGGACGGCCGCGACCACCAGCGCCGGGACACGGCGGATCACCGGGCCGATGAGGTAGCAGAGCATGAGCACCCACAGGAACCACAGGTGCCACGCGCCACCGCGCCAGAACTCGACGGACAGCAGGGATCCGGGCCTGCCCGTGGCGAG
>SRJI02000470.1 GCA_005473895.2 Carideicomes alvinocaridis
AGGGTCGCCAGGACGGCGCCCACGAGCAGGGAGGACGCGGCGACCGCGCCCCACATCAGGGTCATCACGCGTGTCAGGCTACGCGCCGACCGGGGACGCCGCCGGGCCACCGCCTCAGCTCACCGCACGGCCTCGTCCGCCTCGCCCGTGAGACCGAGCTTCTCGGCCACGTAGTCCACGTCCTTGTCCCCGCGGCCGGAGAGGTTGACGAGGATCCGCTCGTCCCGGCCCATCTGCGGGGCGAGGCGGATCGCGCGCGCCACGGCGTGCGCGGACTCGAGCGCGGGGATGACGCCCTCGAGCCTCGTGAGCCGCTGGAACGCGTCGAGCACGGCCGCGTCGTCCTCGGCCACGTACCGGACACGGCCGACGCGCGCGAAGTGGGCGTGCTGCGGGCCGACGCCCGGGTAGTCCAGGCCCGAGGCGATCGAGTGCACGGGGTCCGGGGTGCCGTCGTCGTCGGCGAGGACGAGGGTG
>SRJI02000471.1 GCA_005473895.2 Carideicomes alvinocaridis
CGCGCCTTGACCTCGGAGAAGCTCAGGGCCAGCAGGGGCCGGTAGAGCAGCAGGGCAAGGGCGATCACCACGACGGCGATGACCGCCTGGGTCACGATGCCGTCCACGCTGACCCCCAGCACATCGCCGAACAGGATCGACGTGAGCGATCCCGTGTAGGAGTCCGACTTGGAGATGATCACCACGCCCAGGGCCATCATCCCCACGAAGAGCAGGCCGATGGCGGTGTCCTCCTTGAGGGTGGTGGCCCGGTGCACCAGCGAGATGCCCGCCATCATGACGACGGCGGCCACCGCGGCACCGAGGTGGGGGCTGCCGCCGGTGACGACCGCCAGGGCGATGCCCGGCAGGACACCGTGCACGAACGCGTCCCCGAAGAAGCTCATCCCGCGCAGCACCAGCCACGTGCCCACGACCGAGCACATCACCACCGCGATGAGTCCGCCGACGAGGGCGCGCTGCTGGAATCCCATCTGG
>SRJI02000472.1 GCA_005473895.2 Carideicomes alvinocaridis
GACTCGATTACCTCCGGCTGGGTCAACCGGCAACCGAGCTCTCCGGGGGTGAAGCGCAGCGTGTCAAGCTCGCAACCGAGTTGCAGCGCGCGCAGCGCGGAGACACGCTGTACGTCTTGGACGAGCCGACGTCCGGGCTCCACTGCGCCGACACGGATCGTCTCGTCGCGCACCTGCAGACGCTGGTCGATGCGGGCAACACGGTCGTCGCGGCGGAGCTGGACATGCGCGTCATCGCGGTGGCCGATCACGTGATCGATCTTGGACCCGGCGCGGGCGACGCCGGCGGGACCGTGGTTGCAGCTGGCACGCCTGCCCACGTCGCGGATCAGGGCGTCGGTGCTTCCGCGGGCTACCTCGCCGCCGCACTGCAGGCAGCCACCAACGTGAGCCCTTCGTGACGAGCGTGCCGCTGTCCGATATGGGAATCGGACAGCGGCACGCTCGACGGGGTCGTGGTCTCAGGCGGGGAGCTA
>SRJI02000473.1 GCA_005473895.2 Carideicomes alvinocaridis
CGGCGGCGGCGGGGCGGGCGTCGGCGTCGAGCCGGTCCGCCCAGTGGCGTGCGGCGCCCAGGAGATAGCCGACGAGTCCGCGGGAGAGCACCTCGGCCTCGGCCTCGGCCACGGTGGTGTCAGCGCGGATGGTGCGCGCGACCTCGGAGGAGAGCAGCCGGTGCACGGCCTCGCTGCGCGTGCGCACCTCCGGGTCCCCGTCGATGCCGGAGTCGAAGATCAGGCGGTGGGTCCGCTCGGGGGAGGCCATGTACTCGAACACGGCGGCGACGGTGGCCCGCACCCGTTCGCGATTGTCCCGGCGGGTGTCCATCGCCGCCTCGAGGAGCGCGCGCAGGCTCGCGACCTCGGCGTCCAGCAGCTCGAGGAAGAGCTCGTGCTTGCTGGGGAAGTGCTGGTAGAGGACCGGCTTGGAGACCTCGGCCCGCTCGGCGATCTGCTCCATGGAGGCCCCCGCGTACCGCTCCGCGGCGAA
>SRJI02000075.1 GCA_005473895.2 Carideicomes alvinocaridis
CCGCCCCCGCGCCGCAGGCCGCCCCGGCGGCGGAGGCACCAACCCAGACGCTCGCCAACCTCGCCGCCGAAAGCGACCCCCTCGCCCCCAGCCCCGCGCAGCCGCAAAGGGCCGAACCGGCGACCGCCCCCCCCCTGATCGCGGCACGCGCCGAACCGGACCCCGACCGGCTCCCCGCCGCAACCGCCCGCCCGGCAATCCTCGACGCGGCGAAGGTGCCCCAACCCATCCCCGCCGCCCTCGCCCTGCCGGAGACCGCGCCGCTGCCGCAGGCGCAACCGGCCCCCGACGCCGCACCGGAAGCCCGGCCCAAGACCCCGCGCCTGCCCGACACGCCCGCCCCGACCGAACAGGCCACCAGCCCCGCCCCGGATCCGCAGCCCGTCGCCCCGACCGAGGGCCCGGTCACCCGCGGCCGCGCCACCCTCGCCTTCGAGGGGATGGCGGATCTCTCCGATCCGGTCTCTGTCGCCGCGGTGCAAAGCTTCATGGCACCCGGCACCTTGCCCGAGGGCGAGGATGTCCGCGACGGCATGTCCGCGCTGCTCTCCGGCGTGCCCTGCGCCCGGCTGCAGGCCCGGTTCCGTCCCGAGACCGGCGCGCTCGAACTGATCGGCCACGTCCCCGAGGAGGGCGCCGCCGCCTCGGTCCTCGCCGCCCTGCGCGACCGCATGGGCGCCGACATTCCCGTCACCTCCAACCTGCGCGTCCTGCCGCGCCCGCAATGCCAGGTGCTGGGCGCGGTGGAGGCGGTGGGCCTGCCGCAATCCACCGACCAGATCACCAACCGCCTGCTGGTGGGCGAGGACACCCATGCGCGCGAGTTCCGCTATGCCGAGGGCGACCGCCTCGTCCTCGACCTCAGCGCGCCGGATTACGACGCCTATCTCTACGTGGATTACTTCGACGCCTCCGGGCAGGTCATCCACCTGCAGCCCAACGAGACCGTGCCGCTCGACCTCGTGCCGGCGAAATCCGCCCAGCAGGTCGGCGCCCGCAACGAGGGCGAGCCCGGCCTGTCGATCACCATCGGCCCGCCCTACGGGCAGGAGCTGGCCGTCGCCTTCGCCGCGTCAGAGCCGCTTTACGACGAGCCCCGCCCGCTCGTCGAACCCGCCGGGCCCTACCTCGACTTCCTGCGCGAGCGCATCGCCGCGGCGCGCGAGGCCGATCCGGAGTTCCGCGGCGAATGGGTCTATTTCCTCGTCGTCACCCGCCCCTCCTGAGCCTGAACCGCCGCCGCGGTCGTTGAAATCCCGCGCCCCGAGAAGCTTGGCGCGGTCCATATCCACGCCCGCCGACAAGCCGCCGCGCCCGGGCAAGCCGTCCCGGCCGACATGATCCGCAACGATGCTCAGCCCGGCCGCGAGGCTTGGCCCCAAGGTCGGACCCGTCATCAGCAAGGTCTCATCGCGCGACCGGCCGCCACCTCCTTCGACCCCCCTCCCCTTTCGGGTCATCCGATAGGACAGCGCGCCGCAAGACCGAACCCGCACCACCACCCCGCCGGCACCGCAATGGCGCCCGCTCCACCGGGATGCTAGGACGGGCATGCGCGGCGCCCCGGCCCGCGCGCCCGGTCGGGAGGGGTTCCGGATGCAGGTCCGCCAGCTCAGATATTTCGTCGCCGTGGCCGAACATGGCAGCTTTTCCGCCGCCTCCGCCGCGCTCGGCATCGCGCAGCCCTCCATCGGCCAGCAGATCCGCAACCTGGAGGACGACCTCGGCACGCCGCTCTTTCACCGACATTCCCGCGGCATCGCCCTCACCCAGGCCGGCGTGACCCTGCTCGACGAGGCGCAGGACATCCTGCGACACCTGGACGACGCCCGACGGCTGATCCGCGACCAGGCCGAGGCGCCCTCGGGACTGGTCCGCATCGGCCTCACGCTCTCCGCCTCCTACCCGTTGGCGGTGCCGCTGGTGGAACGGCTGGGCCGCGACTTCCCCCGCATCCGCCTGTCGCTGGTCGAGGCGCTGAGCGACGACCTCGTGCGCGACGTGGCGCGCGACCGGGTGAACCTCGCCCTCACCCATTGCGGCGCCTATCCCGACGGCGTCCGCGGCGAGGCGCTGGCCGAGGAGGATTACCACCTCTGCGTCGCCGCCGATCACCCGCTGGCCGGCCGCGGCTCCATCGCGCTCGCCGAGGTGCTGGAACAGCGCATGTGCCTGCCGCCGGAAACCCATATCATGCGCCGGCAGATCGGCGCGGCGGTCCTGGCCCGCGGCCAGGTGCTGGAAGTGGCCGCGGTGGTGGAATCCATCGCCACCTCCATCATGCTCGCCGAAAGCGGCCAGCTCGCGACGATCCTGCCCTATTCCGCCATCGCCCGCCGCGCCGCCGAGGGCCGGATCGCCGCCATCCGCATCACCGATCCCGCCGTGTCCTGCCGGCTCAGCCTCTCCTTCACCACCCGCCGCCACCCCACCCGGGCGGAAAGCGCGGTGCGCGGCGTCCTGCGCGATCTCACGGCCGAGCTGATCGCCCAGGGCGACCTCCGCTGGCGCCGCCCTGCCCCGCTCTCCGCCCCCACGCCATAGCCCCAGCCTCCGGCTGGTATAGGAACAGACTCTTGGCCCCGGCCCCGCCCGGCCCTCTATGAAGGACGGGAACCACCAGGGAGGGGCGGCGCGCCGCCCGAAGGGAGGAGACATGGCAAACGAATTCGACGCGGTGATCATCGGGTCCGGCCAGCACGGGCTGATCCTCGGCACCTACCTCGCCAAATCCGGGCTGAAGGTGCTGGTGAGCGAGCGGCGGCTCATGTACGGCGGCGGGCTCAACACGACCGAGGCCACCCTGCCCGGCTTCTACCACAACCTCCACGCCATCAACCATTTCCACGTGGAGCATACGCCCTGGTACCGCGACCTCCAGCTTTCGGAGAAAGTGCCCTACATCACCCCCCGCTACGAGTTCGGCCAGCCCCATGCCGACGGCACCGCGCTGGTCTTCGGCCGTGACCTGGAGGAGACGCTGGCCAATATCGCCCGCTTCTCGCCCAAGGACGCCCAGACCTTCCGCGAATGGAACGCCAGGGCCGAGGCGATCACCCGCGACATCTTCCTGCCCGAGCGCTACGCCGAGCCGCTGACCGCCACCGAGCGTGCCGACATCCTCGGCCAGTCGGAAACCGGGCGCACCTTCCTCGACATCTGCAACCGCCAGCCCTTCGAGGTGGTGGATGAACTCTTCGAGAACGAGCACGTCAAGCTCTTGTTCCTGTTCAAGGTTTCGCTCTTCGGCACCTGGCTGACGGACACCATGAACAAGACCTCGCCCATGGGCTCCGTCATCCGCGCCTTCGACCTGGAGACCGGCTACCAGCTCTGCAAGGGCGGCTCCTTCAACCTCGCCCGCGGGCTGATGGAGCGCTTCATCGAGGCCGGCGGCACCTTCTGGAACCAGGCCCATGCGGAGCGTATCGTGATCGAGGGCGACCGCGCCACCGGCGTGGAATATGCCGACGGCCGCGTGGCCAAGGCGCGCCAGCTCGTCGCCTCCACCATCGACGTGCACCAGACCTTCGAGACGCTCATCGGCCGCGACCAGCTGCCGGCCGACATGCGCGCCAAGCTCGACGGCTTCAAGTACACCGAGTGGTCGCTCTTCGGCCTGCACCTGGCACTGGATGAGGCGCCGCGCTTCACCGCGTCGGAATTCGACGAGAACCTGCAATACACGCAGAAATGGTCCATCGGCGCCGACACGATCGAGGATCTCACCAACGCCTTCCAGGACATCAAGGCCAACCGCGTGCCCGAGATCATCCAGTTCGGATCCGGCCCGCTGTCGACCCTCGATCCCTCGCTCGCGCCGCCGGGCCAGCACAGCACCTATATCTGGCACGTCGTCCCCAAGGACCCGGAGCTCGGCCAGCCCTACGATGACTGGAAGCACGAATTCGCGGAGAAGTGCCTCGACACCTTCGCCCGCTACGCCCCCAACATGACCCGCGACAACATCCTCGGCCAGTACATCTACACCCCGCAGGACTATTCGCAGGAGCTGATCAACATGCGCTCCGGCGACATCTTCATGGGCGCCATGTCGGCCGACCAGGTGATGGACCGGCATTTCGGCTATCGCACGCCCTTCGACAATCTCTACATGGCCGGATCCGCCACCCATCCCGGCGGCGCGATCTCGGGCGGGGCGGGCTATATCTGCGCCGGCCTCATCGCCGAGGAGCTGGGGCTGAAGAAGTGGTGGGAGACGGAGGATCTGCGCGCCCGGCTGGGAGCGGTGACCTGAGCGACCACAGGGGGGCGGCCGACCGGCTGCCCGAGGGCCGCGTGCCGGTCGGGGTGTCGGAGGCGGCCCGCGTCGTCCCCGGCCCGTCGCTCTCCGTGGATGGCGGCGCCACCCGTTCGTGACCCGGCGCGGCACTAGATCGCCGCGGCCCAGACCCGGTAGCGCCCCTGCCCCGTGACCTCGCGGATCAGGTCACGCTCCTCGAGGATCCGAAGGTTTCGCTGCACTGCAGCACGCGACGCCCCGGTCTCCGCCTCGGCCAGCGGGGCGGAGACCTGCGGCCAGCTTTCCAGCACCGAGACCAGCGCCGGCGGCGTGCGCCCCGACAGGTCCGCTACCGCCTCCGCCGCCCTGTCGCGCCAGGCCGCCACCCGGTCGAGATGCAGCAGCGCGGCCAGCGTCGCCCGCTCCGCCCCGCGCAGCCAGGCCG
>SRJI02000474.1 GCA_005473895.2 Carideicomes alvinocaridis
GGAGCCGGGGCGGCTCTCCGTGCGGTCCCGGTCGAGGTACCGGCTGGAGTAGGCGAGGATCGCGGCGCCGATGACGAGGACGATCATGGCGAACACCAGGGCCAGGCCGTTCAGCCGGAGGTCGAGGTCCACTCCGACCGCAGGGATCCACGGATGGTGCTCCGTCCGGACGTCGCCCGTCCACGCCGCGATCAGCACGCCGGCCGCGGCGAGCAGGGGTGCGGCCAGGACCCAGCCCGCGTCCCTGCCCAGCGCGCGGGAGGCCGGGACGGCCGCCACCACCGAGAGGAGGGTCAGCAGGAGGCTGGTCAGGAGCACAGGACACCACTCAGCTCGGGTCGATCGATCACGGACACGGCGCACACGGCGGGTGGCCGCGCACCGATGGTGCCCGAAGTGGGACTCGAACCCACACGCCTCTCGGCACCGCATTTTGAGTGCGGCGTGTCTACCGATTCCACCATTCGGGCAGTGC
>SRJI02000475.1 GCA_005473895.2 Carideicomes alvinocaridis
ATCTGGACGGCGCGCCCGTCTCCACCGTCACGTCCACCCTGCTGGTCCGGGGAGAGGAGTCCTGATGAGCACCGCCCCCCGTCTGTCCGACCTCACTCGGGGCGAGGTGGTGGGCACGCGCACCGTCACGTTCACCCGCGCCGACCTCGTCGCCTACGCGGGTGCCTCCGGCGACCGCAACCCGATCCACTGGTCTCCGACGTTCGCCGAGCACGTCGGCCTGCCCGGCGTCATCGCCCACGGGATGCTCACCATGGGTGCGGCCGTGCAGCTCGTCGCGGACTGGGCGGGCGACCCGGGCGCCGTCGTCGACTACCAGACCCGCTTCACCGGCATGGTGCCCGTCGCGGACACCACGGGGCGCACGGACGACGACGGCGCGCCCGTCCCCGGCGCCACGCTCGAGGTCGTCGGCACGGTCGGCGCCGTGGACGAGGCCGCCGGGACGGTGCGGATCGACCTGAGCGTCACCAA
>SRJI02000476.1 GCA_005473895.2 Carideicomes alvinocaridis
GGCGGAGAGCTCCGCCTCTTCACCTCCGAGTCCGTCACGGCGGGCCACCCCGACAAGATCTGCGACCAGATCTCCGACGCCATCCTGGACGCGATCCTCGCCGCCGACCCGTCGGCGAAGGTGGCCGTGGAGACCCTGACCACCACGGGCCTGGTGCAGGTGGCCGGTGAGGTGAACACCTCGGCGTACGTGGAGATCCCCAGGATCGTGCGCGAGACCATCCTGGACATCGGCTACGACTCCTCGGCCAACGGGTTCGACGGCGCCCAGTGCGGCGTGAACATCTCCATCGGCCAGCAGTCCTCGGACATCTTCGCCGGCGTCTCCCGGTCCCTCGAGGCCCGCGAGTACGGCTCGGCGGACGAGGTGGACGAGCAGGGCGCGGGGGACCAGGGCATCATGTTCGGCTACGCCACGGACGAGACCCCGGCGTACATGCCCATGCCCATCTACCTCGCGCACCGGCTCTCCGAG
>SRJI02000477.1 GCA_005473895.2 Carideicomes alvinocaridis
ATGGAGCGGACCTGCTCGTAGCCGGTGGCCATCAAAAAGGTCGGGGCCCGCCCGTAGCTCTTCATGCCCGCGATGTAGAAGCCCGGCTCCGGGTGGGCGAGCATCTTCTCCCCGTGCGGGGTGACCGAACCACAGGAGTGGAACTCCGGATCGATCAGCGGGCCCAACTGGCGGGGAGCCTCCACAGCCGGGTCCAGCTCCAGCCGCAGTTCCGAGAGCATGCCCAGTGCAGGACGGAACCCGGTGGCCGGCACCACCACGTCCACGACCAGATGTTCCTCCCCGGCCGGGGTGGAAGCCTGCACCATCATCCCCAGACCGGTGGTGGTGAAGGCGGTGATGGTGAAGGAGGGGTGCACCTGGATGGTCCTGGTCTCCACCAGGTGGCGCAGCCGGGTGCCCAGGGCGCCGCGGGCGGCCAGCTCGTCGCGGTCCTCCCCGCCATAGACCCGGGCGACGTCGGCCGAGCGGAC
>SRJI02000478.1 GCA_005473895.2 Carideicomes alvinocaridis
CGTGGTGTCCGCCGTCGTGCGCTTCGGCGCCGTCACCGAGGCCGAGATCCAGGCCTACGTGGCCACGGGCGAGCCGCTGCACTGCGCGGGCGCGTTCACAGTCGACGGCGCGGGCGCGGCCCTCGTGGACGGCGTGGACGGGGACCCCAACGCGGTGATCGGGCTGTCCGTGGCGTGGCTGCGGCGGGCCACGGCGGCCCTGGGCCAGGACTTCACCCGGTTGTGGGAACCCTCCAACGCGCAGCGCTGATCCGGCGCGACAGGGCCGCGTGCCTCGGAGGGTTCCGCCACAACGAGTAGGGTGCTGGTCAGAGTCGGCGCCGTCCCGCGCCCTTCGCCCCACCGGGTGAGGGGCACGACCCCGGACGTGGCGCCTGCACCCCCAGCCGTGATCGTCCGAGGAGTCCATCGCCCATGAGCATCGCCGACGCACCGCAGGCCTCGGTCGTCCCGCCCGTCGACCCCGCGGCGGA
>SRJI02000479.1 GCA_005473895.2 Carideicomes alvinocaridis
ACGACGTGCGGGTCCTCGAGCCCCGGCACCATCCCGTACGGGGCCGAGCGCATCACCGTCCCGCAGCCCTTCGAACCCGGGTTGTGCGGGTCGCCCGGCAGGCCCATCCCCGGTTCGGCGAGCCCGCTCAGGCACGCGGTGCCCGGCGCGCGGCGCACCTTCAGCTCCGCGTGCGCGTCGATCCAGCGGGGCGGGGCCGGGGGAGCGCCCTCGGGCAGCGCGCCGTCCTGCGTGGCGAACCAGCGCAGGCACGCGAGCCACACGCACGCCGCGGGATCGGCCGGGACGCCGTCGTTCTGCCACTCGATCCACTCGAGCAGGCCGTCGAGCACGTACAGCGTCAGCTGCGTGTCGTCCGTGATCGGCAGGGCGTGGGCGCCCTCCTGGGCGAGCAGGTCCGCGGCGTCGGTGACGCCGGCGGGGCCGTGCACCGCCGCGATCCCCGACGCGGGGGTGAACTCGACGACGCCGCC
>SRJI02000480.1 GCA_005473895.2 Carideicomes alvinocaridis
CGCGCGGTGGGTGGATGCGGGGCGCGACGACGTCGACTGAGGCCGAGACGCTGACGCGGGCACCGAGGTCACTTAATGTGTGGCCATGGTCACCCGCCCTGTGCTCCAGCAGCCCGTCGTCGACGCCGTCGACATCCGTTCCGTCGCGGAGTTCTACCGCGAGCTCCTCGGCCTCCACTACCGCACGGGCGACGAGCTCGCGGACGGCCGCGAGCCGGACAGCGCGGACTGGCTCGTGCTGCTGGACGACGACGGCCGCCGCGTCCTGACATTCCAGCGCACCGAGGAACTGAAGCCCAGCACGTGGCCGTCACCCGAGGTGCCGATGCAGCTGCACCTGGATTTCACCGTGCCGGACCGTGATTCCCTCGACGCGGCCCACGACCACGCGCTGCGCCTGGGCGGACGCCTCGTCCTGGACCGCTCCGACGACGAGGACGAGCCCCTGTACGTGTTCGCGGACCCGGCCGGCC
>SRJI02000481.1 GCA_005473895.2 Carideicomes alvinocaridis
CACGATCACCAGGCGCTGGCCGGTGCGGCCGGAGGTCTCGTCGCGCATGTCCGCGATGCCGTTGATCTTGCCGTCCCGCACCATCTCCGCGATCTTCGCGGCCAGGTTGTCCGGGTTGGTCATGTAGGGCAGCTCGGTGACCACGAGGCACGTGCGGCCCTGGATCTCCTCCACGTTGACCACGGCGCGCATGGTGATGGGGCCGCGGCCGGTCCGGTAGACCTCCTCGATGCCCTTGCGGCCCAGGATCTGGGCGCCCGTGGGGAAGTCGGGGCCGTGCACGCGGGCCAGGAGCGCCTCGAGCAGCTCCTCGCGGGTGGCCTCGGGGTGCTCGAGGTACCACTGCACGCCCGCGGCCACCTCGCGCATGTTGTGCGGCGGGATGTTSGTSGCCATGCCGACSGCGATGCCCGMGGAGCCGTTGACCAGCAGGTTCGGGTACCGGGCGGGCAGGACGACGGGCTCCTGCTGCT
>SRJI02000483.1 GCA_005473895.2 Carideicomes alvinocaridis
GATGAAGGCCAGCAGGATGACCATGGCCAGGGCCACGACCCAGGCGGGCACGGCCCACGCCTCGCCCACGGCCGCGGCCACGCCGTTGGCCTGCACGCCCGGCAGGAAGTAGCTGGTGGCGAAGACGGTGACGATGGCGAACAGGATCGCGTACGCCTTGAACGCGGGGGCGGCGGCCGTGTGCTTGTAGGCCTTCTCCAGGTAGTACGCCGGGCCGCCGCGGTACTCGCCGGTGTCCGGGTCGCGCTCCTTGTAGATCTGGCCGAGCGTGGACTCGATGAAGGACGTGGCGGCGCCGAGCAGGGCCATGACCCACATCCAGAACACGGCGCCGGGGCCGCCGAACGCGATGGCCGTGGCGACGCCGCCGATGTTGCCCATGCCGACGCGGCCGGCGAGCGACATCATGAGGGAC
Source organism: Carideicomes alvinocaridis (assembly GCA_005473895.2). Taxonomy (GTDB): domain Bacteria; phylum Pseudomonadota; class Alphaproteobacteria; order Rhodobacterales; family Rhodobacteraceae; genus Carideicomes; species Carideicomes alvinocaridis. The sequence goes on from SRJI02000483.1 coordinate 416, forward strand.
TGGAGCGAAGAGGTGCCATCCGCGGAGTCCTGGCCCTCGCGGAGCTGCTTCACCATG
>SRJI02000484.1 GCA_005473895.2 Carideicomes alvinocaridis
GCTCCGGGCCGTGGAAGGGCGGCAGCCCGATCCAGGCGGCCTCCCCGACGGCGGCGAAGTCCACCTGGCCCTGCGTGAGGGCCAGCACGTAGCCCACCACGATGCCCACGAGGATGGACAGGCGGCCCAGGAGCCCCCGGAACGTCACGGCCGTGAGCACCACCGCCAGGGCCGTGCCGAACGTGGTGACGGGCACCTCCTGCATGGCCGTCGTCGTGGCGCCGGCGAGGTTGAGGCCGATCAGGGCCACGATCGTGCCCATCACCGCCGGCGGCATGAGCGCGTGGATCCAGCCGGTGCCGGCGCGGTGCACGATCGCGCCGATCACCGTGAGCAGCAGGCCCGTCACGAGGATGCCGCCGAGCGCGGCCCCCGTGCCGCCGATCGTGGCGGCGGCCGTCAGCGGTGCGATGAACGCGAACGAGCTGCCCAGGTACGAGGGCAGGCGGTTGCCCGTGATGACCAGGAAGAG
>SRJI02000485.1 GCA_005473895.2 Carideicomes alvinocaridis
ATGCGGCACGGCGCGAGGGGCGCATGCGTCGGCGCGCGTCGAAGGCTCCTCCCAGCCCGCGCTCAGTCGACGCTGAAGCTGCGGATGTGGTTGCTGAACACGAAGCGGTCGAACACGGTCCGCGCCGAGCTCGGGTCGTCCGCGTGGGTCATCTCGGCCGCCCGTCGCTCGAAGGCGTCGACGTGCCCGAAGAGGCGCGGGTCGGGCATGGCGGCGAACGAGTGCGTCATGAACCCGGAGCCGATCACGAGCACGCCCTCCTCCCGCCCACCCGCCTCCCGCAGAGTGGTCACGACACGCCGCATGGCCGACGGCGAGACGGCGTGTCGTGACCACTCTGTGCCGTCTGCGGAGGATCGAGCCCCGCCGCCGGCCGGCCGGCCTCCCATGCCCGGCCGACTCCCACCACCGCCCCGCGCGCGGCAGGGGTGGTCCCGGGCCGGGCGGCCTTGGCATGATGGGTGCCCCCGGA
>SRJI02000486.1 GCA_005473895.2 Carideicomes alvinocaridis
AGCAACTTCGACCACCGGGACCTCGCCGACCTGCAGGACGTGCCGGGCAGCAGCGGGCTGACCACGGATCAGGTGCTGTACAACCTGTCGCGGCGAGGACCGGAGTACGACCTCCTGCCGTGGTGCGCCGACCACCAGCTGCCGGTCATGGCGTACTCGCCGATCGAGCAGGGCCGCATCCTTCACGACACGACGCTGAACGACGTCGCGGCCCGTCACAGCGTCAGCCCCGCGGCGGCGGCCCTCGCCTGGGTGCTGCGCCGCGACTCGCTCTGCACGATCCCCAAGGCGAGCAGCCCGCAGCACGTGCGCGACAACGCCACAGCACTGGACGTGGAGCTGACCCGCGAAGACCTGGATGCTCTGGACCGTGCGTTTCCGCCCCCGAGCGGACCGCGACCACTAGAAATGCTGTGACCCTGCCCCAGGGCGCAGCCCGGTCGTTCCGGGCAGTCCGGACAGCGCAAGTCTC
>SRJI02000487.1 GCA_005473895.2 Carideicomes alvinocaridis
CCATGCGGGCCACGCGCAGGGCGATGAGGAACGCGATCGGCGGGATCAGGGAGAGCAGGTCCTCGATCCACGCGGCCCGCATGGCCTGCGAGGAGCCCATCACGATCGCCACGAGGACGATCGTGACCACCAGCACCCCCAGCGTCACCCATTCGAGGTGCTTGGCCTGTTGGACCACGCGCTCGATCTCCGGGGGCAGCTCCGTGGCGCCGAACCGGCGCCCGCTCGGCCCCGTCTCCCGGGTGTTCCGCCGCGTCATCGGGCCTCCTCCGCTGCGCGCTGGTCGAAGTACGCCTCGAGTGCCGTGAGCATCTGATTCTCACCCAGGGGCACCGCCATCACGAGCTTCACCGGCTCGCCGTCCGGGCCCTCCGCCTCGGCGTAGTCACGGGTCATGCTCGCGTGCGACGTCCACGGGGACGCCGAGGTCAGGCCGCCGGCCACCAGGTCCACGTCGCCCTTCTCCAGCGCG
>SRJI02000488.1 GCA_005473895.2 Carideicomes alvinocaridis
GATGACACGTTCATGATGGGCTTCGAGTTCCTCCGCGCCGAAGCGGACGCGAACACGATGCGCGAGCGGCAGTTGCGCACAGTCAAGCTCAACGCGGACAAGGGCCGCCCCCACGGTCGCCTCCCGTACGGATACCGGCGGGTCTACGACCAGCACACCGGTGTCCTGCTGCGCCAGGAACCCGACCCCCACACCGGGCAGATCGTCCGCGATGCCGCCCGTGATGTGCTGGCTGGTAAGTCCATGTACTCGATAGCGATGCGGTTGCAGGATGCTGGGGAGCCGACACCGAAGAAGCCGTGGGCCGAGAGTCCCCGCGGCTGGGATACCTACACCGTCCGCCAGGTGCTCCAGAACCCCACCATCGCCGGCAAGCGCGTCTACCGCGGTGAGGTCATCGGCCAGGCGCAGTGGGAGGCGTTGATCGAGTGGGAGGACTTCCAGAAGATCCAGCGCCTGTTCGCCGATCCC
>SRJI02000489.1 GCA_005473895.2 Carideicomes alvinocaridis
TGACGATGTGCCAGGCGTTCCTGCCCATGCTCCGCGCCCACGGTGAGGGCACCGTGCTCAACCTGACCTCGACCGCCGCCGTCACCGCCTACGAGGGCGGCGCCGGCTACAACGCCGCGAAGATGGGCCAGCACGGGCTCACCGGCGCGCTGCGCCTGGAGGAGGCCGAGCACAACGTGCGGGTGATCGAGGTGCTGCCGGGCATGGTCCACACCGAGGAGTTCTCCCGCAACCGCCTGGGCGGCGACCAGTCCGCCGCGGACGCCGTGTACGCGGGCGTGGAGAAGCCGCTCACCGCCGAGGACGTCGCCGAGGTGTGCGTCCACGCCGTCGAGCTGCCCCACCACGTGAACCTGGACCAGATCGTGATGCGGCCGGTCGCCCAGGCCGCCCAGCACAAGGTGATCCGCCGGTGAGCGGCGGGCCGTGGAACGTGCGGGCCGTGGAACGTGCGGGCCGACGCGGTGGGCT
>SRJI02000077.1 GCA_005473895.2 Carideicomes alvinocaridis
GGCATCGTGACATTGTCATAGGTGCGCGCCTCGCCCGCCGCGGCGTTCAGGGCGGCGATCTTGGCGCCATAGGCCGCCATGTAGACGAACTGGTCGCGCCCGGTGACGTCGCCGGCCGCCCAGACCGCCGGGTTCGTGGTGCGCATCTGCGAGTCGACGACGATCCCGCCCCGCGCATCGGTCTCGATCCCGGCCGCACCGAGGTTCAGCCCGTCGCTGTTCGGCATTCGCCCGGTGGCGAGCAGCAACCGCTCGGCACCGAAGCTCTCTCCATCGATTCCGGTCAGACGCACGTTGCCGCCGTCGCGCGCCACGTTCTCGTAGCCGGAGACGCGCGCGAGGCGGATGCCCTCCTCGGCCAGGTAGTTCTCCAGGGCTTCGGATATCTCCGGCTCGGCCTCCGGCAGCACGCCGCGGCGGCTGACCAGCGTCACGGCAACACCGGCACGGGCGAAGAGTTGCGCCAGTTCCACGCCGATGTAGCCCGCCCCAAGGACCAGCAGAGAGGTCGGCAGCGCGGTCATCTCCAGCGCCGAAGTGCTGTCGAGGGCGTCGACCTCCTCGATACCGGCAATTGCCGGCACATGCGGTCGGGAGCCGGTCGCGATAATGATCTTCGTCGCCGTAAAGGCTGCGCCGTTCACGGTCAGCCGGCCCTCGTCGTCGAACCGGGCGCGGCCTTCGATATGGTCTACGTTCTCGTGCCGGGGCAGCACGCCGGCGTATTTCGCCGCGCGCAGCTCATCAACCAGCGCCTGCTTCTGTGCCACCGTCGCGGCCCAGTCGGTCACGCGGGCCTCGCCCTCGATGCCGTCGAACCGGTTGGCCGTGCGCGCGTGGTGCAGGCCTTCGACCGCGCGGATCAGCGCCTTGGAGGGCACGCAGCCCACATTGACGCAGGTGCCACCAAGGGTTCCGTCACCGATCAGAGCGACCCGGGCCCCGGCCTCGGCAGCGGTGATCGCGGCCGAGAATCCGGCGGAGCCTGCGCCGATCACGGCAAGATCGTAGGCGCCGCCCTTGGGAGTGCAGCAATTTCTCATGTCAGTCTCTCTTCAGCTGGTGCGTTGGCGCCGCCAGAGCGCGTAGAGGGTGGTGCCGATGAACACCGCGAGCGCGGGCAGAAGCACGATGTCGAGCCAGCCCAGCAGGGCCGAAAGCCCGACCGCGCCCATCAGGATCACCAGGATCGGGGTGAAGCAGCACAGGGCCACAAGGACGGTGCCGATCAGCCCGTATTTCAGGAGGAGATCGTTATTTCCGGAGTGGGTATGGCGTTCGGTCACGACCCGCTGCCCTCGGCCAGGGTCGCACCGTATCCGACGCCGGTGACGGTCGCGATCAGCGCGTCGGGGTCGGTGACCGCATCGTCGTAGTGCAGAACATAGATACCATCCTCGGCGGCGCCTTCGACGAACTCGACGATCTCGACCGTGTCCACCCGCTTGAGTGCGGTCGCGACGATGTAGCTGCACGAGGGGCAGGTCAGCCCCGTGACGTGAAGCCGGGTCTGCGCGTCCCCGGCGAGGACTGTGGCGGGAGCGAGAAGAAGGATTGCAGCGATCAGGATGCGTTTCATGGGTAACTCCGTGTCAGAAGGTCAGGACGAAGGGAGCGGCATAGGGAAAGACCAGAGCCAGGAGCACCACAACCAGTGCTCCCCAGAGCAACCCGCGCATCAGCCCGCGATCCACCGGATGGGCGCAGGTTCCGTCTCCGCAATCTTCGGAGGACGCCGGCCGGTAAGCTTTCCAGAAACCGAAGCCGAGCGCGGCGGCCGCGAGGGAGAAGGTCACCCACTTGTAGGCGTAGAGTGCGGTAAGCTGCCCGATGAAGACGCCGGTAACGCCAAGGCTCACCAAGACAAGAGGCAGGATGCAGCAGGAGGTCATTGCCAGCGCGCCGAGCACCCCGGCGCCGGTCGCGGCCCATCCCGTCCTGTCGAGTCTTTTATCAGCCTGTCGCTCGGTCTCGATCGCTTCCGACGTCATCGCCTCATTCCCGTTGTTTCTCAACGGGCTACAACGTAGGGTCTGTAGCAACTACAGGATCAAGGAGAAATCCAGTGCCAGACGATCACGCCAACGCGAGTGAACTGAAGCGCTCCGATCTCGCCCGCCTGACCGGCTGCAATCTCGAGACGATCCGCTACTACGAGAGCGTCGGCCTGATGCCCGATCCGCCGCGCACCTCTTCGGGCCATCGCCGCTACGGCACAGCCCATGTGGAGCGGCTCAGCTTCGTGATGCGGGCCCGAGATCTCGGCTTCACCATGGAGGAAATCCGCGATCTGCTGGGCCTGGTCGATCGCGGAAGCCAAACCTGCGCCGAGGTCGAGCAGATGGGGCGCCACCATCTTGATGTGGTTCGCGCCAAGATTCGCGATCTTCAGGCGATCGAGGCCGTTCTCGACCAAACTATCGCACGCTGCACTGGCTCTGATACCCCCGACTGCCCATTGCTCGATGTCCTCAATGAACGAAAGGCCAAGCCAGTACGGGAAGAGTGTCCGTTCCGATAGCTGCCATTCGGAAGCTATGCAGCGAAAGTCAGCTTCCCGCCGATGCCGTTGGAAAAGTCCGTGTTGCGCTGCGGCAAGTCTTTCGATTCACTCATTTATCAGGGGATGGGAGGATTTCGGGATGATGGGCAGGCAGGAAGCTCCGGCGCAGCTGTTCTACGACTTCGATCTGAAGCGGCACGTCCCGGCCGATCACATGCTGCGAGAGATCGACCTGCTTTTGGATGGTGACAGCCTTCGGGATGCGTTGCGCCCGTTCTACAGCCATCTCGGTCGTCCATCCATCGACCCGGAACTGATCATTCGGATGCTGGTGATCGGCTACGGCATGGGCATCCTGTCTGAGCGCCGCCTCTGCGACGAGGTCCATCTGAACCTGGCCTATCGCTGGTTCTGTCGACTGGGGCTGGAAGGGAAGGTTCCGGACCACTCGACCTTCTCCCGTTACCGCCATGGCAAGTTCCGGGAAAGCAACCTGCTGCGGCAAGTATTCGAGGCCACGGTCGAGCGCTGCCTGAAGGAGGACCTGGTGTCCGGCGAAGGCTTCGCCGTGGATGCCAGCCTGATCTCTGCGGATGCCAACAAGGTCCGGTCCATTGCTGCCGAAGACTGGAGCCCGGAGGTGGCGCGAGAGGCCGGTCACCGTGCAGCTCGGGAATACCTGGAGACGCTGGATGATGCCGTTTTCGGGGCAGCTTCTCCGAGCCAGCCGAAGTTCGTGGCCAAGTCCGATCCGGCTGCGCAATGGACTCGCGCGGAGGAATGCCGCCCCTATTTTGCCTATACCACCAACTACCTGATCGACACGAAGAACTCGGTGATCATGGACGTTGAGGCGACACGCGGATAGTGCCCCACGGCGTGGTGTAGGAGCGCCGACCTTCTGAGAGGTCAGGGTCTGTCAGGTAGCCACGGCAGGCAGCCTGACGTTGGGATTGTCGGTGACGCGGGCGAGCGTTTCAAGGCTCATGTAGCGCCGCGCGACGGCCCACTCGTCGTTGGTCTCGAGCATCAGCGCGCCGACGAGGCGGACGATGGCAGCATCGTTCGGGAAGATCCCTATGACGTCGGCTCGCCGTTTCACCTCGCGGTTCACACGTTCCAGCGGGTTGGTGGAGGCGATCTGGGTCCAGTGCTCGCGGGGAAACGACATGTAAGCGAGGGCATCGTCGCAGGAGGCGTCCATCAGGGCGCCGAGTTTGGGTTGTTTTTCCCGCAGGGCGTTGGCCACGACATTCCACTGTGCCTCGGCGTCGGCCTTGCTCTCCTGGGCAAAGTTCGTCTTCAGCATCGCCGCCACCGCGGTACGCTGCTTTGCCGGAGCGTGAGCCAGGGCGTTGCGCATCCAGTGAATGCGGGATCTCTGGTGGGTGGCGTTGAACACGCGACGTGCGGCAGCCCACAGGCCCTTGTGGTCGTCTGCGATCACCAGCTTCACGCCGCGCAGGCCCCGGTCCGCAAGGCTGCGCAGGAAGACGGTCCAGAAGGTCTCCGCCTCGGACGGGCCGGTGGCGACGCCCAGCACCTCGCGCTTGCCGTCCTCGTTCACGGCCACGGCGAGTATCATCGCCTTGCTGATGATGCGTCCGCCCTCCCTGACCTTGA
>SRJI02000490.1 GCA_005473895.2 Carideicomes alvinocaridis
ACCGTCGCCATCCCGAACGACACCGTGAACCAGGCCCGTGCCATCAACGTGCTCGTCGCCGCCGGCCTGTTGAAGCTGTCCAACGAGACCATCCGCCCTGAGGTCCGCGACATCGACGAGGCCGCCTCCACCGTGAAGGTGCAGCCCGTGGCCGCGCAGCAGACCGTGAACGCGCTCGAGTCCGTCCAGGGCTCGGTCATCAACAACACGTTCTCGGCCGACGCCGGCATCGACACGAACACCGCCCTGTTCAAGGACGACCCCGAGGCCGACTCCGCCAAGCCGTTCGTCAACGGCTTCGCCGTGCGTCGCGAGGACCGCGACAACGAGACCTACCAGAAGGTCGCGGCCCTGTACCACGAGCAGGCCGTGCTGGACGAGTCCGCGAAGCTCTCCTCCGACACGAGCGTGCCGGTGCAGCTCGACGCCGCCCAGATCGACGAGACCCTGAAGCAGTACCAGGACGCGATC
>SRJI02000491.1 GCA_005473895.2 Carideicomes alvinocaridis
GCGCGGGCACATCCATAACGAACGTGACGGACCCGACCAATGCGCAGGACGCGGCCACGAAGAACTACGTGGACACACAGATCACGGCCAACGCGGCCGATGGCTCGGAGACSRTCGTGAACGCCGGYACGGACATCAGTGTSAGCGGCACAGGCACCACTGGCGACCCCTATATCGTGAACAGCACCTTCACCGARGTGGACGGMAGCGTGACCAATGAGATCAATACCCGCTTCGAGGTRAGTGGGGCGAACCTAGAGATAGAGGACAGCAACGGTACGTTACAGGTACCTTTGGCCAACTTGGGCAGCGACGACCAGACCTTGTCGGAAGTACTCTCCGAGGGCAACAGCGCGGGCACATCCATAACGAACGTGACGGACCCGACSAAYGCGCAGGACGCSGCCACGAAGAACTACGTGGACACRCAGATCACGGCCAACRCGGCCGATTGATCTGAGACCATCGTCA
>SRJI02000492.1 GCA_005473895.2 Carideicomes alvinocaridis
GCGATGTCCAGGAGGTAGCCCAGCTCCATGCCCTCGAGCAGGTCGAGGTTGAAGCGGTGGCCCTTGTCCTGGACAGACACGTTCTCGTAGCGGCCGCGCAGCTCCTCGATCTTGGCCAGTGCGCGGCGGATCGAGTCCTCGTCGCGGAAGACCTGCATGTCGGCGTCCATGGACTCCTGGAGCTCGGCGCGGATGTCCGCGACGCGCTCGGAGCCGGTGGCGGAGCGCAGGTTCTCGATGTGCTCCACGGTGGGCAGCTCGCCGCCCTCGGGCAGCTCCACCCAGTCCGCCTGCGCGGCGTACTCGGCGGCGTAGATGCCGGCGCGGCGGCCGAACACGTTGATGTCCAGCAGCGAGTTGGTGCCCAGGCGGTTGGACCCATGCACGGACACGCAGGCCACCTCACCGGCGGCGTACAGGCCCGGCACGACGGTGTCGTTGTCCTGGAGGACCTCGGCCTTGATGTTCGT
>SRJI02000493.1 GCA_005473895.2 Carideicomes alvinocaridis
GACGAGGGTGCCGTGGTGGGCGGCGACGTAGACGAACTCGGGGTGGCCGGTCACGTCGCCCGCGGCCCAGATCCGCGGGTGGGAGGACTGCATCCGGTCGGAGACGACCACCTCGCCGAGGTCCCCGGTCTCGACCCCGACCCTGTCGAGGCCGAGCCCGTCGGTGACCGGTCGTCGTCCGAGGGCGACGAGCACCTGGTCGGCGCGGAACTCCTCCCGCCCCCCGGCGACGTCCGCGGTGACGACGGCCTGCCCGGTCGCGGCGTCGCGGGACACCCGCGTCGGCAGCGCGCGGCGGACCACCCGGATGCCCTCGTCGGCGAACACCTCCTCCAGCGTCCTGGACACCTCCGGCTCCTCCTTCGACGCGAGCCGGGACCGGACCAGCACGGTGACCTGGGAGCCGAGCCGGGCGAACAGCTGCGCCTGCTCCAGGGCGACGTAGCCGCCGCCGAGCACGAGCAGGGACT
>SRJI02000494.1 GCA_005473895.2 Carideicomes alvinocaridis
TCGCCACGGTGCGCCGGCAGTCGGCCGCCCTGACCGAGGTCCTGGACCGGTCCGCCGGGCTCATCGCCGAGCACACGCGGGTGCGGGGGCTGCTCGACCTCGTCCGCGGCGGCGGGGAGAACCTGCTCAAGATGCCCCTGACGAGCTACGTCCTCGCCGGGCGGCTCGAGGAGGTCGCCGCCGCGGCCACCGAGCGTCTGCTCGCCATGACGGACCAGCGGTATTCGATCGAGTACTCCGACGCCGTGGGCGGGCGCGGGAACAAGGGCCTCGAGCTCGTCATCCGGGACCACTACGTGGACGAGACGCGCCACCCGGCCACGCTCTCGGGCGGCGAGACCTTCATGGCCTCCCTCGCCCTCGCCCTGGGGCTCGCGGACACCGTGCAGGCCGAAGCCGGCGGCATCGAACTGGACACGCTCTTCGTGGACGAGGGCTTCGGCTCCCTCGACGCGGACACCCTCGACGAC
>SRJI02000495.1 GCA_005473895.2 Carideicomes alvinocaridis
CCGATGCTGGACGCCGTCGTCGGCGACGTCTCCTATCGCGTCCAGGCCCAGACCCTGACCGCGCCGGGCCCCTGGGTGGCCGCGGACCAGGTGCTCGTGGTGGGGGCGCCGACCGGCGCCATGTCCGACGTCGCGCGCCAGGCGCTGGTCGCGGTCGCCGTCGGACTGTCCGTCACCGTCCTCACCACCGCGATCCTGGTGAACCTGTGGCTGCGTCGGGGCCTGGCCCCGCTCAGCGAGGTCGCCGCCGTCGCCGAGCGGGTCGCCCAGGTGGACATGGCCCGCGCCGGGCTCGACCCGGAGGACTCACGCATGCCGCCTCGGCTCCTGCAGGGTCCGGACGAGGTGGCCGTCGTCGCCCAGGCGCTCGACCGGTTCACCGGCTCGGTCGAGGCGGCCCTGGAGCAGCGCCGCGTGCAGGAGCAGCAGATGCGCCGGTTCATGGCGGACGCCTCCCACGAGCTGCGCA
>SRJI02000496.1 GCA_005473895.2 Carideicomes alvinocaridis
TCCGGGAGGCCAAGAAGCGCATCCGGCTGCTGGAGCAGGAGAACGAGGTTCTGTCCGGGAGGCCAAGAAGCGCATCCGGCTGCTGGAGCAGGAGAACGAGGTTCTGCGCCGGGCGGCGGCCTATCTGTCCCAGGCGAACCTGCCGGGAAAATGAAATACCCGCTCGTCCGTGAGCTGGCCGCCGACGGGATCCCCGTCACGGTGACGTGCCGGGTCCTCAAGCTCGCCCGCCAGCCCCTACTACCGCTGGCGCGCCACCCCGGTCACCGACGCCGAACTGGCCGAGGCGTACCTGGCCAACGCGTTGTTCGACGCCCATCGCGACGACCCCGAGTTCGGCTACCGGTACCTGGCCGATGAGGCCCGAGACGCCGGCCACGCCGCGTGTGACCGGACGATGTGGCGGGTGTGCTCGGCCAACGGCTGGTGGAGCGCGTTCGGCAAGAAGCGCGGCAAGAACGGCAAGAAG
>SRJI02000497.1 GCA_005473895.2 Carideicomes alvinocaridis
CCCCTTCTTCTGGAACTTCGGCTCGCTCGTCACGAGCATCCCCAGGGACCGGAAGATGCCTTCGTCCACGGAGCCGAGGATCGTCGTCGTGTGCACGTCGCAGCCCTCGAGGCTCGCCAGCTGCTCGACGGCCGCCTTCGCGTTCTCATCGGTCGCCGCGGACACGGACAGCGCGATCAGCACCTCGTCCGTGTGCAGCCGCGGGTTCTTGGAGCCCAGGTGCACGGTCTTGAGCGTCTGGATCGGCTCGATCGAGGCGGGGGAGAGCAGGTGCACGTCGTCCTCGATGCCGGCCAGCACCTTGAGCGCGTTCAGCAGCATGGCCGCGGAGCAGCCCAGCAGCGGGGACGTCTTGCCGGTCACCAGCGTCCCGTCCGCCAGCTCGACGGCGGCGCCCGGCTCGCCCGTGCGCTCCTCCACCAGTTGGGCCGCGCCCACCACGGGACGGTCCTCGGACGTGAGTCCCAGG
>SRJI02000498.1 GCA_005473895.2 Carideicomes alvinocaridis
GTTGTAGTCGTCCACGTGGGCCTTGGCCATGAGAAGCCCGTGCGCCCAGGGCAGTCGGCCGAGGCCCGTCGGCCCCGCGGAGATCCCCTTGAACGCTCCGATCCGGGACGCGGTGAAGCCGTCGCGCGGCAGGGACTCACCGGCGCTCCAGCGGAGGATCGGATAGAGCAGACGCGAGAAGAGATGGTGGATCTCGAACGGCGGGGTAGCTTCCCACTCCCGCACGGCCGCGAGGATCGCCGCCCGGTCCGATGTGGCCTCTGCATAGGCGCGGAGGTGGTATGCCTTCAGTAGGTCGGTGGGCAGGAGCGCCCGGCCGCGGGTGTTCTGCGAGTCGAACATCTGGAAGGCCGCGTCGAGGTCGCTGACGATCAGGCGCACCAGCGTGCAACGGTCCAGGAAGTAGTCCGCGAAGTCCTCGACCTCGGTGCTGTCCCAGGACCGGAATGTCTGCAGGATGAGGCGGTGG
>SRJI02000078.1 GCA_005473895.2 Carideicomes alvinocaridis
TCATCACTCCACCGCCGGCGCCGCTCAACGCCCAGAATCTCACCCAGCATAGCATCTCCCGCTAAGACACGTGCATAACTACGTCTTTATGCACGTGTCTTAGCTCGCCCAGCCTTCGTCAGGCAGGCGGCACCAATCGGTCGGTTACCACCTATCTGCCCATGCGCCGAGGGTTCCTCTATCTGGTGGCGATCATGGACTGGCATACCCGCAAGGTTCTGTCCTGGCGGATCTCGAACACGCTGGAGGCCGACTTCTGTGTCGAGGCGCTGACCGAGGCCATCCACAAGTTCGGCCCGCCCGAGATCATGAATACGGATCAGGGGTCCCAGTTCACATCCTTCGCCTGGACGGATCGGCTGCGCCGATCAGCGGTGCGGATATCGATGGATGGGAAGGGCCGGTTCCTCGACAACATCTTCATCGAGAGGCTGTGGCGCACCCTGAAATACGAGTGCGTCTATCTGCATGCCTGGGAGACCGGATCGGAGACGAAAGCGGCCATCCGGAAATGGATGAGCTTCTACAACCACCAGCGCCCGCATTCAGCCCTGGGCGGCCAGCCTCCGGCGCTGGTCTACTGGCAGAGAAATGATATCAACCAACCCGATCAGCAGGTGCAAAGAGTAGCTTAAATCACGCCAGATCCTGTCCAACAGATGGGGAGTAGCTCAACCAGTGCGAGATATTCGTACAGGCGCTGGTCTTTCTGGACGGCCTCGGGGACAGATTTGAACAGCGGTTCAATCGAAAGTCCGCGCACTCGACCCTCCGCATAAGCCCATACATAGATGTCTTGGCCGACACTAATGAGCTGACCTTTGAGCATCGGCGCAGAGAACCCAGTTGGAACGCCTCGCTCTGGCGCGCCGGGTTTCGCCGGAAAGACAAACTTCAGACCATTGGCGATAAACTCGCACAGGTCACGACGATTTGGCTTCACCCGCCGATAGCTACGATCCCTTATGGCCAGGCCGGACTCTAGGCTACGGTTGAGCGAAGCGCTGACTTCTGTCTTGCTGATGCCAAGAGAATTGCCCAGACCACGGACCGAGTAAGGCTCTTCGCGACCCGAGGACCAGTCGGGGCTATCTAGAAGATCGGAATCTTCCTGATTTTGGAGGCTCACAAGCTTGAGCAAAATGACAATATCTTGACTTTTCATCATCTTATACGAAGTGTCCTCTGTCCCCGGACCAAGGACACTTGGTCACACGAGGGACGTTTTGTCAAATTGCAAGTCCACACCGCTGTTGCAGGTATCGGTGAGAGGGGCTATGAAGCGTTCCGGGCTTTCCGGCAACTGTACTCAGGTTGGCTGAACTTCCCGGAAGTAGGTGCCGTTCACGACCATGCTGTTGAGTACGCTGAGCAGCTTTCTGGCCGTCGCAGCCAAAGCAGCTTTCACCGGTTTCCCTGCCTCCTGCAGCTTCTGCCAGAATGCTCTGAACGTCGCCGAGTGACGAGACGCGTGGCGCCGCCGCCACCGCCGGCAATGCGCTGCGCTTTGGCGCCGGTGATGCCGCCTTCGATGGCGGCGGCAATCCGGTCCATCGCGTCGTTGATCTCGACGAGGCTTTCGGCGCGATCCTTGAGGGGCAGATAGGTCAAATCGATATCGACCGAGATGCGCGGAAGGTCGCGATAGAAGAGGTAGATGGCCGTCCCGCCCTTCAGCGCAAATATCTCCTCCTTGGCCACATATGGGAGTATCCGCATGAGCAGGGCTACTTGGGCGGCATAGTCCTCACGCGCCATGACCACGTTCCTTTCTTGCAAACCCTTCGGGCACCATGATCCTGTAGCGCGGATGTATCTTGCCGCCTTTGACTAATGCGCGATCCCCGCTGCCGAGGTCGAACTCTTCCGGATCGAGTCGCTTGCGCCAAGCATGGTCGTGGCGGTCGGCGAACACGAAGAACAGGCGTTTGACCTTGATCTTCTTGCAACTGCTGAGCAGCGCCGAGAGGGTTCTCGGGCGCAACGTCGTCAGGCTTTCGAACGCCATGTCGAGGTTGTGAAAACTCTCTTGATCCGGCAACTCGTCCAGCGCCTCAAACACCGCGCGTTCCGGCGAAGACATCACCAGTTTCCAGTCCCAGGGCAGGGACGATGCTGTCTCGTCGGGATTCCTTCGTGCGCCATCGACACCCAATTCAAGATCGGAGAACAGTGATACGCTGCGTGTGCGGAGTTCGGCGTTGAGCGGCAGTTTTTCGAGCCAGTTGGGGTTTTTTGAGCCGTAGAGCCAGACTGTGCTCTTGTCGCCGAGGGAGAGATAGTGCGCATAGCCTTGCAGGCTCAATGCCGTCACCCCGCCGACATGGACAGGGTAGTGCATGATGTGCTGGAGCGAGAGCAGGCAGGTCTTCCAGTCGAGCGTGTTTGTGGTGGCGCTGCTTGGTGGGGGGCGGCGGAACACTCCGCGTCCAAGGCGTTCTAGCCAGCCGCTTTGGACATAGGCGTAGGACGAACGCCGGCCTATCCCGTGGTGTTCAAGCCAGGCGGAGTCCACGAGGAACCCTGTGGGGACAGCCTCAAGAAGGCTCTTTAGTTTTTCGTGCTCTTGTCCACTCATGGGCGACACAACGATGGTTTTTTAAAGAGGTCGCCACTTGTTTCTGTGAAAATCTGTGAGATAGTCCATCAAGGATCGACAAATTCTGAAGTTCTCAAAGAGTTTGGTGGTTTTCCACTCTGGAACTCACCAGAAAAGCAGGGCGTGGATGCCCTGGATTGGCTGAGAAGACGCTCGGCCCTTCGGATCGAAAAGTTGAAGCTTTGTGCCCATGTCGAAGCCTCTGCGCCAAACCAAAGCCAAATTTCCCTTTCGATTGTGGCGGTCTTTTGCCCACACAAACATCGCACCGACGGCGGCATTGGCTTGCTGCACGCTGAACACTTCCGGTTCGAACGCGCCCGCCCATTGCTTTCACGATGTTCCGGGTGGTGTTTGTCGGTCAGCGCGTCGAGAAACTCTTCGTAAGAGTAGGGCCCTCCACAGTCCTCTGGCGGGCAGGCCTCATTTGCGCGAGGTGTCTTACGCGAGGCAGGCGCAGTGAGTGCGGGGGGGGGCGATCATTGGCATCGCATGGAATGCAGCCAGTTCTTTCTGGCTCTCGGATATCGCCAGCGCACCGGTCGGGTGCTCACGACCTCTATGGCGTCCACCTTGCCCCCGTGCAAGGTCATGCTGGCTCAGGCCTCCGCCGGGTTGAAGAGCTTTCTGGCGAAGGACATATCCTGTAGCCGGTGCTGCTACCGCTACTTTCGGTCCATACCCATGTCTGTAGCGAGTTGGATTTTCTCGACCGAAGGGTTCGCCAACTCGCCAGGAAAGTCGACATCACCCGTCGGCTGATGACCGTGCCGGGGATCGGCGTGGTGACGGCCCTCACCTTCCGCTATACGATTGACGACCCCTCTCGCTTCGCCAACGCGGCGAAGGTTGGCGCTTATCTCGGCCTGACCCCACGTGACGAAAGCAGTCCGGCGAAACCGATACGAAGGGCCGAGTGTCGCGATGGGGCGACCGGTTGCGGCGTAACTATCTGTTCGAGGCGGCCAGCGTCCTGGTAGTGTCCCGGGAAATGGTGTAGGAGCGCCGACCTTCGGAGAGGTCCGAGCCTGATCAGGTGGCCACGGCGGGCAACCTGATGTCCGGATTGTCGGTGACGCGCGCGACCGTTTCAAGGGACATGTATCTCCGCGCGACCGTCCAC
>SRJI02000501.1 GCA_005473895.2 Carideicomes alvinocaridis
CACCTCCGTGGGCGGGCTGATGGCCTCCCTGCTCGTGTTCGCGATCCTGCTCTCCGTGTTCTTCGACGCGATGGGCGTCTCCGTGGGCCTGGCCCGCGAGGCCGGCACCGTGAACCCGGACGGCTCCATCCCCGACCTGAACCGGGTGCTCGCCGCGGACGCGCTCGCCGTCACCGTGGGTGGCGGCGCCTCCGGCTCGGCGCATCAGATCTTCGTGGAGTCCGGCACCGGCATCGGTGAGGGCGCCCGGACCGGCCTGGCCTCCGTGTTCACCGGCCTGTTCTTCCTCGCGGCCGTGTTCCTCTCCCCGCTCATCCACCTCGTGCCGTTCGAGGCCGTGGCCCCCGCGCTCGTGGTGGTCGGGTTCATGATGTGCCAGCACGTGGTGCAGATCGACTGGTCCGACCCGGGCGCGGCCTTCCCGGCGTTCCTCACGTTCATCCTCATGCCGTTCACCTACTTGATCG
>SRJI02000502.1 GCA_005473895.2 Carideicomes alvinocaridis
GGCGACGCGGCCCGTCGTCGGTCAGGCCCTGGCACCAGCCCTGACCGGGGCGGCGACGCGGCCCGTCGTCGGTCAGGCCCTGGCACCAGCCCTGACCGGGGCGGTCATCGGTGCGACGACACCTCCTGCGGGCGGGCTGCTCATTGCCCTTTCGCTCGCGGCCGGCGCGGTGCTGGCCGCCCGCCTGCCTGCGGTGGGCCCTCCAGATACGAATGCGGCGCCTCAGCACCCGTTCCGGGACCTGGCCGAGGGATTCACGTACGTCCTCCGGACGCGCTGGGTGAGGAGCAGCGTCCTGTTCGCCGCCGTCATGGGCCTGGTGACGACCGGCGTCCTCGAGGTGCTGCTGCCGGTGCTGCTGCGCGACGGCCACGAGAACGGTGCCGCGGTCTACGGGGCGGTGCTGGCGACGCTGGGCGTCGGCGGGCTGGTCGGCTCGCTGCTTGCTGGCGGCATGGAGGCGCCGC
>SRJI02000504.1 GCA_005473895.2 Carideicomes alvinocaridis
AGAATGGAAGGTGTCGGGCGAGCATGAAGGAGGACAGGTCATGGCGACGACGAAGGCCCTGGAACAGGCCGAGATCGACCGGCTCGAAGCGCAGGTCACTGCGAGCCAGCGGATGGCTAGCGAAGAGGAGACTGACGCCGACCGTGCCCTGGGCCGCAAGGTGCTCACTGGAGAGATGTCCGCCGATGACGCCATCGCCGTCCGGCTGGCGCAGATCGACGCGAAGCACGGCATCACCCGGTAACACGCCGCGGGCCAATGTCTCGGGCGGGGGTGGACGGTGATGCCGGATCATTACACGTATCCCGGCACCGAGGTGCTCGTCAACATCCCCGGCTACACCGACCCGGCGGCGTGGAAGGAAGCCGAGACCGCCCACGGCGCGAGATAGGTGCCCTGGATCACGAGCTGCGAGCGGCGTTGCAGCGGCGAGCACACCGCCTCGACCCCGACCCGCCGTTCGGTC
>SRJI02000505.1 GCA_005473895.2 Carideicomes alvinocaridis
CAGCACGTGCACGTGGTCCGGCTTGATGTAGTTGAGGATCCGCGTGTAGTGGGTGATCAGCAGGGTGCCCATCTCGTTCTGCGCCTGGGCGCGGTTGACGCCCTCGGAGACGATGCGCAGCGCGTCGACGTCGAGGCCGGAGTCGGTCTCGTCGAGGATCGCGAACGTGGGCTTGAACAGCTCGAGCTGGAGGATCTCGGCGCGCTTCTTCTCGCCGCCGGAGAAGCCCTCGTTGACGTTGCGGTTCATGAACGCCGGGTCGATCTGCAGGGCCTCGAAGGCGCCCTTGACGTCCTTGGTCCAGGTGCGCAGCGAGGGGGCCTGGCCGTCGAGCGCGGTCTTGGCGGTGCGCAGGAAGTTGGTCATGGTGACGCCCGGGATCTCCACGGGGTACTGCATGGCCAGGAAGAGGCCGGCCTGGGCGCGCTCGTCGACGCTCATCTCCAGCACGTCCTCACCGTCGAG
>SRJI02000506.1 GCA_005473895.2 Carideicomes alvinocaridis
GGCGATCGAGTTGTAGAGCCCACCCAGCTGACGCACCGCGGGACGGCGCACGTCCTGGGGCGAGAGGAACGTGACGAGCAGGGCCAGGACGCCGCCCACGATCGCGTCCTGGCTGCGGACGAACGGCCCTCCCGTGCCGATGGGCAGGAGGACCACGAGAACGGACTGCAGGGACATCTGCATCGTGAACGTGGCGCCGGAGTCCAGGAACCGGGCCACCATCACGGACACGAACACGACCACCGAGGCCTGCCACAGGCCGCGGCCGAGCCCGACCATGAGCAGGTCCCCGATCAGGATGCCGACGGTGCAGCCGACGGCCACCTCGGCCACCTTGCGCAGCTTCGGCTCCCGTTGGAAGCCGAGGGCGATCAGCAGGGCGGTGGAGGCGAACAGGGGCTGCTGGTGGCCCAGGACGGTCTCCGCGAACCAGTAGGCGCCCACCGCGCAGACCGCGACGAGGGC
>SRJI02000079.1 GCA_005473895.2 Carideicomes alvinocaridis
GGCGGTGCCGCCGGGGCTGGGCCGGATCGGCGGGGCGGACCTGCGGGCGCGGCTCGCGGCCTGGCTCGCGGACCGGCCTGTCACGGTGCCCGCCTTCGACCTGCCCGCCCTGCTGGCCGGGGCGGAATGGTGCGAGGCCATGCTGATCCTGGCCTCCCTGCCCCCGTCCGAGCTCATCCGTGCGGCGAGACGGGACGCGGCGGCATGACCGGCCTGCTCGTCCTCGCGGTCCTCGCGACCCTGCTGGCGGGGGCCTGTTTCGCCGTGCTGCTGGACCGGGCGCAGCCGGCGCTGGTGGCCGAGTTCTTCCGCGCGCGGGTGGAGACCGAGGCGCCCGACCGCCTGAACCGCGACCTGGCCCCCGCCTGGTACCTCGCCCTCGCCGCCATCGGCCTGTCGGTGGTGCCCTTCGCACCGGGCCTGGCGCTGATCGACAGCCCCGCGGGCATCGTGATCTGGGGCAGCTGCGAGGCGCTGATCGTGGTCACGATCTTCCTGCATGGCTGGGCGCCCAACGCCCCCTTTCCGCTGATCGGCGCCTACCGCTACGCGGCGCTGGCCCTGCCGGTCATGCTGCCCTCGATGTTCGTGCTGATCGCCGCCGCCCTGCCGGCCGAGAGCCTGTCGCTCGTCGCCATCGTCGACAGCCAGCGCGAGATCTGGAACGTGATCCGCCAGCCGCTGGGCCTGCCGCTTTTCCTGGTGGTGGCGCTCGCCCTGACGCTGCGCGGGCCGATGGATTACGCGGACGGGGCCGACATCGCCACCGGCACCTCGGCGGAAGAAAGCGGCGCGGCCCGGGCGACATGGTACCTCGCGCGGGCCGCGATGCTGGTCTCGGTCTCGGCGCTGGCGGCGACGGTCTTCCTGGGCGGGCCGCTCGGCCCCCTGCTGCCCGGCCCGGTCTGGCTGTGGCTGAAGACCGCGGCGCTGATGGCGCTGACCGCCTGGCTCGGGAACCACGTGGCGCGCCCGCCGCCGGGGCGGATGCTGACGCTGCTGTGGATCCTCCTGCTGCCGCTCTCCTTCCTTCATCTCGCCATCTCGGGGGTGCTGGCCCTGTGACCGATCCTGTGACCGATCCCGTGACCGATCTCGTCCTCCTGCTGCTCACCGCCTTCGCCGTCTGGACCGGCTGGCGCGTCTTCCGCGTCGATTCCATGGTCCGCGCCTCCTTCTCGCTGATGCTGTCCTTCATGGCGGTGGGGGCGATCGGCCTGCTGCTCTCGGCGCCCTATATCGGCATCGCGACCGTGTTCATGATGGCCGTCGAGATGATGGTCATGGCGATCTTCATGGTCATGTTCATGATGAACCCGGCCGGGCTCAACCCGATGATGATGGTGCACCAGCACGGGGTCTCCATCGCGGCGGGGCTGGCGGCCTTCCTCGGCCTCGGCACCGCGATCCTCCTCTCGGCCCCGCCCTCCGACCCGGTGCCGCCGCAGGCCCGGGTGGTGGCGCAGCTGGGGCACGAATTGCTGGGGCCCTCGATGCTGATCTTCGAGACGGCGGGCGTCACGCTGCTGGCGACGATGGTGGGCGCGGTGATCCTGTCCTCGCGGCAAGGGCGCCACGGCGCCGCCGACGAGGGCTCGCGCCCGCCCGGCCTGACCGCGGGCGGCGCCCCGGCCGGCCGCACCCCCGGGGAAGAGGGCGGGCCTGGCCACCACCATCACCACGGGGGTCACGGATGACGCTGACCATCGTCCTTCTCGGCGCGGCGGCGCTGATCGGGCTGGGGCTTTACGGGGCGCTCAGCCAGCAAAGCTTCGTCATGCTGATGATGGGGCTGGAGCTGATGCTGAACGGCGCGCTGCTGGCGACGATCGGCTTCTGGGCGCTGGCGCTCGGCGGCATGCCCGAGGGCCAGCTCCTGGCGATCATCGTCATGGCGGTGATGGCGGTGGAGATGGCCATCGGCTTTGCCCTGATCGTGGCGGTCTACCGCAAGCGCCAGGCCGACATGACCGAAAGCCTCGGGACGCTGAAGCATTGATCTGGGCGCTGGCATACCTGCCGGTGCTGGCCGGGTTGACGATCTGGAGCCTGATGGGGCCCCCGATCCGGAACGGGAACGGATCCCGCGGGCGGCTGGCCGCGGCGGGCGCGCTCGCGGGCGGGGCGACGCTGCTCCTGGCGCTCTTCGCCGGCGGCCAGGCCGGGCGCATCGCCTGGTCCGAGGCGATCGTCCTGCGCGCCGCCCTGCCGCCGCAGGCCCAGCTCATGGCGGTGCTGGTGCCGGTCATCCTGCTGCCGGTCACGCTGTTTGCCGCCATGCACGAGGCGGCGCGCGGCCTGCCCCGGCTCGTCGGGCTGATGCTGGTCTTTGCCGGCGGCATGGAGCTGGTGGTCATCGCCGCCGACCTGGTGACGCTGCTGATCGGCTGGGAGGTGGTCGGCGCCTGTTCCTGGGCGCTGATCGGGCACCGGTGGCAGGAGCGGGCGCCGGGCCGGTCGGCGAACTTCGCCTTCGTGCTCACCCGCGCCGGCGACCTCGGCCTCTTCCTCGCGGTACTGGCGGCGCTCACCCATGGCGGCGATGCGGGCTACGACGCGCTTGGCGGGCTCGGGAATTGGCCGCTGACGCTGGTGGCCTTCGGGGTGCTGCTGGCGGCGATTTCCAAGGCGGGCCAGCTGCCCTTCGCGCCCTGGCTCTTCCGGGCGATGGACGGGCCGACCCCGGTCTCGGCGCTGCTGCATTCCGCCACCATGGTGGCCGCGGGGGCCTATATCCTCGTCCGGCTGCAGCCGCAGCTCGCCGGCGTGCCGGGCTTCGGGACGGCGGCGATGGTCATCGGCCTCGGCACCGCGATCCTGGCCGGCGCGGTCGCCCTGCGCGAGGCCCATGCGAAGAAGCTGCTCGCCGGCTCGACCTCGGCCCAGATGGGGCTGATGATCGCGGCGGTGGGGGCGGGATTTCCCGGCATCGCCCTGCTGCACCTGGTGGTCCATGCCGCCACCAAGTCCGCCCTGTTCTGCACCGCCGGGATCGCGCACCGGGTCACCGGCAGCTTCGAGCTGCGCGAGATGCGGCTCGGGAGGGCACTCCCCGCCACCGCGTCCCTCACCGCCGTGGCCGCCCTGTCGCTGGCTGCCGTGCCGCCCTTTGCCGGGGCCTGGTCCAAGGAGGAGATCGTGAAGGCGATGGAGCAGGCCGGGCCGCTCTGGTCCGCCGCGATGCTTCTCGCCACCGGGCTGAGCGCGGCCTATGCCACCCGGTTCGCGGTGGCCGCCTTCGGCCCCGGCGAGGACCGGGAGGCCCCCGCCCTCGCGGGCGAGCTGGCCGCGCTGCTGGCCCTGTCGGGCGCCACGCTGGCCCTGTCGGCGCTCTGGCTGCCGGGGGTTCACGACGCGGCGGCCCGGTGGATCGGCGCGGCGCTGCCGGAGGGGTCGTGGACGGGTCTCGCAGCCTCGCTCTCGGCGGTCGGGCTGGGGGTGCTTGGCGGGCTGCACCTGGCGCGGTCGCCCGCCGAAGCGCCAAGGCGCGAATGGCTGGGGCTCCCGGCGCTCTACGAGCAGGGGGCGATCCGGCCCTTCCACGCGCTCGCCGCCGCCGCGGCGCGGCTCGACGACGGGGTGGTCGACCTGATCCCGCGCGGCGGCGCCACCCTGGGCCG
>SRJI02000507.1 GCA_005473895.2 Carideicomes alvinocaridis
GATCGACTCGCCCACGGCCGGTCCGGGGCAGGTCCTCGTGCACGTCGCGTGGTGCGGCATCTGCGGCACGGACCTGCACGAGTACCTCGAGGGCCCGATCTTCATCCCGCCGGCCGGACACCCGCACCCGATCTCCGGTGACGCCGCCCCCGTCACGCTCGGCCACGAGATGTCCGGCACCGTCGCCGCCCTGGGCGAGGGGGTCACGGACCTCGAGGTCGGCCAGAAGGTCGTCGTGGAGCCCTACATCGTGCGCGAGGAGGACCAGGACCGACCGGACTACAACCTCGCGCCGGACATGAACTTCATCGGCCTGGGCGGCGACGGCGGCGGCCTGGCCGAGCAGATCGCGGTGCGGCGCCGCTGGGTCCACCCCGTGGCCGACTCCGTGCCTCTCGACCAGGCCGCGCTCATCGAGCCGCTCTCCGTGGCCCACCACGCGTGGGTGCGGGCCGGTTCTCCGA
>SRJI02000508.1 GCA_005473895.2 Carideicomes alvinocaridis
TGGAACTATCCGTACGTGTGGCGGCACCCGTTGCGTCGCGACACATACTTGGCCAACTACGAACGGCTGCGTTCCAATCCCCGGCTCCGCCGGGCCGTGGTGTTCGACGACTTCGGACCGGACATGGGCAACTGGTTCCGGAACATCGGCTGGATGCTGTCCCCCAGCACCCGTGAGACCTTCCACCTCGCCCCGGCCGAAGGCATGGCCTCAGGCGCCGTCCCCGTCGTGTGGCGCCGTGAGGGATCGGACGAGATCTTCCCCCCCGAGAGCCTCGTGACAGACGCCGCGTCCGCAGCGGACCGCATCCACCGGACCGCGGGCGACCGGGACGCCTATGACTCTGCTGCTCGATCTGCCATCGAGTTCGCGACCCGCTACGAAGCAGGGGCTGTCGTCGATCACTGGCTCCGCCTGATCCTGCATGGGGAAAGGCCGGGTGGGCCGCCCTCCCCGGAACACCT
>SRJI02000509.1 GCA_005473895.2 Carideicomes alvinocaridis
GTTTTAAATGAAATGGCATCATCATTTGATGCAATAGGAGTTTTCTTTCTAGGCAACTTGGCRCGGGTTGGTTGCCTAGAGCTAGATGTCTCACCCTTATACATAAAAGCATGRTTAGGGCCAGAGTGAGACTTCMTAGAATGARTTYTCCTAATTTTGYTCTCRGGATARCCGGCAGGGTACAAAATGTARCCYTCGTTATCCTGAGGCATGGGAGCCTTGCCCTTAACAAAGTTRGAYAARTTCTTWGGAGGGGCATTAAGTTTGACATTGTCTCCCYTTTGGAAGCCAATGCCATCCTTRATGCCAGGGCGTCTCCCAYTATAGAGCATACTCCTAGCAAATTTAAACTTTTCATTTTCTAAGTTATGCTCGGCAATTTTAGCATCTAATAAAGCTATATGATCATTTTGTTGTTTAATTAAAGCYATGTGATCATGAATAGCATTGATATCAACATCTC
>SRJI02000510.1 GCA_005473895.2 Carideicomes alvinocaridis
TGGGAGAAAGGTAACAGCCCCAGTTAGACGGCGCAGATTCGCAGCAAACGATACTAATAATGTCAAGACCCGGCAACAACCTCGTGCACATCAGAAAGGACATCCAGGACAACTTTTGCCAGCAAAGTACAAACTTCATTCCATTCATATTGATCCGGCGAAACTCGGTCGCCCCCCGCCCGATAATGCACGATTCCATTCCTAACCCTGTAGATACGCTCAGCTGCGCCCGCGACCACATCATCCTTAGGCTTGTCGCTGCCCCTAAGGAGCTCGTATAGACGCTCTACGTCATCACGATGAGCTCGGCGAAGAAGGTCCGTCAGACTTTGCAGCTCCTGCGGCCTCCATCCCAGGACCCCCTCGACAATTCCCGCCAACGTAGACCATCCAGCCGAATACCTAAGACGGCCTGAAAGTTCGACAATTTTGCCGTGGGCATAGGCGGCTTCAAGACACCGGT
>SRJI02000511.1 GCA_005473895.2 Carideicomes alvinocaridis
GGCCATGACGTTCACGGGGCTGAGCCTCGACGTCGCGCGGCTGCAGGACTGCGTGTTCGGCGTGACCGCGGACCCCGTGGTGCTGCCCGTGGCCCAGGCGCTCGTGGTGGAGATGGGCGGCGAGCCCGTGGTCGTGAAGGAGGCCGACCGGGCGGCCTACCACCTGGCGCTGTCCCACGGGTCGAACCACCTGGTGACGCTGACGGCGCAGGCCCGTCAGATCCTCGAGACGATCGGGGTGGCCGACCCGGAGCGGGTGCTGCGCTCGCTCATGACCGCCGCGCTGGAGAACGCGCTCACCGACGGCGACGGCGCCCTCACCGGCCCCGTGGCCCGCGGCGACGTCGACACGCTGCGGACCCACCGTGAGACCCTCGGCGAGCTCGAGGCCGGGGGACTGCCGGCGGACGTGCGGGCCGTGTGGGAGACACTCGCCCGCGCGACGACCGACCGCGCCGAGGC
>SRJI02000512.1 GCA_005473895.2 Carideicomes alvinocaridis
CTGTCCGACGAGGTCGCCGGCGGCGACCTGACGGGCCTGCTGAGCGTCTACTCGCTGTCCAAGCAGTCCAACCTCGCCGGCTACCGCGCCGCGTTCGCCGCGGGGGATCCGCAGCTCGTGGCGACCCTGGTCAACACCCGCAAGCACGCGGGCATGATCGTGCCGGCCCCGGTGCAGCATGCGATGGCCGTGGCCCTGGCCGACGACGCGCACGTCGCGGAGCAGAAGGACCGCTACCGCCGCCGTCGGGACGCGCTGCGCACCGCGCTGGAGGCCTCCGGCCACACGGTGGACCACTCCGAGGCGGGGCTGTACCTGTGGACCCGGCGGGCGGACCTGGACCCGGCCGACGCCACGGCGCAGGACTCGTGGGACCTGCTGGGCGAACTGGCGGACCTGGGCATCATCGCCGGGCCCGGCGTGTTCTACGGTGCCGGCGGCGACGGCTACGTCCGCGTGGC
>SRJI02000513.1 GCA_005473895.2 Carideicomes alvinocaridis
CGAGGCCGCCGGCCTCGTCCAGGAGGTCGTCGCCAGGCTGCAGGTACAGGTGCGAGGCCGCCGGCCTCGTCCAGGAGGTCGTCGCCRGGCTGCAGGTACAGGTGATACGCGTTGGCCAGCAGCGCCTGCGCGCCGAGCTCCGCCATGGACTCGGGCAGCACGGCCTTCACCGAGGCCTGCGTCGCGACGGGGATGAACGCCGGCGTCTGGATCCGCCCGTGCGGCGTGGTGATCACGCCGGTGCGCCCGAGCGGGGCGCCGTCGTGCCCGGGGGTCTCCAGGCGGTGGGTCACCTCGAAGCCGAAGTGGTCCGGGTGCGCGGGAACGGCGGGGGGCTGCGGGGTGTCGGGCATGGGATCCAGGGTAGTGGGGGCGTCCAAGCAGGGAGGCGGGGTGGAGCGGCGTGGTCCCGAACGGGATGTCCCTGTCGGGAGTCCTCAGAGGCGAGTACACTGGACATC
>SRJI02000514.1 GCA_005473895.2 Carideicomes alvinocaridis
GTTGGTCAGCGTCGCGAGGATGGTCTCGCCGGCCAGCTCGGTCACGGGGACGTCGTCGGGGGAAAGGGTCTTCAGCTTCGCCTTCTGCTCGGCGGTCGCGGGGGCGTCGATGCGCGCGTACGCCGGGTCGCCGTGCAGGGCCACGAGGTCGCGGTACCGCTCGGACGGGGACTGGCCCGTCACGGCGATGATCTCCGCGGCCAGCAGGCACAGCAGCAGCCCGTCCTTGTCCGTGGACCACGGGCTGCCGTCGAACTGCACGAAGGACGCGCCCGCGGACTCCTCGCCGCCGAACACGCCGGTGCCCGTCAGCAGGCCCGGCACGAACCACTTGAAGCCCACCGGCACCTCCACGAGCTCGCGGCCCAGATCCCCGGCCACGCGGTCGATCATCGAGGAGCTCACCAGGGTCTTGCCCACGCCCGCGCTCTGCGGCCACTGCTCGCGGTGGCGGTACAGGT
>SRJI02000080.1 GCA_005473895.2 Carideicomes alvinocaridis
AGGCCCGGCGCCTGCGGGCGCAGCTCGACCGCTTTCTCGCCGTGGCCGAGAACCGGCTGGCCCTGCCGCTGATCGGGGCCGCGACCTTCCGCACCCCCGGCGACGCGGACTGGAGCTGGCGCCCCGCGCTCTGGCGCGGCCCACTGCCGGTGCCGGGCATCGCCTCCGCGCCGTCCAAGGCGACGCTGGGCGACGAGGTGACGCTGTTCCACGATTGCCGCTTCTCCGAGCTGACGCTGCGCCAGATCCGCAACCGCCGCGCCGGGGACCTGGCCCCGTTCGGGCTGCGCATGGACGTGTTCCGCTTCGACGGGTCCTACCTGTCGCTGGCGCTCGACCTGCCCCCGGAGGCGGCGGAGGGGCTGGTGCAGAAACACCTCGTGCGGCTGGAAACCATCGTCGAGATGGAGAAGCCGCTGGAGATCTTCGCAAGGCTCAACATCCGCCACGGGCCGAATACCGAGCAGATCGTGCGGGAGCTTCCGCTGGCCGAGCCCGAGATCATGGTGGAATTCGACCTGGCCTATGCCAGGCTGCACGAGAAGCGGATCGAGAAGCTGTGGCTCGACCTCATCTTCGATGGGCCGGAAATGAACCAGGTGGTGATCCGCGATCTCACCATGAGCCGCCGCAAGCGCGCGGAATTCTGAAAGAGGCAGGGATGAGCGATTTCCGACTGACCAAGACACGCTTCGTCGAAGGGGTCTGGGTGGGGCTGGTCACCCGGACCGGCGACGAGGGCCTCCCGCCCGAGATCGAGGTCACCCATCTGGGCCAGCCGCTGGACAAGGTCGCGCTGCGCGAGGGCGAGGGCGACGGCGAATGGGTGCTGCGCATCGCCCTGCCCCCCTCGGTGCTGACGGACGGGGTGCAGACGGTGCTGATCTCGGACGCGCGCAGCGGCGAAGTGCTGGGCAAGGTGGGCCTGATCTGCGGCGACGCGCTGGACGAGGACATCCGCGCCGAGATGGACCTGCTGCGCGCCGAACTGGACCTGCTGAAACGCGCCTTCCGCCGGCATTGCGTGGAAACGGCCTAGCACGCGCCCCGCAAGGCGCCTGCCCGGCGGGCAACCCCGGTGCCCCGCGCACATGGTTTGCATTCCGCCTCGAGGCGGCTTATTTCCCGCACGGACACGCCGCGAAAGAGGCAAGGGATGAACTGGATCACCAACTACGTGCGGCCGCGGATCAACTCGATCTTCTCGCGTCGCGAAGTACCCGAGAACCTCTGGTCGAAATGCGACGAATGCGGCACGATGCTCTTCCACCGGGAGCTGAGCGACAACCTGAACGTCTGCACCCATTGCGGCCATCACATGCAGATCAGCCCCCGGGCGCGGTTCAAGGCGCTGTTCGACGGCGGCATCTTCCACGAGATCGCGGTGCCCGCCCCGGTGACCGACCCGCTGCATTTCCGTGACCAGAAACGCTATCCCGACCGGCTCAAGGCGGCGCAGAAGGCCACCGGCGAGAAAGAGGCGATGCTGGTCGCCGAGGGCGAGATGGGGCGCACCCCGATCGTCGCCGCGGCGCAGGACTTTTCCTTCATGGGCGGCTCCATGGGGATGTATGTCGGCAACGCCATCATCGCCGCCGCCGAGCGCGCGGTGGAACGCAAGCGACCGCTGATCCTGTTCTCCGCCGCCGGCGGCGCCCGCATGCAGGAAGGGATCCTGTCCCTGATGCAGATGCCGCGCTCCACCGTGGCGATCCAGATGCTGAAAGAGGCGGGGCTGCCCTATATCGTGGTCCTGACCCATCCCACGACCGGCGGGGTCACCGCCTCCTACGCGATGCTGGGCGACGTGCAGATCGCCGAGCCCAACGCGCTGATCTGCTTTGCCGGGCCGCGCGTCATCGAACAGACCATCCGCGAGAAACTGCCCGAGGGCTTCCAGCGGGCCGAGTACCTGCTGGATCACGGCATGCTCGACCGGGTCACCCCCCGGCCGCAGATGCGCGACGAGCTGATCACCGTGACCCGGATGCTGCTGGGCATGCCCCCCGCGGTGAAGGGCAACCTGCCCGCCCCCGCGCCGATCACCGAGGCCGAGGCGGAAACGCCCGAGCCCTCCGAGAGCGCCAAGGCGCAGGTGAAAGGCGGCGAAGCCCCCTCGCCCACCCCCAAGGCCGGGGACAAGCCCGCCGCCAAGGGCGCCAATGCCGCCGCGAAGGGCGAGAAAACCGCCAAATGAGCGCCCCCGGCTCGGACGTCATCCTCGAACGGATGATGGCCCTCCATCCGAAGATCATCGACCTGACGCTCGACCGGGTCTGGCGCCTGCTGGCCGCGCTCGACCACCCGGAAGAGCGGCTGCCCCCGGTGGTCCATATCGCCGGCACCAACGGCAAGGGCTCGACCCTCGCCATGATCCGGGCGGGGCTGGAGGGCCGGGGCGAGCGCGTGCATGCCTATACCTCGCCGCATCTCGCGCGCTTCCACGAACGCATCCGCCTCGCCGGGGAGCTGATTTCCGAGCCCGCCCTCACCGAGGTGCTCGACGAATGCTATGCCGCCAACGACGGCGACGACATCACCTATTTCGAGATCACGACCTGCGCCGCCCTGCTGGCCATGGCCCGCGCCCCCGCCGATCACACCCTGCTGGAGGTCGGTCTGGGCGGCCGGCTCGACGCGACCAACGTGGTGGCGCAGCCGGCGCTGACCGTGATCACCCCGGTCTCGGTCGATCACCAGCAATATCTCGGCACCACCCTGGCCGAGATCGCCTTCGAGAAGGCCGGCATCCTCAAGCGCGGCGTGCCCTGCGTGGTCGGCCCGCAGACGGAGGAGGCGATGGAGGTGATCGAACGTCAGGCCGCCCGGCTGGGCGCCCCGCTGATCGCCCACGGCCAGCACTGGCATGCCTGGGAAGAACGCGGGCGGCTCGTCTTCCAGGACGAGCGGGGACTGCTGGACCTGCCGCTGCCGATCCTGCCGGGGCCGCACCAGGTCGACAATGCCGGCGCCGCGCTCGCCGCGCTCCGGCACCTCGGCGCCGACGACAGCGCCTGCGAGGCGGCGGTGGCCCGGGCCGAATGGCCC
>SRJI02000515.1 GCA_005473895.2 Carideicomes alvinocaridis
TCGAGCGCGTACTTGGCGCTGGGCAGGCGATGGCGCAGCTGGGTCAGGACCGAGCGCGGGTCGAAGGTGCGCAGGTCGGTGACCTCGTAGCCCTCCTCCAGCTCGGGGTCCAGGCGCAGCGTGACGCCGCCGTTGGAGCACACCATGAAGCCGGCGCCGATCCCCAGGGAGCGGGCCACGGGCAGGGTGGCCCCGCGGGAACGGCCCGTCGCGATGACCACGTGGTGCCCGGCGTCCAGCACGGCCCGCACGGCCGCGCGCACGGGCTCATGCAGGTGGCCGTCATGGTCCACGATCGTTCCGTCCACGTCCAGGCACACGAGCTTCTTCGTCATGGCCCCCACCCAACCACACAGCCCGGACACGACGGCGACGCGCGGGTGAACGGCGGGAGCTCCGCAGGGGCGCCGCGGGGCGGGCGACGCCGCCGGGGGACGACGTCGTCCGCTCAGACCAGCTCG
>SRJI02000516.1 GCA_005473895.2 Carideicomes alvinocaridis
CGTGCTGGCGGCCCTGGGCGGCCAGGAGCAGCCGCTGTCAGAGCTGGCCGAGGAGTACGAGCCGTACGTGGCCTCCGGAGAGATCAACTCGCAGGTCGCGGACAAGGACGCCGCCGTGGCCGCGGTGGTGGCGCAGTTCGCCCCCGCCGTGGGCGAGGGCGTCGGCGAGGGCCAGGCCGTGCACGAGGACTTCGCCGGGGTGGCCACCACGGTGACCCGCATGGACGGCACCACGGTCGCCGCCCAGGACGGCACGTGGTGGTTCAACCTCCGCCCGTCCAACACGGAGCCGTTCCTGCGCTACAACGGCGAGGCCCGCACGGCCGCCACCATGGAGGCGCTCCGCGACGCCGTGCTGGCGATCGTCCGCGCGGAGCGCTGACCGCGGCGGCTCATCCGGCCTGGGCGAGGACGAGCGGCAGCACCCCCTGCGCGCCGGCCTCGCGCAGCACCCGCGCAGC
>SRJI02000517.1 GCA_005473895.2 Carideicomes alvinocaridis
GACGGCTGCGCGGACGTCCTGCCGCTGGCCGGCCTGAACAAGCGGCAGGTGCGGGCGCTGGGCCGCGAACTCGGCGCCCCCGAGTCCCTGTGGAACAAGGTGCCCACCGCGGACCTGCTGGACGGCACGCCGGGCCAGACGGACGAGGCTGAGCTCGGGATGACGTACGAGGACATCGACGACTACCTCGAGGGCAAGGACATCCCCGCCGAGGTCGCGGAGAAGCTCGAGGGCATCTGGCTCCGCAGCCGCCACAAGCGCACCACGCCGGTGACGATCCACGACGACTGGTGGCGCTGAGGCGCCGATCCCACGGTGTCCGCGCCCTTCGATAGCCTGGCCGGGTGAAGATCGCCACCTGGAACGTCAACTCCCTCCGTGCCCGCGCCGACCGCGTCGAGGCCTTCCTCGAGCGCCATGACATCGACGTCCTGGCCATCCAGGAGACCAAGTGCCGGGAC
>SRJI02000519.1 GCA_005473895.2 Carideicomes alvinocaridis
GGGTGGTCTCTGCGGTCATCAAGTCATCCATTTCAGTCAGGAGGTGAAGGGCGAACGAGGGATCAGGAGGCGGGGCTGCCGGTGAGTTCGGTGAGCAGGGTCCGCACGCGGGCGTCGATGTCGTCGCGGACCAGGCGCATCCGTTCGATCCCCTCGATGCCGCGGGTGGAGGGCTCATCGGTGTGCCAGGTGACGATGGTCCCGGCCATCCCGTCCACCGGCTCGACCCTGGCCTCGTCGCCGAGCACGACGACCCGGTCCACCCGGTCCAGCAGGTCCGGGTCGATGGGCTTGGGGTGCCCGGCGGACATGTCCGCCCCGGCCTCGACGATCACCTCAGCGGACAGGGCGTTGATCGACTTCCCGGGCTTGGTGCCGGCGGAGTGGACCTGAACGGCGCCGGCGGCGTGGTGTTCCATCAGGGCCGCGGCCATCTGGGACTTGCCCCCGTTCTTGGCGC
>SRJI02000520.1 GCA_005473895.2 Carideicomes alvinocaridis
CTGGTGGAGGTAAGGGGATTCGAACCCCTGACCTTCTGCATGCCATGCAGACGCGCTACCAACTGCGCCATCCCCCCAGGTGGGTGGTGACTCCGTTTCCGGCGGACCGGCTGGAGCACCTGGATAGGATACCCGGCCTGCGGCAACCGCGCAAACCGGCTGGGCGGCGTCGATGGACCGCCGCGTCCCCACGGCCTAGCGTGCAGGAGACGCCTCATGCCCGCCGCCAGACCAGGAGGTCCTGCATGTCCCCCACCGACGCACCGATCCGCACCGCGCTGATCGGCTACGGGTTCGCCGGGAAGACGTTCCACGTCCCTCTGCTCCACGCCTCGGAGGGACTCGCGCTCACCCATGTCGCCTCCAGCCGCCCGGACGCGGTGCACGCGGACCTGCCGGACGTCGTCGTGGTGCCCGACGTGGACGCGCTCCTGGCGTGCCACGACGTGGACCTCGTGG
>SRJI02000521.1 GCA_005473895.2 Carideicomes alvinocaridis
GCGGCCGGACGGGGACGGCAGATCAGTCGGTCTCGGGGTCATATGTCAAGATCGTAGAGGCACCGCCCGGAGCCCGTCCGGGCCCACGCCTCTCCGAAAGGTCAGGACCATGCCCGTCGAGCCCCGCATCTGCATCACGTCCGGTGGCGACGAGATCCGCCTGCGCTCCTACGTCAACCACGCGATCTACGCTCGAGAGCACGGGCTGGACTACCGGCTCGAGACGGGCATCGACCCGCATATCGTCACCAAGTTCGACTACAAGGTCGCCATCCTCCGCCGGCTGCTCCCGCGTTATGACTGGCTCGTGTGGATGGACGACGATGCCTTCTTCACCGACTTCGAGTCGGACAACCTGCGACGCCTGATCTCCGAGGCCGAGCGTGACGACATCAGCCTGGTCATCGCCGAAGGGCCCACAGAGCCGAACGGGTTCTGGTCACGCATCAACACCGGGGT
>SRJI02000522.1 GCA_005473895.2 Carideicomes alvinocaridis
TTCCTGGGCGCGGTGCTGGCGACCGTGGTGGCGATGAACGGCGCGCTCAACGCGTTCACGGGCTTCGTCATCGCGTTCCTGATCTTCGCGGTGCGGATGATCGCCTACCGCTACCAGTGGCGGTTCTTCGGCGCGGAGATCTCCCAGGACAAGGAGTCCCTCGCGCGTCTGCGGCGCCTGGCCACGCAGGCGCAGGAGGCGGCCGCCCGCCGGGTGGAGCGCACCCTCGAGCGCCGGCTGCGCTCCCCCGACTCCCCCGCCTTCCACGTGGACGACGCGGACGAGTCCTACGGCCCGCGGCAGGAGTACGAGGACCAGGTGCGGGTGGACGACTACGACCCGCAGACCCAGACGATCACCGTCGTCGACCCCGCCTCACACCAGCAGGTGCGCCTGGACCGCGGCACCGGCGTCATGGACGTCACCGACCTGCGCACCGGGCGCACGCGCAGCTTCGAC
>SRJI02000523.1 GCA_005473895.2 Carideicomes alvinocaridis
GTCCCCACCCCGGACGTGTCCATGGCCATCCTGAACCTCGAGCTGACCAAGCCCACCTCGGTGGAGGAGCTCAACGCCCGCCTGAAGCAGGAGTCCCTCACCGGCGCCCTGCGCGGCCAGGTCGGCTACGTGGACTCCCCGGAGGTCGTGTCCACCGACTTCGTCGGCTCGGACCGCGCCGGCGTCGTGGACGGCCTGGCGACCCTCGTGAACAACGACGGCAAGAACGCGATCCTCTACGTCTGGTACGACAACGAGTACGGCTACTCGCACCAGGTGATCCGCGTGGTGGAGAAGATGGCGGGCCAGCAGGTCCCCGCCTTCCCGCAGGCCTGACCCGCCGATGATCGACGGCCCGTCCCCGCGGAGGGGACGGGCCGTCGTCGTGTGCCGACCGGGGCGGACGCGGAGCCGAGGCTCAGGCCTCGTCGTCCCCGTGGTCGTGGTCCGCGTGGTCGT
>SRJI02000009.1 GCA_005473895.2 Carideicomes alvinocaridis
CGCTGCGCGCGCGGGCGCGGCCCATGACATGGGCCGCCAGGTTGAAGCGGGTCGGGCAGGGCGGCGGGGCGCCCTGCGCCCCGCGCCGATCGGAGATCGCGCGCATGACGGCCTTGGTAGGCAAGCGCGGCCGCGCTTGCAAGCGCCCGCGCGCCTGCCTATAGCAACGCCATGAGTCCCGCCGATCCCCGGTCCATCATCCGCATCGCCCGCGAAAGCGGCGCGGCTGAACTCGCCCAGCCGCTCGACCTGGGCGAGCGCGTGCGCGCGCTCCGGAAGGAGCGCGGCTGGACGCTGGAGCAGGCGGCCCGGCAAGCCGGGCTGGCCCGTTCGACGCTCTCCAAGATCGAGAACGGCCAGATGTCGCCCACCTATGACGCGCTGAAGAAGCTCGCCGTCGGGCTGGAGATCTCCGTCCCGCAGCTCTTCACCCAGCCGGAACGCGACCAGGTCAACGGCCGCATGACCGTGACCCCGAGCGGCGAGGGCCAGGCCCATGCCACCGCCACCTACGAGCACGAATTGCTGGGCCATTCCCTGTCGAAGAAGCAGATGCTGCCCTACCGCGCGCGGATCCGCGCCCGGTCCATGGATGAATTCGACGGCTGGGTGCGCCATGACGGCGAGGAATTCCTGTATGTCCTCACCGGCGTGATCCGGCTTTTCACCGAATTCTACGAGCCGGTGGAGATGCGGCGCGGCGACAGCGCCTATTACGACGCCTCCATGGGCCACAACGTCATCTCCGTCTCCGATGACGACGCGACGATCCTCTGGGTCACCTCGCTGATGTAGTCAGAGACGGCAGCAGGTTGGCGCGACGCATGAAGGTCGCACCGCAACCCATTGTCAATCCTTCCAGATCCATCCGCCGCCCAGGATTCGCGAGCCACCCGTCTCGTAGAAGACGCAAGCCTGCCCCGGAGAGACGCCTTCCTCCGGATCCAGCAGCTCCACCTCGGCCGTGTCCGGACCCTTGGGCCGGATCACCGCCTCGCGCGGCGGCCTGGTTGAGCGGACCTTGACCGAGACCTGCCATTCGGCGCGGCTCTCGAAGGGCGTGTCGCCCAGCCAGTTGATCTCGCGCAGGGGCACGATCCGGGTGGCCAGCATTTCCTTCGGGCCGACCACCACGCGCCGGTTCTCCACGTCGAGCTTCACGACGTAGAGCGGCTCTGCCAGCCCGCCGATGCCGAGCCCGCGGCGCTGGCCGATCGTGTAATGGATCACCCCCTCATGCTGCCCCAGCACCCGGCCATCGACGTGCACGATCTCGCCCGGATCGGCCGCGCCGGGGCGCAGTTTCTCGATCACCGAGGCATAATCGCCGTTCGGAACGAAGCAGATGTCCTGGCTGTCCGGCTTGTCGGCCACCGGCAGCCCGTATTTCGCCGCCAGCTTGCGGGTCTCGGCCTTGGACTCGAGATGGCCCAGCGGAAAGCGTAGGTAGTCGAGCTGCTCCGGCGTGGTCGAGAACAGGAAATAGGACTGGTCGCGGTTGGCATCCGCCGCGCTGTGCAGCTCCGGCCCCGCCGCGCCCATCTTGCGCTGGATGTAATGCCCGGTCGCCATGCAATCGGCGTCGAGATCCTTCGCCGTCTCCAGCAGGTCCTTGAACTTCACCCGCTCGTTGCAGCGGATGCAGGGCACCGGGGTGGCGCCGGCAAGGTAGCTGTCGGCGAATTCGTCGATCACCGCATCCTTGAAGATGTTCTCGTAATCAAGAACATAGTGGGGGAAGTTCATCTCCTCCGCGACCCGGCGCGCATCGTGGATGTCGAGCCCGGCACAACAGGCGCCCTTCTTGGCCAGCGCCGCGCCGTGATCGTAGAGCTGCAGCGTCACGCCGACCACGTCATAGCCCTGCTCGGCCAGCATCGCGGCCACGACGGAGCTGTCGACGCCGCCCGACATGGCGACCACCACGCGGGTTTCGGCCGGCGGCTTCGCGAAGCCCAGCGAGTTCAGTTCGGTCTGCCTGTCGAGTGCCATGGCGATCTCCTGCCGGCGAGGGGTCGGGGCGAATATAGGAAAATCCTATCCACTCTCAACCTTGGTCTTCACACCTCGTTAAGCCCGTGCGGTCACGATCTGCGCCAGTCGGGGCTAGGGAAAGGTGCCATGTATCTGAAGAAAGTGGACGGGCCAAGAGCTGTCACGCTGCCTGATGGAAGCGTGATGACCCGCGCCGACCTGCCACCGCCCGACACCCGCCGCTGGGTCGCCTCGCGCAAGGCGGCGGTCGTGCGGGGGGTTCTCCACGGGCTGATCTCGCAGGAAAGCGCACTGCGCCATTACGACCTCAGCCAGGAGGAATTCCTGTCATGGGTCGGCGCCGTGTCGGAATACGGGGAGGATGCGCTGAAGACGACGCTGTTGCAGAAATATAGACAACCGGAAGGAGAGTATGATAGGAAGGATCGCCAGTAACTTGTGATTAACCTTTCCCGCCGATACTGGCAGCGAAGACGTCAATCGCATGACCGACCAGCGGAGGGATGAGCCAGATGCGAGTGCTCCTTGTCGAAGACGATGCCACGACCTCGAAAAGCATCGAGTTGATGCTGACCCATGCCAACCTCAACGTCTACACGACCGATACGGGGGAGGAGGGTGTCGAACTGGCGAAGCTTTACGACTACGACCTCATCCTGCTGGATCTCAACCTGCCGGACATGACCGGCCACGAGGTGCTGCGCCAGTTGCGGCTCGCACGGATCGACACGCCCATCCTGATCCTGTCGGGCGAGGACGATACGCAAAGCAAGATCAGGGGGTTCGGCTTTGGCGCCGACGATTACCTGACGAAGCCCTTCCACCGGGAGGAGCTGGTCGCGCGGATCCACGCCATCATCCGCCGCTCCAAGGGCCATGCCCAGTCGATCATCCGGACCGGGGATATCGCGGTCAACCTCGACGCCAAGACCGTGGAGGTGGGCGGTACGCCGGTTCACCTGACCGGCAAGGAATACCAGATGCTGGAGCTTCTGAGTCTGCGCAAGGGCACCACGCTCACCAAGGAGATGTTCCTCAACCACCTCTACGGCGGCATGGACGAGCCGGAGCTCAAGATCATCGACGTCTTCATCTGCAAGCTCCGCAAGAAGCTGAGCGAGGCGACGGGCGGCGAGAACCATATCGAGACGGTGTGGGGTCGCGGCTATGTGCTGCGCGATCCCGAAGGGATGGAGGAAAGCGACGACAGGATCAGGGTGAACGCGTGAAAGCGGCCGGGTGATGGTGCCGGCTCGTCGCGGTGGCCTTCGGGGCGGGCCTCGTCTGGCCCCTTGGCGACGAGGTGGCCGGGACGGCTTGTAAGGAAGCAGGGCGTGCGCCAGTCCGGAATTGCCCGGGGGCGGGGCCTCGCGGCGGGCAAACTGTCGCTAGGGATCGCCGGCGCTGACAGCCTTTGTTCCTCGGCCCGGAAAGGCAGAATCCTTGCCCGGAAAACTGACCGGCCCGATCTCCGCGCTGTTCCGCGCCCACGCCCCCGCAGGCTCACCCCGGATCTGGACCTTGGCCGCTGCGCCCCATATCAAACGGCAGTGACCGGGGAGAGCGTGATGGCCAGCGAAAAGGATGTGTCCGACCTGAGCAGGGAAGAGGCGCGCGACGAACTTGCCCGCCTCGTGGACAAGCTCGCCGCGGCCAACCGCGCCTATCATACCGAGGACGCGCCCGAGATTTCGGATGCCGAATACGACCGGCTGAAACGTCGCAACGAGGAGATCGAGGCGCGGTTTCCGGATCTCAAACGCGCCGACAGCCCCAGCGAGCAGGTCGGCGCCCCCGTGGCCGAGGGGTTTTCCAAGGTCACCCACGAACAGCGCATGATGTCGCTGGGCAACGCCTTCGACGACGACGAGATCAAAGATTTCGACGCCCGGATCCGCCGCTACCTGAACCTCGGGGCAGGGACGAAGCTGCTCTACACCGCGGAGCCCAAGATCGACGGCCTGTCGCTGTCGCTGCTCTACGAGGGCGGCCGGCTGGTCCAGGCGGCGACCCGCGGCGATGGCCAGGTGGGGGAGAATGTCACCGACAATGCCCGCACCATCGGCGATATCCCGACCCGGCTGACGGGCGCGCCGGACCGGCTCGAGGTGCGTGGCGAAGTCTACATGTCCCATGCCGATTTCGCCGACTTGAACGAACGGCAGGCCGCCAAGGGGGCCAAGACCTTTGCCAACCCGCGCAACGCCGCCGCGGGCTCGCTCCGCCAGCTCGATTCGTCGATCACCCGCGACCGGCCGCTCAGGTTCTTCGCCTATGCCTGGGGCGTCCATTCCGAACCGCTGGCCGACACCCAGATGGAGGCCATCGAGCGGCTGGAGAGCCTCGGCTTCCAGACCAACCCGCTGACCGAACTCTGCGACGGGCCGAAACAGATGCTGGCTCATTACGCCCGGATCGAAGAGCAGCGCGCGACGCTCGGCTATGACATCGACGGCGTGGTCTACAAGGTGAACGATATCGGGCTGCAGCACCGGCTGGGCTTCCGCTCCACCACGCCCCGCTGGGCCATCGCGCACAAGTTCCCGGCAGAGCTGGCCTGGACCTGGCTGGAAAAGATCGACATCCAGGTCGGCCGCACCGGCGCGCTGTCCCCCGTCGCGCGGCTGACGCCGGTGACCGTGGGCGGTGTCGTGGTGTCGAACGCGACGCTGCACAACGAGGATTACATCGCCGGTCTGTCTGCCAGCGGGGAGCAGATCCGCGGCGGCCGCGACATCCGCGAAGGCGACTGGGTGCAGGTCTACCGCGCGGGCGACGTGATCCCCAAGATCGCGGATGTGGACCTGAAGAAGCGGCCGAAGGAGGCCCGTCCTTACAGTTTCCCCGAGACCTGTCCCGAATGCGGCTCCGAGGCGATCCGGGAGGAGGGCGATGCCGTGCGCCGCTGCTCCGGCGGGCTGATCTGCCCGGCGCAGGCGGTGGAAAAGCTGAAACACTTCGTTTCCCGCGCGGCCTTCGACATCGAGGGGCTGGGCGCGAAACAGGTGGAGCTGTTCTATTTCCTCCACTGGATCGAGGAGCCGGCGGATATCTTCACCCTCGCGCAGCGCGACGAAGAGGGCGACAAGCTCAAGCCCGATCTGCCGGCCTTCCTGCGCACCCAGCTGGCCCGCCCTCGCCGCGAGGGCGAGCAGGACGTGCGCGAGAAATACGCCGAGCTCCTGCGCTCGGTCGAGATCCCCGTGGACGAGGCCGATGACGACGACCTCGCCCGCGCCATCCGCCACCTGTCGGAAAAACCGCTCGCCCGGGTCAAGGGCTGGGGCGAGAAGAGCGCGCAGAACCTGCTGGCCGCCATCGAGGAGCGGAAGCAGATCCCGCTCAACCGCCTGATCTTTGCCCTCGGGATCCGCCACGTGGGCGAGGTGGCCTCCAACGACCTCGCGCGGCATTTCGGCTCCTGGGACGCTCTGATCAAGGCCGTCGACGAGGCCCGCCCGGCCGAGCGCCGCCACCAGGAGGCCGAGGCCGCGGTGGAGGCAGAGCGTCGCGCCGCCGCCGACGAAGGCCGCCGCGCCCGGGTGACCGAAGCGCGCCGCGCGGTCTGGGAAAAGGACCCGGTCAAGATCGCCGCCCGCAACGCCTGGGAGGACCTCGTCGGCATCGACGGGATCGGCGCCACCGCGGCGGCGGCGCTGGTCGCGGCCTTCGGCCAGGCGGCGGAGCGCGCCTCCATCGACCGGCTGGCCGCGCATCTTCAGGTGCAGGACGTGGCCCGCCCCGATACCAGCGGCAGCCCCGTCGCCGGCAAGACCGTCGTCTTCACCGGCACGCTGGAAAAGATGACCCGGTCGGAGGCCAAGGCCCGGGCCGAGGCGCTTGGCGCCAAGGTTTCGGGCTCGGTCAGCGCCAAGACCGACATTCTAGTGGCCGGCCCGGGTGCGGGGTCGAAGGCCAAGAAGGCCGCCGAGCTGGGGGTGGAGACCATCGACGAGGACGCCTGGCTGGCGCTGATCGGCGACGGATGAGCGGGCGGCCCGAGGCGCTTTTCCCGCTCTTCGCGGATCTGACCACGCTGGAGGGCGTGGGCCCCAAGACCGCGGCGAGCCTGGCCCAGATGGGCGTCGAGCGCCCGCGCGACCTGCTGTTCACCCTGCCGCATTCCGGCATCGCCCGCGACCTGCGGCCCAGCGTCCAGGGCGCCGAGCTCCCCGCCGTCCTGACGGTGGAGGTCACGGTGGGCCAGCACCGGCCGGCGGCGCGCAAGGGCGGACCCTACCGGATCGTGGTGGAGGATGCGCAGGTCAGCTTCCAGATCGTGTTCTTCCATGCCCGCGGCGACTATCTCCAGCGGCTCCTGCCCACCGGCCAGCGCCGCGTGGTCTCGGGCAAGGTGGAGTTCTTCGACGGCATGGCGCAGATGGTCCATCCCGACCACGTGCTGCGCCCCGAGGAGGCGGGCGAGATCCCGGCCTTCGAGCCGGTCTATCCGCTCACCTCCGGCGTCACGCAGAAGGTGATGGCCAAGGCCGCATCCTCCGCGCTGGCCCGCGCGCCCGAGCTGCCGGAATGGATCGACCCCGGCCAGATGGCGAAAACCGGCTGGCCCGCCTGGCATGCGGCCCTCGAGGCCGCCCACTACCCGACCTCCCGAGCGGATCTCGCCGCGACGGCGCCGGCGCGCGAACGGCTGGCCTATGACGAGCTGCTGGCGCACCAGGTGACGCTGGCGCTGGCCCGGTCCCGGCTGCGCAAGGGCAAGGGCCGGCGCACGAAAGGCACCGGCGCGTTGCAGCGCAAGGTGCTCGATGCGCTGCCCTACAGCCCCACCGGCGCGCAGGAGCGGGCCGTGCGCGAGATCGCCGCCGACATGGCGGCGCCCGAGCGGATGAACCGCCTGCTGCAGGGCGACGTCGGCGCGGGCAAGACGCTGGTGGCCTTCCTCGCGCTCCTGAACGCGGTGGAGGCCGGCGGGCAGGGCGTGATGATGGCGCCGACGGAGATCCTCGCCCGTCAGCACCTCGAAGGCCTGCAACCCATGGCCGAATCCGCGGGCGTGGTGGTCGAGATCCTGACCGGCCGCGACCGGGGCTCTGAGCGCCGCGCCAAGCTGACGGCGCTGGCCCGCGGCGACATCCAGGTGCTGGTCGGCACCCACGCGGTCTTTTCCCAGGACGTGGCCTTTCACGACCTGCGCCTTGCCGTGGTGGACGAACAGCACCGTTTCGGCGTCCGCCAGCGGCTGGAGCTGGGCCGCAAGGGCGACGTCCCCGACGTGCTCGTGATGACCGCGACACCCATCCCCCGGAGCCTCAGCCTCGCGCAATACGGCGACATGGACGTCTCGGTCCTCGACGAGAAGCCGCCGGGGCGCAAACCCATCCGCACCGCGCTCATCTCCGCGGGCCGGATGGAGGAGGTGGTGGATCACCTGCGCCGCGCCATCGCCGAGGGGCGGCAGGCCTACTGGGTCTGCCCGCTGGTCGACGAAAGCGAGGCGGTGGACCTGACCGCGGCCGAGGAGCGGTTTCGCCAACTTCGCGCCGTGCTGGGCGAGGGCCGGGTCGGGCTCGTCCACGGCCAGATGCCCGCCGCGCAGAAGGACGCCGCCATGGCGGATTTCGTCGCCGGCCGGACCAGCGTGCTGGTGGCGACCACGGTGATCGAGGTGGGGGTGAACGTGCCCAATGCCACGATCATGGTGATCGAACGGGCCGAGATCTTCGGCCTCGCCCAGCTCCACCAGCTGCGCGGCCGGGTCGGGCGGGGGGAGCAGGCGTCGACCTGCCTGCTGATGTACCAGCCGCCGCTGTCGGAGACGGGGGAAAAGCGGCTCACCACGCTGCGCGACACCGAGGACGGGTTCCGCATCGCCGAAACGGATCTGGAGATGCGCGGTGCCGGCGACCTGATCGGCACGGCGCAATCGGGCCTGCCGCGGTTCCGCATTGCCGACATCGAATCGCAGGCCGGGCTGATGGCGGTGGCGCAAAGCGACGCGCGCGCCCTGCTGACCCGCGATCCCACGCTGGAGACCGAGCGGGGCCGCGCGGTCCGAATGCTGCTCTGGCTCACCGGGCAGGACGAGGCGATCCGCCTGATTTCAGTGGGTTAGCCGCGGGCGTCGCACGGGCGTTCCGATCTGTTCACGAATGTTCTCAAAAAGTTCTTGCCGTAAGGTCGAGGATATGAGAACAAAGTGGCAACAAGGGAACGAAGACAGCGGAGGATGACGATCATGACCCAGCTCAAGGAAAGTTTCTCGCGGTCCCGCGCGACGCTGCTGACGGATTTCGTGGGGGCGCTGGCCCTCGGCGTCATGCTGGTTGCCGCGCTTCACCTGCCATCGCTCACCTGACATGCCGGGGGCACGCCCCCCGTAAGCCCACCACTTTCTGTCCACCATTTTCTGCCCGGTATTTCCGTTTCCGGCCGTCCGCGCCCGATCCCCATGGGGCGCCGACCGACCTGCCTGTCCCCGGTCCAGCGGGAGATCTGCCTGATCCCTCCCGCACCCAGGACGCGCCGGCATCCCCGCGGAAATGCCATCCTGCCGCCGCCTTCCTCCCACGGAAGCGCGGCGGTTTTTTTTGCGTTCAGATCGAGAACAGCCGTCTCAGGCGCAATCCGACTGCGCGGCCTTCTCCATCGCCTCGGCGGTGGCCTCCAGCGCCAGCATGATGGAGGCATGGCGGTTCTTGTAATCCCGCGCCGGGCGCAGCACCTCGAGCTCCTGGAAGGGCGCGGGCGGCGTCGGCCCGTCTTCCTTGAGCATGGCGAGCAGCGCATCGCGCGCGGCCTCCACCTCGGCGCGCGTACAGCCCACCACGTTGGCGCCCACCACGGAGGCCGCGGCCTGGCCCAGGGCACAGGCCTTCACGTCCTGCGCGTAATCGCTGACCACCCCGTCCGCGACGTTGAGGTCCACGGTCACCGTCGAGCCGCAAAGCGGCGAGCGGCGCTTGACGCTGGCGCAGGGGGCCTCCAGCCGCCCGAGCCGCGGGATATCCCCCGCCAGCGCGAGGATGCGGCCGGAATAGAGCTTGATGAGATCGTCGGACATGGGTTCCCCTCGGCAGCCTCACCGCATAGATAGGCGCTCTGATCGCGGATGCAAAAGGTTTTGCCAGATGCCCTTCGACCCTGCCACGCTCAAATACGACGCCGCTGGCCTGATCCCCGCCATAGCCCAGGACGCGACCAGCGGCGAGGTGCTGATGATGGCCTGGATGAATGCCGAGGCGGTGGCGAAGACGCTTGAGACGGGCCGTGTCACCTACTGGTCGCGCTCGCGGC
Organism: Carideicomes alvinocaridis; assembly: GCA_005473895.2. Lineage (GTDB taxonomy): Bacteria > Pseudomonadota > Alphaproteobacteria > Rhodobacterales > Rhodobacteraceae > Carideicomes > Carideicomes alvinocaridis. The sequence continues at coordinate 9,253 of SRJI02000009.1, forward strand.
AAAGCTTCTGGGTCAAGGGCGAAAGCTCCGGCCACGTGCAGGAGCTGGTGGATTTCCGCGTCGATTGCGATGCCGACACGCTGCTTGTTCTGGTCAATCAGACCGGCCCCGCCTGCCACACCAACCGCCGCAGCTGCTTCTACACCGCCGTGCGCGACAGCGAGCCGGTCGAGTTGATGACCCCGCTCGCCTGACCGCCAGCCCCCGCGCCGGCACTCGCCCCCCGGCTTCCAAGGCAACCCTGCTTCTTCTGACCATAAATATCCCGGGGGAGGAGCGAAGCGACGGGGGCAGAGCCCCAAGTCACCCCCGCCGCCACGCGCGCCCCGTCACCCATAGGCCGCCAGCATCTCCTTCAGATCGTCCAGCGTGTTGGCCTCGTTCACCGGCTTGTCGCGGCGCCAGCGGGACATGCGCGGAAAGCGCAGCGCGACGCCGGATTTGTGGCGGGGGCTTTCGAAGATCCCCTCGAAGGCGATCTCGAAGACATGTTCCGGCCGGACCTGCCGCACCGGGCCGTAGCGCTCCAGCGTGTTCTTGCGCACCCAGTCGGTGATCTGGCGGAATTCCTCGTCGGTCAGGCCGGAATAGGCCTTGGTGAAGGGCGTCAGCCCGTTACCGTCGCGCACCGCGAAGGTGAAGTCGGTGAACAGGTTGGCGCGCCGCCCGTGACCCTGCTGGGCATAGATCAGCACCGCGTCGATGGTCAGCGGGTCGAGCTTCCATTTCCACCAATCGCCCTTCTTGCGGCCGGCGAGGTAGGGGCTGTCGCCGCGTTTCAGCATCACCCCCTCGGCCTGCGCGTCGCGCGCCCCCTCGCGGATGCGGCCGAGGTCGGACCAGTCGCTGAAGGAAAGCTGCGGGGAGAGGCGGACCGGCGCCTCGGGGGGCAGGTCCTTCAGCAGCTCGTCCAGCCGGGCGCGGCGGGTATCGTAGGGCTCCGCCCGCTGGTCCGCGCCCTCCAGCTCCAGCAGGTCGTAGGCGTAGAGGATGATGGGCGCCTCCTTCAGCAACTTCTTCGGCACGGTCTTGCGGCCAATGCGTTTCTGCAGCGCGTTGAAGGGCAGGGGCGCGCCCTCGGTGAAGGCCAGCACCTCGCCGTCGAGCACCGTGCCGGAGGGCAGGAAATCCAGCGACCGCGCCAGTTCGGGGAAGCGGTCGGTCATCAGCTCCTCGCCGCGGGACCAGAGGAAATGCTGCCCCTCGCGCAGGATCAGCTGCCCGCGGATCCCGTCCCATTTCCAGTCGGCCCGCCAATCCTCGGGGGCGCCGAGCGCGTCGGGTCCCTCATCGAGCTGGTAGGCCAGGTAGAAGGGATAGGGCCGCGACAGGTCCGCGCTGGCATCCTCCGCCTCGATCAGCGCGTGCCAGCTGGTCGTGTCGGGCTGCCAGTCTCCCATCAGGCGGTGCTGCATCTCCGCCTCGTCGCGGCCGGTGGCCATGGACAGGGCGCGGGTCATCAGCTTCTGGCTGACCCCGATGCGGAAACCGCCGGTGATCAGCTTGTTGAAGAGGAAGCGCTCGGCCGTCTCCAGCTGCTCCCAGGCCTCGAGGATCCGGGCCTTCCGCTCTTCGAGTGGCACATGATGAAGGCCGCGCAAGACATTGATCCAGTGGGACAAGGATAGATCGGATTGTGCCGAGGGTGGGGGCAGGATCAGGGTGATCGTCTCGGCCAGGTCGCCGACGATGGGATAGCTTTCCTCGAACAGCCACTGGTCGATGCCGGCCCGCTCCGCCGCCCATTCGCGCAGCTGGGTGGCATTCACCGCCCGGCGGGGGCGACGGCCGGAAAACAGCGCGACAGTCCAGAGCCGGTCGTCATCGGGCGCGTCGCGGAAATAATCCGCCATGGCCGCGGTCTTGAGCGAGGTTTTCGTGGTTTCGTCGAGGCGCTGGAAGAGGGCTGCAAAGCGTTTCATGTCGCGCCCTCCGTCACGTCGTCAGCCGGGCCGTCGCTGGCAGGCTCGTCGAGGCTTTCGCCGGAATATTCCGTGGTCACCACCTGGGCATCCCAGCCCGCCTCGTTCAGGTAACGCGCGAAGATATCCGTGTAACCATGTGTCACGAATATCCTTTCTGCTTCCGTCGCCCGGATCGCGCCAAGCAACCCGTCCCAGTCGGCGTGATCCGACAGGACAAAGCCGCGATCCGCCGCCCGCCGCCGGCGCACGCCCCGCAGCCGCATCCAACCCGAGGCGAAGCCGGTGGAGGCGCCGCGAAACCGCCGCGCCCAGGCGGAACCGAGCGCCGAGGGCGGCGCCACAACAAGCGGGCCGGGATGCGCCTTGGCGTCGAAATCGGGACCCACATGCAGCGTGTCGGGCAGGGCGATGCCCTGGTCGCGCATTACCCGGTTGGTGGCCTCCACCGCGCCATGGGTCAGGATCGGCCCGATGGAGGGGTCGAGCGCGGCCAGAACCCGCTGCGCCTTGCCCAGCGAATAGGCGCCGAGGATGGAGGCGCGGCCCTCGGCGGCATTGGCGGCCCACCACCGGTTGATCGCGGCCGCCACCTCCTCCTGCGGGGTCCAGCGAAAGACCGGCAGGCCGAAGGTGCATTCGGTGATGAAGGCGTGGCAGCGCACCGGCTCGAAGGGCTCCGACAGGCCGTCGGCCTCGGTCTTGTAATCGCCCGACACGACCCAGACCTCGCCGCCGACCTCCACCCGGATCTGGGCGGAGCCGGGGACATGTCCCGCCGGGTGGAAGCTGACCGTGGCGCCGCCGATCTGCCGGGTCTCGCCGTAGCGGATCGTGTCGATCGCGATATCGCCCAGGCGGTGGCGGATCACCGGCATCGCCGCCTCGGTCGCGAGGTAGCGGCCATGGCCGGGGCGGGCATGGTCGGCGTGACCATGGGTGATCAGCGCCCGCGACACCCGGCGCCAGGGGTCGATGTGGAAATCGCCGGCGGGGCAGTAGATGCCCGACGGGGTGAAGGTGAGGACCGGTTCGCGTGCCATGACGGCGGAGTATAGGCCGCCCAGACCGGTCGGCCAGAGTGGTCGGCCAGAGCGGTCAGGCGCGCTGGCGCTGTGCGTCGGGCAGGGCGGCGGGTTCCGCATGGGCGCGGAACAGGCCGGCGATCTCGTCGGCGATCATGTTGCGCAGGACAGGCTTGTCCATCAGGACCTCGTGCTCGCCCTCGGGCACGACGCGCAGGGTGCCGCGCGGCCAGTGCTCCATCCGCGACCGGATGCGCGCGGTATCGACGATCCTCTCGTCGCTGCCCTGGAAGGCGAGGCAGGGCAGGTCGGGCGAGGGCAGGCGGGACAGCGCCAGCGTCTCGACCAGCGCCGCGTGCAGCCAGCCCAGCGTCGGGCCGCCGAGGCCGAATTCCGGCACCGCGGCGATCTGGCGGCGCATGTACTCGTACATCTCGCGGTCGCGGGTCAGCAGGTTGGACTCGAAGGGCTCGGTCATCACGTAGCTGTCGGGCTTGGTCCCCGGCGCATAGGCGGCAGCGCGGCCCAGGAGCCCGCTGGTCCAGCCCAGGGCCCAGGCGGCGGGCCGCGTGCTTGGCGACAGCCGGATGCCCCACATCGGCCCGGTGAAGGCCGCGGCATTGACCGGCAGGCCCTTCACCAGCGCCCGCAGGCCGATGCATCCGCCCATGGAATGCGCCAGCAGGTAGAAGGGCCGCGGCAGTTGGCGCGCCTCGGCGTAGTCGACCATCGCCTCCACGTCGCGCTGGTAGTCGACGAATTGCCCCACATGGCCCTTCATCGCGTCCGGCAGCAGCCGCTGGGCGAGCCCCTGGCCCCGCCAGTCGACGGCGAGCACCGCATAGCCGCGCGCCGAGAGATCGGCGGCGGTGCGGCCGTATTTCTCGATATATTCCGTCCGGCCGGGAAACAGCAGGACGGTGCCGGCCGCATCCTCGCGCGGCCAGCAGCCCAGCCGGATGCGGACCCCGTCGGAGGTCTCGGCCCAGACAGCCTCGCCTCCGTCGGGGCCTTCGGCCAGTTCGCCGTGGAAGGGCGCAGGTTCGAACCGCATCAGGACAGCAGGCTGCCCAGCTTCATCGCGGTGCCCATGTCGCCATCGACGCTCAGCTTGCCGGACATGAAGGCGGCGGTGGGGTTCAGCTCTCCCGCCAGGATCTGCTGGAAGGTGTCGGAATCGGCGGTCATGGTGACCTCGGTTTCCTCGTCGGCCTCGCGCACCTCGGTGCCGTCGATCACGATGCTGCCTTCGCCCTCGATGACGAATTTCGCGGTGCCGTCAAAGCTCTCTCCGGCCATCTTTTCCTGCAGGGCCGCCACGGCCCCCTTGGTGACGTCGCTCATGCCAATTCCTCCGGTCATTGTGACGAGAAGGCCGGTGGTCATGCCCCCTCGCGCGCGCTACACTCACCATCGTTATGGGCACGAGCGTTTCCAAACTCAAACGTACCGTGGCGACACTTTTCGCCATAGTCATGTATTCCTTACCTGCCGCCGCGGAATCCGACCGGGCGGCCGCGCTGCTGGACGAGTTGCAGATGGCCGACCCGTCCCGCGCCGGCCGAATCGTGGAGGAGATCCGGCAGGAATGGTCCAAGTCCGGATCCGCCTCGATGGACCTGCTGCTCAAGCGCGGGCGCGACGCGATGGAGGCCGGCGACCTGCAGGCGGCGGCCGAGCATCTGACGGCCCTGACCGACCATGCCCCCGACTTTGCCGAAGGCTGGGCCAGCCGCGCGCTGGTCTTTTACCGGATGGAGGAATTCGGGATGGCGATGTCCGATCTGGAACATGCCCTGGCGCTCAACCCCCATCATTTTGGGGCGATCCAGGGGGTCGGCGCGATCTTCGAACAGATCGACCGGCCCGAGCCTGCCTACCAGGCCTATTCCCGGGCGCTGGCCCTGAACCCGCATGACACCGACGTGCAGGCGGCGATGGAGCGGCTGAAGCCCGGCGTGATCGGCACGGAAATCTGAGCCCCGAAAGGATTCTGAATGGCCTTGCCGTCACGGACGCTTGCCGTCCTTGGTCCGACGAACACGGGCAAGACACATTACGCGATCGAGAGGATGCTGGGGCATCGCACGGGCATCATCGGTCTGCCCCTGCGGCTGCTGGCGCGCGAGGTCTATGACCGGATCGTCGCGGCGCGCGGCCCCTCGGTCGTGGCGCTGGTCACCGGCGAGGAACGCATCGTCCCGCCCCGCACCCAGTACTGGGTCTGCACGGTGGAGGCGATGCCCGAGGGGATGGGCTGCGACTTTCTCGCCGTGGACGAGATCCAGCTTTGCGCCGATCCGGAGCGGGGGCATGTCTTCACCGACCGTCTGCTGCGGTCGCGGGGGCTGCACGAGACGCTGTTCCTCGGCTCCGACACGATGCGCGGGCCGATCGCCGCGCTGGTGCCGGAGGTGCAGTTCATGCGGCGCGAGCGGATGTCGCAGCTGACCTATGTGGGCTCGAAAAAGATCAGCCGCATGCCGCCACGCTCGGCCATCGTCGGCTTCTCGGTGGACAGCGTCTATGCCTTCGCCGAGCTGATCCGCCGGCAGAAGGGCGGCGCGGCCGTGGTGATGGGCGCGCTCAGCCCGCGGACGCGCAACGCGCAGGTCGCCATGTACCAGGCGGGCGAGGTCGACTACCTCGTCGCGACCGATGCGATCGGCATGGGGCTGAACCTCGATATCGACCACGTGGCGTTTTCCTCGACCACGAAATTCGACGGGCGGCGGATGCGGCCTCTGGCGCCCAACGAACTGGCGCAGATCGCCGGCCGGGCCGGGCGCGGCATGACCTCGGGCACCTTCGGCGTGACCGGCGACGCCCCGCCGCTGGAGGACGAGGTCGCGCGGGCGATCATGGACCATTCCTTCACCCCGCTGCGCAAGCTCAACTGGCGCAATGCGGCACTGGATTTCGGATCGCCCCGGCGGCTCATCGCCTCGCTGGAGATGGCGCCCAGGGACGAGCGGCTGGTGAAGGCGCGCGAGGCCGACGACCTGATGGCGCTGCGCACGCTGTCGGACGAGGCGGAGGTCGCCGCGCGCGCCTCCGACGGGCCCTCGGTCCAGCTGCTCTGGGACGTGTGCCGGGTGCCGGATTTTCGCGGCATCAGCCACGCGGAGCATGCGGGGCTTCTCGGTATCATTTTCAACCACTTGCACGAGCGCGGAAAGGTGCCGGACGACTGGCTGGCGCGGCAGGTCAGACGCATCGATCGGGTTGACGGGAACATTGACACCCTGTCCAAGCGTTTGGCTTATATCCGGACCTGGACCTACGTCGCCCAGAGACGAGGCTGGGTCGAGGACGAAACCCATTGGCGCGAGGCGACCCGCGCTGTAGAAGACCGCCTGTCGGACGCATTGCACGGTGCGCTGACGCAAAGATTTGTGGACCGGCGCACATCGGTGCTCCTGCGCCGTCTGAAGCAGAAGGAGGCCCTCTTGGCCGAGGTGAACGAGAACGGAGAAGTGACGGTCGAGGGCGAATTCGTCGGCCGTCTGGAGGGGTTCCGGTTCCGGCAGGACAAGGACGCGAGCGGCCAGGAGGCCAAGACCCTGAAAAGCGCCTCGCTGCAGGCGCTGGCGCCGCATTTCCACCTGCGGGCCGACAAGTTCTACAACTCGCCCGATACCGAGATCGACTTCACGGAACAGGGCGGGCTCATGTGGGGCTCGGAAGCGGTCGGCAAGCTGGTGGCGGGCGACGATCCGCTCAAGCCCCGGGTGAAGGCCTTTGTCGATGACGAGGCGGGCGAGGATGTCGCCCAGAAGGTCGAACGCCGGCTGCAGCATTTCATCGACCGCAAGGTGGCGACGCTGTTCGAGCCGCTGCTCGGCCTGCAGAAGGACGAGGCGCTGGAGGGGCTGGCCAAGGGCTTTGCATTCCGCATGGTGGAGGCGATGGGCGTCCTGCCGCGCGGTGGCGTGGCACAGGAGGTCAAGGCGCTGGACCAGGATGCCCGCGGCGCCCTGCGCAAGCACGGCATCCGCTTCGGCCAGTTCACGATCTTCATGCCGCTCCTGCTGAAACCCGCGCCGACCCGTCTGCGGCTGGTGCTCTGGAGCCTGCAGCAGGGGCTGGAGGAGTTCCCCGAGGCGCCGCCGCCGGGGCTGGTCACCGTGCCCGTCGATGGCGCCGCGCCGCGCGGCTACGACACGATGTCGGGCTACCGCAACGCCGGCACCCGCGCCATCCGCATCGACATGCTGGAGCGTCTGGCCGACCTGATCCGGACCGAGGACACCCGCCAGGGCTTCGAGGCCAGTGCCGACATGCTCTCGATCACCGGGATGACGCTGGAGCAGTTCGCCGACCTGATGCAGGGTCTGGGCTACAACGCCGAGAAGGGCGAGCGCCGCAAGGTCAAGCCGGTGGACGAGACCGTGCCCGGCGACCACACCCCCGGCCTCGAGGCGACGGAGCCCGACACCCCCGCGGAGGCCGCCGATACCCCGGTCATGGACCAGGGCCAGGAGGCCGAAGAGGGCGGCATCACCGAGACGCCGCACGTGCCGGACGCCAAGGATCTGCCCGAGGCCGCCGCCGAGCTGGAGGATGAGGGCATCGCCCCGGTCGGCGAGACGCCGGCCGACGAGGTGCCCGAGGTGACCGAGCAGGAAACCGACGACGGCCAGCCCTCCGAGACCGAAGTGCCGACCGGCACGCCGGCCGATGCCGAGATGGCGGGCCCGGAGATCGAGGTCTTCTACACCTTCACCTGGGCCGGCAACCGGCGCCAGGGCGGTGACCGCCGTCCGCAGGGCGGCCGGGGCAAGGGCCAGGGCGGCCAGGGTCAGGGTGGCCAGGGCCGTGGCAAGGGCCAGCAGCAGGCGCGCGGCAAGGGTGGCCCCAGGGGCAAGGCCCCGGGCGGCAAGGGCAAGGGTGGCGACGCGCCGCGCAGCCACCAGTCCAAGCCCGAGAAAAAGGACCGCATCGATCCCGACAACCCGTTCGCCGCGGCGCTGATGGGGCTGAAGGACCAGAAGTAGGTGGCGCTGCGGGGCGGCCGACCGGCGCAGCCTGCCCCGGCGGGCCGGCTGCGGCTGGACAAGTGGCTGTGGCAGGCCCGCTTCGTCAAGACCCGCAGCCTGGCCTCCAAGCTGGTGACGGGCGGCCATGTCCGCGTGAACTCCGAAAAGGTGGCCAAGCCCGCGCACCCGGTGGTCGCGGGCGACGTGCTGACCTTTCCCCAGGGCACGCTGATCCGGGTGGTGCGCGTGGTGGCGATGGGCGAACGCCGCGGCCCGGCCAGCGAGGCGCAGGGTCTCTACGAGGATCTCAACCCGCCCTCCGAGCAGATCGAGGCCCGTCGCGAGGCCCGCGCGGCCCAGGCGCCGCGCTTCGAGGGCAAGGGCCGGCCCACCAAGCGCGACCGCCGCAAGATGGACCGTGAAAGACGCGAGGCGGGAGAGGCGGAGGATGTTCCGCCCGCCCGGGACGACGAGGACGACGCGCCGCTTTGAGCGGCGTTTGCCGAACATCCGTCCCCGCCTGATCACGCCTGCGGGCAAGGTGCTTGAATGCCCCGCGGGACTGAATTAGCTAGTCGCTGAACGCGTACCCGGAAGGCAAGTCTCTCCCATGACCTATATCGTCAACGACAATTGCATCGCCTGCAAATATACCGACTGCGTCGAGGTCTGCCCGGTCGATTGCTTCTATGAGGGCGAGAACATGCTGGTCATCCACCCGGATGAATGCATCGATTGCGGCGTCTGCGAACCGGAATGCCCCGCCGACGCGATCCGGCCCGATACCGATGGCGATGCCGAGAAGTGGGTCGAGTTCAACCGCAAGTATTCCGAGCTGTGGCCGGTCATCGTCACCAAGAAGGACCCGCTGCCCGAGGCGGAAGAGCGTGACGGCGAAGAGGGCAAGCTGGAAAAATACTTCTCCGAGGCGCCGGGCGAGGGCGGCTGAACGGCCCCAGGTCCCTGATTCGCGGGACGCGTGGAAAGATGCGTCCACGGCGCATCTTTCGAAATGCCTAAGCCCATGGCGGCGCACGGCTTTTCCGCCCGTGATGCGGCCTGTACTGGCGCGGGGGCATATTTCGTGTTATATTAGCATCGTAAATGGATAGCGGATGCCGGCGCCCGGCTGCCCGCTCCGCGCCGGAAGAGACATGAGTGCATGACCAGAACCCCGGGAATAGTTCTATTTCCGATGGGTTCTTCTTTCGCTCAGCTCCGATCTCCCGACCGGGGGGCCGCGCCGCGATCCGCTCAGAATTCGTGCCCCTGAAAAGGCGCCGCCCTTGAGGAAGGACCTGATGAGTAAGTCGAAGAAAAACGAATTCCGCCCGAACGACTATGTGGTCTACCCGGCCCATGGCGTGGGCCAGATCATGTCCATCGAAGAGCAGGAGGTTGCCGGCCTGAAGCTGGAGCTTTTCGTGATCTCCTTCGAGAAGGACAAGATGACCCTGCGCGTGCCGACCCACAAGGCGACCGAGGTGGGCATGCGCTCGCTGTCGTCGCCCGACGTCGTGAGCCAGGCGATGAAGACCCTGAAGGGCAAGGCGAAGGTGAAGCGCGCCATGTGGTCGCGCCGTGCGCAGGAATATGAACAGAAGATCAATTCCGGCGACCTGATCGCCATTGCCGAAGTGGTGCGCGACCTGCACCGCACCGACGACCAGCGCGAACAGAGCTATTCCGAACGTCAGCTCTACGAGGCCGCGCTGGAACGACTGACCCGCGAAGTGGCGGCCGTCGGCGGCGGTGACGAGGTCGCGGCGGCCAAGAAGGTGGACGAGGTGCTGGTCACCCGCGCCGCCTGATCCGCGCCGCAGGCATCGAGATGAAAAAACCCGCCGGGAACGCCCCGGCGGGTTTTTTCTTTGGGCTGCGGGCGGGCTCGGGCGGCGCGGCGGCTCAGAACCGCCAGATATCCGCCGTCACGCTGGCGCCCTTCTCGGCGATGCGCTTTTCCTCGGGGCTGTCATAGACCACGAGCCAGCCATCGGCCCGCCCGCCTTCGCCGGGCCAAGCCACAAGCCCCTCCGGGTGATCCCGGTGGCCGCGATAGGGCAGGTCGCAGGCATGCACCAGCGCCTTTGGGGCCAGCACGGCCGAGCTTTTCGCCCGAACCGCGCGGGGCCAGCGCAGCACCTCGGCCGGGCCATCGCCGGCCATGGTCGGGCCGGTGAGGATCAGCATGTCTTCTCCGTCGAGCGCCAGGTCGCGGATGCCCTGGCCGCGGCTGGGCACCAGGTGCTTGCGATAACGCCGCTCGCCGTCGATCTTGCGCGGCTTCAGATGTCCGTCGCCGGTGGTCTTCATCTCCATCTCGAGGATGACCGCGTGGCCCCGCAGCACCGGCCCGCGCAGCCCCAGCCAGACACGGTTGCCGCGGGCGACGATGCCCTCCACGTCGAGGCCGTTCTCCTTCGACGGCAGGTCCAGGAAGGGCCCGAGGTGAGGATCGCCCTTCAGCCACTTGAGAAGCTTCGGCTTTTTCTTCTTCAGCTCGATGCAGGCGGCGTGGCGCGACCCGTCCTGCGCCACGGGCACCACGCCTTCGTCGTGGCGGGCCAGAGGAAAGCGGCCGAGGAACCAGCGGTTCGGATCGCGGGTGATCTTCGTCATCCGCTCCAGCCCCTTTTCCGGGCCCTTGTCCGGCCGCTTGGCCTTCTTCCGCTTGAGAGAATGCGATCCGCAGACCCAGAGCCAGGCGCCGTCGCAATGCAGCCCCTCGATATCCATCTCGCCCGCCGGGCCGGCCGGCAGGTCGATGAGGGTGCCGAGGTTGAAATGCACGTGGTCGCCCCAGTCATCCTTGCCGGTCCGGGTCAGGCGGTCGACACCCGCCGTCTCGTCGCAGCAGACGAAAAGCGTGTCCTCGATCCGCGTCGCGGTGGACAGGTCGCGGTGGATCGGGTCGTCCACGTGCTGGATCTGTTTCGCCGGGTTGAAGTGAAGCGTGATCTCGCGCGTCGGTCTGAGCCTGGCCATGGGCACCTCCTTCGCGAGTCTACGCGAAGCGGGATGGCGGGGTTCCCCCCGCGCCGGGGCCCGTCCGCAGGCGTCAGGCGGCGTCGCTGCGATCCTCCAGCGCCATCAGCAGCGAGGTTTCCAGGTCCTTCTCCAGCTCCCGCGCGCGGGAGATGTAGGCGTGGTTCTCGCCGGTGGGCACGGTCGGGTCCCAGACCTGCGCCAGTTCGCGCACCGCGCGGCGGTCGTGCTGGTAGAAGGTCTGTTCCGCCATCGCGGCCTCGTATTCGCTGAGCCCCACGTTTTCCAGCACGTAGCGCCCGGCGCGCAGGGAGGAATCGAACAGCTCGCGCACGATGTCGTTCGCCCCCGCCTTGTAGAGCCGGTAGGTATGGGTCCGGTCGCGGGCGCGGGCGACGATATGCAGGTCGGGCCGCTCGGCGCGGGCATGGGCCACCAGCCGGATCGCCGCCTCGGGATCGTCCAGGGCCACCACCAGCACGCGCGCGTCCATCAGGCCCGCGGCGCGCAGCAGGTCGGGCCGCGTCGGGTCGCCGAAGAAGCCCTTGACCCCGAAGCGCCGCATCAGGCTGATCGTCTCCATGTTGTGGTCCAGCACCACGGTCTTGAATCCCGAGGCCTGCACCAGCCGGTTCACGATCTGCCCGAAGCGCCCGATCCCGGCGATGATGACCTGCCCGGTCTCGTCGATCTCGTCCTCGTCCTCGTCCTCGCCGCCATCGACGATGCGCCGCGACAGGCGGTCGTAGAGGATGAAGAGCAGGGGGGTGATCAGCATCGACAGGGCAACCACCAGCAGCAGCCGCTCCGACAGGTCCGGCGGCAGCACGCCCAGCTGGCCGGAGAAGGTGATCAGCACGAAGCCGAATTCCCCGGCCTGCGCGAGGCTCAGGGTAAAGAGCCAGCGGTTGCGCCCGGTGATCCGGAAGATGATGCTCAGCAGGAACAGGACACCGCCCTTGATCAGGATCACCGCGACGGTGGCGGCCCCGATCTCCAGCGGGGTGCGGAACAGGACCTCGTAGTTGATGCCGGCGCCCACGGTGATGAAGAACAGCCCCAAGAGCAGACCCTTGAAGGGCTCGATGTCGCTTTCCAGCTCGTGTCGGAATTCCGAGTTGGCCAGCACCACCCCCGCGAGGAAGGTGCCGAGCGCCGGCGACAGGCCCACCATCATCATCAGGAACCCGATCCCCACCACGATCAGCAGCGCGATGGCGGTATAGAGCTCGCGCAGCCGGGCGAGGTGGATGTAGCGGAAGACCGGGCCGGTCAGGTAGACCCCCGCCAGCACGATCGCCGCCACGGCCCCGAAGGTGATGAGCGTCAGGCTCCAGGCCGGCAGCCCGTCCACCAGCGACAGCATCGCCTGGGCATGGCCGTCCGCGGTGCCCTCGGCCCCCGCGCCCGCGACGCCGGCACCGTGGCCCGCCGCCTCTTCGCCGCCGCGCTGGATCGAGCCGTCGCTGCCGAAGGAGGTGGCCCCGGTCGCCAGCAGCGGCAGCAGCGCCAGCATCGGGATCACCGCGATGTCCTGGGTCAGCAGCACCGCAAAGGCCGAGCGCCCCCCGCCGGTCTGGATCAGCCCCTTCTCGCTGAGCGATTGCAGCACGATGGCGGTCGAGGACAACGAAAAGATCGCGCCGAGCGCCAGCCCCGTCTGCCAGGCATAGCCCAGCCAGATGGCGGCGCCGGTGACCAGCGCGGCGGTGACCACGATCTGCAGCCCGCCCAGCCCGATCAGCCTGTGCCGCATGTTCCACAGCGCGCGCGGCTCCAGCTCCAGCCCGATCAGGAACAGCATCATCACCACGCCGAACTCGGCGAAATGCTGCAGATCCTGCGTCTCCGACCCGACCAGCCCCAGGACCGGGCCGATCAGGATCCCCGCCGCGAGATAACCCAGCACCGATCCCAGGCCCAGCTTCGCGGCGAAAGGCACGGCGATCACCGCCGCCAGAAGGTAGATCGTGGCCTGGAACAGGAAGGATTCCATCGTCTCGGGTTCTCCGCGGTCAGTGTTGGGCGCGTTCGCGCGTCATCATGGCAGCGCCATGTGGCGGCGCCGTGTCAGGTGGGCAGCGGGGCGTCCGCCTTGAACTGGTTCATCACGATCTGGCTCTGCACCCGCGACACCGCCGGATGGGGCAGAAGCACCTCGTGGATCAGCATGTTGAGCGCGCCCAGGTCGGGGCAGAAGACGCGCAGCAGGTAATCCGCCTCGCCGGTCAGGGTCCAGGCCGAGATGATCTCGGGCCGGGTCTCCGTCAGGCGGGCGAAGCTTTTCGACTGTTCCGGCCCGTGCGAGGCGAGCTGCACCTGCACGAAGGCCTGCACGTCCAGCCCGATCCGCGCGGCATCCAGCCGGGCCGAGTAGCCCGTGATGTAGCCGTCGAATTCCAGCTTCTGCCTCCGCCGCCCCGCCTGGCTGGGCGAGAGGTTGAGGATTTCCCCCAGCTCCTGCGCCGTCAGATGGGCGTTCTTCTGGAGCGCGGCGAGCAGACGCGAATCCATCTCGTCGATCATTGCGCAATCTCCGCATGTATTTCGCGTATCATGCCCCGAATCCGCATCCCGCCGCAATGAGAAGGGCAAGAATGCGCGGATTTCCCGCCTGCGGCGCCCTATATTCTATCTCAAACAGGACACCAGCCAAGGAGGAGACGCGAAATGGGACCTTTCCCGCATGATGCGCCCCGCGCCACGATCACCGAAGAGAACCCCGCCGGCACCGACGGGTTCGAATTCGTCGAGTTCGCGCACCCCGACCCGCAGGAGCTGCGCGATCTCTTCGCCCGCATGGGCTATACCCACACCGCGACGCACAAGTCGAAGGCGATCGAGCTCTGGCAGCAGGGCGACATCACCTACGTGCTCAACGCCGAGCCGAACAGCTTTGCCGCGCGCTTCGTGGACGAGCACGGCCCCTGCGCGCCCTCGATGGCCTGGCGCGTGGTGGATGCGCAGCACGCCTTCGACCATGCCGTGTCGAAGGGCGCCGAACCCTACGAGGGCGACGACAAGACCATGGACGTCCCCGCGATCAAGGGCATCGGCGGCTCGCTCATCTACTTCATCGACAAGTATTACGACGAGAACCCCTATAACGACGAGTTCGAGTGGGTCTCGAAGGCGAACCCGGGCGGCGTGGGCTTCTACTATCTCGACCACCTGACCCACAACGTCTTTGCCGGCAACATGGACACCTGGTTCAAGTTCTACGGCGACCTGTTCAACTTCCGGGAAATCCGGTTCTTCGACATCGAGGGCAAGTATACGGGCCTGTTCTCCCGTGCGCTGACCTCGCCCTGCGGCCGGATCCGCATTCCGCTGAACGAGGACCGGGGCGAGACCGGGCAGATCGTGTCCTACCTCAAGAAGTACAACGGCGAAGGCATCCAGCACATCGCCGTGGGGACCGAGAACATCTACGACGCGACCGACGCCATTGCCGAGAAGGGCGTAAAGTTCATGCCGGCACCGCCGGAGGCCTATTACGACCTGTCCTACGATCGGGTCAAAGGCCATGACGAGCCCATGGACCGAATGAAGAAGAACGGCATCCTGATCGATGGCGAAGGCGTGGTGGACGGCGGCGAGACCCGCATCCTGCTGCAGGTCTTCTCCAAGACCGTGATCGGGCCGATCTTCTTCGAGTTCATCCAGCGCAAGGGCGACGACGGCTTCGGCGAGGGCAACTTCAAGGCGCTCTTCGAGTCGATCGAGCAGGAGCAGATCGACAACGGCGAAATCGAAGCCGCCGAGTGATTTCGCAGAGGCGCCACCGGCGCCCGCGACGGGGAGGGAGGCCCGGGCCATCGTGCCCGGGCCTTTTTCGTCCGTCCCCGGTGAGCGCGGTGATGGTCCGCAGGGTCCCGGCGCCGCGTGCACGCCATGGCCGTTGACCCCCGGCCCCAGAATGCTACACCGCGCGCAAGCTCAGAGGATGCCGGAATGAACATTTTCAACGATCTTCGCGATGCCGTGATCGCCGCGCTCAAGGCGCTTCAGGCGGGCGGCGCGCTGCCCGAGGGGCTCGACTTTGCCAATGTCGCGGTGGAGCCGCCGCGCGACCCCGCCCATGGCGACATCGCCACCAATGCCGCGATGGTGCTGGCCAAGGTGAGCCGCGACAATCCCCGCGACATCGCCCAGATGCTGGCCACCAAGCTGGCCGAAGACGCCCGCATCGCCGAGGTCAGCGTCGCCGGGCCCGGCTTTCTCAACATGCGGCTGTCCTCCGCCGTGTGGCACGACGTCACCGAGGCCGCGCTGAAGGAAGGCGACGCCTTCGGCCGCTCGCGGCTGGGCCGGGGCGAGAAGGTCAACGTGGAATACGTCTCCGCCAACCCCACCGGGCCGCTGCATGTGGGCCATACGCGGGGCGCGGTCTTCGGCGACGCGCTGGCCTCGCTGCTGGATTACGCGGGCTATGACGTGACCCGCGAATACTACATCAACGACGGCGGCGCTCAGGTCGACGTGCTCGCGCGGTCGGTCTACCTGCGCTATCTCGAGGCACATGGCCAGGAGGTGGCGTTCGAGGACGGCACCTATCCCGGCGACTACCTGATCGGGGTGGGCGAGGCGCTCAAGGCCAAGGTGGGCGACGCCTTCGTCGGCAAGCCGGAAGAGGTCTGGCTCGACGACGTGCGCGACTTCGCCACCGAGGCGATGATGGACATGATCCGCGAGGATCTGGCCCAGCTCGGGGTGAAGATGGACGTCTTCTATTCCGAGAAATCCCTCTACGGCACCGGCCGGATCGAGGCGGCGATCGAGGCGCTGCGCGACAAGGGCCTGATCTACAAGGGCGTGCTGGAGCCGCCGAAGGGCAAGAAGCCCGAGGATTGGGAGCCGCGCGAGCAGACGCTGTTCAAGTCGACCGAACATGGCGACGACGTGGACCGGCCGATCATGAAATCCGACGGTGCCTGGACCTATTTCGCGCCCGACATCGCCTACCATTACGACAAGGTGGAGCGTGGCTTTGACCAGCTGATCGACATCTTCGGCGCGGATCACGGCGGCTACGTCAAGCGGATGAAGGCGGCCGTGGCGGCCCTGTCGGACGCGCGCGTGCCGCTCGACATCAAGCTGACGCAGCTGGTGAAACTCTACAAGAACGGCGAGCCGTTCAAGATGTCCAAGCGCGCCGGCACCTTCGTCACCCTGCGCGACGTGGTGGAGCAGGTGGGCCCGGACGTGACCCGCTTTCACATGCTGACGCGCAAGAACGACGCGCCGCTCGACTTCGACTTCGACAAGGTGCTGGAGCAGAGCCGCGAGAACCCGGTCTATTACGTGCAATATGCCCATGCGCGGATCAGCTCCATCCTGCGCAAGGCGGAAGAGCAGGGCTGCAAGATCGGCGACGCCGCGCTGGCGCGTGCGCTGCCCGACGACCTGGCCGAGGCGGAGCTGCCGGTGGCGCGCAAAGTTGCCGAGTGGCCGCGCCTGGTCGAGATCGCCGCCCGCAGCCACGAGCCGCACCGCATCGCCTTCTATCTCTATGAGCTGGCATCGGAATTCCACACGCTCTACAACCGCGGCAACGACGATCCCGCCCTGCGCTTCGTGCAGGAGGACGTGTCGCGGACACAGGCGAAAATCGCCCTGCCGCGCGCCGTCGCGGTTGTTATTTCCGCGGGTCTTGGTATTCTCGGCGTGACCCCGGTGGAAGAGATGCGCTGACCGCACGGCCACCGGACACGAGGCAGAATGCCGGCCGCAGCGTCGGCCGGATCAGGGAAACCGGACGCGCCCGGGCAGGGCGCGCGATCGGGCGATGAGGCACGACATGGCTGACTTCCGGGGCGACTACCCCGCCGCCGGGGACGAGGATGCAGGCGCCGCGCAGGCGCCGCGCCGCTCCTTCACCGGGCTTGCCAACCTTGCGGGGGCGCTGGTTTCGGCCGCGCTGCTGATCGGCGTGGGCGTCTGGGGCTACAAGATCGTCATGCGCGACGTCTCCGGCGTACCGGTGGTCCACGCGGCGCAGGGGCCGATGCGGGTCGCGCCGGAAAGCCCCGGCGGCCGCCCGGCGGAACACCAGGGGCTGGCCGTCAACCGCGTCGCCGGGCAGGGCGAGGCCGAGCCGCCGGCCGAACGCCTGCTGCTGGCGCCGGAGCCCATGGACCTGGCCGACGAGGACCGGCCGATGCAGGGCGAGGCCGAGGCGAAGGCGCTGGAAGGCACCGCCGAGGTGGATGTCGAGAATGCCGAGGCCGAAGAAGTTCCCGGCCGGCCCGTCGCCAACGACGTGCAGCTGGCCTCCATCCAGCAGCTCGCCGACCAGATCGCCGCCGAGGCCGAACCGCTGAGCGAAGTCTCCGACACCGCCGCCACCGAGGGCGAGGAAGACGAGGTCTCGGACATCGCGGAGCTGTCGGAAGAGGGCGACGTGATGGCCTCCGTCCGGCCGAAAAACCGCCCCGAGGGCCTGCGGGAGACCTTTGCCGCGGCCGTGATTACCCACGACATGAACCCGACCGAAGACGAGGGCGGGATCGAGATCGAGGCCTCCGCCATCCCCTCCGGCACCCGCCTCGCCCAGCTTGGCGCCTTCGAGAGCGCAGAGGTGGCGCGCCAGGAATGGGAGCGTCTGGCCACGCGGTTCGACGCCTATCTCGAGGGCAAGAAGCGGGTGATCCAGAAGGCCTCCAGCGGCGGGCGCACCTTCTACCGGCTGCGCGCCTACGGGTTCCGGGATCTCTCCGATGCCCGCCGGTTCTGCGCGGCCTTCGTCGCGGAACGGCAGGAATGCATCCCCCTTTCCACCAAGTGAGCCCGGCGTGACCGCCGCCGCCGTCATCCTCGACGCCGAGGGGCTGTCGCTGACCGCGCAGGAGAGCGATTTCTTCCGCGCGGCCGATCCCTGGGGCTTCATCCTGTTCGCCCGCAACATCGACAACCCGGAGCAGGTGCGGCGCCTTTGCGGCGAGCTGCGCGAGGCGGTTGGGCGCGACGCGGTCATCACCGTGGACCAGGAAGGCGGGCGCGTGCAGCGTCTTGGCCCGCCCCATTGGCGCCAATGGACCCCGCCGCTGGATTTCGTGGAGGCCGCGGGCGCGGATGCCGAGCTGGCGCTGTTCCTGCGCTACCGGATCATCGCGGACGAGCTGCGCGCGGTGGGGATCGACAGCGATTGCGCCCCCATGGCCGACCTCGCGCGCAGCGAAACCCACCCTTTCCTGCGCAACCGCTGCCTGGGCTCCGACCCGGCCGAGGTGGCGCGGCTGGCGCAGGCCGCGGCCTCGGGGCTCTTGACCGGCGGGGTGCTGCCGGTGCTCAAGCATATGCCGGGCCACGGCCGCGCTCTGGTCGACAGCCACAAGGAACTGCCCCGGGTGGAGGCCGAGCCCGAGCTGCTGCACGATACGGATTTCGAGGCCTTCCGCCTGCTTGCGGACCTGCCCGTCGCCATGACCGCGCATCTTGTCTATTCCCGCATCGATGATCGCCCCGCCACCGCGTCGCCGGTGATGATGCGGCTGATCCGCGAAGAGATCGGCTATGACGGACTGCTGATGTCCGACGATCTGCGGATGGAGGCGATGGAGGGAAGCCCGGCCGAACGCACCCGCGCCGCGCTCGACGCCGGCTGCGACATCGCGCTCTACTGCAACGAACCGCTCTCGGTGCGCGAGGCAGTGGCCGAGGCGGCAGGCCCGCTTACCCCCGAGGCCGCGCGGCGGGCCGAGGCCGCGCTGGCCGCCCGACGCGCGCCGGATCCGGTCGACATCCCGGCCATGGAGGCTAAGCTGGACGCGATCCTGAAGGGCGGGGCCGATGGCTGACGACTTCGACGCCGAGCCGGCGAATACCGACGACGCACCGCAAAGCGTGGCCGACCGCGTCGCGGCGGAGGCGCTGATCGTCGACGTGGACGGGTTCGAGGGGCCGCTCGACCTGCTGCTGACGTTGTCGCGCACGCAGAAGGTGGATTTGCGCAAGATCTCCGTCCTGCAACTGGCGCGGCAATACCTGGCCTTCGTGGAGCGCGCCAAGCGGCTGCGGATCGAGCTGGCGGCCGATTACCTCGTCATGGCGGCCTGGCTGGCCTTCCTGAAATCGCGCCTGCTGCTGCCCCCCGACCCCGAGGAAGAGGGACCGTCGGGCGAGGAGCTGGCCGCGCATCTGGCCTTTCAGCTCGAGAGGCTGGAGGCGATGCGCAAGGCCGCCGCCCGTCTCATGGCGCGCGACCGGCTCGGGCGCGACTTCTTCGCCCGTGGCCTGCCCGAGGACGTGGAGCGGGTGAGGAAGGTCAGCTATTCGGCGACCCTGCTGGACCTCATGCAGGCCTATGCCCGGATCAAGACCAAGGACGAGTTCCGGCCCTACGCCTACGATCGCAAGAATGTCTTTACCATGGAACAGGCGCTGGAGCGGATGCGCGGGCTGATCGGCTTCGCCGGGACCTGGACCGACATTTCCACCTACATGCCCGACGGGTGGGGGAACAACCGCACCCGCCTGCGCTCGGCCACCGCCGCCACATTCGCCGCCTCGCTGGAGCTGGCCAAGGAGGGCCACGTGGAGCTGCGCCAGTCCGAGACCTTCGCGCCCATCCAGCTGCGCCGCAGGGAGACCCCGCATGAATGAATCCGAGACCCGCGAGGACGACCGCGACGAGGCCGACACGCCCCCGCGCGAGTCCCTCTTCGAAGCGCCCCCCATGGCCGAGCAGGAACGGATGGTCGAGGCGGTGCTTTTCGCCTCCACCGAGCCGGTGACCGTGCGCGACCTGGAGGCCCGGATGCCGCACGGCTCGGACCCGGCCGAGGCTCTGGTCCATCTGCGCAAGCGCTACGAGGGCAGGGGCGTGCAGGTGGTCCGCGTGGGCGATGCCTGGGCGATCCGCACCGCGCCCGACCTCGGCTTCCTGATGCAGAAGGAGACGGTGGAGACGCGCAAGCTGTCACGCGCCGCGATCGAGACGCTCGCGATCATCGCCTATCACCAGCCGGTGACGCGGGCCGAGATCGAGGAGATCCGCGGCGTCTCGGTCAGCCGCGGCACCGTGGACCAGCTGCTGGAGATGGAATGGATCCGGTTCGGCCGGCGCAAGATGACCCCGGGGCGGCCGGTGACCTTCGTGGTGACGCAGGAATTCCTGGACCATTTCGGGCTGGAGAATGCCCGCGACCTGCCGGGCCTGAAGGAGCTGCGCGCGGCCGGCCTGTTGGAAAGCCGCCCGATGCCCGGCGCGGCGCCGCTCGGGGGCGAGGGCGACGAAGGCGAGGAAGAGGCCAGCGAGGGCCAGAGCGAATTGTTCGAGGACTGAGCAAGGCCGAGCTGCCCTCAAACCTGCACAATTGCCTGCTAGCACCGCGCAAGCAACGGAGGCCCGCATGAACGCCAATTCCATGATCAACATGCTTGTCCGCATGGTCATGCGCAAGCTGATGAACCGCGGCATCAATGCGGGCATCGATCACGTGGCCGGCAAGGGCAAGTCGCGCGACGAGATGACCCCGGCCGAGCGCAAGCAGGCCCGGCAGGCCCGCCGTACCGCCAAGCGCGCGCGCCAGGCCGCCCGGGTGACCCGACGGATGGGACGGTTCTGACCGTCTTTTTCGCCCTGAGCGCGATGAGTTAATTGCGAATTTCAACGCCAGTGTCTAATCTTGGGAACGCTCCGGTGGCACAGGCCACCCGGCGCCGGGGATGATCGACGGGCGAGGTTTGATGGCACAGGTGAACGCGGCCGAAGCGGAGATCGATCTGGATGCCGACCTGTTCATGCGGCAGATGCTGCGCGAACTGACGGGCATGCTGCAGGACATCGTGGGGATGGAAGAGGCCGAGGGCTATATCAACAGCGTCGGCACCGCCATTGGCACCTGGATCGAGCGGAAATATCGCGAGGAGATGGGGCCGGTGAACCTGGACCCGGCGCAGGTGGCGGCGCTTTTCGTCGACCTGAAGGACCGGATCGGCGGCGGCTTCTACGTCATCTCGACTGACGACGACAGGATCGTGCTGGGCAACCGGCGCTGCCCCTTCGGCGACAAGGCGGCGGGCCGGGATTCGCTGTGCATGATGACGTCGAACGTCTTCGGCCGCATCGCGGCGGACCACCTGGGCTATGCCCGGGTTGCGCTCGAGCAGACCATCGCGCGGGGCGACGGCCATTGCCGGGTCGTGGTGGACCTGAAGCGGGACGGGGACCAGGACGCCGATGGCAAGGAATACTACCGCGTCGAAGACGCCGTCGGTGGCGGCTAGGCGGGGGACGGGACTTGGCGACAGAAGTGAACGACCTCCTGGACTCGCATCCCACGCCCAGCCTGCTGGTGCGGGCCGATGGGCGGGTCCTCTATGCCAACCAGGCCGCGGAGAAGTTCTTTGCCCATGATGAGGACGGGGCCGGGACGGGCCGCACCCCGCTGACCGATCTCACCGACCTGGGCGGGAGCGAACTGGCGGCGCGGCTGCGGCAGACGGCGGGCGCCTCGAACTGGCAGCCCTTTGCCTTCCAGTTCGCCGCGGGCCCCCGGCAGGGCACCCGGGTGATGCTCAAGGGCCGCGGGATCCTGCGCAACGGCGACAGCCAGCCGAACGCCTTCATCGTCTATGACGACCCCGGGCGCGCGCGGATGTCGGCCCATACCGGCCTGATCCGCGACCTCAACCGCGAAATCGCCCGGCAGCGCGAGCTGCGCGAGGCGCTCGACCGGTCGCTTGCCAACGAAAAGGCGCTGCACCGGGAACTGATCCACCGGGTGAAGAACAACCTCTCGCTCCTCTCCGCCCTGATCCGGAACCGGTCTTCGGAGACGGAGAGCGAAGAGGCGCGCGCGGTGCTGAAGGATATCAGCTTTCGCACCCAGTCGATCGCGCTGGTCCACAACATGCTGGACCGCACCGAGGAGATCGAGGTCGTCAATGTCGACGAACTGATCGGCGAGCTGTGCGACCTGATGCAGGAGGCCCTCTGCCCGCCGGGGATCAGGATCACCCACGACACCGCAAATCTGCGCCTGCATGTCAGCGACGCGACGCCGGTCTGCCTGCTGATCAACGAGCTGGTGACGAATTCCATCAAGCACGCCTTCGAGGACGGGGCCGAGGGCGAGATCCGGCTGGCCTTCCGTCAGAACGGCGTGGACAAGCTGGAACTCAACGTGCGCGACAACGGCCGCGGCATGTCGCTGCCGGAGGAGGGGGCCAGCCACCACGGCTCGCGCATCACCCAGGCGCTGGCCACGCAGCTTGGCGGGCGGCTGGAGCACACCTATGACCACGGCACGGTCTGGACGCTGATCTTCGAGCCGGAGGTGCCGGCGCAGGCGGCCGAATAGGCTCAGCCAGTCCGGAAATGCTTGGAGAGTTTCAGCCCCTGGCCCTGGTAATTCGAGGCGATGCCGGCGCCGTATAGCTGCCGCGGCGGCTCTGCCATCCGCTCGTAGACCAGCCGGCCCACGACCTGCCCGTGTTCCAGCACGAAGGGCGCCTCGTGGCAGCGCACCTCCAGCACCCCGCGCGAGCCGCTGCCGCCCGCCGCATCGTGGCCGAAGCCCGGATCGAAGAAACCGGCGTAATGCACGCGAAATTCGCCCACCATCGCCAGGTAGGGCGCCATCTCGGCCGCGTAATCGGGCGGGATATGCACCGCCTCGCGGCTCACCAGGATGTAGAAGGCGCCCGGGTCGAGGATGATGCGGCCCTCGCGCGTGCGGATCTCTTCCCAGTATTCCAGCGGGTCGTAATGGCCGATCAGGTCCAGGTCGATCACGCCGGTGTGGGGCTTGGCCCGGTAGCCCACGAGCTCGCCCTCCGCCGGTTCCAGGTCGACCGAGAAGCCCAGCCCGTCCGAGATCAGCGCCTCGCCCGAGACCAGCCGTTCGTGGTCGTGCAGCGCCCGCAGCTCGGCATCGTCCAGCACCGCCTGGCCCTCGCGAAAGCGGATCTGGTTCAGCCGCATCCCCGGCCGCACCAGCACGGAAAAGGAGCGCGGGCAGATCTCGGCGTAAAGCGGCCCGGAATAGCCCGGCGGCATGCGGTCGAACTCGGTCCCGCCATCGCTGATCACGCGGGTCAGCAGATCGAGCCGGCCGGTGGAGCTCTTGGCATTGGCGACGGCCTGCACCTGCTCCGGCAAGCGCAGCGTCTCCTTCAGCGGCACCACGTAGACGCAGCCCTTTTCCAGCACCGCGCCCTCGCTCAGGTCGACCTTGTGCATGCGGAACTCGTCCAGCCGCTCGCTGACGGTCCGGCCGCCGCCGGCCAAGAAGGAGGCGCGGACACGGTAGGCCACTCCGCCCAGGCGGAGGTCGAGCGAGGCGGGCTGCACCTGTTCGGGAATGACCGGCGGCTCGGCCCGGATGGCGCCGTCGGCGATCATGCTCTCGATCTGCTGGCTGGCAAGAACCCCGGTCACGTCGCGATCCCCAATGGCGTCAGGTTTCCCCGTGGCATCGCGTTATCCCGTGTCAGTCCCCCAGAGACGACAATCGCCCGAGGCCGGTCGGCCAGCGGGCGATGGTGTCGAATGGTCGGGCTAGCAGGACTCGAACCTGCGACCTTCCGTCCCCCAGACGGACGCGCTACCAGGCTGCGCCATAGCCCGACACTGAGGCGTGTCATAACGATTCTGGCAGCGAGAACAAGGGGGCATTTGGCCATTCAGGACCGCGCCATGTCATTCCCGGCGATCTGCCGCAGCCGCGCCATGAACGGCACCAGCTCCTCCGCCACGTCGGGCTCGATTCGGCGGATCCGGGCGAGGCGGGCCAGCGGGCCGGGCGCGGCCGTGATCTCGTCATCCGCCGGGTCCGGCGGGATCGCGGCGCCAAGGGGCGCGGCGGGTGTTGCCGCGGGCGGCTCCGCCTCGATCTCGGGCGGCGCGCCGACGGGCGCCTGTTCGGCTTCGGCCCTGGGCGGTACGGTGCCGCTCGCCTGGCCGAAGGACGGTGCAGTCGTTTGCGGCTCCGGGGACGATTCTGACGCGGCCGGGAGCGATTCTTCTTCCGGCGGCATGGCGTCGGCCTCGGCGGCCGGGTCCGGGGAAGGGGGCTCGACCGTGTCATTCGGGTTCGCCGCGACATTGTCGCTGCGCGGCGGCGTCGGCTCCTCGCGCTGGAGGAACGCCCGCTTCGCCGCGGAGAAATCGTCGGCCGCGCTTGTATGGGCCGAGGCCTCCTCCTCGGCTGGTTCGGGAACTGGTTCGGAGCTCGCGGCGGCAGGCGCGTCCTCCTGCGGAGGGGCGGGTGGCACCGAGCCGAGGGACGCGGCCGCAGGGTCCGCACCGGCCTCCGGTTCAACGGTCTCCGCGGCAGGCGCCTCGGCCGGTTGCTCCGCGCCCGCTTGTTCCGGGCCCGGTTGTTCCGGGGCAGTCGGCCGGGAGGGCGTGGCGGGTTCACTCGCGCCGGGGGGCTGGAACCGTAGCACGCGGCCCCGCTCTGCCTGGACGTCGGCCATCATCGGGGCCTGGTCGACAGCGTCGTCCCCGGGTTCGCCCGCAATGTCGGGGGAGAGTGAAGAAACGTGTCGAACGCCTTGTTCGCGCAGGATTTTCTGCACGCCCTTGATGGTCATCCCGTCGTCATGCAGTAGCACCTTGATGCCACCGATCAGCGCCATGTCGCTGGGGCGGTAATAGCGGCGCCCGCCGGCCCGCTTGACCGGCTTGATCTGGGTGAACTTGCTTTCCCAGAATCGAAGCACGTGGGCTGGAACATCCAGCCACTCGGCCACTTCGCTTATGGTGCGGAAGGCATCGGCGGATTTGGCCATGAGCCGCCCCGCGCCTAGCTCTTGTTGCCCGCGGCGATGCGGTCCTTCATCAGGTGCGAGGGCCGGAAGGTGAGGACCCGCCGCGGCTGGATCGGCACCTCTTCGCCGGTCTTGGGATTGCGGCCCACGCGCGCGGCCTTGTCGCGCACCGAGAACGTACCGAAGGACGATATCTTGACCTGCTCGCCACGCACGAGCGCGTCGGACATATGGGTCAGGACACTTTCCACCAGATCCGCCGATTCATTGCGCGACAGACCCACTTCACGGAAGACCGCTTCGCTCAGGTCCATGCGCGTCAGAGTCTTGTGACTCATACCATCCCCCTGCTTTTGTTGCGGTCACAATACGGGCGGGATTTTTCACATGTCAACGATCAAGAGGAGAGACAGGCGGAATTTGGCAGGAAAATCCGCCCCTTGGGAGCCGATGCTGCGTGGCCGCGCGGCGTCTACCAGCGCAGGACCACCGCGCCCCAGGCCAGGCCGCCGCCGATCGCCTCGGTCACGACCACGTCGCCTTCGCGGATCTGGCCGCGTTCCCGGCCCACCGACAGGGCGAGGGGGATCGAGGCGGCAGAGGTGTTTCCGTGATCCTGCACCGTGACGACCACGTGATCCATCGGCACGCCCATCTTCTTGGCCGTGCCCTGGATGATGCGGATATTGGCCTGGTGCGGCACGATCCAGTCCACGTCGTCATTGCCCAGCCCGGCCTTGCCAAGCGCGGCCTCCGCGGTCGCGGCAAGCTTGCCGACAGCCTGCCGGAACAACGGGTTGCCCTGCATCCGCAGCTTGCCCGCCTGGCCGGTGGTCGAGACGCCGCCATCCACGTAGAGCATCTCGCGGTAGGAGCCGTCGGAGTTCAGGTCGGCCGACAGGATGCCGCGATCCGCGGACTCTCCGGCGCTTTCCGTGGCCTCCAGCACCAGCGCGCCTGCGCCGTCGCCGAACAGCACGCAGGTGGAGCGGTCGGTCCAGTCCATGATCCGGCTGAAGGTCTCCGCCCCGATGACGAGGATGCGGTTCGCCTGTCCCGACAGGATCATGCCGTTGGCATTGGCCAGCGCGTAGACGAAGCCGGCGCAGACGGCCTGCACGTCGAAGGCAAAGCCGTGGCGCATGCCGAGCGCCTCCTGCACCATGGTGCCGACGGAGGGGAAGGTGAGGTCGGGGGTCGAGGTGGCGACGATCACCGCGTCGATGTCATCGGCGCTCATCCCGGCATCCGCGAGCGCGCGTTCGGCCGCCTTCGTGGCCATCATCGAGGTCGTCTCGCCCTCGGCGGCGAAATGGCGCCGCTCGATGCCGGAGCGGCTGCGGATCCATTCGTCGGAGGTGTCGAGCGTCTTCTCGAATTCCGAGTTTTCCACAACACGTTCGGGCAGATAATGTCCTACGCCGCGAACCACAGCCCGAATTGTCATGATGCTTGCTTGCCTTTGTCCTCGCTCGCCTCGTCCGCATCGTGGGGGAGCTCCGCCGCGGATGCAACCCGGGCGGCGAGCTTGTCGGTAAAGCCGGATTGCGCCAGGTCGAAGGCCAGCTTGACCGCCGCCTCGACCCCGGTGGCATCGGCGGAGCCGTGGCTTTTCACCACGGTGCCGTTCAGGCCGAGGAAGACGCCGCCATTCACCCGGCGCGGATCGATCCGGCGTTGCAGCCGCTTCAAGGAGGTCAGGGCCAGCAGCGAGGCAAGCCGCGACAGCGGGGTGTAACGGAAGGCTTCTTTCAACAGGTCGCCGATCAGCGTGGCGGTGCCTTCGCCGGTCTTGAGCGCCACGTTGCCGGTGAAGCCGTCGGTCACGATGACGTCGCAGCGCGTGCCCGGCAGGTCGCCACCCTCGGCGAATCCCACGTAGTCGAAGCGCGCGTCATGGGCGGCGCGGGCGATCATGTCCCCGGCCTCCTTCAGCTCGGCGCGGCCCTTGTATTCCTCGGTGCCGACATTCATCAGCCCGACGCGCGGCACCTCGATTCCCAGCCCGTTGCGAGCATAGGAGGCGCCCATCAGCGCGTATTGCAGCAGGTCCTCGGCATCGGCGCGCACATCGGCGCCGCCGTCCAGCAGCACGTTGAAACCCTGCGGATTGCGCGAGGGCCAGAGCACGGCGATGGCGGGGCGGTTGATGCCGGGCAGCTTGCGCAGGCGAACCATGGCCAGCGCCATCAGCGCGCCGGTATTGCCGCAGCTCACGCAGACCGTGGCCTCGTTCTCGCGCACGGAATCGAGCGCCGACCACATGGAGGTGTCCTTGCCGTGGCGCATCACGTGCGACGGCTTGTCGGACATGGTCACGACGCCCGCGGCCGGCCGAATCTCGCAGCGCCCGGCGAGATGTCGCCGTTTCGCCACGAGCGGTTTCAGCTCGTCCTCGTTGCCGTGAAGCAGGAAATAGACCGAAGGATTGGACCTGACTGCGCTTGCACAGCCGGCGACCACCGCCGCCGGTCCACGGTCTCCGCCCATGGCGTCGACGGAAATGACGGTGCGGCCCGTGTCCTCTGTGGAATGATCCTGATCAGCGGTCATGCGACGGGTCCGCGACGAACGCTTACGCGGCGTCTTCGTCCAGATCGACCTCTTCCACCGTCGCGATCACTTCCCGGTCGGCATAGTGGCCGCAGGAGGGGCAGACGTGGTGCGGGCGCTTGAGCTCGCCGCAATTGGGGCATTCGTTCGGATTGGCGGCGCTCAGGCTATCATGTGCGCGGCGGTTGTTGCGGCGCGACTTAGATACCTTGTTCTGCTGGACAGCCATGTCTCAACCTATCGTCAAAAGGGGGCGGCGTGAACGCGCCCGGTGTTGCGTGTTCGTTTGCGGATCGTTGCGGGCACTTAGGGTAAGACCCATGGCCGTGACAACCCCGAATTGGGTGGAGGCGCGAAAATACTGGCATTTTCGCGCCATGCAAGCCCGATTCCGCGCTGCGGCTACGCGCCGCCCTCCAGCTTGCCCTTCAGCTCCTTCAGCGCCGCGAAGGGCTTCAGGTCCTCGTCGCGCAGCGGCTCCACGCCCGGGGGCGCCGCCGCGGCCTCCACCGGCTCCTCGGCCTCGTCGGCGCGGGGATAGTCGGGCAGGGCGAGCGCCAGCGATTCCTCCAGCACGGCGCCCAGGTCGATGGCGCTGCCCAGCGGCTCGAGCGTGTCGTCCTCGGGCATCTCGGCCTCTTCGTCCTCGGGCATCTCGGGCATGTCGGGCGTGTAGCGGCGCGTCACCTCTTCCTCGATCCGCGTGGTCACCGGCTTGAGCGTCACCACGCAGGGCTGCACCACGCTGGCGCCCAGCCGGGCGGACAGCAGCCAGTTGCGCGAGCCCTCCGGCACCAGCCGGCCGGTCAGCGAGACCTTGCGCAGCCCCTCCAGCCCGAGCGCCACGCGCAGCCGCTCAAGCTCTTCCGGGCCGGGGCGCAGGTCCACCTCGTGGCTGCGGACATCCTTCAGCTCGGAGACGCGGATCCGGGCATCGGTCATTGCTGGCTTCTGGGTCAAGGCGGTGCGCTTCCTTTCTTGAACGGTTGGCAAACCTTCTGTAATCGAGATAGAAGGCATCCCGGGCCAGAACAAGAGGGGCGGAAATGCAGGGCAGACCGATCGGCGCAACGGCCGCGCTTCTTGCGGGGGCACTCGCCCTTTCCGCCTGCACTGCGCAATACCGCAACCACGGCTTCGTTCCGTCCGAAAGCGACCTGTCCAGCATCCAGCTCGGCGTGGATACCCGCGAATCCATCGCGGAGAACGTGGGCACGCCCTCGACCACCGACCTGATCGACGACTCGGGCTATTACTACGTGCGTTCGCGATTCCGGCATTTCGCCTATCGCGAGCCCGAGGTGGTGGATCGCAAGGTCGTCGCCATCTCCTTCGATCCCACGGGCCATGTCAGCAACGTGGAAACCTTCGGGCTGGAGCGCGGCGCGATGGTGCCGCTGACCCGTCGCGTCACGCCGGTGGCGGGCGGCACGTCCAACTTCCTGCGGCGGCTGCTGCGCAATCTCGGCCGCTTCTCGCCGGCCGACTTCTTCAACTAGGTCAACGCGCGGCCTTCCGCCCCGGACCGCCCGCTGCAAGGGCGCGGCGCGGGGCGCAGGCCCGTCATGGCGTCGTCATGCTTGCCGGCCATAGCGGCCCGCGACTAGCATCGTCGCGGATCGGGTCGGCAAGGGGGCGCTCGGATGACATTGCTCGCCAGGGGACGCTACGCGGCGCGCCTTGCCGGCGACGACGCGGATATGCGCGCCGCCCAGGCGCTGCGGCACCGCGCCTTCCATCCCGGCGCGAGACCAGGCCTCGACCGGGACGAGTTCGACCCGCTCTGCGATCACGTGCTGGTGGAGGAGGTGGCGACCGGCCGGCTAGTCTGCTGCTTCCGCCTGCTGCCGCTGGAGGGCGGGACGGAGATCGCGCGCTCCTATTCCGCGCAATATTACGAGCTGTCGGCGCTGGCATCCTATCCCGGCCGGATGGTGGAGATGGGGCGCTTCTGCATCGATCCCGACCACCACGATCCGGACATCCTGCGCGTCGCCTGGGGCGCCATGACTCGCTACGTCGACGAGGCGGGGGTGGAATTGCTGTTCGGCTGCGCGAGCTTTGCCGGCACCGATCGCGGCGCCTATCTCGACGCCTTCGCGATGCTGCGCGACCGGCACCTGGCACCCAAGCGCTGGCTGCCCCGGGTGAAGGCGCCGCAGGTCTTCCGGTTTGCCGCGCGGCTTCGGCGCAAGCCCGACATGAAACAGGCGATGCGGCGCATGCCGCCGCTCCTGAAGACCTACCTGATGATGGGCGGCTGGGTGAGCGATCATGCCGTCGTGGATTCGCAAATGAACACGCTCCACGTCTTCACCGGTGTGGAGATCGGGGCGATTCCCCCGGCGCGCCAGCGGCTGCTGCGGGCGGTGGCCCAGTGAACTGGTCCCCGGGCGGGCCCCGACTCAGCCCGGTTCGCGGGTGAGCCGGTCGAGCATCGCCGCGTAGCCCTGCACCCCCTGGGCGCCGGTCAGCAGGTAGCGCTGGTCGAAGATCATCGCCGGCACGCCCTCGATTCCCTTGGAGGCCCAGAATTGCTGGATCGAGCGGACGTCGCGCGCAGTCTCGCCCGCCTCCAGCGCCGCCCGGGCCGCCACCGGGTCGAGCCCGCATTCCTCCGCCACCTCCGCCAGCACGCCGATATCGGAGACGTTGCGCCCTTCGGTGAAATGCGCCCGGAAGAGCGCCAGGTTCACCCTGTGCTGCGCGCCGAAACGGACCGCCCATTCGATCAGCTGGTGGGCGAGAAAGGTGTTCCACATCCGCGTCTCGTCGTCCCAGGCGAAGCGAAAGCCCGTCTCGGCCCCTAGGGCGGTGATGCGCTCGCGGCTGGCCTGGCTCTGCTCGGCGGTGCTGCCGTATTTCTGCATCACGTGCTCGCGCATGTTCTGCCCCTCGGGCGGCATGGAGGGGTTGAGCTCGAACGGATGCCAATGGATCTCGGCGGCCATGCCGGCAGCGGCCAGCGCCTGCTCCAGCTGGCGGTACCCGATGACGCACCACGGGCAGACCACGTCCGAGACGATGTCGATCCGGGGAGCGGCGGGAAAGGCGCGGCTGTCGTCCATGATGCCTCCTGACCGGAACAGAGTGCCGCGTGACGCGCCCCGGCGCAATGCCGCCGTCGCGGCGCTTCACAAAGCGCGTGGGCGAGGAACCGCCTCACGCAATGGACGTTTGCCATCAGAGCAACATGAAAGGCGGCCCCGATGTCGATGGCAACAGCCATAGAAACTGCCAGTGGTGCGGCGAAAGGCGCCGGCACGCGGGTCTGCGTGTTGCTCAACGTCGGCTCCGGCGCCGGCGATGCGGACGAGCGGGAGGCCGAGCTGCGCCGCCATTTCGCCCGCCACCCGGACCGGTTCGAGCTGCGGCTGCTGCGCCATGGCGGGCTGCTGCCGCAGATGTGCCGCGAGATCATCCGCGACGGCTTTGACACCGTGGTGGCGGCCGGCGGGGATGGCACGATATCCGGCGTCGCCGCGAATATCGCCGGCAAGGGGCTGAACCTCGGCATCATCCCGATGGGCACGTTCAACTACGTGGCCCGCGCCCTGGCGATCCCCGAGGATCCGGGCGAGGCGGTGGACCTGATCGCCACCGGCGAGGGACGCGACATGAGCCTGGGCGAGGTCAACGGCCATGTTTTCCTGAACAATGCGAGCCTCGGCATCTATCCGCAGGTCCTGCGCGAGCGCGAAGGCACCTACAAGAAATGGGGACGCTCGCGGCTGGCGGCCCATTGGTCGGTGCTGAAGACCTTTGCCAGCTTCCGGACGCCGATCCGCATGAAGGTGACGGTCGACGGAACGGTCTACCGCGCCAAGACGCCGCTCGCCTTCATCGCGCGCTCCGCCTTCCAATTGGAACAATTCGGCCTCGACGGCGCGGATTGCGTGCGGCGCGGAGAATTCGCCCTGTTCCTCGCCCCCGATTCCTCGCGACTGGCGCTGCTGGGCCGGGCGATCAAGCTGGCCGGGGGCGGCATGCACCAGAAACGGGATTTCGAGCTGATCTGCGGCGAAGAGATCCTGATCGAGACGCTGCGCCCCTCGCATCTGATCGCCATGGACGGCGAACAGGTGCCCATGCAGGGCCCGTTCCGGTTCCGCATGCGGCATGACGCGCTCAAGGTGATCGCTCCTCCCTACGACGAAAGCCCCGAGGGCGCATGACACGACTGGTCCACATCTCCGACCTGCATTTCGGCCGCGACCGGGAAGAGCTGCTCGACCCGCTGGTGCGGTTTATCAACGACCTGGCACCCGACATGGTGCTGATCTCCGGCGACCTGACCCAACGCGCGCGCCACAGCCAGTTCGAGGCGGCGCGCGCCTTCATCGACCGGCTGGAGCCGCAGGTGCTGGCCGTGCCGGGGAATCACGACACCCCGCTGGAGAATCTGTTCATCCGGCTGGCCACCCCCTGGCGGCGCTGGAAGCGGCACATCACGCGGGTGCTGGAGCCGCGTGCGGAGAATGACGAGGTCTCGGTCGTGGGGTTGAACACCGCCGATCCGCGGGCCTGGCAACGCGGCCGCCTGCGTGGGTCGAGCCTGCGCCGCGTGTCGCGCTATCTGCGTCAGGCGGAGGAGGGCGGCCGCGTC
The DNA here is from genome assembly GCA_005473895.2 of Carideicomes alvinocaridis. Taxonomy (GTDB): domain Bacteria; phylum Pseudomonadota; class Alphaproteobacteria; order Rhodobacterales; family Rhodobacteraceae; genus Carideicomes; species Carideicomes alvinocaridis. The sequence goes on from SRJI02000009.1 coordinate 41,042, forward strand.
GGCGTCGTGATGATGCACCACCCGCCCGAGCATGACGAGGGCGTGGAGAAGACGCCGATGAAACATGCCGAACGCGGGCTCGAACAGCTCAACGAGCTTGGGGCCGACCTGGTGCTCTCGGGCCACCTGCACCTGTGGCGCGCGGCGCCGCATACGGTCCATGGTGGCATCCTGCTGGTGCAGGCGGGGACGGGCCTGTCCACCCGCATGCGCGGCCAGCCCAACGACCTGAACGTGCTGGACATTTCGCGCGATCGCATCGTCGTCCACCGCCATGCGGCCCGCGAAGGCGAAAGCGAATTCCGGCCTCTGTCCAGCCATTGCTTCGAGCGCCGGGGCGGCGTCTGGCAGGCCGCATCGGCCGCGGCGCAATAGAGTGAAATTTGCCCCTTCACATCCCCGCGCGGCCCGGCTATACGGCGCCCGACTACCTGATCACGTGCGGTCGTGGCGGAATTGGTAGACGCGCAGCGTTGAGGTCGCTGTGGGGTAACTCCCGTGGAAGTTCGAGTCTTCTCGACCGCACCATCATCTCCCCTTACCGGAGCAAGGGCACTGTCCCGCTCGCCGCAGGTCGCTGGTTTTTCCGGTAGCTTTCCGATCATGACGTTTGCCACGCCCGGAGCGCCGATCAGGTGATCTGCCGCTCGCGGAACACGATGAACAGGCCGCTGAGGGCGATGATTCCCGCGCCGATATAGGTCACGAGGTCCGGCACGTCGCCCCAGATCAGCCAGCCGAGCGCCGTGGCCCAGAGCAGGGCGGTGTAGTCGAAGGGCGCCACCACGGCCGCGGGCGCGAAGCGCAAGGCCTGGGTCATCATCGTCATCCCCGCCGTGCCGAACAGCGCGATTCCGAAGAACAGCCACCAATCCTCGGGCCGGATCGAGGTCCAGACGAAGGGGCTGATCAGGCCGCCCAGCAGCGCCCCGGCCCCCACGAGGTAGAGCATGAGGGTCCAGACGCTTTCGCGCGGATCCACCCAGCGGGCGCTGATCATCAGGGCGGCGTAGAACACCGCCGTCGCCACGGGATAGAGCGAGGCCGGCTGGAACGCAGCGCTGCCCGGACGCACCACGACCAGCACCCCGGCGAATCCGACCAGCACGGCGCTCCAGCGGCGCCAGCCGACCTGTTCGCCTAGCAGGAGCGCCGAGAGCGCGGTGATGAAGACCGGCGCGGCGAAGACGAGTGTGGTCGCCTCCGCCAGCCCGAGATGGCGCAGGCCGGTGAAGAACAGCGTGGCCGCACTCAGCCAAAGCACACCGCGCACCAGGTGCGCCCCGGGCCGGTGGGAGCGGAGCGCCCTGCGCCCGCCCATGGCGACGGCGATGATCGCGGCGAAGGGCAGGGCGATCAGGTTGCGCAGAAAGAGGACCTGCACCGGCTCGTAGCCCACGGCCAGCGTCTTGGCGAAGGCGTCGTTCACGCTGAGACAGGCGACACCGACGCACATCAAGCCGATCCCGGTGAGCGATCTGAGCCGCAGCTGTGTCATCTCCGTCTGGCTGGTCATCCGGGCGGCACCTCCCATCCCCGGTTGATCATCGCGCCCGGGGGAAGGCAAGTCGCGGATTGCGGAGCCGGGGGATGGGGCGGCGTTCGATTTGGGGCGGTGTGTCAGGATATGCCAGGAGTGATGTGCGGATCATCGGGGTCCGCCACTCCGGGGAGGTTGCCTTGCGCCTCTACCCCTTGGCTACCGCCTCGGCTGTGTGGCCGGGGCGGGCTGACCCAGATTGCGTTTCGCGCCAATGCTTTCATCAAACATCCACCGCTCGTCCGACCCGCTCAGTAGCGATAGCCGAGCGCCGCCTCCTGCGCGGTATCAACCCGCGAGCGCAGGAACGCCATGTCCGCTGCGCTCAGCGCGTCCGGTGTTTCGGGCCGGTCCTCGATCGCCGGTCTGAACCGGTTGCCCAGCCGCTTTACCACCGGGCGGAACGGCCCCTCCGGCGCGGGCAGGCCGAACCCCTCGGCGATGCGCTCCAGCGCCGCCTGCGGATCGTTGCGCACCGTCTCCAGCCGCAGGAGGGCGACCGAGCCGCCCCGCTCGGCAAAGCCCAGATGCGCGGCGAGCTTGGCCTGCCGCAGGGCGAAGATGTCGGGGAAGGGCTCCCCGGTGAGGGGATCCCGATCCTGCTGCAGAGGCTGACCCAGCGCCTCCTCCTGCCCGGGGAAATAGCGGGGGCGGTCGATGACACTGTCCCAGGGCGCGCGCAGGAAATCGGCGAAGGGCAGGCGCTGCAGGGCGGGCGTCGCGTGCCAGGGCCGGCTGTGCATGGACAGCGCCCAGTCATCCGCCCGCCGCACCACCACGACCACCGCCAGCTCCGCAGGGATCGCCAGCGCCTGGCAGAAGCCGTGTTTCCACCCCAGCGCCTCGGTCGGGACCAGCGCGGTATTCCGTCCCAGCAGCCGCTTGACGAAGTTCGTCCCCGAGGAGCGTTCGCCGATCACCTGCACCCGGGCGGGCGGCGGGCCGTCTGCGCGCCGGACGGCAAGGCCCGTCGCGGCGAAATCGCTGAGCGTCATGATCCGCCTTTCCTGTCCGCCGGGTTTTCGATTCTCGCCGCAGCTTAAACCGGCTATGTTCCGGCCCGAAAGCCCGGCGACGGACCGGGCGGGCGGGGCCCGGGGCGCCTCGCCGCGACAGGCAGAGGGGCAGGCCATGCAATCCACCGCCGCGGCGCTCACCATGGTGCGGGACGACGCGTTCTTCCTTGAGGCCTGGTTGCGCCACTATGGCGAGGCATTGGGGCGCGAGAATTGCTACGTGGTCAATCACGGCCGCGGCGCGGACGTGGCGCGGCTGGCCGAGGGCTGCAACGTGATCGGCATCCCGGGCGATCCGCACCGCAACTTCGACATGAAGCGCTGGCGGATGCTCAACAACTTCACCGCCGGGCTGCGCAGCTATTATGACCATGTCATCGTGGGCGACGTGGACGAGCTTGTCGTGGTGGACCCGGCCGCGGGGATGGGGCTGCTGGACTTCCTGCGGCAGATGCCGGGCCGGCGGGTGCTGACCCCGGTGGGGCTGGAGGTGATCCACCGCATCGACCGGGAGGAGGCGCCGGTCACCGACCGCATCCTCGGTCCGCGCCGCCACGTGCGCCTGGCCCCGCACTATTCCAAGCCCTGCATCGTCAGCACCGGCACCAAGATCGCGCGGGGCGGCCATTACACCCAGTGGGACAGGCTGATCACCCCCGACGAGCTGTACCTCTTCCACCTGAAATTCTGCGATTTCGCGCAATATTCCCGCACCATGGATCGCCGCAACGCGGTGACCGAGGAGATCGGCGAGGAGGTGGAGAAGGTGGCCATCGGACGCCACTGGTTCGCCGAGGCGCGCGGCGAGGATCGGGCGCTGTTCGAGAGCTTCGCGCAGGAGGAGGTGCAGGAAGAGTTCGACCTGGGCCGCGTGCGCCGCCGCATGCATCGAAGCTGGAAGCCGCGGGGCGATACCGGGTTCTGGCAGTTCGACCGGCCGGACCAACCCGGCCACTACCTCCTGCCCGAGCGGTTCTCCGGACTGTTCTGAGTCCGATTGTTGCGAGGCGGCCTTAATCGCCCGGCAGCAACCCCTCGCCAAAGCCGTTTTCCTCCAGCCGGTGCACGCTGCGCTGTACCAGCTCGTAGGCCGCGCGGGATTGCGTCTGCAACAGCGCATAGCCCGGCGCCTTCACCTCCGGCGGCAGCATGATAAGCCCGATCGCGGCCACGGCGCCCAGCAGGACCCCGCCGCTGGTCCCGCGCCCGCGCCGGCCCAGCAGGAACCGTACGAGATGGACCAGCAGGACCGCCACAGTCGCGGCCAGCGCGAGGGCAAGGGCCGGCTCCAGCAACCCGCGCAGGGCAGGGAGCAGCAGGGCGTCCAGCCGGTCGTGGGTCACCCCCGCCTCGCCCGAGGCCAGCCCGGCGACCAAGAAGAGCCAGGCGAAGGTGGCGCATGCCGCAAGGCCCGGCCGGCCCTCGGCCACGGGACGGCGGCGCGGTGCGGCGTCGGATTCGATGCGGCGGATGCGGGAGTCGAACTCGCCCCGGCTGAGCTTCTTCACGGTCTTCATGCCGCCCGCTTAGTGCCGGAATGTGGCAGGTTTGCGGAGCCCGGCCGCCGCTCGGAGGCGGGGACCGGATTTTCGGTGACATCGGGCGGCGGAGCCCCGTCTCGGCCCCGCCTAAGCCCTTGCTCAGTCCTTGCTCAGCGCGTCCAGCACGCGGGCCCAGCTGCGCATGCCCTTGTGAAAGCTCTTCAGGTCGTATTTCTCGTTGGGCGAATGGATCGCGTCGTCGTCATTGGCAAAGCCGATCAGCATCGCGTCGAGGCCGAGGATCTCCTTGAAGAACCCGGCGATCGGGATCGACCCGCCCATGCCGGTGAAGACCGCCTCGCGCTCCCATTCGTCCGAAAGCGCCTGGCGCGCCTTCTCGAATTCGGGCCGGGCGATGTTCATGACCGAGGCGGGCGAGCCTTCCAGGTCCTGGTTCCAGGTGACCTTGGCATCGGGCGACAGGCGGTCCTCCACGTGCTTGCGGATCTTGTCGCGCAGCGCATCGGGATCCATGTCGCCCACAAGGCGGCAGGTGATCTTGCAATGTGCCTCGGCCGGGATGACCGTCTTGGACCCGGCGCCCTGGTAGCCGCCCCAGAGGCCGTTGACCTCCAGCGTGGGCCGCGCCCATTGCTGGACCAGCGTGGAATACTTCTTTTCCCCGTGGGGCTGCGAATAGCCGACCGAGTTGAGATAGGTCTTCTCGTCGAAGCCGCAGCCTTCCCATTGGCGCAGCAACTCGTCCGGCACTTCGTGGACGCCTTCATAGAAGCCCTCGACCGCAACCGCGCCGGTCTCGTGGTCGTAGAAGCTGTCGACGATCTTGGCGATCTCGCGCAGCGGGTTCAGCCCCGGCCCGCCGTAATGGCCCGAATGCAGGTCGATGCGGGGGCCGTGAACGGTGAATTCGTCCTTCAGCATCCCGCGCAGCTGCGACGCGATGGAGGGCACGCCGGGCGAGACCATGGAGGTGTCGCAGATCAGCGCGATGTCGGCCTTCAGCTCTTCGGCGTGCTCCTTGAGGAAGGGCACGAGGGACGGAGAGCCCGATTCCTCCTCCCCCTCGAAGAAGAAGGTGATGCGGCAGGGCAGCGATCCGTTCTCGGCGGTCCAGGCGCGGCAGGCCTCCACGAAGGTCATGAGCTGCCCCTTGTCGTCCGAGGCGCCGCGGCCGCGGATGACCTTGCCCGCCTCCGTCTCCTCGATCTGCGGATCGAAGGGCTCGGTCTTCCACAGGTTCAGCGGATCGACCGGCTGCACGTCGTAATGGCCGTAGAACAGGATGTGCGGCCCGTCGCCCGGCACGTGGCCCACCACCATCGGATGGCCCGGCGTGGGGCGTTTGGAGGCGTCGATGCCCATGGATTGCAGGTCGGCCACCAGCCAGTCGGCGGCCTTCTCGGTTTCTTCCTTGTAGGCAGGGTCGGTGGAGATCGACTGGATCCGCAGGAACTCGGTCAGGCGGGCAAGCGCGCCGTCGAGGTCGGAATCGATGCGGGACAGGACGGGATCGAGCGACATGGAATCCTCCGGTTGGTCGGGTCGCGCGCAGCCTAGCAGCGGCGCGGGCAAGGTCCAGCCCGTCCGCCGCTCTCCGCGCGTCAGGGGGCGGGACCGGTCGAAATCCGGGGGTTCACCCCTATATGAAGCGGGGATATGATCGAAAATGAAGGAAACGGGCGGCATGACGCAGCCTTTTGCGACGCGGATCGGAAACCTTGCGGGGAACTGACCGAGATCAAAGCGCCGGGAGCGTCATTTTGTAACCTGTCCGCCGAAGGGCGAGTGCGTTAGGTGCTTGTCCGTAAGCGGATCGGCCCCAACCGACGGGCCGGAGGCAGCAAGATCACCGCGCAGCCACATCCCTGCGCGGCGGAGCAAGGACAAAGGGGATGGCCGTGAACTATACCGAGAAGCTGGACCTGGCGCTGGACCGTCTGCATCAGGAGGGGCGCTATCGCACCTTCATCGACATCGAGCGCAAGCGCGGCCAGTTTCCGCATGCCACCTGGCGCCGGACCGACGGCTCCGAACAGCCGATCACCGTGTGGTGCGGCAACGATTACCTCGGCATGGGACAGCACCCCGTCGTGCTGGCCGCCATGCACGAGGCGGTGGACGCCACCGGCGCGGGTTCCGGCGGCACGCGCAACATCTCCGGCACCACGGTCTATCACAAGCGGCTGGAGGCGGAGCTTGCCGACCTCCACGGCAAGGAAGCGGCGCTGCTCTTCACCTCGGCCTACGTGGCCAACGACGCGACGCTATCGACGCTGCCCAAGCTCTTTCCGGGGCTGATAATCTATTCCGACGCGCTGAACCACGCCTCGATGATCGAGGGCGTGCGCCGCAACGGGGGCGCCAAGCGCATCTTCCGCCACAACGATGTCGCCCACCTGCGCGAGCTGCTGGCCGCCGACGACCCGGAGGCACCCAAGCTCATCGCCTTCGAATCGGTCTATTCGATGGACGGCGATTTCGGCCCGATCGAGGCGATCTGCGACCTGGCCGACGAATTCGGCGCGCTGACCTACCTGGACGAGGTCCACGCGGTGGGCATGTACGGCCCCCGCGGCGGCGGCGTGGCAGAGCGTGACGGCCTGCTCGACCGGCTCGACATCATCAACGGCACGCTGGGCAAGGCCTTCGGCGTGCATGGCGGCTACATCACCGCCTCTGCGCGGATGTGCGATGCCATCCGCTCCTACGCGCCGGGCTTCATCTTCACCACCTCGCTGCCGCCGGCCGTGGCGGCCGGTGCCGCGGCTTCGGTCGCGCATCTGAAGACCGACCAGGCACTGCGCGACAAGCACCAGGAACAGGCACGCATCCTCAAGCTGCGGCTGAAGGGGATGGGCCTGCCGATCATCGACCATGGCAGCCACATCGTGCCCGTGATCGTCGGCGACCCGGTCCATACCAAGATGCTGTCGGACATGCTGCTGGAGCGCTATGGCATCTATGTCCAGCCCATCAACTTCCCCACCGTTCCCCGCGGGACCGAGCGGCTGCGCTTCACCCCGTCGCCGGTCCACGGCCCGAAGGAAATGGACCACCTGGTGGGGGCGATGGACGATCTTTGGTCGCATTGTGCGCTGAATCGCGCTGAACTGACCGCCTGAGCCCAGGCGAGGTGTCATCGTCCTTGCTACGTGTTATGATCCGGTAAACAACAGCGCGACTCGAATCGGGATCTTCGGGTCGTGCATACCAAGGACGGGTTGGGGCGAGGGATGATCAGGCGCTGGACTCCGCGCATAGCCGAGGATCAGGACGACGTTGCACCCAAGGGGTTCGACGATTTCGACCTGCGTCTCGGCGATGTGCTTCGGGGCGAGCGGGCGACGATGGGCAAATCGCTGCTGGACGTTCAGCGAGAGCTGCGCATCAAGGCCGCCTACATCTCCGCCATCGAGAATTCCGACCCTTCCGCCTTTGACACGCCGGGCTTCATCGCCGGCTATGTCCGCTCCTACGCCCGCTATCTCGGCATGGATCCGGACGATGTCTTCGACAAGTTCTGCACCGAGAGCGGCTTCGTTCCGGCCCACGGCATGTCGGCGCAGGCCTCCTCCATCCGCAAGCGCGAGGAAGAGGCCAAGCCGGCGGCGGCCAGCCCGGTCCGCGATCCCTTTGCCGACCCCAACACGCCCTTCGCACCGGGCGCCGAGTCGATCTTCAGCCGGATCGAGCCGGGCGCGGTCGGCTCCCTGCTGGTGCTCGTGCTGCTGATCGGCGCCATCGGCTTCGGCGGCTGGTCGGTCCTGCGCGAGATCCAGCGCGTGCAGCTGTCGCCCGTGGACCAGACGCCGGTGGTGCTGTCCGACCTCGACCCGCTGGACAGCTCCGGCCCCGGCGGCGCAAGCGGCGAGACCTTCAAGGAAGCGACCGGCCCGTCGCCCGAGGCCTTCGACCGGCTCTACCGTCCGCAGGCGCTGGACGTGCCCGTCCTGGTAGCCCGCGACGCGCCGATCTCGACCCTCGATCCCTCGGCCATGGGCAGCTTCCGCGACGTGCAGCGCAGCCATGCGCTGGCCGAGACGGAGATGGATCCGGCGGCGGGCCCGCTGTCGCAGCAGGACGCCATCGCGCGCGCCCTCGCCGAGGCGCAGGGCGGGGTGCCAGCCCCGGCGATGCCCAAGGTGGTGGCCGACGGCGCCCCGCGCGTGGCGCTCTTCGCGGTGCGGCCCGCATGGGTCCGCGTCCGGGCGGCCGACGGCACAGTGATCTTCGAGAAGATCCTCGATGCGGGCGAGGATTACGTCCTGCCGCAGACCGAGATGCCGCCGACGCTACATGCCGGCATGTCCGGCTCGGTCTATTTCAGCCTCAACGGCGAGCTTTACGGCCCCGCGGGCAGCGGCACCCAGACGACGCGCAACGTGGCGCTGTCGACCAACGCGATCCGCGACCGCTACACCCCCGCCGATCCCGAGGGTGACCCCCAGCTTCGCAAGGTCATCGCGGAACTCGATCCCGCCCAGCGGCCCGGCCAGTAAGGCGAACGGGCCGCGACCCCGCGGCCCGCCGCTCGCGCCATTGCATGCCCGGCCGATGGGGCCTATGTCGGCCCTGACAGCTTCCGGAGGGCAATCCCCATGACGCTCAACCACGTCCGCCCGTGGCGCAACATCTACCGCCGCAAGTCCCGGCAGATCATGGTGGGCGACGTGGCCGTGGGCGGCGACGCGCCGATCTCGGTCCAGACCATGACCAACACTGCCACGACCGACGTGGCCGCCACCGTGGCGCAGGTCCAGGCCGCGGCAGAGGCGGGCGCCGACATCGTCCGCGTCTCGGTTCCCGACGAGGCCTCGAGCCGCGCGCTCAAGGAGATCGTGCGCGAAAGCCCGGTCCCCATCGTGGCCGACATCCACTTCCACTATCGCCGCGGGATCGAGGCGGCCGAGGCCGGGGCCGCCTGCCTGCGGATCAACCCGGGCAATATCGGCGACGAGAAACGCGTGCGCGAGGTGATCTCGGCCGCGCGCGACCATGGCTGCTCCATGCGGATCGGGGTGAATGCGGGCTCGCTGGAGCGCCACCTGCTGGAGAAATACGGCGAGCCGTGCCCCGAGGCGATGGTCGAGAGCGGGCTGGAGCATATCCGCATCCTCGAGGACAACGATTTTCACGAGTTCAAGATCTCCGTGAAGGCCTCCGACGTGTTCCTCGCCGCCGCCGCCTACCAGGGCATCGCGGAGGCGACGGACAAGCCCATCCACCTCGGCATCACCGAGGCCGGGGGGCTGATGTCCGGCACCATCAAGTCCTCCATCGGGCTCGGGAACCTGCTGTGGATGGGGATCGGCGACACGATCCGCGTCTCGCTCTCCGCCGACCCGGTGGAAGAGGTGCGCGTGGGCTACGAGATTCTCAAGTCGCTGGGCCTGCGCCACCGCGGCGTCAACATCATCTCCTGCCCGTCCTGCGCGCGCCAGGGCTTCGACGTGATCAAGACGGTCGAGGTGCTGGAAAAGCGGCTGGAGCACATCAAGACGCCGATGTCGCTGTCCATCATCGGCTGCGTGGTCAACGGCCCGGGCGAGGCGCTGATGACCGATGTGGGCTTTACCGGCGGCGGGCAGGGGCGCGGCATGGTCTACCTCGCCGGCGCCAAGAGCCACGCGCTGTCCAACGACCAGATGATCGAGCATATCGTCGAACAGGTGGAAAAGCGCGCGGCCGAGATCGAGGCCGGCGAGGCGGAGCGCCCCGCGGCCGAGTGAGCGGGGGTACCGCCGGGCTGCCCTGCATGGGGCCGGTGCCGGGCGGCGCGGCTCGGAGATTGGCTTGGCCGGGTCGGGCCTCGCGGGTGAACGACGCGCGTTAGACGGATCCGGTTTGTCGTCGCGGTCGCGGGGCACGTTCGTGCGTCGATCCATGTGGCCGAACTGCCTTGCGGCCTCCCGAAATTGCGGCCTATCCCTCGCCAAACCCGATCCGGGCGACTGAAACACAGTGTTTCCACCACACGCCCCCCGGAAACGTCCCTCCGCGGAGCCGCGGGCTTTGAGCGGACATGCCCTCCATGGTAGTCATATAACGTGTTTCGGGAATGTGCCGGTGTCAGTAAGAACCGCTTCGGGTGCCAGTAAGCTGCTTTACCTCGACTCGCTGCGCGGGTTGTCGGCGCTGGTCGTGGCGGTGCATCACTTCCAGGTCAATTCACCGCTCTCCTCCTCGCTGCTGGTGGCGAATGCCTGGGTGTTCCTCGACTTCTTCTTCGTCCTGTCGGGCTTTGTCATCGCGCTGAACTACGAGGACGGTCTGCGGACCTGGCGCGGCATCGCCAGCTTCCAGTTCGGCCGGTTCCTGCGGATCTACCCGCTGCACCTCGTGATGCTGATGGTCTTCGTCGGGATCGGGCTGGTCAAGCTGATCGCCAGCCACGAGCTCGGGCTGCACCTCGGCACGCCGGCCTTCGAGGGCGACAGCCTGGCCGCCTTCCTGCACAACCTCGCCCTGACCCAGAACCTCGCCATGGACGAGCTGAGCTTCAACAAGCCGTCCTGGACCCTGTCGGCGGAATTCTGGACCTACGTGATCTTCGCCGGGATCATCTTTCTCTGCGGGGCCAACCGGCGACTGCGGCTGGGCCTCTGCTGGGCTGTGGTGGCCATCAGCTTTGTCTGGCTGGCGGGCCACGACATGGGCGCCTCGGAAAGCCCGGTGCGCTGCCTGCACGGCTTCTTCCTGGGGGCGCTGACCTGCACGATCGCCCGGCGCCTGCCCAAGCTCGGGGCCGGCCTGCCGCTGACCCTCGTCTTCGCGCTGTTCCTCTACGCGCTCGCGGTGCATGACTGGAACCGCACCGGGCTGGAGGCGATGGCATTTCCCTATCTCTTCGCCGGGCTCATCCTGCTCTTCGAGGCCACGCGCGAGGATGTCGCCCTGCGGCGGGCGCTGGAGCATCCTTGGCTTGTCCATCTCGGCGTGATCAGCCTGGGCGTCTACCTGATCCATTCGGCGGTCTGGTGGGTGATGCAGAACGTCGCCCGGCTATCCGGCATTTCCATGGCCTATCTCTACGATGAGGCGCAGCCCGTCCACGCTCTGGAAAGCCCGTGGGTCGTCTCCGCCCTGCTGCTGTCGGGGCTGGCGATCACCATCGGGCTGGCGCATCTGAGCTATGCCCGGATGGAGCGCCCGGTGATGCGCGCCCGCCGCCGGCTCGACCCGTTTTCGGCAGAGGCGCGGGGTCCCAAGGCGGCGGCAACCGCCGAGGCGCTCGGCCGCGGCGAGGCGCAACCGGACGCCCGGATCGGCTGACAGAGGGCAGGGCGGCAAGACCGCAGGATCGTTCCCCATGGGGCAGAGGCCCGGGAAACCAATCATCAAATGCGTTGGAAAATGGTGGGCGACCTAGGAATCGAACCTAGCGTGCGTCTCCGCGAGGGAGTTACAGTCCCCTGCCACACCTTGCGGCCTGTCGCCCACTGTGCGGGGTGATTACCTTTGCGCCCGGACCCCGTCAACCCGGAATTCGGGCGAAAATTCCGGTGAATTTCCTTGCGCCGCGGGGGGCGTCGGATCATCCTCCGCCCCTCGCGCAGGACAGCGGAGACCATGCATGAAAAAGCCGAAATGGGTGATCGAGAAGGAGCAGGGAAAGAAGGCCGCCGCCGCCGAAACCGTTTGGCTTTTCGGCCTTCACGCGGTGCGCGATGCGCTGGTCAACCCGCGGCGGCAGAAGCTGCGGCTGGTGCTGACCCGCAACGCCGCCGACCGGCTGGGCGACGCGGTGGCGCAGGGCGGGCTGGAGCCCGAGATCTGCGATCCGCGCAAGTTTGCCGCCCCGCTCGATCCCGGCTCCGTCCACCAGGGCGCCGCGCTCGAGGTGAAGCCGCTGGACTGGGGCCCGCTGGACGAGGTGGCGATGGCCGGGGAGGGCGCACCGCGGCTGGTCCTCCTCGACCGCGTGACCGATCCGCATAACGTGGGCGCGATCCTGCGCTCGGCCGAGGTCTTCGGCGCGGCGGCCGTGATCGGCACCCGGCACCATTCGGCGCCCGAGACCGGCGCGCTGGCCAAGACCGCCTCGGGCGCGCTGGAGCGTCAGCCTTACTTGCGCCTTACCAACCTGTCGGAGACGATCCGCAGCCTGCAATCCATGGGCTACCTCGTGCTGGGGCTCGACGGTGAGGCCGAGCAGACGGTGGAGGAGGCGCTGGAAGGCCGCCGCGACCGCGCCGTGGCGCTGGTGCTGGGCGCCGAGGGGCCGGGCCTGCGCCCCAAGACGAAGGAACATTGCGACGCGCTGGTGCGCATCCCCTTCGCCCGCGATTTCGGCTCGCTCAACGTGTCGAACGCGGCGGCGGTGGCGCTATATGCCGCGCGTCCCTGAACCCGGACCGACTTGAAGGCCGGGCCTGCAGGGTCTTTATCTGCCCGACAGCCCGAAGGGAGGCCCATGCCGGACCATACCAAGATCGCCACCTGTTCCTATTGCGGCACCCGCGCCGCGCTGGTCCTCAGGGGGGCCGCCCGCCACGAGCTGAGCTGCGCCTCCTGCGGCGCGCCGCTCCACGACCTCAAGCGCCTGCCGTCGGAGGCCGTGCGCCACCATTCCGACAACCCCCGCCTGCCGGCGCCGGAGGACCGTGGCCCGCGCCAGGGCAGGGCGGATCACCGCATCTTCCGCGACGAGGCGAACCGACACCGGAAACGCGCGAAAGGCAAGCGCAAGGGATTTGCCCGGCGCGTGCTCAAGGAGGCCTTCGACCTGATCGAGGATATCTTCGACTAGCTCGGGTTAACGCGCGGGAGCGCCTTCGTTGGCTGCCATGGCGGCGTTGATGCGTTGGTCGGTGCCTCTCCGGCCGTTGCCGAGGATCGAGCGGGGCGGCCGTTCCTCGTTTCGGACAGAGGGTGTGCCACGTCAACCCACCGCAACGTCATCCGCGCGCTTTTGAAATCGTCTGTTCGGAAGGATTGGAGCGGGTAACGGGAATCGAACCCGTAACTTAAGCTTGGGAAGCTCGCGTGATACCTTTTCACCATACCCGCGCTCTGGACGGCTGAAATAGAAAAAGCCGGGCAGGAGGTCAAGAGGCGCCGGCACCCGGCCGCCGCTTTTCCTGTCCGCCCCGCCACGGCCAGGCCCGGGCGGCATGGCGGGCCGATCCAACCCCTTCAGCTGCGGCGACGACGGCGGCGCGGCCGGTCCTCGCCACCACCCGCGTTGAAGCTGACCGCGGGCAGGGGGACGATCTTGGAGAGTTCCGGAAAGCTGTCCGTGGCATGGGGGATCGCGTTGGCGGCGACGAAATGCTCCTGGAAGCGCGGCTCGATCGCCGTCTCCACCTTGGTGATCAGGCGCACGTTCTCCTCGATGGCGCGGCGCGCGGCAAGGTTGCAGAGCGCGAGCCGCGCCCCGGTGCCGGCCGCGTTGCCGGCGCTGGTGACCTTGTCCAGCACCACGTCGGGGATCATCCCCAGCACCATGGCGTGCTTGGGCGAGATATGGGCGCCGAAGGCCCCGGCCAGCACAACGCGGTCGATCCGGTCCACCCCCATCTCGTCCATCAGCAGCCGCGCCCCGGCATAAAGCGCCGACTTGGCGAGCTGGATCGCCCGGATGTCGCCCTGCGTCACGGTGATCAGCGGCCCGCCCTCGGCGGTCCCGTCATGGATCACGTAGGCATGGGTCCGCCCCTCGGCGATGCAGCGCGCCGTGCCCGTGGCCTCGGCCGAGCCGATCAGGCCCGAGGGGTCCAGCACGCCCGCCATGCGCATCTCGGCCACCGCCTCGATTATGCCGGAGCCGCAGATGCCGGTGATGCCGGTCGCCGCGGTGGCTTCGGCAAAGCCGGGCTCGTCGGACCAGAGCTCGCTTCCGATGACGCGGAAGCGCGGCTCCTTCGTCTCCGGATCGATGCGGATCGCGTCGATGGCCCCCGCCGCCGCCCGCTGCCCGCTGGAGATCTGCGCCCCCTCGAAGGCGGGTCCGGTGGGCGAGGAACAGGCCAGCACCCGCCGCTTGTCGCCGAGGATGATCTCCGCATTGGTGCCCACGTCGACGATGAGGACCAGGTCCTCGCTCTTCTGCGGCTCCTCCGCCAGGGTCACGGCGGCGGCATCGGCGCCCACATGGCCCGCGATGCAGGGCAGCAGGTAGACCTGCGCGGTGGCGGGCAGGGCGGTCAGGCCGAGATCCCGCGCCGGCAGGTCCAGCGCCGAGGAGGTGGCGAGCGCGAAGGGCGCCTGGCCCAGCTCCACCGGGTCGATTCCCAGCAGCAGGTGGTGCATGACCGGGTTGCAGACGAAGACCGCCTCGAGGATGAGCCCGGGCTCGATCCCCGCCTCGGCCGCGATCTCGGTTGTGAGCGTATCGAGCGCCTCGCGCACCGCGCGTGTCATCTCGGCATCGCCGCCGGGATTCATCATCGAATAGCTGACCCGGCTCATCAGATCCTCGCCGAAGCGGATCTGCGGGTTCATGATGCCCGAGGAGGCGATGACCTCCCCGGTCTCGAGATCCGTCAGGTGCGCGGCGATGGTGGTGGAGCCCAGGTCGATGGCCAGCCCGTAGAGCCCCGCCTCGTGCAGGCCCGGCCAGGCGGCGACGAGCTCGGGCACGCTGTCCGCCCGGGCCTTGTGCAGGGCGACGGTGATCCGGAACTCGCCCTTGCGCAGGGTCTTCTGCAGCCCGGCGATGGCGGGCAGGTCGGCGGCGATGTCGTCGATTTCCCATTGTGCCCGGAGCGCGCGCTTCACCCGCTCCAGGTCGCCGGTGGGCTCGTGCATGTCCGGCGCGTCCACCTCGACGTAGAAGAGCCGCGTGGCCGGGTCCATCTCGATGGCTCGAACGGCGGCGGCCTTGCGCACCACCTGCCGGTGGACCTGGCTTTCCGGGGGCACGTCGATGACCACGTCGCGCAGGATCTGCGCCTGGCAGCCCAGCCGCCGCCCCGGCTTCAGCCCGCGCTTGCGGTCATAGCGGTCCTCCACCGCGTTCCATTCCGACAGCGCATCGGGGGCGACGGTCACGCCATGTTTCGAGAATTCGCCGTAGGAGGGCGTGATCTGGCACTTGGAGCAGATGCCCCGGCCGCCGCAGACCGAATCGAGGTCCACGCCGAGGCGCCGCGCGGCGGTCAGCACCGGCGTGCCGGCGGGAAAGCGGCCGCGCTTGCCGGAGGGGGTGAAGACGACGAGGGGATCCTTGCTCATCTCGGCGGGCCTGTCCTGATTGTCCATGCGGGGGACAATAGGGATTCCCGGGGCGAGCGAAAGGGCGGCAACGACAGGTCGCGGGCCGGGACCGTCGCAGGGGGCGCTGCCCCCTCGTCGCTGACGCTCCTCACCCCCGGGATATTTATGGTCAGAAGAAGCGCGGCCCGGCCCCTCCGGTCCCGCCTCCCTCCGCCGGCCTGCTCTCCGGGTCGACGCGCTGGCGGTTTGCGCTTCCATTGGCCCGCACTGCCCGCCTCCCGCAGCGGCCGGAGCGCCCGCCGCCGGGGATTCACCCCCGCCACCCGCCACGGGCTCACACGAGGCGCGCCGATGCGGGCGGCGGGGGCTTCTCCGGTCATGGCCATCGGCTTGGCAGCCTGTACCACGTCGTCAGCCTAGCGCGGGGTGGTTAACAAACCCTTGCTTCTCTGGTCCGAAAATATGGCGGGGGTTTGGGGGCAGAGCCCCCAATCATGCAAGATGCCTGCGCAGCAGTCCGCTTTCCTCGAACTGTCGAAAGATGCAGGCCACGGACGGGCGCGCCCCATCTTGTGGTCGTTACCGGGCCGGCACCCCGAATATCGCGTGACCCACGGGAAATTGCTCTTTCCACTCCCCGGAAGACATGTAATAGGGAAGCGCCAAACGAACCCTGCCGCAGGAGTAGCCGCCATGCAGATTCGTGAGGCCCTGACCTTCGATGACGTCCTTCTCGTTCCCGCCGCCTCGTCGGTCCTTCCCTCGACCGCGGATACCCGCACGAAGGTGACGCGGTCCATCGCGCTCAACATCCCGCTGCTCAGCTCGGCCATGGACACGGTGACCGAGGCGCGCATGGCGATCACCATGGCGCAGGCCGGCGGGATCGGCGTCATCCACAAGAACCTCGACGTCGAGAAGCAGAGCCAGGAGGTCCGCCGGGTCAAGCGCTTCGAGAGCGGGATCGTCTACAACCCGGTCACCCTCACCCCCGACCAGACGCTGGGTGACGCCAAGGCCCTGACCGAGCGCTACGGCTTCACCGGCTTCCCCGTCGTGGACGAGAAGCGGCGCGTCGTGGGCATCGTGACCAACCGCGACATGCGCTTCGCCCAGAAGGACGAGACCCCGGTCCGGGTGATGATGACCTCCGAGAACCTCGCCATCCTGCAGGAACCCGCGGACCGGGCCGTGGCCATCGACCTGATGCGCGAGCGCCGGATCGAGAAACTGCTGGTCACCGATGCGGAGGGCAAGCTGACCGGGCTGCTGACGCTCAAGGACACCGAGAAGGCGGTGCTCAACCCGACCGCCTGCAAGGACGAGCTGGGCCGCCTGCGCGTGGCCGCCGCCACCTCGGTGGGCGATGCCGGGTTCGAGCGGACCGAGGCGCTGGTGGATGCGGGCGTCGACATCGTGGTGATCGATACCGCCCATGGCCATTCGCAAGGGGTGATCGACGCCGTGACCCGGGCCAAGCGGCTGTCCAACGAGGTCCAGGTGATCGCCGGAAACGTGGCCACCGCCGCCGCCACCCGCGCGCTGATCGAGGCCGGCGCCGACGCGGTCAAGGTGGGGATCGGGCCGGGCTCGATCTGCACCACCCGCATGGTGGCCGGCGTGGGCATGCCGCAGCTGACCGCCATCATGGAATGCAGCGCTGCGGCGGGCGACGTGCCGATCATCGCCGATGGCGGCATCAAGTTCTCGGGCGATTTCGCCAAGGCCATCGCCGCCGGCGCCTCCTGCGCCATGGTGGGCTCGATGATCGCCGGCACCGACGAGAGCCCGGGCGAGGTGATCCTCTACCAGGGCCGGACCTTCAAGGCCTATCGCGGGATGGGCAGCCTGGGTGCCATGGCGCGCGGCTCGGCCGACCGCTACTTCCAGAAGGATGCGGCCAGCGACAAGCTGGTGCCCGAGGGGATCGAGGGGCAGGTGCCCTACAAAGGCCCGGCCGGCGCGGTCATCCACCAGCTCGTCGGCGGGCTGCGCGCCGCTATGGGCTATACCGGCTGCGCCAATGTCGAGGAGATGCGGAAGAACTGCAACTTCGTGCGCATCACCAATGCCGGGCTGAGCGAAAGCCACGTCCACGACGTGCAGATCACGCGGGAATCGCCGAACTACCGGATCGGCTGAGCCGACCCGCAGAGTCGCGAAAACACCTGCGCTCTCCATGCGGAGCGGGCGCAGACACCCCCGGGCCGGTTCATTCCGTGCCGGCCCGGAGGCGCCGCAGCTCCGAGCGCCCGCGATCATTTCCGGGCCACCCGGCGGACAAACGGCGCCGCCTATGCCTCCGGCCGAAGCGCCATCTCGACCCGTCGGAGCGCGCCATCCTCGGGATGTGCAGCCTCGGCGAATCCGAGCTCCCGGCACAATTGCAGCATGGTGCGGTTGTCCTTCGCCACGTCGCCGAAGAGCGTGCCGATCCCCTCGCTCCGGGCGAAGGCGATCAGTCGCTCCAGCAGAGCGCCGCCCAGGCCCCGGCCCCGCAGGTCGGAGCGGATGAGCACGGCGAACTCGGCGCGGACCCGGTCGGGATCGCTCGCCAGCCGCGACACGCCCATCAGCGCTCCGCTATCCGGCTCCAGCGCGACGAAGGCCATTGCGCGGGCATAGTCGATCTGGGTGAACCGGGCGATCAGCTCGTGCGAGGCGCGGGCCAATGTGCCGAAGCGCCAGCGGATATCCTCCTCGCTGACCTTCGCGAGGAAGTCGGGATAGAGCGCCTCGTCCTCCGGGCGGATGGGGCGGATCGTCACCTGCATTCCGGCCACCGACCTCTCGCAGGCCCAGGTGGCCGGGTAGGGGCGGATGGCGAAACGCGGATTGCCACCGGGCGCCACGGCGGGGGTCTTTTCCACCGCGATCCGGGCGTCGAGGGCGATCGCGCCGTCGGCATCCACGAGCAGGGGGTTGATGTCGAGCTCGGTGATCTCTGGGAAGTCCGCGGCGAGCTGCGACAGGCGCATCAGCGCCCCGATCAACGCCTCCCGGTCCGCCGCCGGCCGGTCACGATAGCCTGCCATCAGCCGCGAGATCCGGGTGGCGTCGATCATGTCGCCGGCCAGCACCGCGTCGAGCGGCGGCAGGGCGAGCGCCCGGTCGGCCACGACCTCGACCGAGGTGCCGCCCGCGCCGAACATCAGGACCGGACCGAAGACCGGGTCGCTGCTGAGGCCGAGGATCAGTTCATGCGCATGGGGCCGGCGGATCATCGGCTGCACCACGACCCCCTCGATCCGGGCCTCGGGCCTGAGTCCGCGGATCCGGTCCATCATGGCGCGCGCGGCTTCCGCGACCTCGGCGGCCGAGCCAAGGCCCACGCGGACGCCGCCCAGGTCGGATTTGTGGGTGATGTCCGGCGACAGGATCTTGACGACAAGCGCCGCCTCCCGGTCCTTGCCCGCCAGCAGCTCCGCCGCCAGCCGCTCGGCCTCCTGCGGGGTGGCGGCGATGCGGGTCTCCACCGTCGGGATGCCATAGGCCGCGAGCACCGCCTTGGCGTCCGGCTCGCTCATCAGCTTTTGGCCGCGGGCGAGCGCCGCGTCGATCCCGGCGCGGACGGTGCCGCGGTCGGGGGTAAAGTCCCCGGCGACACCGGGCGGCATCCGCATGAGCTGGGCCTGCGCCTTGGCATGATCGGCGAGGTAGGAAAAGCCGCGCACCGCCCGGCCCGGCGTTTCGAAGACCGGCAGGCCCTCGGCCTCCAGCCGTTCGGCCGGTGCGCGGGCGGTGGCGTCGCCCAGCCAGGCGGCCAGGACAGGCTTGGGCGCGCGGCCGGCCTCGCGTCGCGCCTTCATGACGGCGATCAGCGCCTCCGCGGCCTCGGATGGCGCGGCGAGCCCGGTGGGGCAGTTCATCACCAGCACCGCGTCGCAGGCCGCGTCGTCGAGCACCGCCTCGATCGCGGCGCGGTAGCGGGCGCCGTCGGCATCGCCGATGATGTCCACGGGGTTGTCATGCGACCAGGTCCTGGGCAGCGCCGCGTCGAGGCGGGTGCGGGTCTCGGGCGACAGCTCTGCCAGGCGCACCCCGTGCCGCGCCACGGCGTCCGCGGCCAGCACCCCGGCACCGCCGCCATTGGTGACGACGGCCAGCCGGTCCGAGCGCAGCGGCGACTGCCGCGCCAGCACCTCGGCCGCGTCGAACAACTCGCCCAGATCGTCCACCCGCAGGATCCCGGCACGGCGCAGCGCGGCGTCGTAGACCTCGTCGCGCCCGGCCAGCGCGCCGGTATGGGACGATGCGGCCCGTGCCGCCGCCTTGGACCGGCCGGCCTTGATCGCGATCACCGGCTTCAGGCGCGAGGCGGCGCGGGCGGCCGACATGAACTTGCGCGCATCGGTGACCTGCTCGAGGTACATCAGGATCGCGCGCGTCTCGCCGTCGGTCGCCAGGTGGTCGAGCAGATCGCCCACGTCCACGTCGCTCATGTCGCCCATGGAGGCCACGGCGGAGAAACCGATGCCCTGCGCCGCGCCCCAGTCCAGCATGGCGGTGACGATGGCCCCGGACTGGGACAGCAGCGCCAGGCCCCCGGCCTCTGGCAGGAGCTGGGCAAAGCTCGCGTCGAGGCCCAGCTTCGGCACCTGGAGGCCGATGCAATTGGGGCCGAGGATGCGCAGGCAATAGGGCCGCGCCGCGTCGAGCATGGCCTGCCGGGTCTCGGCGTCGAATCCGGCGGAGATCACGACCGCCGCGCGCGCGCCGGCGCGGCCCAGATCGCCGATGATGCCGGGCACGGTGGCCGGCGGCGTGACGATGACGCCAAGGTCCGGGCCCTCCGCCAGGTCGGCGACCGAGGCCACGCAGGGCCGCTCGCCGATCCTGGCGTATTTCGGGTTCACCAGTTGCACGTCGCCTGTGAAGCCGCCTGCCAGCAAGCGCCTGAGCACGGTCGCCCCCAGCGACGAGGGATCCGGGCTGGCGCCGATCAGCGCGACCGACCGGGGTCGCAGCAGGTGGTCGAGATTGCGTGCGGTCATGTCTGACTCCCTTCGCGCGGGCTGCGGTCGGCCGGCGGCAGGGATTGCCCCGGCGCGCCGCCCTCTCCGTGCATGGTTCTGCATGCCGCTCATGACGCAAGCATGGCCATCGGTCCTTGACGCGTATCAAGGCCGCTTGCCGCGCATTGCGCCTAAGAGTCCGGCGTCGGCGGTCGCCACTGGGCCGCTCGGGCGAGCAGACCATTGCAGCCGAGCTGCAGCAAGGGCAGGGAAAAAAGGGAAGAGCAATGAGCAGGCAGCCATCGTGACGGCCCGGCCATGACCAGCGATCCGGCGCGTTCCCCGGCGGAATGGCACGCGATGCATGCATCGGCGGTGGCCCGGGAGATGGAGTCCGGTCCCGAGGGGCTGAGCGCCGAGGAGGCCGCGGCGCGGCTGGCACGCCACGGGCCGAACCGTCTGCCCGAGCCGCCTCCCCGGGGCTGGCTGGCGCGGCTTTGGGGGCAGTTCGACAATCTGCTGATCCAGGTGCTGATCGCCGCCGGCGGGGTGACCGCGCTGCTGGGCCACTGGACCGATGCGGCGGTGATCCTGGCCGTGGTCGTGCTGAACGCCGCCATCGGCTTCTGGCAGGAGGGCCGGGCGGAGAACGCGCTGGCCGCCGTGCGCGGCATGCTCTCGGCCGAGGCCTCGGTGCGGCGCGGCGGGGAGCGGGTGCGCATTCCCGCGTCCGAGCTTGTGCCGGGCGATCTCGTATTGCTGGGGGCCGGGGACCGCGTGCCCGCCGATCTGCGCCTGACGGAGACCCGCGGGCTGCGCCTGCAGGAGGCGGCGCTGACGGGCGAGTCGGTGCCGGTGGACAAGGCCGTGGCGGCGGTGCCGGCCGAGGCCGCGCTCGGGGACCGCAGCTCGATGGCCTTCTCGGGAACGCTGGTGGCCGCGGGTCGGGGCACCGGCATCGTCGTGGCGACCGGCGCCTCGGCCGAGATCGGGCGGATCGGCACCATGCTGGGCGAGATCGGCGAGAGCTCCACGCCCCTGCTGCGCCAGATCGACCGTTTCGCGCGGCTCCTGACCTTCGTCATCCTCGGGGTGTGCGCGCTGGTCTTCGCCTATGCCGTGGGGGTTTCGGGCTACCGGGCGGGCGACGCCTTCCTGACCATGGTGGGCATGGCGGTGGCGGCCATCCCCGAGGGCCTGCCCGCGGTCATCACCATCACGCTGG
Organism: Carideicomes alvinocaridis; assembly: GCA_005473895.2. GTDB lineage: Bacteria > Pseudomonadota > Alphaproteobacteria > Rhodobacterales > Rhodobacteraceae > Carideicomes > Carideicomes alvinocaridis. Next base: position 62,437 of record SRJI02000009.1, read on the forward strand.
CCCTCGGGGTGCAGCGGATGGCCGGGCGGCAGGCGATCGTGCGGCGCCTCCCGGCGGTGGAGACGCTGGGCGCGGTGACCGTGATCTGCACCGACAAGACCGGCACGCTCACCCTGAACGAGATGGTGGTCCGTCAGGTGGTGACCGACCCGGAGGCCCCGGCCGTCGCGGTCGGCGGAACGGGTTACGCGCCGGACGGCACGCTGGACGGGGACGGCACGCCGCTGCTGCCGCTGGCCCGGGCGGGGCTGCTTTGCAACGATGCCCGGCTGGTGGACGGGGCCGGGGGCTGGCAGGTGGCGGGCGACCCGATGGAGGGCGCGCTGCTGGCGCTCGGGGCCAAGGTCGGGCTCGACCCGGTGGCGGAGCGCCGGGCCTATCGGCGCCGCCACGAGATCCCCTTCGACGCCGCGCACAAGTACATGGCGACGCTGGAGGACGGGCCGGAGGGCGGGATCATCCTCGTCAAGGGCGCGCCGGACCGGCTGCTGCGGCATTGCACCCTGCAGCAGGGCCCCGAGGGCCCGGTGCCCATCGACCACGATGCCTGGACCTCCCGGCTGGAGGCGCTGGCGCGGGAGGGGCACAGGGTCCTGGCCTTCGCCGAGCGCCCCGTCGCGGGGCAGGAGACGCTGCACCATGCCGATATCGCCGGGCTGACGCTGCTGGGGCTGGCGGGCTTCATCGACCCGGCCCGGCCCGAGGCGGTCGCCGCCGTCACCGATTGCCGGAGCGCCGGGATCGAGGTCAAGATGATCACCGGGGATCACGCGCTCACCGCGATGGCCGTGGCGACGGAGCTGGGCCTCGACACCGCGGGTGGCGCCCTGACCGGGAACGAGATCGAGGCGATGGACGAGGCCGAGCTGCGCCGCCGGGTGGCGGAGGTGGGGATCTTTGCCCGCACCACGCCCGAGCACAAGCTGCGGCTGGTCGAGGCGCTGCAGGCCGGGGGCGAGGTGGTGGCGATGACCGGCGACGGGGTGAACGACGCGCCGGCGCTGAAACGGGCCGATGTAGGCATCGCCATGGGGATCAAGGGCACCGAGGCCGCGAAAGAGGCGGCGCGGGTGGTGCTTGCCGATGACAACTTCGCCTCCATCGTTGCGGCGGTGCGCGAGGGGCGGACGATCCACGACAACATCCGCAAGGTGATCGCCTGGAACCTTCCGACCAATGGCGGCGAGTCGCTGGTCATCATCGCCGCCATCCTGCTGGGGCTCCCCCTGCCGATCACGCCGGTGCAGATCCTGTGGATCAACATGGTCACCGCTGTCGCGCTTGGTCTGACGCTGGCGTTCGAGCCGCCCGAGCCGGGGGTTATGCAGCGGCGCCCGCGTGCCGTCGGCGCCTCGCTTCTCGACACGGAGATGGTGTGGCGCGTGGCGCTCGTCTCGGTCCTGTTCGGGCTGGCCGTCTTCGGGATCACCGCCTGGGCCGGGACGCGCGGCGCGGATCCCGCCTATGCGCGGACGCTGTCGGTCAACCTGCTGGTGGTGATGGAGGTCTTCTACCTGTTCTCGGTGCGCTACCTGCACATGACATCCGTCACGTTCACCGGCGTGCTGGGCACCTCGGCGGTCTGGTTCGGCATCGCGGTCGCGGCCGGCGCGCAGGCCTTGTTCACCTACGCGCCGCCCATGCAGGTGATCTTCGACACCCGCCCCGTCACCCCGGGGGATGCGGCGGTGATCCTCGGCCTCGGGGTGGCGCTGCTGCTCGTGCTGGAGGTGGAGAAATTTCTGCGGCGAAGCCTGTTCGGGGACGGCGCGTCCCGTGCGCGTGCCTCTCGCCAGTGACGTTCGGAGCCGGGGCATCGCGCGCGTCTGCCTGAACGGGCAGCCGGCGCCGAGCCGGGGACGGCGCATAGGGAACGCTCCGGTGCCTGCCGCAGCGTGGTCGGCAGAGCAGCAAACAGCCGGGCGAGAGACATGCCCTCGCCCCGGCCGTTCTCTTGCAAGGGACCCGACGCCTAGCGCGACGTGTAGCCGCCATCGACGAGGTGGTAGCTTCCGGTGATGAAGCTGGCGCGGTCGGACAGCAGGAAGCAGGTCAGCGCCGCCACCTCCTCCGGCCGCCCGATGCGGCCCACCGGGTGCATGCCCGCGAGCGCCTGAAGCATCTCCGTATCGAGGTTCTTGGTCAGCAGCGGCGTGTCGATGAAGGCGGGGCCGACCGCGTTTATCCGGATGCCCTCCTGCGCGTATTCCATTGCGGCGTTCTTCGTCAGGCCCAGCAGGGCATGCTTGGCCGCGACATAGGCCCCCGCATTTGCGAAGCCTACGCTGCCCAGGATCGAGGCCATGTTGACGATCGCCCCGCCGCCCGACGCCTGGATGGCCGGGATCTCGTAGCGCAGGCAGTAGAACACGCCGTTGAGATTGACGTCGATCACCTGCCGCCACCCGTCCAGCGGGTATTCTCCGATCGGGGCGGAGGGGCCGCCGATCCCGGCATTGTTCACGGCAAGGTGGAGAGCGCCGAACACCTCTTGCGCGCGGGCCACCATGGCCTCGACCGGCTTGGGCCTGGACACGTCCACCGCGAAGGGCTCCGCCCGGCCGCCCGCGGCGACGATTTCATCGGCCAGCGTCTTCGCCGGCTCCTCCTCGAGGTCGGCCACGAGGATTGCGGCGCCCCGGCCGGCCAGTTCCCGCGCGATCGCCGCACCGATCCCCGATGCGCCGCCGGTGACGATGGCCACCTTGCCTTCGAAATCCTTGTCCATCTCGGCCTCCTTGCTTGCGCCCCGGGGATAGCCGGCCGGGACGCCGCAAGTCGTTGATCCGGATCAATCGCGGCGGGGCTCAGCTGTTTTCGAGGAGCGTCCGCGCCTGCGCTGCCAGTTCCGTGAGCGGTACGGACGCGTCGAGCCGGTGCCAGGTCACCGCGCCCACATCCCGCGCCGCCTGCATGGCCACCACCGCCGCATCGGCGTCCGAGGCGTCGCCCCGGCGCTCGTTCACCCGTTGGGCCAGCACCGCCTGCGGCGCCTCCAGCCAGAGCCCGGTGAAGGCGACGCCCGAGCTTGCCGCCCGGGATTCCGCCTGCTCGCGCTCCGACAGGGACAGGAAGGTGGCGTCCAGCAGGACCGACTGGCCCGCGGCGAGGATCGTCCCCGCGCGGTGCAGCAGGCGGTCATAGACGGCGCGGCCCGCGGCGGGGGAATAGGCCTCGGCGGGCAGCGGCTCCAGCGGGGCGATGCCGGCCATGGCCTTGCGCTCCAGATCGCTGCGCAGGTGGACCGCGCCCGGCGGTCGCCCGATCGCCGGCGCGAGGTCCCGTGCGAGGGTCGTCTTGCCGGTGCCCGACATGCCGCCCACGGCGACGAGGCGGGGCGGCGCCCCGGCCAGCGCGTCCAGCGCGTAATCCATGTAGGCCCGAGCATCCCCGGTCGAGGCGCCCTCGTGATGCGAGGCCGTGTCGGTCTGGACATCCACCATCGCCCGGATCCCCGCCCGGATGGCAAGGAAGAGGGGCAGGGCGGCCAGTGCTTCATCCTCCGCCCCGCCCTCAACGAAGAGCCAGGCGTTCAGCACGATGTTCGCCGCGCGATCGAGGCCGCGGTGCTGCAGGTCCATCACCAGGAAGGCGAGGTCGTAGAGGATGTCGCAGGTCCCCAGCGTTTCGTCGAATTCCAGCGCGTCGAAGGGCACGGGATGGCCCTCGATCAGCACCAGGTTGCGCAGGTGCAGATCGCCATGGCAGCGTCGAACCCGACCCGCCGCGCTGCGCCGCGACAGGAGCGGCCCGACCGCGCCGAGGCTGCGCCGGACGGCGGCACGGAACCGCTCCACCCGGCCCGCCCCGAGCGCGTCGCGCATTCCGGCAAAGGCGTGCTCCAGCTCGTCCACGATGGCGCCGATCAGCTTCGCCCCGTCGCCATCACGGCGCGGGGCCCGGGCATGGTAGCCCGCCACGACGCGGCCCAGCTCGTCGGCCAGCGCGTCGGTCAGCTCGCCCCGGGCGGCCACCTCCGACAGCTCCGCATCTTTCGGAAAGCGCCACATGCGCAGCACCCATTCCACCGGCGTCCCGGCACCGTCGAGCGCCAGGCCCTCCGCCTCGCGCCTCACCGGCACGACGTCGCGGTAGAGGCCCGGCGCGGCGGGCCGGTTGAGCTCCAGCTCCCGCCGCAGCATCCGCTCGCGCGCTGCCAGCGTCGAGAAATCCATGTAGTCGTAGCGCACGGCCCGCTTGATCTTGAGCGCCGTGTCGCCTGCCAGGAAGACATGGGCGCCATGCGTCTCCACATGCGCGACCTCCGCCACGCCATGAAGGGCGGGGTCGGACAGGAAGCGGATCACCTCGTCCTGGGTTTCGGCCATCGCCTCTACCTTTCCTTGCTTGCGCGGTCAGGGCACCAGCACCGCGGCGCCCTGCAACCGGCCCTGGCGCAGATCCTCCAGCGCCTCGTTGGCGCTCTCCAGGGGATAACGCTTGGTATGGGTTTCGATCCCGGCCTCGGCGGCGCGCGGCAGGAATTCCTCGCCATCCGCGCGGGTGAGGTTGGCGACCGAGCGGATCACCCGCTCCTCCCACAGGTCGGCATAGGGAAAGGCGGGGATGTCGCTCATGTGGATGCCGCCGGAGACGACGCTGCCGCCCTTGCGCACCGCCTTGAGCGCCTGCGGGATCAGCGCGCCGACCGGGGCGAAGATCAGCGCCACGTCGAGCGGCTCGGGCGGCATCTCGTCCGACGACCCGGCCCAGACGGCGCCGAGGGAGCGGGCGAAGTCCTGCGCCGCGCTGTCGCCCGGCCGGGTGAAGGCAAAGACCTCCTGGCCCTGGTGCACGCAGAGCTGGCACAGGATATGCGCTGCCGCGCCGAACCCGTAGATCCCCACCCGCTGCGCGGGCCCCGCAAGCTTGAGCGTCCGGTAGCCGATCAGCCCGGCGCAGAGCAGCGGGGCCAGCGCCACCGGATCCGCCGCCTCGGGCAGGGGGAAGACGTAGCGCGCATCGGCCACGCAATATTCCGCGTAGCCGCCATCGCGCGTGTAGCCGGTGAAGCCCGGCGCATCGCAGAGGTTCTCGCGCCCCGCGCGGCAATGCGGGCAGGTGCCGCAGCTATGGCCCAGCCAGGGCACGCCGGCCCGCTGCCCCGGCTCCAGCCCGCTCACGCCGGGGCCGAGCGCATCGATCCGGCCGACGATCTCGTGCCCCGGGATCAGCGGCAGGGCGGGTGCATCAAGCTCGCCGTCGAGGATGTGCAGGTCGGTCCGGCAGACGCCGCAGGCCTCCACCTTCAGCCGGACCTGGCCCGGCCCGGGCTCCGGCACCTCCACCTCGCGCAGGACGAGCGGTGTGCCCGGGTGCTCCAACATCATCGCGCGCATACTCTGGTCCTTCTTCCGCGGTTGGCTCCTGCGGCCAGCCTGCCCGATCCGTGTCGTTCCGCGTTGACGTCGATCAAGGCGCCGCGCTCCGGCGACAAGGGATTATGATGATGACGCCGTTGATCAACCGGAGACCGAATCATGTCCAGGATCGAAGTTCACCCGCCGACGACACCCGAACCCGCCGAGAAGATGATGCGCATCAGCTGGGACTTCTCCAAGTGGATGGGCCGCGACCTGCTCGACATCTGGCTCGATATCGGCAGCGAATTGCAGGATTTCATCGCCGAGCGGATCCGCGAGGACGTGAAGACCCAGCACCGCATCCTGCATTGCCACACCCCGGCGGCGCTGCAGCACATCCAGGCGGAGTTCCTGCAGAAGGCGCTCGACGATTACGCGGCCGAGACCGGCAAGCTGGTCGAGCTGGGCAACCGCCTGATGACGCCGAAGGAGTAGCGCCGCTCCTCAGCCGAAGACATAGGTGCCGGGGGCGGGGCCGAGCGTCGTCTCCGGACCCAGCTCGGCGGGCCGCACCCCGGTTGAATGCCGCGCCAGCCAGTCGGTCCAGGCCGGCCACCACGAGCCTTCGACCGGGGCATGGGCGCTGACCCAGTCGTCGGGCGTCATCGTGTGGGTCGCCACGTCGCTCATCCGGTAATGCCGCCGGGGATGGCCCGGCTCCGAGATGATGCCGGCATTGTGACCGCCATTGATCAGCAGGAAGGTCACCGGCCCGTCGGTCAGCCGCGTGATTTTCCACGCCGAGCGCCAGGGCGAGACGTGGTCCTTTTCCGTGCCCACGGCGAAGAGCGGCACGGTGATGTCCTCCAGCGAGACGGGCCGCCCCTCCACCTCGTATTGCCCCAGCGCCAGCCGGTTCTCCAGAAAGAGCCACCGCAGGTATTCCGAATGCATCCGCGCCGGCATCCGCGTGGTGTCTGCATTCCAGGCCATCAGGTCGTTGATCTCGGTCCGCTCGCCCAGCAGGTAGTGGCGCACGACCCGCGACCAGATCAGGTCGTTCGAGCGCAGCATCTGGAAGGCGCCGGCCATCTGGTCCGCCCGCAGGTAGCCCTGCTGCGCCATGATATCCTCCAGGAAGGCGACCTGGCTGGGATTGATGAAGAGCGTGATCTCGCCCGCCTCGCTGAAATCCACCTGCGCGGCGAGCAGGGTGAGGGTCTGCAGCCGGTCCGCCCCCTCGCGGGCCAGCGTCGCCGCCGCGATGGACAGCAGCGTGCCGCCCAGACAATAGCCGGTCGCGTGGACCTTCTCGCCCGGGACGGCGCGGCCGATCACGTCGAGCGCTTCGAGCACGCCCAGCCGCACGTAATCGTCCATCCCGAGCGCCGCATCCTCCGCGCCGGGATTGCGCCAGGAGATCATGTAGACCTCGAACCCCTGCGACAGCAGGTGGCGCACCAGCGAGTTCTCCGGCGACAGGTCGAGGATGTAGTATTTCATGATCCAGGCCGGCACGACGAGCACGGGCTGGGCCTTTACCTCGTCGGTCACGGGCCGGTAGCGGATCAGCTCGATCAGCCGGTTGCGCCACACCACTTCACCGGGCGTGAGGGCCAAGGTTTCACCCACCCGGTAGGGCCCGGTGTCGCGACGGGTGCCGCGGGCGACGCGCACGAAATCCTCCCCCCAGTTCCGCGCCCCCCGGACAAGGTTCGCGCCCCGCTCCTCCCGGGTGCGGCTGACCACCACCGGGTTGGTCAGCGCGAAGTTGGAGGGTGCCATCGTGTCCAGCCATTGCCTCGCGGCAAAGTTCACCATCCGCCCGTGCCGCCGGTCGACGCCGGGCAGGCCGCTGGTGGCGGTATCCCACCAGTCCTCGGCCTGCAGGAAGGACCGCGCGATGAAGTTGTAGGGGTAGCTTTGCCAGGCCGGGTCGCGGAACCGCGAATCCGCGCGAAGCTCCGGGCAGTCGCGGTCGGGATCGGGCCGCAGGCAGTCCGCCGCCATCTGGGGCAGGCGCGCCGCCCCCGCCATTGCCTTCGACTGAAGCTCCTGCTGCTTGGCGGGCGAGCCGGCCAGGTGCATCGCCCAGTCCAGCCAGGCGGTCGCCATGGCGGTGGGCGACAGGCCACCCGTGAACCGCCCCAGCATGGCGTGAAAGGCCCGGTCCGATGCGCTGCGCTCCTCCGCCTCGTGCGCCTCAACGCCGTCCGGCGGACCGCTCGGAGGGGCAGTGACGGCCGCCGCGGCGGGCAGGGCGCTCAGCGGCGCGGTGTCGTTCGGCATGGCTCTGGCTCCGTCCAAGGCGGTGATGCGGCCGTGTCCGGTTCCGTCTCCGGTCCCGGCGCGCGCGTCCCGTTGAAACCGATCCGGCGCCCTGCGTCGTTGACATGGATCATTGGCTTCGGCCCCGTTTCGCCGATGGTGAGGCCAGGACCATCACAATGCAGCGGACAACGGAGGTGGACATGAATCGCGACTCACTGCGGATCGAGCAGCATAGCGGCGTGGGGCTGCTCTGGATCGCGGGATGGCTCTTTACCATCGGCTATCTCGACCTGACCTTCTGGCGCGGGGTGCTGGCGATCATCCTCTGGCCCTACGACCTCGGGGCGCATTTCGCCGTGACGCAGAGCTAGGGCGCGAGAGGGCCGCGGCCTTGACGGGGAAGCGGGCCGGATCCGCTGCAGATCGCAGGTGCAAAGCCGTGGCGGAGGGGCTATGACCGCCGCCATGAAATCCACGCTCTCATCATGCAATGCGCCGGCTCCCCGCCGGGGCCCCGGATCCGCCGACACGGCCAGCCTTCGGCCAACCCGGAGAACGCCGCGATGACGCCCGGCGCACGGGTGGCGGCCGCGATCGAGATCCTCGACCGCGTGCTCGGCGGGGAGGCCGCGGAAAAGGCGCTGACCTCCTGGGCGCGGGCCAGCCGCTTTGCCGGCTCCAAGGACCGCGCGGCGATCCGCGACCATGTCTTCGACGCCCTGCGCCGCCTGCGATCCGCCGCGGCGGGGGGCGGTTGCGCGCCGGGCCAGATGACCGGCCGCGGCGTCATGATCGGCCTCCTGCGCGAAATGCAGGGCGATGCTGCCCCGCTGTTCTCGGGCGAGGGGCACGCGCCGGCCCCGATCGGGTCCGAGGAAACCGCCCGCACCCCCGACCCGGTGGAGGCCATGGACCTGCCCGACTGGCTATGGCCGGAATTCCAGCGCAGCCTCGGCGAGGAGGCCGGCGAGGTGGCCGCGGCCCTGCGCGAGCGGGCGCCGGTCTTCCTGCGGGTCAACCTGCTCAGGGCGACGGTGGAACAGGCGATCGCCGCGCTCGACGCGGAGGGCATCGCCGCGCGCCCGCATCCCCTGTCGCCCACGGCGCTCGAGGTGACCGAGCGCGCGCGGCGCATCGCACTCGGGGCGGCCTATCGCGACGGGCTGGTCGAATTGCAGGATGCGGCGAGCCAGGCGGTGGTGGACACGTTGCCGCTTTCCGCCGGGATGCGGGTGCTCGATTACTGCGCCGGCGGCGGCGGCAAGGCTTTGGCCATCGCGGCCCGCACCGGCACTCAGGTCGATGTGCACGACGCCGATCCCCGCCGGATGAAGGACATTCCTGCCCGCGCCACGCGCGCCGGGGCGGATCTGCGCCCGGTGGAAGCACCCCGCCCGGGCTATGACCTGGTGCTCTGCGATGCGCCCTGTTCCGGCAGCGGCGCCTGGCGGCGGGCGCCGGAGGGCAAGTGGCGGCTCACCCCGGAGCGGCTGGAAGAGCTGACGCGGCTACAGCGCCATATCCTGGCCGAGGCCGTCCCGCTGGTCGCGCCCGGCGGCCTGCTGATCTACGCGACCTGTTCGCTGCTCGAGGCGGAGAACGGCGACACGGTCACCGCCTTCACCGGGGCGGAGCCCGGCTGGCATCTGGCGACCGAGCGCAGGTTCCGCCCGGAGGATGGCGGCGACGGGTTCTATGTGGCACACCTTGAGAGGGATCAATAACGCACAAGTACCGTTAAGGTTGCATTCTTTCCGTGGTTAAGGTGGTCTTAACCGAGGTCCGGGCCTAATGGCCTCGACGATTCGGAAAGGTGATCCCCGGTGCAGACCGCGTTCTCGGACGGACCCCTTACGCGGCTGACGCGCCAGCATCCCCTCTGGGCCCACGGCGTCCTGGCCGCGGGCGCGGCGCTGCTGGCGGCCGGGCTGGTCCTGCCGCAAGGACGGGTGGCGCTGGCCGCGATGGCGGGCGGGGTGACGCTGTTGTTCCTGCTCGTCGCGGCCTTCACCCTGCTGCGGAACGAGGCGCGCCGCGCCCGGCTGATCCGCGACGCGGTGGCGGATTTCGTCGCCCGGGACGCGGTGCCCTGCGTCATCACCGACCGCCTGGGGCAGGTGGAGCGGATGAATGCCGCCGCCCGCCGGACCCTGGGTGTCCTGCCCGATCCCGGGGCCGGGCCGGTGGGGATCGGCAGTCTGCTCTCGCAGCGCATCGGCGACATGGGCCCGCTGCTGCTGCGCCTGCAATCCCGGGCCGAGGAAAGCGGCCGCGCCGAGGAGGACGTGGTCACCCCGGCCGGGCCGCTTCGGATCGCGGTCCATGTCCCCGACGGGGCGCGGCTGTTCTGGCGCATCGAACGGCTCCCGCGGCCGGAGGCGCCCAAGGCCGCGGAAGAGGGTCTGCCGATGATGACCGTCGGGCGCAGCGGCACGATCCTGTCGATGAACGAGGCCGCCCGCCATCTCCTCGGCGGCCGGGTGCGGACGCTGGAGGCGGTGTTCGCCACCATGCCCCCGCGCCCGGGCGAGCCGAACGAGGTCGTCACCGCCGACGGCCCCCGCACCCGGCTGGTGGCCGAGATCGGGCAGCGCGCCGGCCGGAGGGAGCTTTACCTTCTGCCCCCGGGGGACCGGGCGACCCCCGAGACTGGAGACGGCTTCGACACCCTGCCGGTCCCGATGCTCAAGCTTTCCGCCGGCGGAGAGGTGATCGCCGCCAATGCCGACGCGCGCGAGTTGCTCGCGGATCCGCAGCAGGAGGGCCGCACGCTCGAGGACCTGATGGAAGGGCTGGGCCGCCCCATCACCGACTGGCTGCGCGAAGCGGCGGAGGGGCGCGGGCCGCACAAGTCGGAATTCCTCCGGCTGCGGCGGCCGAAGACGGAAACCTTCGTCCAGGTCACGCTGCGACGGATCCCGCGCGACGAAGGGGGCGCCTCGCTCATCGCCGTCCTGACCGACGCGACCGAGCTCAAGACGCTGGAGGCGCAATTCGCGCAAAGCCAGAAGATGCAGGCGATCGGCCAGCTCGCCGGCGGCGTCGCGCATGATTTCAACAACCTGCTGACCGCCATATCGGGCCATTGCGACCTGCTGCTGCTGCGCCACGACCAAAGCGACGGCGATTATTCCGACCTGGTCCAGATCCACCAGAACGCCAATCGCGCGGCGGCGCTGGTGGGGCAGCTGCTGGCCTTCTCGCGCAAGCAGACCCTGCAGCCCGAGGTGATCGACCTGCGCGACACGCTGGCCGACCTGACCCACCTGCTGAACCGACTGGTGAGCGAAAAGGTCGACCTCGTCCTCGGCCACGACCCGCTGCTGGCCCCGGTCCGCGCCGACCCGCGCCAGCTGGAACAGGTGCTGATGAACCTGGTGGTCAACGCCCGCGACGCCATGCCCGAAGGCGGCGAGATCCGGATCGAGACGGAGAACCTGGCGCTCTCCTCGCCCCTGCGCCGCGACCGGGCGGAGGTGCCGCCGGGCGATTACGTCTGCATCCGCGTGGTGGACGAGGGCAGCGGCATCCCGCCCGACCAGCTGGGCAAGATATTCGAGCCCTTCTTCACCACCAAGCGCACGGGGGAGGGGACGGGGCTGGGCCTGTCGACCGCCTATGGCATCGTCAAGCAGACCGGCGGCTACATCTTCGCCGACAGTCGCGAGGGCGAGGGCACCTGCTTCACGCTGCTCTTCCCCGCCCATGACCGGCAGGCGATCCCCGAAACGGAACCGCGCGGGCAGGAAGCGCCGCGGCCGGCCCCGCCGGAGACCGCGGGGCCCGCGCCGGGCGCGCCCGCGGGCCGGGACAGCGAGGGCGTCGTGCTGCTGGTGGAGGACGAGGCGCCGGTCCGCGCCTTCGCCTCCCGCGCGCTGCGAATGCGGGGCTACACCGTGCTGGAGGCCGATTGCGCCGAGGCCGCGCTGAGGGCGCTCGAGGACGAAAGCCTCGATGTCGACGTCTTCGTCACCGACGTGATCATGCCCGACATGGACGGGCCGAGCTGGGTGCGCCGCGCCCTGAAGGACCGGCCCGACACGAGGGTGGTCTTCGTCTCGGGCTATGCCGAGAACGCGCTCGGGGAGGACCGGGCGGCGATTCCCAACTCGGTCTTCCTGCCCAAGCCGTTTTCCCTCACCGACCTGACCGAGCTGGTAGGCCGCCAGCTGCACTGACGGGCAGGGCGGGCTATTGGATGCTCTCCCAGAGCTCGAACTCGGCCGCGCATTTGCGCCTGAGCCGCCGCTCCACCTCCGGCGAAAGGGCGAGGTCGCGGCGGGGCGAGACATTCTCGCGCGGAAGGTCCAGCGTCACCTCCAGCCGCGATTCCAGGAAATCGATCAGCCGCGCCTGATTCTCGTAACGGAAGAGGTGATGCACCCGGCAGCCGTTCTTCGTGGGCTCGACGAATTTCGCCTGGCTGCCGACATTGGCCCAAGCCGGCCGCTGCCCCTGCATGTAGCCGCGGACGAAATCGTCGAAGCTGACGCCCTCGGTGGAGTTCGGACGCCCCCGCATGAACGGGCGCTGCCGGTAACGATACCAGCTGCCCAGCCACGAGACCGGCTCGCGCACCACGGCCATGAGCTCCATCTCCGTGTCCATCAGTTTCTCGTAGAGCGGCCGGAAGAAGCGGTTATAGCGGTAGACCGGCGCATGTTTCAGCTCCGGCGGGTCGCGCACCACCAGATCCGCCCGGTCGCCCAGGGCGCGGGCATAGGCCGAGGTGCCGGTCTTGGGCACGGCCATAAAGACCAGCCGCTGCTTCCAGAATACCAGCATGTACCGCCCGTGCCCCGCTGTACCGTCCGATTTCGCCTGTCGTCTAAACTACTCCTTAACCCATATCGGAAAAAGTCGATTCACGAGATTGGACTTGAAATGTTCTCCTTTTGATCGCATAAAGAACGGAACAAGAGGTGAACGCAGCAGTCAATTGCCGCCCGGCCCCGGGTGTGGGATAAGGACCGAAATTCAATGGCAACGGCAGATCTTCTCTCCATGGACGACAAGCGCAAAGCGGACAAGCAGAAGGCTCTGGACAGCGCGCTGGCACAGATCGAGCGTCAGTTCGGCAAGGGCTCCATCATGAAGCTCGGCGGCGAGAACGCGATGAAGGATATCCAGGTGACCTCGACCGGGTCCCTGGGTCTCGACATCGCGCTCGGCGTGGGCGGGCTGCCCAAGGGCCGCATCATCGAAATCTACGGCCCGGAAAGCTCGGGCAAGACCACGCTCACGCTGCATTGCGTGGCCGAGGAACAGAAAAGCGGCGGCATCTGCGCCTTCGTCGACGCGGAACACGCGCTCGACCCGCAATATGCCAAGAAACTGGGCGTGAACCTGGACGAGCTGCTGATCTCGCAGCCCGATACCGGCGAACAGGCGCTCGAGATCACGGACACGCTGGTCCGCTCCGGGGCGGTCAACATGGTGGTGGTCGATTCGGTCGCCGCGCTGACGCCGAAATCGGAACTCGAGGGCGACATGGGGGATTCCTCGGTCGGCGTGCAGGCCCGGCTGATGTCGCAGGCCATGCGCAAGCTGACCGGCTCGATCTCGCGGTCGAACTGCATGGTGATCTTCATCAACCAGATCCGCATGAAGATCGGCGTCATGTTCGGTTCGCCCGAGACGACGACCGGCGGCAACGCGCTCAAGTTCTATTCCTCCGTCCGGCTCGACATCCGCCGCATCGGCTCCATCAAGGACCGCGACGAGGTGGTGGGCAACGCGACCCGCGTGAAGGTGGTCAAGAACAAGGTGGCGCCGCCCTTCAAGCAGGTGGAATTCGACATCATGTACGGCGAGGGCATCTCCAAGACCGGGGAACTTCTGGACTTGGGCGTGAAGGCCGGCGTGGTGGAGAAATCGGGCTCCTGGTTCTCCTACGGCGACGAGCGGATCGGCCAGGGCCGGGAGAACGCCAAGAACTTCCTGAAGGAAAACGTCACCATCGCCACGGATATCGAGGACAAGATCCGCGCGGCGCACGGGCTGGATTTCCACATGGACGAGAACGAGGGCGGCGAGGACATCATCGAGGCCTGAGCCCCCCACGGTCGCTGAAGGGGAACAGCAGAAACCTCCCCCCGCCGTGGACGCACGGTCGAGAATATCCAGGGAAAGGGCGCGGCGACGGTCGCGCCTTTTCTCGTTTCCGGGACCGCCGGGCCCCGGAGTGCGAGCCGGAGGCCGACCCTTGCGGCCCCCCGGGCCCGACACGACGATGCGCTGACCGCGTGCCCGGGGAGCTGATGGCCGCGAGGCGCGGACCGCATCCCCGGGGGCCAGCACAACGACGCGGCGACCACTTCACCGGGGGTCAGGCTCCATGCCCTCCGCGTCCCATCCCACAGGTGCCACGCCTCCCAATACCCGCCGCGCGACGCGATCCTGTGGACAGTGACGGGGCAGGGGATTACACCGGCAAAAACATGTTCCGGGCGGTTCGCCGCCGATCCGGTCGTGCCCACCGCCAAGACCCGAGAGAGCCTGCGCCACATGCCCAGCCTGAACGATATCAGATCGACCTTCCTCAGCTATTTCGAGAAGCAGGGCCACCGGGTCGTGCCCTCGTCCCCGCTGGTCCCACGCAACGACCCGACGCTGATGTTCGTCAACTCGGGGATGGTGCAGTTCAAGAACCTCTTCACCGGGGTCGAGCACCGCGATTACACCCGCGCCACCACCGCGCAGAAATGTGTGCGCGCCGGCGGCAAGCACAACGACCTGGACAACGTCGGCTACACCGCGCGGCACCACACCTTCTTTGAAATGCTGGGGAATTTCAGCTTCGGCGACTACTTCAAGGACGACGCGATCCGCTTCGCCTGGGAGCTGGTGACCCGCGAATTCGGCATCGACAAGTCGCGGCTGCTGACCACCGTCTACCACACCGACGACGAGGCCTTCGAGCTATGGAAGAAGGTCGGCGTCCCCGAGGACCGGATCATCCGCATCGCCACCTCGGACAATTTCTGGCAGATGGGTCCGACCGGCCCCTGCGGCCCCTGCACCGAGATCTTCTATGATCACGGCGATCACATCCCCGGCGGCCCCCCGGGCAGCCCGGACGAGGACGGCGACCGCTTCATCGAGATCTGGAACGTCGTCTTCATGCAGAACGAGCAGTTCGAGGACGGCTCCATGCGCGAGCTGGACATGCAGTCCATCGACACCGGCATGGGGCTGGAGCGGATCTCGGCGCTGCTGCAGGGCAGCCACGACAATTACGACACCGACCTCTTCCGCGCGCTGATCGAGGCCTCGGCCGATGCCACCGGCGTCGATCCCTTCGGCGAGCACAACGTGCATCACCGGGTGATCGCGGACCACCTGCGCTCCACCTCCTTCCTGCTGGCTGACGGGGTCATGCCCTCGAATGACGGCCGCGGCTACGTGCTGCGCCGGATCATGCGCCGCGCCATGCGTCACGCGCACCTGCTGGGCGCCAAGGACCCGGTCATGCACCGGCTGGTGCCCGCGCTCGTGGGCCAGATGGGCGCCGCCTACCCGGAGCTGCACCGCGCCCAGCCGCTGATCGAGGAGACGCTGAAGCTGGAGGAAACGCGCTTCCAGCAGACGCTCGACCGCGGGCTGCGGATGCTCGACGACGAGCTGGCGGGCCTGCCCGAGGGGGCGGCGCTGCCCGGCGAGACGGCGTTCAAGCTTTACGACACCTACGGCTTTCCGCTGGACCTGACGCAGGACGCGCTGCGCGAAAAGGACCGGACCGTCGACCAGGAGGGCTTTGACCGCGCCATGGCCGAGCAGAAGGCCAAGGCCCGCGCGGCCTGGTCCGGCTCGGGCGAAGCGGCGGATGCGGCGATCTGGTTCGACATCGCGGACCGGCACGGCGCGACCGATTTCCTGGGCTACGACACCGAGATGGCGCAGGGGCAGGTGCTGGCCGTGGTGCAGGACGGGGCCGAGGTGAAGGCCGCGACGACCGGCGACGTGGTGCAGTTCATCCTGAACCAGACACCCTTCTATGCCGAGGCCGGCGGCCAGGTCGGCGACAGCGGCATGCTGCGGACGGAAAAGGGTGCGGCGCAGATCACCGACACCAAGAAGGTGGCGGGCGTCTTCATCCACTTCGCCAATGTCGTGGAGGGCGAGATCGCGCCGGGCGAGGGCGCGCAGCTTGAGGTCGATCACGCACGGCGGGGCAATATCCGGGCCAACCACTCGGCCACGCACCTGCTGCACGAGGCGCTGCGGCGCACGCTGGGCGACCACGTGGCGCAGCGCGGCTCGCTCAACGCGCCGGACCGGCTGCGATTCGACTTCTCACATGCCAAGGCGCTCAGCCCCGACGAGGTGGCGCAGGTGGAGCGGGAGGTGAACCGCTACATCCGCCAGAACTCGCCCGTGGAGACGCGGATCATGACCCCGGACGATGCGCGCGAGATCGGCGCGCAGGCGCTCTTCGGCGAGAAATACGGCGACGAAGTGCGCGTCGTGTCCATGGGCCTAGACCCGGAAAGCGGCAAAGGCGCCAACGGGGCGACCTATTCGATCGAGCTTTGCGGCGGCACGCATGTCAGCCAGACCGGCGACATCGGGACCTTCGTGCTGACCTCGGAGGCGGCGTCCTCCTCGGGCGTGCGCCGGATCGAGGCGCTGACCGGCGAAGCGGCGCTGACTGCGCTGCGCGGCCGCGATGCCAAGCTGGGCGAGATCGAGGACCTGCTGAAATCCGCCGGCGCCGATATCGTCGAACGTGTCAAGGCGCTGTCGGACGAGCGCAAGGCGCTGGCCAACGAGGTGGCGCAGCTGCGCCGCGAGCTGGCCATGTCCGGCGGATCCGCGGGCGAGGGCGCGGCCCCGCGCGAAGTCGGCGGCGTGCCCTTCGTGAGCCAGGTGCTGTCGGGCGTGTCGGGCAAGGACCTGCCGCCGCTCATCGACGAGATGAAGGACAAGCTGGGCTCGGGCGCGGTGCTGCTGATCGCGGATACCGGCGGCAAGGCGGCGGTGGCCGCCGGCGTGACCGCGGATCTCACCGGCACCGTCTCGGCGGTGGACCTGGTGCGCGCGGCGGTGGAGAAACTGGGCGGCAAGGGCGGCGGTGGCCGGCCCGACATGGCCCAGGGCGGCGGCAAGGATGCCGGGAACGCGGAGGCCGCCATCGCGGCGGCGGAACAGGTACTGGAAGGATAATCACATGCCGGCACTCTGGATTGCCCATGTCACCGTGACCGACGAGGAGGCCTATGGCCGCTACGCCAAGCTGGCGGGTCCGGCCATCGCCAAGCATGGCGGCGCCTTCATCGCCCGCGGCGGGCGCTACGTGCAGCTGGAAGGCAAGGAACGGCCACGCAACGTGGTGGCGAAGTTCCCCTCGGTCGAGGCGGCGGAGACCTGCTATCACTCGCCCGAATACCAGGAGGCGCTGAGCCATGCGCGCGACGCCTCGGAACGCGAACTGCTGATCGTCGAGACCTCGGAATAGGGGATCGCCACGCGCGAAGACACTGGGCGGGCTTCGGTCCGCCCTTTTTCATGTGCCGGTTTATGTGGTGTCTTCTCGTGAGGTGATCCAGCGGGGCGCTTCCGCGCGCTCTTATTGTCCATATCGGCGAGGCGACGCGCCTGTCAGAGCGGGGCGGCGGCCGAGAGGTCGGGGGATGTCTGCTGGGGAGGCCGCTGAGGGGCAGGTCTGCCCTCAGCAGGCCATGTCGATGATCATGCGAGTCGCGCCCGCCTCAAGGACGCTGACGCGCCGCCTGCGGCGGTGGCCTTCGGCCCTCCTTGACCCGGACCCGACTCGCGGAGGAGGCGGGGCCGGGGACGTTCCGGCGAAGGTCAGGCGGACTTGGCCATCTTCTTGCGCTCATGCGGGTCGAGGTAGCGCTTGCGCAGGCGGATCGCGTTCGGCGTCACCTCCACCAGCTCGTCGTCGTTGATATAGGCGATCGCCTCTTCCAGCGAGAGGGTGACCGGCGTGGTCAGGCGCACGGCCTCGTCGGTGCCCGAGGCGCGCACGTTGGTCAGCTTCTTGCCCTTGAGCGGGTTCACCTCGAGATCGTTCTCGCGGCTGTGCTCGCCGATGATCATGCCCTGGTAGACCGGGGCCTGGGCGCCGAGGAAGAGCTTGCCGCGCTCCTCGAGGTTCCACAGCGCATAGGCCACCGTCTCGCCCTTTTCCATGGAGATCAGCACGCCCGCGCGGCGGCCGGGGATCGGGCCCTTGTGGGCGGTCCAGCCGTGGAAGACGCGGTTCAGCACGCCGGTGCCGCGGGTGTCGGTCAGGAACTCGCCGTGATAGCCGATCAGCCCGCGCGAGGGCACATGCGCCACGATGCGGGTCTTGCCGGCGCCGGCGGGCTTCATCTCCACCAGGTCGCCCTTGCGGGCGCCGGTGAGCTTTTCGATCACGGAGCCGGAATATTCGTCGTCCACGTCGACGGTGACTTCCTCGACCGGCTCCTCGCGGCCGGTTTCGCCGTCGCGCATGATCACCTGCGGGCGGGAGATCGACAGCTCGAATCCTTCGCGGCGCATGTTCTCGATCAGCACGCCCATCTGCAATTCGCCGCGGCCCGACACTTCGAAGGCTTCGCCGCCCGGCGTGTCCTTGACCTTGATGGCGACGTTCGACTCCGCCTCTTTCATCAGGCGTTCGCGGATCACGCGGGACTGCACCTTCTTGCCGTCGCGGCCGGCCAGCGGGCTGTCATTGATGCCGAAGGTCACGGTGATGGTCGGCGGGTCGATCGGCTGCGCGTCGAGCGGCTCATCCACCGCCAGGGCGCAGATCGTGTCGGCCACGGTGGCCTTGGACATCCCGGCAAGCGAGACGATGTCGCCGGCCTGCGCCTCGTCGATATCCTGTGGGCCGAGGCCGCGGAAGGCCTGGATCTTGGTGACGCGGAACTGCTCGATCTTCTGGCCCACGCGGCTGAGCGCCTGGACCGTGGCGCCGACGCGCAGCTTGCCGGATTCGACCCGGCCGGTCAGCATCCGCCCCACGAAGGGATCGGAGCCGAGCGTGGTGGCCAGCATGCGGAAATCCTCGTCCTGGCGGGCGATCTGGCGCGGCTTCGGCACGTGGTTCACGATCAGCTTGAACAGCGCCGAGAGATCCTTGCGCGGGCCGTCAAGCTCCGCATCCGCCCAGCCGGAGCGGCCCGAGGCGTACATGTGCGGGAAATCGAGCTGGTCGTCATCGGCGCCGAGATTGGCGAAGAGGTCGAAGCATTCGTCGAGCGCGCGGTCGGGCTCCGCATCGGGCTTGTCGACCTTGTTGAGCACCACGATGGGCCGCAGGCCCAGGGCGAGCGCCTTGGAAGTCACGAACTTGGTCTGCGGCATCGGCCCCTCGGCCGCGTCCACCAGCAGCACCACGCCATCGACCATGGATAGGATGCGTTCCACCTCGCCGCCGAAATCGGCGTGGCCGGGCGTGTCGACGATGTTGATCCGCGTGCCCTTCCACTCGACGCTGGTGGCCTTGGCGAGGATGGTGATCCCGCGCTCGCGCTCGAGGTCGTTGGAATCCATCGCCCGTTCGGCCACGGCCTGGTTTTCGCGGAAGGCGCCGGATTGCTTGAGAAGCTCGTCGACCAGCGTCGTCTTGCCGTGGTCCACGTGGGCGATGATCGCGATGTTGCGAAGATCCATGTCTGTCTGCCTTGATGTCTGGTGCGGTCGGCCGGCGCCGGGGCGTTCCCCTCCGGGATGGTCCCGATGGGCCCTGCCGAATGTCTGTCGGCGGGACGCCTAGCCGCGACGCGGCGAAAAGGCCAGTGCTTAATGCGTCGCGGGGTCGGAAAACAGGCCTGTGAGGGCGTTCCCGGCAAGGATCGGGGCAGTGTCGGTCGTATCGGGCCGGTCGGGTCGACGGCGCGGCCGGGCCGCCGTGGTGCAGACGTGGCGCGATTCCCGTGTTGATGAGGGAGAGATTGCGGGAGCAGGGCGGCCGTGCCTGGCGGGCCGGCATGACCCGGGCGGGCAGGGCCGGTGAGTGCAGTGGCGCAGATGTTGACCGATCAGGGGGTGCGTGGGGCAGGGGCCACGGCATGTCGATCTTTTCCTGTCCGGGAACCTGTCGAGGCAGTGGCGAATTCAGCCACGGGCACTAGGTGATGCACATAGGCGACGCCTTATCAGTTTTTCGTTACCGGGCGGGAACTTGCCGGATGCGCCCCAGGCTCTGGGCGGCGATTGGCCTGCCCGACGCGAGGGCAATTGAAACCGCCGCCCGATCTGGCAGTTAGGGCCACGTGACCCTCACAAGGCGGGCCGCCAAGACCCGCCGATGCAGAAAGAGCAGAAAGGAAACGAGATGAAACTCATGAGTGCAGCACTCGTCGCGATCGCGCTGCCCGCGCCGCTGCTGGCCGGCAACATGGCCCCGGCCCCCGCGGACCCCGTGGTGAGCGCGCCGGCACCGGCCCCGGTCGAGCCCCTGAGCTATGGCGGTGACTGGACGGGCGCCTATGCCGGTGTGCAAGCCGGTCAGCTGAACGGCGAGCTCAGCGGTGGTGGCGACGGCGACGGTACCGTCTACGGCGTCCACGGCGGCTATGACTACGATTTCGGCCGTTTCGTGCTGGGCGGTGAACTGGATTACGACACCGGCGATATCGATGTCGGCCCCGAATCCATCGACAGCATCACGCGCCTGAAAGTGAAGGGCGGCTACGACCTTGGCCGGACCATGATCTACGCGACGCTGGGCGCCGCGCGGGCCGATACCAGCCTCGGCGATGCCGATGGCGGCGTGGCCGGCCTGGGCATGGCCTACAAGGTGACCGACAGCTTTACCCTCGGCGGCGAATACCTCGCCCACCGGTTCGAGGACGTGAACGGCAGCGGGACCGATCTCGACGCCGACACCTTCGGGGTGCGTGCTTCGTTCCGGTTCTGATCCGGCGACACGAGCTTCGATGCGGCCCGCCGTCCCAATCCGGCGGGCCGTGGGGCGGCGCATCGCATCCCCCGTGGGTGCGTCGCCCAATTCGCATCGAATATTCCGGCCGTCAGCCTGCGCTGGCGGCCGTCTCGATTCCGGGGGCCTGGCATGAATGCGTTCTGCGTGAAGACGCGGGCTTGGCGGGATCCCCGAATAGCAAACGCCCGGACCGTGGCGGACACGGACCGGGCGTTACTGCATCGGCCGGTTGGCCGGAAAGGGGGCGGGCCCTTGGCTCAGCTGCCCCAGGTGCGGACCGCGCCGCAATCCATGTGGACGAAGTTCGAGCCGGTGTAGCGGCCGACGCCGCCGGCACGACAGGCCAGCGCCGCACGCGCCATCTGGTCGACCGAGCGCGAGCCGAGCCGAAGGTCGGCCGCCTGGCCCTGCAGGTGCAGGGAATTCTTCGCCACGCCGGAGGACCGGGAGCGGAGCATCGCGTTGGTCTTCGGGCAGCGATAGCCCGAGAGGAGCATGTAGGGCTCGTTCACGTCCAGCAGGTTGTGAGCGGCGGCCATGATGTCCATGGTGCGCAGGTCGATCGTGTGGATGTCGTCCGTGCGCCAGTCGCGCATGAACTTGTTGATCTCGTCCACCGCGTCCTTGATGTAGTGTCCTTCGACCCAATAGATCATGTCGAGCCGCTCGCCGGTGCGGCCGGAATACATCTTGAGCCGGCGGACATCGCCGCCGCCGCGAAGGAACCCGGAGGCCATGGAGTAAGTTGGTGCTGCGGAGATTGCGGTTGCTGCGAAGGCACGCAGGAGGTGCCGCCGCGAAACGCCACGCGTAGTCTTGTCAGTCATGGTACGAACGCTGTCCCGTCGTTTTACCTGTTTAGCCGCGGTGGTTCCCGCGGCGTCTGCCATCTCATCCCCAGATGTGGGGATGTTATGGCACGTTCGGATTCCGTGACCAAGTATGGATTGTGCGGCGATGCGGAGGTCGGCGGATTTCGGCGAAATTCTGCGCATTTCGGGGCAGATACGGAACCGGCGGGGAACCGCGGTCTGGCTGCATCACCCCTCCGGAGGTTTGGACGCATGATCAAAAAGTGAATGGACACCGGTCCGAGCAGCGGGGACAAGCAGTGAAAGACATAGAGACAGGCATCGAGAGGACGGAATGACATTGAACGCCATTCCCCGGAATTTATTGAGCAGGGCTACCCCCGTCATCCTATCCGCACTGATCGCGCTCGGCCCCCTGGCCACGCTGCCGACGGCCGCCACGGCGCAGGTTGCGGCCACCGAAGCGCAGCAGATGGCCTTTCGC
This sequence comes from Carideicomes alvinocaridis, assembly GCA_005473895.2. Lineage (GTDB taxonomy): Bacteria > Pseudomonadota > Alphaproteobacteria > Rhodobacterales > Rhodobacteraceae > Carideicomes > Carideicomes alvinocaridis. The sequence continues at coordinate 84,208 of SRJI02000009.1, forward strand.
CAGGCGGTGGCAGAAGGGGCGGCGCAAGATGACGCCGTCGCCGCATTCTACCGCGAGACACGCTATGCGCCGCTCTGGACCACCGACGACCGCCAGGGCCAGGACCGCCGCCGCGCCCTGATCGAGGCGATGGACCGCGCCGATGCCCATGGGCTGCCCGGCCGCCGCTTCGACCCCGCACCGCTGATGGACGAGATGCGCAGCGCGCGCACGCCCCGCGCCCTCGGCCTGCTGGAGGCGAAGCTGAGCCGCGCCTTCCTCGACTATGCCAAGGCGCTGCAGACCGGCATCCTCGACCCGCGCCGTGTGGTCAGCGGGATCAAGCGCGACGTGCCGGTGCGCGACCGCCTGTCCCAGCTCAAGGCCTTTGCCGAGGCGCAGCCCTATGCCTTCTTTCGCGCCCTGCCGCCGTCGACCGCGCAATATGCGCATCTGATGAAGGAAAAGATGCGGCTGGAGCGTCTGGTCGCCGCCGCTGCCTGGGGCGCGACGGTACCCTCCGGCAAGCTGGAGCCCGGCGATAGCGGCGCCTCCGTGGTGGCCCTGCGCAACCGGCTGGTCACCATGGGCTACCTGGAGCGCAGCGCGTCGCGCAGCTACGACGCCGCCATCCAGACCGCGGTGCAGCGGTTCCAGACGGCCCACGGCCTTGCCGTCGACGGAATCGCCGGGCCCTCCACCATCGACGAGCTGAATGTCGGCGCCGAGGAGCGGCTGCATTCGGTCATCGTGGCGATGGAGCGCGAGCGCTGGCTCAACCGGCCGCGCGGCAAGCGGCACATCTTGGTGAACCTCAGCGACTTCTCCGCCCGCATCGTCGACAACGACGTGGTCACCTTCGAAACCCGGGCGGTCATCGGCGCGCCGAGTGATGACCGGCAGAGCCCGGAATTCTCCGACGTGATGGAACACATGGTCATCAACCCGACCTGGAACGTCCCGCGCTCCATCGCGGTCAAGGAATACCTGCCGCAGATGCGCCGCAACCCCAACGCGGCCGGGCACCTGCGCATCGTGGACAGCCGCGGCCGGACCGTGCCGCGCAGCGCCATCAACTTTGCCGCGCTGACGCCGCAGAACTTTCCCTTCGATCTGAAGCAGCCGCCCTCGAACCGCAATGCGCTCGGGCTGGTCAAGTTCATGTTCCCCAACCGCTACAACATCTACCTGCACGACACGCCGCAGAAATCGCTCTTCGACCGCGAAAGCCGGGCCTTCAGCCATGGCTGCATCCGGCTTCACCGTCCTTTCGAATTCGCCTATGCGTTGCTGGCGCGGCAGACCAACGACCCCGAGGGGTTCTTCAAGGCGCGGCTGAATACCGGGCGGGAGACGACGGTGATGCTGGACGAGCCCGTTCCGGTCCACCTGATCTACCGCACCGCGGTGGCCAATCCGAAGGGCGAGGTCGAATATCGACGCGACGTCTATGGCCGCGACGCGCGGATCTGGCAGGCGCTGGCCGGGGCAGGGGTGGCCACGCCGGCGGTTCAGGGCTAAGTCTCGCCCCGGCGGGGCATCCGGCCCCGCGACCACGGGAGCAGGCAGAGACCATGAGCCACAGCATCAGCGACATCGCCTCGGCCCTCGGCGCCGAGGCCTTCGGCGACACCGATCTGCGCATCACCGGCGTCGCCGAGCCGGCCGATGCGGGGGGCGATGACCTCGCCCTCGCGATGAAGCCGGACTATGCCAAGGGGCTGGGGCAGGGCGCCGCCCGCGCTGCCATGCTGTGGGAAGGCGCCGACTGGCAGGCGCTCGGGCTGGAGGCGGCCATCGTCGCGCCGCGCCCGCGCATGGCCATGGCCGGGCTGACCCGGATGCTCGACCCCGGCCCGGGCTACGGCCCCGGCATCCACCCCACAGCGCTCATCGACGACAGCGCCGAGCTGGCGCCGGATGTCGCGGTGGGCGCCTATACCATCATCGGCGCGGGGGTCCGGATCGGCGCCGGCTCGATCATCGGCCCGCAATGCCATATCGGTCCCGGCTGCGAGCTGGGGCAGGGCGCGCTGCTGCATAACGGCGCGCGGATCGGCCCGCGGGTGCGGATCGGCGACCGCGTCACGCTGCATCCCGGCGCCGCCATCGGCATGGACGGGTTCAGCTTCGTCACGCCGGAGGAGAACGCGGTCGAAAAGGCCCGCGCCAGCCTCGGCGATGCCGGCGAGACCCGGGCGCAATCCTGGGTGCGGATCCATTCCCTGGGCGCGGTGGAGATCGGCGACGACGTGGAGATCGGCTGCAACACCTGCATCGATGCGGGCACGGTGCGGCCCACGCGGATCGGCTCGGGCACCAAGATCGACAACCTCTGCCACGTCGCCCACAATTGCGAGGTCGGGCGCGACTGCCTCTTCGCCGCCATGGTCGGCATCGCCGGCTCCACCACGATCGGCAACAACGTGGTCTTCGGCGGCCAGGTGGGCGTGACCGACAATACCAGCGTCGGTGACGGGGTGGTGGCGGGCGGCGCCTCGGTCATCCTGTCCAAGGTGCCGGCGGGCCGCGTGATCCTCGGCTACCCGGCGACGAAGATGGAAACCCATCTCGAGATGTACAAGGCGCTGCGCCGGCTTCCGCGGGTGCTGGCCGATCTCGCCGGCGGGAACAAAGCGGTTTCCAAAACGCCCAAGAGCGACTAAATCACGGCCCGAAAACCCCGGGACGTGGCGGAGGTCGCATGCAGCTCAAGGACAAGGTCATCGGGATCATCGCCGAGCAGGCGGTGCTTGAGCCCTCGGACGTGACGATGGACAGCACGCTGGAGGATCTGGGGATCGACTCCCTGGGCCTGGTGGAATCGATCTTCGCGATCGAGGAGGCCTTCGACATCCAGGTGCCGTTCAACGCCAACGCGCCCCGGGAAAGCGATTTCGACATCTCCTCGGTCGCCAGCATCGTCAGCGGGATCGAACGCCTGGTGAGAGAGCAGCATTCGTGAAACGGGTGGTGATCACCGGCGCGGGGACGATCAATGCCCTGGGCCGGAACGTGGACGAGACGCTGGAGGCGATGCGCGAGGGCCGCTGCGGCATCTCCGAGCTCGACTTCCGCGACGTGGAGCGGCTGCAGATCCGCATCGGCGGCCAGATCCACGATTACGACCCCGAGGCGGAGTTCAACCGCCAGCAGATTTCCCTCTACGACCGCTTCACCCAGTTCACCCTGCTGGCCGCGCGCGAGGCGCTGGCCCAGTCGGGGCTGGAGTTTTCCGGCGAGCTCTCCGCCCAGGCGGGGGTGGTGCTGGGCAATTCCGGCGGCGGGATGACAACGCTCGACGAGAATTACCGCTCGGTCTACGAGGAGGGGAAGAACCGCGTGCATCCCTTCGTGGTGCCCAAGCTGATGAACAATGCGGCCGCCAGCCATGTCAGCATGGAGTTCAACCTCAAGGGCCCGTCCTTCACCGTCTCCACCGCCTGCGCCTCGTCGAACCACGCCATGGCCCAGGCGTTCCAGATCGTGCAATCGGGCCTGTCGCCCGCGATGATCACCGGGGGCTCCGAATCCATGCTGTGCTTCGGCGGGGTGAAGGCCTGGGAAGGGCTGCGCGTCATGTCGCGCGACGCCTGCCGGCCGTTCTCGGCCAATCGCAACGGCATGGTGCAGGGCGAGGGGGCGGGCGTCTTCGTCTTCGAGGAGATGGAGCATGCCAAACGCCGCGGCGCGCCGATCCTGGCCGAGGTGGTGGGCCATGCCATGACCTCGGACGCGGCCGACATCGTCATGCCCTCCAAGCACGGCGCCGCCCGCGCCATGGAAGGGGCGCTGCGCAACGCGCGGCTGGCCCCCGAGGATGTGGGCTACATCAACGCCCACGGCACCGGCACCGCGGCCAATGACAAGACCGAATGCGCCGCCGTGGCCGATGTCTTCGGCCATCACGCCGACGCGCTGATGATCTCGTCGACCAAGTCGATGCACGGCCACCTGATCGGCGGCACCGGCGCGGTGGAGCTGCTGGCCTGCATCATGGCGGTCCGGGACGGGATCGTCGCGCCCACGATCGGCTACCAGGAACCCGATCCCGAATGCGCGCTCGACGTGGTGCCCAACGAGGCGCGCGAGGCCAAGGTCGAGGTGGCCCTCTCCAACGCCTTCGCCTTCGGCGGGCTCAACGCGGTGCTGGCGCTGCGCCGGGCCTGAGCGCGCCGCAGCCATCGCCCCGCGCCAACCGGCTCTTCTTCATCTTGCCAAAAAACTCCGGGGTCCGGGGCAGAGCCCCGGGTCTCTCCGCCCGCGCGGGTGGCCGGCAGTTCGCCGCCGTTTTCCGCACCCCGTTTCCGCAGCGGAAGCCGCTCTTGTCATCAATCTGTTACACTTCTGTCACAAAAGCATAGCGCGGCGGGCGTAGGCCCCGGGCCAGAGACCGTGGGGAATGCGGTCCGCCAAACAAATCAGGAGTGACATATGTCCATCGCGAAACTGACCGCCTCGACGCTGGCAATCGCTGCCGTTTCGGCCACCACTGCCGCTGCCCGCGACCAGGTCCAGATCGCCGGGTCCTCGACCGTGCTGCCCTACGCCTCCATCGTGGCGGAAGCCTTCGGCGAGAACTTCGACTACCCGACGCCGGTCGTCGAATCGGGCGGCTCCTCTGCCGGGCTCAAGCGCTTCTGCGAAGGCGTGGGCGAGAACACGATCGACATCGCCAACGCCTCCCGCGCGATCCGCGAGAAGGAAATCGCGACCTGCGCCGAGAACGGCGTCGACGAGATCATCGAGGTCCGCATCGGCTATGACGGCATCGTCTTCGCCAGCCAGCTGAACGGCCCGGACTTCACCGCTTTCGAACCCTCCGACTGGTTCACCGCGCTGGCCGCCAAGCTGCCCGTCGACGGCGAGATCGTGGCCAACCCGAACAACAGCTGGGCCGACGTCAATGCCGACCTGCCGGACGAGGAAATCCTCACCTTCATCCCCGGTACCAAGCACGGCACCCGCGAAGTTTTTGAAGAAAAGGTGCTGATGCAGGGCTGCGAAGATACCGGCGCGATGCAGGCCTTCCTCGACAGCGGCATGGACGAAGACGCGGCCGAGGCCGCCTGCATGGATGTCCGCACCGACGGCAAGTCCGTGGATATCGACGGCGACTACACCGAGACCCTGGCGCGCATCGACAGCAACGCCAACGGCGTCGGCGTCTTCGGCCTGGCCTTCTACGAGAACAACACCGACAAGCTCAAGGTCGCGACCATGTCCGGCGTCGAGCCCTCGACCGAGACCATCTCCTCGGGCGAGTACCCGGTGTCGCGTCCGCTCTACTTCTACATCAAGAAGGCGCATATCGGCGTGATCCCGGGCCTCAAGGACTATGCCGAGTTCTTCGTCGCCGACGAGATTGCCGGCCCCGACGGCCCGCTCTCCGAATACGGCCTGGTCGCCGATCCGGAGCTGGCCGACACCCAGGCGAAGGTCGCCGACGAGGTGACCATGGACTCCTCCATGTGATAGGGACGTGAGGGGCCGCAGCTGCGCGCGCGCGCGCCCCGCGTCATGACGAAATCGCGCCGCCCGGAGGCCATCCGGGCGGCGCCGTGCCAAGCGAAGGCGGGACCCGTTCGATGTCAGCCACCCTGACCCTTCTCATCATCCTCGCGCTCGGCGCCCTGGGCTACCTGGCCGGCCGCGCGCGGGCCATGTCCTCGGCCGGCGGCGACGGGCGCAAGCTGCACTCGCTGCCCGGCTATTACGGCTACAATGCCATGCTGTCGGCGCTGATCCCGGGGCTGGCGCTGCTGGCGCTCTGGCTGATCGCGCAGCCTGTCTTCATCGAGAACCGCGTCGAGACGCTGATCCCCGAGACCGCCTATGAGGATGCCGGCGGGCTGAGCCTGATCATGTCCGACGTGCGCCGCGTGGCCGAAGGCCTGGACGTGGCGGTCGAAAGCGGAGCGCTCTCCCCCGAAGAAGCTCGCGACCTTGAGGCCGGCACCGATGACCTGCGCGCCCGCCTGGGCGACGTGGGCGTGGCGCTCGGCTCCGACGTGAGCGCCGAGACGCTGGCGGCGGCGCAGCGCTACCGCGCGCTCGACCGCATCGGCGACTGGGCCCGCACCGCGATCGTGCTGCTGGCCGCCATCGCCGGGCTGGGACTCGCGCTGCAGCGCACCCACCGCGACCTGCGCGCCCGCAACAGCGTGGAGCGGGTGATCAAGGGCCTGCTGATCACCGCGGCCTGCATCGCGATCCTGACGACGCTCGGGATCGTGCTGTCGCTGATCTTCAACACGATCGAGTTCTTCCGGCTCTACCCGGCCGCCGAGTTCTTTTTCGGCACCACCTGGTCGCCCTCCTTCGGCGGCGGGTCGGAGCTGGGCATCCTGCCGCTATTCTGGGGCACCTTCTACATCTCGCTGATCGCGCTGCTGGTGGCCGTGCCGATCGGGCTGATGGCGGCGATCTACCTGTCGGAATACGCCACGCCCCGGGTGCGGAGCTTTGCCAAGCCGATGCTCGAGGTGCTGGCCGGGATCCCCACCATCGTCTACGGGCTATTCGCGCTGCTGACCGTCGGCCCGATCCTCGTCGCCATCTTCGGCGACGGCGGCATCCTCGGGGTGGGCTGGATGCGCGGCGGCACGGCGGTGATGACCGCGGGGCTGGTGATGGGCATCATGCTGATCCCATTCGTCTCGTCGCTGTCGGACGACATCATCAACTCCGTGCCCCAGGCCATGCGCGACGGCTCCTACGGGCTGGGCGCCACCAAGTCCGAGACCATTCGCCAGGTGATCCTGCCCGCCGCGCTGCCCGGCATCGTGGGCGCGATCCTGCTGGCCGCCTCGCGCGCCATCGGCGAGACGATGATCGTGGTGCTGGGGGCAGGGGCCGCGGCACGGCTGTCGCTCAACCCCTTCGAGGCGATGACCACGGTAACCGCCAAGATCGTCAGCCAGCTGACCGGCGATGCCGATTTCGCCTCGCCCGAGGCGCTGGTGGCCTTCGCGCTCGGCATGACGCTCTTCGTCATCACGCTCTGCCTGAACATCTTCGCGCTCTGGATCGTGCGCCGCTACCGGGAGCAATACGAGTAATGACCGACCTGACCCAGGACATGGGCGAGGGCGCCTCCGGCCCGGCACGCCCCGCCAATTCGATCTTTGCCCAGGATGCGCGGACCAAGCGGCGCAACGCGGCCGAGCGGCGGTTCCGCATGTACGGCGTCATCGCGCTCGGGATCGGGCTGGTGTTCCTCGTGGCGCTGCTGTTCGCCATCGTGCGCAACGGGACGCCCGCTTTCACCCAGACCTTCATCCACCTGCCGGTGGAGCTGTCGGAGGCCAAGCTCGACAAGAACGGCAACCGCGATATCGAGCAGATCAAGAAGGTCTCCACCTTCGGCTACAAGCCCCTGATCGAGGATGCGGTCGCCCGGGCGCTGGAAGAGAACGGCATCGCCTCGCCCTTCGAGGATGCCGGCGACCTGACCGATCTCATCTCTTCGGCCGCCGCCGCGCAGATCCGCGACCTGGTGATTGCCAATCCCGACATGATCGGCGAGACGGTGGAGTTCCGGGTGCTCGCCGCCTCGCGGGTGGACGGTTACTTCAAGGGCCGGGTGACGCGCGAAAGCCTCGCCCGCGACAAGAACCTCGACGCCGAGCACCTCGACGTCGCCGATGCGCTGAAGGATGCGGGCGTGATCGAGCGCGAATTCAACTGGGATTTCATCCTCGGCGCCGACGCCTCGGAAAGCCGCCCGGAACAGGCTGGCATCGGCGTCGCCATGCTGGGGTCGTTCTTCATGATGCTGGTGGTGCTGCTGCTGTCGCTGCCGATCGGCGTCGCGGCCTCCATCTACCTCGAGGAATTCGCGCCGCAGAACAAGTTCACCGACCTGATCGAGGTGAACATCTCCAACCTCGCGGCGGTGCCCTCGATCGTCTTCGGCATCCTCGGGCTCGCGGTCTTCATCCAGTTCGCCAACCTGCCGCAATCGGCGCCGCTGGTGGGCGGGCTGGTGCTGACGCTGATGACCCTGCCCACGATCATCATCTCCACCCGCGCCTCGCTCAAGGCGGTGCCGCCCTCGATCCGGGACGCGGCGCTCGGGGTGGGGGCGTCGAAGATGCAGTCGGTCTTCCACCACGTGCTGCCGCTGGCCATGCCCGGCATCCTGACCGGCACCATCATCGGGCTAGCGCAGGCCCTGGGCGAGACCGCGCCGCTCCTGCTGATCGGCATGGTGGGCTACATCGCCTCGAACTACCCCGACGGCATCGCCTCGGGCTTCCTCGACCCCAACTCGGCCATGCCTGCGCAGATCTACGAATGGGCAAAACGGGCCGATCCGGCCTATTATGAACGGGCCTGGGGCGGGATCATCATCCTGCTGGTGTTCCTGATGACCATGAACATCATCGCCATCATCCTGCGCCGCCGCTTCGAGCGTCGCTGGTAGGGGAAGGGCCGGAGCCATGAACGACATGAGAATTGCGGAGAGAGCCGTGGACGTGAACGAAACCAAGATCTCGGCGCGCAAGGTGCAGGTCTATTACGGCGACACCCATGCCATCAAGGACGTGGATGTCGATATCGAGGACCGGACTGTCACCGCCTTCATCGGGCCCTCGGGCTGCGGGAAATCGACCTTCCTGCGCTGCCTGAATCGGATGAACGACACTATCGACTCGGCCCGGGTGGAGGGCACGATCCTGCTCGACGGCGAGGACATCTACGACCGCAAGGTCGATCCCGTCCAGCTGCGCGCCAAGGTGGGCATGGTGTTCCAGAAGCCCAACCCGTTCCCCAAGTCGATCTACGACAACGTGGCCTACGGGCCGAAGATCCACGGGCTTGCCAAGAACAAGGCCGAGCTGGACGAGATCGTGGAAAAGGCCCTGCGCCGCGGCGCCATCTGGGACGAGGTCAAGGACCGGCTGCAGGCCCCGGGCACGGGGCTGTCGGGCGGCCAGCAGCAGCGGCTCTGCATCGCGCGGGCCGTGGCGACCGAACCCGAGGTCCTGCTGATGGACGAGCCATGCTCGGCGCTCGATCCCATCGCCACGGCGCAGGTGGAAGAGCTGATCGACGAGCTGCGGCAGGATTACTCGGTGGTGATCGTCACCCACTCCATGCAACAGGCGGCGCGGGTCAGCCAGAAGACGGCCTTCTTCCACCTGGGCCACCTGGTGGAATACGACGAGACCGGCAAGATCTTCACCAACCCCGAAGACCCGCGCACGGAAAGCTACATCACCGGGCGCATTGGCTGAGGACCAGGACATGAGTGACCAACATATCGCATCCGCCTTCGACCGCGACCTCGAGGCGATCCAGGCCTCGATCATGAAGATGGGCGGGCTGGTGGAAGCCGCCATCATGGACAGCGCCAAGTCGCTGGAGACCCGCGACGAGGAACTGGCCGAACAGGTGCGCCGCGGCGACAAAGCCATCGACGCGCTGGAGGAGCGCATCAACGAGGAGGCGGCCCGCGTCATCGCCCTGCGCGCGCCCACGGCTGTGGACCTGCGGGTGATCCTGTCGGTGCTCAAGATCTCGGCCAACCTCGAGCGGATCGGCGACTATTCCAAGAACATCGCCAAGCGCACCGGTGTGCTGCTGCAGATGGCGCCGGTCTCGGGCTCGCCGGCTTCGCTGCGGCGCATGGCCCGCGAGGTGGAGCTGATGCTGAAGGACGCGCTCGACAGCTATATCCGCCGGGACGCGGCGCTCGCCGCCGACGTGATCGCGCGGGACGCGGATGTCGACCAGATGTACAACGCGCTGTTCCGCGAGTTCCTGACCTTCATGATGGAAGACCCGCGCAACATCACGGCCTGCATGCACCTGCATTTCATCGCCAAGAACATCGAGCGGATGGGCGACCACGTGACCTCGATCGCCGAACAGGTCTGTTTCCTCGTCACCGGCGAGAAGCCGGGCGAGGCGCGCGTGAAGGGTGACCGCACCTCGGTCGACCCGCAGCTCAGCGGCGCACGGGACGGGGAGGCGTCATGACCGCCGACCAGCCCACCGTGCTTCTGGTGGAGGACGAGCCGGCACAGCGCGAGGTGCTGGCCTACAACCTCGAGGCCGAGGGGTTTCGCGTGGTCTCCGCCGACAACGGCGAGGACGCGCTGCTCCTGGTGGCCGAGGAGGCGCCGGACCTTCTGGTGCTCGACTGGATGATGCCGCAGCTTTCCGGGATCGAGGTCTGCCGGCGGCTGAAGACCCGGTCCGACACGCGGGCGATCCCGGTCATCATGCTCTCGGCCCGCTCCGAGGAAGTGGACCGTGTCCGCGGGCTGGAGACCGGGGCCGACGATTACGTGGTCAAGCCCTACTCGGTGGTGGAACTGATGGCCCGGGTCCGCGCCCAGCTGCGCCGTACCCGTGCGGCCGCGGTGGGCGCGACGCTGGAATTCGACGACATCCGGCTGGACGCCGAGACCCACAAGGTCTTTCGCGGCGCGAAGGAGCTGCGGCTGGGCCCGACGGAATTCCGGCTGCTGTCGACCTTCATGGAAAAGCCGGGCCGCGTCTGGTCGCGCGAGCAACTGCTCGACCGGGTCTGGGGGCGTGACATCTACGTCGATACCCGGACCGTGGACGTCCATGTCGGCCGGTTGCGCAAGGTACTCTGCGCCCATGGCGAGGCGGATCCGGTGCGCACCGTCCGCGGCGCGGGCTACGCGTTGGGCTGAGGGCAGCGGGGGGCCGATTCCAATGCCCGTATGCTGCGCCGGCGTCAGTGGTGTGGCTTCCGACCGCTCGACCCGACGCGCTGCGATGGTTTGGAAGGTCGCAGGGGGCGCTGCCCCCTCGTCGCTTCGCTCCTCACCCCCGGGATATTTAGGGTCAGAAGAAGCGGGGAGCCGCGGTTTGGCTCTAGCGGGGGAGGGGATCCTCGTCCTCGGCCTGGTCGGCGAGCCAGTCGCGGAAGCGGGTGAGCGAGGGGGTGCGGGCGCCGCGGGGCCAGACGAGGTAATAGGCCGTGGGGGCCGGGCGCGCATCGCCATAGGCCGGGGCGAGGCGGCCGGCGGCGCATTCCGCCTCGGCCAGGAAATCCGGCAGCAGCGCCACGCCCAGCCCGTGGCGCGCGGCCTGGGTGATCGTGGCGAACTGGTCGTATTGGGTGCCTGCGGGCGGCCGGGCGGCGACGCCGTAGCCCGCGAGCCAGTCGGCCCAGGCGGTCGGCCGCGTTTCGATATGCAGCAGCGGCAGGGCCAGCAGGTCGGCGGGTTTCGCGATGTCGTGGCGGGCGAGGAAGTCCGGCGCCGCCACCGCGCGCAGCCGTTCCGGGCGCAGGTAGAGATGCTCCGCCCCCGGCCAGTCGGGCCGGCCGTGATGCAGCGCCGCGTCGAAGCCGTCGCGCGCGAAGTCAAAGGGCCGCAGCCGGGTGCCCATGTTCACCGTGATCCCGGGATGGCGCCGGGCGAAATCGGGCAGGCGGGGCACCAGCCAGTGCATCCCGAAGCTCGGCAGGATCGCCAGCGTCAGCGCGCCGCCCTCCGGGTTCACCGCCAGCCGCATGGAGGCGCGCGAGATCTGCGCCAGCGCCGCCCGGATCTCGGCCGCGTAATCGCGGGCGGCGGGGCTGAGATGCATCCGCTGACGCTCCCGCTCGATCAGCGGCACGCCGAGCTGCGCCTCCAGCGCGGAAAGCTGGCGGGAAATGGCGCTCTGGCTCTGGTTCAGCTCCTCGGCGACCGCCGTGGCGGTGCCCAGCCGGTCCAGCGCCTCGAGCGCGCGAAGGCCGGAAATGGACGGAAGAAAGCGGCGCGGACCCTGCATGGATCATGCCTATATCGCATGAAGTGATGCGGGAACAGCGATATTCAGCGGGCGGATCATGCGCTATGGTCAAGCCGAAGGATATGGAGGATGCCATGCGCGACGAAACCGACCGCCCGAAGCTGAAGGACAAGGACCGCCCGAACCTGGGCCATTTCGACTGGGAGGACCCGTTCCGCCTGAGCGACCAGCTCGAGGAAGACGAGCGGATGATCGGCGAGAGCGCCCGGGCCTATGCGCAGGAAAAGCTGCAGCCGCGGGTGCTGGATGCCTATATGAGCGAGGAAACGGACCCCGAGATCTTCCGCGAAATGGGCGAGATGGGCCTGCTGGGCACCACCATCCCCGAGGAATATGGCGGGCTGGGCGCGGGCTATGTCACCTACGGGCTGGTGGCCCGCGAGGTGGAGCGCGTCGACAGCGGCTATCGCTCCATGATGTCGGTGCAGTCGAGCCTCGTGATGTACCCGATCTATGCCTATGGCACCGAGGAGCAGCGGCAGAAATACCTGCCGAAACTGGCCTCGGGCGAATGGATCGGCTGTTTCGGCCTGACCGAGCCCGACGCGGGCAGCGACCCGGCGGGAATGAAGACCCGCGCGACGAAGACCGAGGGCGGCTACGTCCTCAACGGCTCCAAGATGTGGATCTCCAACGCGCCGATCGCCGATGTCTTCGTGGTCTGGGCGAAATCCGAGGCCCATGGCGGCAAGATCCGGGGCTTCGTGCTCGACAAGGGGACCAAGGGGCTTTCGGCGCCGAAGATCCAGCAGAAACTGTCGCTGCGCGCCTCGATCACCGGGGAAATCGTGCTCGACAACGTGGAAGTGGGCGAAGAGGCGCTGCTGCCGCATGTGGAGGGGCTCAAGGGGCCCTTCGGCTGCCTCAACCGCGCGCGCTACGGCATTTCCTGGGGGGCGCTTGGCGCGGCGGAGTTCTGCTGGCACGCGGCGCGGCAATACGGGCTCGACCGGCACCAGTTCAAGCGGCCGCTGGCCCAGACGCAGCTGTTCCAGAAGAAGCTGGCCGACATGCAGACCGAGATCTCGCTGGGGCTGCAGGCGTCGCTCCGCGTGGGCCGGCTGATGGACGAGGCCAAGGCGGCGCCCGAGATGATCTCCATCGTCAAGCGCAACAATTGCGGCAAGGCGCTGGATATCGCGCGGATGGCCCGGGACATGCATGGCGGCAACGGCATCTCGGCCGAGTTCCAGGTGATGCGCCACATGGTCAACCTCGAGACGGTGAACACCTACGAGGGCACCCATGACGTCCACGCGCTGATCCTCGGCCGGGCGCAGACCGGGCTGCAGGCGTTCTTCTGATCGCATCGACTGTGGCCGCGCGGGACTTGCGCGGTTAAGGCTTGTGACAGCGCCGCCGGGCACCGGGTCCGGCGGCTGCGGGGGAGGATGAGGCGAGTTTGACGCGGGACACGGCGCCGAAAGGCAACCTCTGGCAGGCGAGCGCGGCGGAGCGGTTCGAGGCCCGTCCATTGTCCGGCACGATGACCGTGGACCTTGCGGTGATCGGCGGCGGCTTTACCGGCTTGTCGGCGGCGCTGGGTGCCGCGGGGCAGGGCGCGCGCGTCGCCGTGCTCGAGGCGCGGCAGGTGGGGCATGGCGGTTCCGGGCGTAACGTGGGGCTGGTCAATGCCGGGCTCTGGCTGCCGCCCGAGGGCGTGCGCCGCGTCATGGGCCAGGAGGCCGGAGAGCGGCTCAACCGGGCGTTGGCGGGCGGGCCGGACCTGGTCTTCGACCTGATCGAACGGCACGGGATCGCCTGCGAGCCGCAGCGCGCCGGGACGCTTCATTGCGCCCATTCCGCGCGCGGCCTGGCCGACCTGGAGGACCGCTATCGCCAGATGAAGGTGATGAACGCGCCGGTCACGCTGCTGGACGGGGACAGGACGCAGGCCCGGACCGGCGCGCGGGGAGTGTACGGCGCGCTGCATGACGCACGGGCGGGCACGATCCAGCCGCTGGCCTATGCGCGGGGGCTGGCCCGGGCCGCGCGGGAAGCGGGTGCGCGGATCTTCGAACAAAGCCCGGTGATCGAGGCGCGCTGGTCCGGACGCTCCTGGCATGTTCGCACCGCCGAGGGCAGCATCACCGCGCGGCGGCTGCTCAACGCGACCAACGCGTACCAGGCACCGACCGAGGGCGTGGCGCTGCCGGCCGTCCCGGTGGTGAACTTCTTCCAGCTCGCGACGGAGCCGGTGCCGGGGCTGGCCGACAAGGTGCTGCCGGGCGGCGAAGGCTGCTGGGATACCGGCCTGATCATGACGTCCTTCCGGCGCGACCTGCAGGGCCGGCTGATTCTCGGCGCGATCGGCCTGCCGGAGCGCGGCGGGTCTCTGCACCATGACTGGGCCCGCCGGAAGCTGCGGCAGTTGTTCCCGGATCACGCCGGGGCCGCGCTGTCGCATGCCTGGTCGGGGCGGATTTCCATGACCTCGGACCATGTGCCCAAGGCGATGCGGCTCGAGGGGAATGGCCTGGCGATCTTCGGCTATTCCGGCCGCGGCATCGCGCCGGGCACGCTGCTGGGGCGCGCGGCGGCGCAGGCACTTCTGGGTGACGATGACGAGATGCTGCCATTGCCGGTGACCGAGCGCATGGGGGGATGGTTCAGCGGCTCGCGGAGTCTCTATTACGAGGCCGGGGCGCGGCTGGTGCATTTCCTGGGGGCGCGACGCTGACGCCATGCGGTGATGCGGGACGGGGCTTGGCGGAGTCCACGCGATGTTCTCATAATCGGTATTATGGTAATATTGGTTCGACCACCTGGAGGGTGCATTCTTCCGCTCCTGCGCCCTCGGCGCCTATTTCATTGACCGGCGACAGACAATGCTGTCAAATCACGGCGCCCGCCCAGGGAGGCATGAACCGGTCTTTCCGGTGTCATGAAGGGCTGGCAGATTGCACGAGAGAGACGGTCTTCACGCCGGCCCGGGCCAGCCGTCGGATATTCGACGAAAGACGCATTGATGAACCCGCATGACGCGTACCTGATCGCGCTGACCAACGCGCCGAACATCGAGAGCCTCTGGGACATGCATTCGCGCCGGATGGCACAGTACGGTTTCGACCGGCTGCTCTATGGCTTCACCCATTACCGCACCAATACCTCGCTCGGCGATCCGGACGACTTCGTCATCCTCACCAACCACGATGCCGGCTACACGGAGCGCTTTCTCGGCGATGGTCATTACTTCCACGCGCCGATGGTCCGCTGGGCGCTGGAACATGAAGGCGCCTGTTCATGGGCGATCCTGCGCGAGATGGCCGAGAGCGGGACCATGACCCAAGCCGAACGCAAGGTGCTGGAATTCAACCAGAAAATGGGTGTGACGGCGGGATATTCCATCAGCTTCAAATCGGTCTCGGTGCGTTCCAAGGGAGCCATTGCGCTGACCGCCCGCCGCGGGATGAGCCAGGACGAGGCCGACGCGATCTGGGCCGAGCATGGCGAAGACATCATCGTCATGAACAACGTGGCGCATCTGAAAATCCTCACCCTGCCCTATACCCGCGCCACCGGCCGGACGCTGACGCGGCGGCAGCGCGAGGCGCTGGAATGGGTCGGCGACGGCAAGACCACCGCGGATATCGCGCTTCTCATGGGGCTGACGGCGGCGACGGTGGAGAAACACCTGCGCCTGGCGCGCGAAGCGCTCAACGTGGAGACCACGGCGCAGGCTGTTCTCAAGGCGGCGTTCCAGAACCAAATGTTTGTTGTGGAAGCATAATTCCAACTTCTGGACCGTTTGGTAAAGAAAGGTAGGGAATCCCCTACTTTTCGTAAGGGAAGTTACTTGGCACTTTGGTGAAGTTCCGTGAGTGGTGGCTTTCTAGCCAGGGAACACCAGGCCGTGATCCTTGAAATTTCTGGGCTCTCGCGGTCTGCCGGTTCGCCGGAGCTGGCCTCGGGTCGTATATTCCGTCCCCGAGGTCGGCACATTCTCGACGCGGCGGGTTCATCCCCAACCAATCCCGTCGGATGACGTCGAAAAGGAAACGGTGCCGCCTTGTCCTGCGGCACCGTTTTTTGTTGTTCCGCAATGTCTTGCGAGGCAAAGCTGACCCGATGGATCAGCCTTGCCGAAGGGGCTTCAGCCGCGGGCCGCCTTGGCGACCTCTGCCGCGAAATCCTCTTCCTTCTTCTCGATCCCTTCGCCCACTTCCATGCGGACATAGGACAGGATCTCGACGCCGGCGTCCTTCGCCGCCGCCTCGACCGTCAGGTCGGGGTTGATCACGAAGGCCTGGCCGAGCAGCGTGTTCTCGGCATAGAACTTGCGCATCCGGCCCTCGATCATCTTCTCGATGACCTGTTCGGGCTTGCCGGATTCGCGGGCCTGTTCGGTCAGGACGGTGCGCTCGCGCTCCACCAGCGCCGGGTCCAGCGCCTCGGGGTTCAGGGCCTGCGGATTCGCGGCGGCGATGTGCATCGCGACCTGCTTGCCGAAATCGGCGTTGCTGCCCTTGAGCGCGACCAGCACGCCGATCTTGCCCATGCCTTCGGCGGCGGCGTTGTGGACGTAGGCCACGACCTCGTCGCCGGTCACCTTGGCCATCCGGCGCAGGGTCATGTTCTCGCCGATCGTGGCGATCTTGTCGGTCAGAACATCGCTGACCTTCTTGCCGCCCAGATCCGCATTGGCAAGATCCTCGACGCTGTCGACGCCCATGGCCGCGCCGGCGGTGCCTTCAACGAAGTCCTGGAACTCCTTGTTCTTGGCGACGAAATCGGTTTCCGCGTTCACCTCGACGGCGACGCCAGTGCCACCCTCGACCTTGACGGCCACAAGGCCCTCGGCCGCGGTCCGGCCGGATTTCTTGGCCGCGGTGGCCAGGCCCTTGGTGCGCAGCCAGTCGATGGCCGCTTCCATGTCGCCGTCGGTCTCGGTCAGCGCCTTCTTGGCGTCCATCATGCCCGCGCCGGATTTCTCGCGCAGGTCCTTCACCATTGCTGCAGTGATCGCCATCTCGGCTCTCCTCATCATTTTCTTGCAACGAATCCGCGATGCACATGACGGCGCGGTGTCCCGGCCACTTCATGCGCATCGCTGGTGTCACTCATGTGACAGGAGTGAAGATCACTCCTTGTTTTCAAGCTCGTAGGGCGCGTCCTTGGCAACCGTATCGCTGCTTGCGGTCTCGTTGGAAACCTCGCCGGTCTCCACGCCTTCGCCGGGGGTCGGCGCGGGGGCTTCCGCCGCCAGTTCTTCGGCTGGAGCTTCCTCGAAGGCGCCCATGTCGACGCCGGCAGCGCCCATCTGGGCGGACATGCCGTCGAGCGCCGCGCGCGAAACCAGGTCGCAATAGAGCGAAATGGCGCGGGCCGCGTCATCGTTGCCGGGGATGATGTAGTCGATGCCCTCGGGCGAGCAGTTGGTGTCGACCACGGCGGCGACCGGGATGCCCAGCTTGTTCGCTTCGGCCACGGCCAGCGCTTCCTTCTTCACGTCGATGACGAAAAGCAGGTCCGGCAGGCCGCCCATTTCCGCGATGCCGCCCAGCGACGCGTCGAGCTTCTCCTGCTCGCGCTCCATGTGCAGGCGCTCTTTCTTGGTGAGGCCCTCGGCGCCCTGCTCCATCTGCTCCTGGATGTTCTTCAGGCGCTGGATCGACTGCGAGACGGTCTTCCAGTTGGTGAGCGTGCCGCCCAGCCAGCGGTGGTTCATGTAGTATTGCGCGCATTTCTCGGCGGCTTCGGCGATCGGGGCCGAGGCCTGGCGCTTGGTGCCGACGAACAGCACCCGGCCGCCCTTGGCGACGGTTTCGCGAATCGCGTTCAGCGCCGCGTCCAGCATCGGCACGGTCTGCGTCAGGTCGACGATGTGGATGCCGTTGCGCGCGCCGTAGATGAACTCGCCCATGCGGGGGTTCCAGCGTTGCGTCTGGTGGCCGAAATGCACGCCGCTCTCGAGAAGCTGGCGCATGGAGAACTCGGGAAGAGCCATGCTATCCTATCCTTTCCGGTTTACGCCTTGGCGGGGGTGTGAGAGCGGATGCTCCAACCGGTGGACGCGATGGGGATGTCTCCCCCAACGGCCCGACCCCGCCTGCGGGGTTGAGTGGCGCGCGTATAGTCCCCTTTGGACGGGCACGCAACCCCCCTGCCCGCGTCCGGTCCCCCTGCCCCGACGCGCCGCTTGCGCAAGCCGCGCGCCCGCGGCATGAGGGGGCCATGACCGAGATACTCTGCATCGGGTCCGTTCTGTGGGACGTGATCGGCCGCTCTGCCTCGCATATGCGGCAAGGATCCGACGTGCCCGGGCGGATCACCCGCATTCCCGGCGGCGTCGCCATGAACATCGCCATGACGCTGCGCCGCTTCGGGCTGAAGCCGGTGCTGCTCTCCGCCGTGGGCCGCGACCCCGAGGGCGAGGAGCTGGTGGCCGCCTGCGCGCGGATGGGGATGGACGTGGCCCATCTCTACCGCTCTGAGGACCTGCCGACCGACCGTTACATGGCCGTCGAGGGCGCCAACGGTCTGATCGCCGCCATCGCCGATGCCCATTCGCTGGAGGCCGCGGGCGACAAGATCCTGCGGCCGCTCTCCGATGGCGCCCTGGGGCGCGAGGCGGCGCCCTATGCCGGGCTGATCGCGCTCGACGGCAACCTGACCGAGGCTCTGCTGGAAGAGATCGCGGTCAGCCCGCTATTCGCCCGCGCCGACCTGCGCGTCGCCCCGGCCTCGCCGGGCAAGGCGGAGCGGCTGCTGCCCTTCCTCGCCCATGGTCGCGCCGTGCTCTACGTCAATCTCGAAGAGGCCGGGCTGCTGGCCCAGACCCGGTTCGGCAGCGCGGCGGAGGCCGCGGCGGCGCTGGTCGCCCGCGGCGCGCGGCGGGTGCTGGTGACAGACGGCGGGCGCGCGGCGGCGGATGGCGCGGCCGAGGGCGTGCTGACGCGCGAACCACCGGAGGTGCTGGTGACAAGGGTGACCGGCGCGGGCGACACATTCATGGCGGCCCATATCGCCGCCGAACAGGACGGCGCGGACCGTGACGCCGCGCTGGACCGCGCGCTGAGGGCCGCGGCCGATTACGTATCCGGAGATACCCAGACATGAGCCTGATCGAGATGACCGAAGAGGTCCGCGAGGCGCTGGCGGCGGGCCGCCCCGTCGTGGCGCTCGAATCCACCATCATCACCCACGGCATGCCCTGGCCGCAGAACCTCGAGATGGCGCGCCGGGTGGAGGAGGTGATCCGCGCGGGCGGCGCGGTGCCCGCGACGATCGCGGTGCTGGACGGCCGGCTTCATGCCGGGCTGACCGAGGCGCAGCTGGAGGCGCTGGCGCAGACGAAGGACGCCGCGAAACTGTCGCGGGCCGACCTGGCCGCCTGCATGGCCACCGGCGGCACCGGGGCGACCACCGTGGCGGCAACCATGATCGGCGCCGCCCGGGCGGGGATCGAGGTCTTTGCCACCGGCGGCATCGGCGGTGTGCATCGCGGGGCGGAGCAGAGCTTTGACATCTCCGCCGACCTCGAAGAGCTGGGCCAGACCGCGGTGACCGTGGTCGGCGCGGGCGCCAAGGCGATCCTCGACCTGCCCAAGACACTGGAAGTGCTGGAAACCCGCGGCGTGCCGGTGATCGCCTGCGGGCAGGACGGCTTTCCCGCCTTCTGGTCGCGCGAAAGCGGCCTGCCGGCGCCGCTGCGCATGGACAAACCGGCCGAGATCGCGGCCGCCCATCTCATGCGCGCAGACCTCGAGATCCCCGGCGGCCAGTTCGTGGCCAACCCGATCCCCGAGGATGCCGAGATCGCCAAGTCGGAGATGGACCCGGTCATCGCGCAGGCCCTGGCGGAGGCCGAGGCCGAGGGCATCGCCGGCAAGGCGGTCACCCCCTACCTGCTGCAGCGCATCTTCGAGCTGACCGAGGGGCGGTCGCTCGATGCCAATATCGCCCTCGTTCTGAACAATGCCCGGCTGGCTGCGGAAATCGCGGTCGAAATCGCCGCAGCCCGCGCAAAGAGATTGTAGTATCGTCGCGTGGTGACTAGCTATGTTTCGCCTACCCTGATTGCGCGGAAACCATGACCACCCCATTCGAGGATCCCGTGAAACGCCGCCCCGGCTGGATCGCCAGATTCCGGTCGAGCTTTCTCACCGGGTTGATCGTCATCTTTCCCGTGGCCTTCACGATCTGGCTGATCTGGACCTTCATCGGCTGGGTCGACAGCTTCGTCATGCCCTTCGTGCCGATGGGTTATCACCCCGACATGCTGGTCCGCCGCCTTCTCGGCCCGGATTTCTACAACACCTGGATTGGTGAAGACGTCCATATCAACATCCGCGGCCTCGGCGTGGTGATCTTCCTGCTGTTCACCATATTCGTGGGCTGGATCGCCAAGGGGTTCATCGGCCGGTCGATGATCCGCTACGCCGAAAGCCTGGTCGACCGGATGCCGGTCATCCGCTCGATCTACAGCGGCGTGAAGCAGATCGCCGAGACGGTCTTTGCCCAGTCAGAGCGCAGCTTCGAGAAAGCCTGCCTGGTGCAATATCCGCGCAAGGACATCTGGGCCATCGGCTTCGTCTCCACCACCGCCAAGGGCGAGATCAACACCAAGCCCGAGACCTCGTCGCAGCTGATGTCGATCTTCGTGCCGACCACGCCGAACCCGACCTCGGGATTCCTGCTGTTCATGCCCAAGGAGGACGTGATCGAGCTGGACATGTCGGTGGAGGACGCGGCGAAACTGGTGATCTCGGCCGGGCTGGTCTACCCGAACCCGAAGAACCCCTTGCAGCCGGTGGAAGAGAACGACGTGCGGACCGCGGCGCAATAACGCGCCGCCGCCCTGCCCTAGCTGTACATCTCCTGCAGGTCGACGCTGTCGCGCGCGCCCAGGTCGTCGTAATGCGCCTCGAGGAAATTCTCCGCCGCGGTCCGGCCCGCCTCTTTCAGCTGGGCCATGACGGCCGGCAGGGGGATCATCTTGGTGGCCACGGTCAGGGCGTTCATCAGCGGATCGTCGTGGATCATGTGCATGCGCGGCCGCTTCATCGCCCCTTCGGCCAGGGTGCCGCCGTCGATCAGCCTCTGGACAAAGCTGATGGCCCGCATCTCGCGCAGCAGCGAGGAGTTGAACGAGATCTCGTTGATCCGGTTGCGGATGTCCTGCGGCGTGCGCGGCACCTCGTCCCGTTCCAGCGGGTTGATGTTGACGATCAGGATGTCCTCGGGAAGCTGCGGCGCGAAGAGGGGAAAGAGCGCCGGGTTGCCGGTATAGCCGCCATCCCAATAGGCCTCCGTCCGGCCGGTCAGGGGGTCGGGGATCTCCACCGCGCGGAACATGGTCGGAAGACAGGCCGAGGCGAGGATGACGTCGACCGACAACTCCTGCCCCGCAAAGACGCGGACCTTGCCGCTGCGCACGTTGGTGGCGCAGATATGCAGCGCCGGGCCCGAGGCGTCGCAGACCCGGTCGAAATCCAGATCCTCCACCACCGGCCGCAGCGGATTGGTATAGAACGGACCTGATGCATAGGGTGAGAAAAGGCGCCCAACCCCTTCCGTCCATTGAAACAATGGCGAGTAGTCCATGCCCCGGGACATGGAGACGGCATCGGGCAGGCCCATCCAGTCGGGCAGCGCCGCGTCCCGCCTTGCCCCGATCCGTTCCCACAGCCAGTCGAGCCGGTCGCGGGCACCGTCCCGTCCGCCCTCGCTGTAGCCGGCCTTGAGCGCGGCGCCGTTCACCGCGCCGGCGGAGGTGCCCGAGACGCCCGCGATCTCCAGCCGCTCGTCCTCCAGCAGCCGGTCGAGCACCCCCCAGGTGAAGGCGCCATGCGCGCCGCCACCCTGCAGCGCGAGGTTGATGCGTTTGATCATGGGCCCTGCCCCTTCGTCCCGCGTGGCCTCCCGGGAAGGAGACTAGCGCAGAACGGGGCGTCGCGCAGGGGGACGTGGGGTCACGGGGCGCGGACGTGACCCTTGGGCCGCAGGACCGGAGGGTGGCGCGGCGGAGCATGCGGGAGCGAGGGGCCAGCCCCTCGCGCTCCCCGGGATATTTATGGTCAGAAGAAGCAGGGGCTCAGAGGTAATCGGCGCGCTGAAGCCCGTACTTGGCCATCTTCTCGTTCAGGGTGCGGCGCGGCAGGCAGAGCTCGTCCATCACGCTGGAGATGGAGCCCTTGTGGCGCCGCATCGTGTTGTCGATCAGCATACGCTCGAAGGCCTCCACGTATTCCTTGAGCGGCTTGCCCTCGGTGGTCATGACCGGCTGCATCTCCTCGTGGTCGGACATCAGCAGCGAGGCGATGGTGCCCGAGCCGCGGCGCGATTGCAGCACCGCGCGTTCGGCCACGTTGATCAGCTGGCGGACATTGCCCGGCCAGGGCGCCTGCAGCAGCTGCGCCGCCTCCTGGGCGGAGACCTGGGGCGCCTCGCAGCCATATTCCTCGGCATATTGATCGGAGAGCCGGGTGAAGAGGGTCAGGATATCCTCGCCCCGCTGGCGCAGGGGGGGCACGGTGATGCGCAACGCGGCCAGCCGGTAGAAGAGATCCGGGCGCAGCGCGTCCTCGCAGGTGTGGTCCTGTTCCTGCATGTTGCAGATGGCGACGATCCGGGTCTCGGCCGGGGTCCCCTGTTCGTTGATGAAGTTCATCAGCCGGGCCTGCAGCCGGTCGCTGAGCGCCTCCACGTCCTCCAGCACCAGGGTGCCGCCGCGCGCCTCTTCCACGGCGGGCAGGCGCGGATCCTCGGGCTGGACCGGGCCGAAGAGCCGTTTCTCCAGCGCTTCCTCCTCGTAGGCCGCGCAGGAGAGCAGCACGAATTTCTTGCCCGCGCGCGAGCCCACGGCGTGGAGCGCGTGGGCGACAAGGGTCTTGCCGGTCCCGGTCTCGCCCTCGATCAGCACGTGGCCGTCGGCCTGGCCGAGATCGAGGATGTCTTCCTTCAGCCGCTCCATGGCGGGCGACGCGCCGATCAGCTTCTTCATCAGCTGGCCGCCATCGGACAATTCGCGACGCAGCGCCCGGTTGTCGAGCGTCAGCCGGCGGGCATTGGCGGCCTTCTTGGCCAGTTCGGACATGCGGTCGGGGTTGAAGGGCTTTTCGAGGAAGTCGAAAGCGCCCATGCGCATCGCCTCCACCGCCATGGGCACGTCGCCATGGCCGGTGATCATGATCACGGGCAGCGCGCTGTCGGTGCCCATCAGCTTCTTCAGGAATTGCATCCCGCCCATGCCGGGCATCTTGATGTCGGTGATCACGATGCCGGGATAATCGGGGCCGAGCGCCTTGAGCGCGTCCTCGGCGCTGGCGAAAGCCTCCGTATCGTAGCCTGACAGGGCCAGCCACTGGCTGATCGACTGGCGCATGTCCTTCTCATCATCCACGATGGCGATTTTCATCATTTTTGCCATTGTCAGAGCTTACTCCGCTGCTCGTGTGGTGCTGTCATCCTGCAATATAGGCAGTTGCATCTCGAAAACCGCCCCGCCGCCTTCCGCGTTCCGTGCGGTCAGCCGCCCGCCGAGATCGGCGACGATGCCCGAGGAGATGGCGAGGCCCAGCCCGACACCGTCGCCGGGCTGCTTGGTGGTGTAGAACGGCTCGAACAGGGCCTCCAGATCCTCGATGCCATGACCGTTGTCGCGGACCATGAGCGAAGCGGTCTCTCCCGCCGCCAGGATGATGTCGATCTCGGGATCCTCGACGCCCTTGGTGGCGTCGATGGCGTTGCGCACGAGGTTGACCATGACCTGTTCGATCCGCACCCGGTCGCCCATGACGCGCACCGGCTCGCCGGGCAGGACGCGGTTGATGCGCACCTTTCCCTGCTTGAGCTGCGGCTCCATCATGGAGAGCGCGGAGGCCAGCGCCTCGCCCAGTTCCACGGGCTGGAAGCTCTCGGCGCCCTTGCGGGCATAGGATTTGAGCTGCCGGGTGATGGCGCCCATCCGCTCGATCAGGTCGTCGATGCGGTGGAAGGAGGCCAGCGCCTCGTCCGGGCGGTTGCGCCGCAGCAGCAGACGCGCGCCGGCGAGGTAGGTCTTCATCGCGGCCAGAGGCTGGTTCAGCTCGTGGCTCACCGCCGCCGACATCTCGCCGAGCGCGGCCAGCTTGGAGCTTTGGGCCAGGGTCTGTTCCGCGACGTCGAGCGATTTCTGCATGCGCTCCCGCTCGGCGATTTCGCGCTGCAGCCGCTGGTTCAACTGGCGCAGTTCCGCCGATTCCCGCTGGAAGATCGCCAGCCGGAAGGCCGTGCGCCGGGAGAGGAAGTAGAAGGCCAGCGCCAGCAGGATGGCGAACCCCATGATCTCCAGCGCCAGCACGCCGTTCACCCGCTCGCGGATCGAGGCATAGGTGGTGAATGACGCGATGCGCCAGCCGCGGAAGGGGATGCGGCTTTCCATGCGCATCACCGCCTCGCCCTGCACGTAGGCATCGGCGGGCAGCGCGGTCCAGTCGGCGGTGGCGCGGATCGCCCGCTCGATGGCGCCCGCCGGGGCCTGCCGCAGCAGCGCGTCGCTTTCGGTCAGCCCCCGCCAGCGCGGCTCGGTCGCCAGCACGATGGTGCCCTCGCTGTCGGTCACCAGCACCGCGTCGGAGATCCCGGCCCAGGCGCGTTCGAATTTCTGCAGGTCGACCTCGACAAGGATCACGCCCACCGTTTCGCCCTGGCTCTCGATCCGCCGGGAATAGGTGAAGCCGTAATCGCCGCCATCCTTGCGCAGGGTCGAGAAGACCGTCGCGTTGGAGCGCAGGGCGTCGACGAAATAGGGCTCCGTCCGGTGGCTGGAGCCCAGCCGCTTGCGATCCGTTGCCGCCACCGCCCGCCCGTCATCGTCGAGCAGCATGAGCGAGGCGGCGCCGATCTCCTCCACGAAGGAGATCAGCCGCTGGGAGCTCTGGGTGTAATCGCCGGAATTCAGCGCGCCGATCAGCGCCGCGTCGCGGGCAAGAAGCTGCGGCACGATGGAGTTGCGGCGCAGCTCGGACAGCAGGTTGCCGGAATAGAGCGCCAGCCGCAGCTCGGCCCGGTTGCGCGTGGTTTCCGTGAAGCGGTCGGTGAGCAGGCGGTTGGTGAACCAGATGGTCACTGCCGCGATCACCGCCAACAGCAGGATCGCGCCGCGGACTCGCCAGCTTATCGGGCTCTTGCGAGGCAATTGCGCGCTCTGGTTCTCATCGGCCATGCCGCAGGATAGGCCCTGCGCGGCCCCGTCTCAAGTCAGGCCGTGGCCAGCACGTCCACGAGCCCGGCGAAAAGCCGCTTGCCATCGGTCAGCCCGTGGGCGTCCTCGCAGGCGCGTTCCGGGTGGGGCATCATGCCCAGCACGCGGCGATTGTCCGACAGGATGCCGGCGATGGCCTCCTGCGAGCCGTTGGGATTGGCGCGGTAGGTGAAGGCCACCCGGTCCTCGCCGCGCAGCCGGTCCAGCAGATCCGGCGTGGCGACGTAATTGCCGTCGTGATGCGCGATCGGCACCGTGATCTCCTCGCCCGGCTTGTAGCCCTGCGTGAAGACCGAGTCGGTCGTGGCGACGGTCAGCGGCTCGGGTTTGCAGAGGAACTTGAGGCCCGCGTTGCGCATCAGCGCGCCGGGCAGGATCCCGGTCTCGGTCAGGATCTGGAAGCCGTTGCAGATGCCGAGGATGTAGCCCCCCCGCTCCGCATGCTCGATCACCGCGCGGGTGATGGGCGAGCGGGCCGCGATGGCCCCGCAGCGCAGGTAGTCGCCGAAGGAAAAGCCACCCGGCAGGCCCACGATATCGGTGCCCTCGGGCAGCGCGCTGTCCTTGTGCCAGACGGTGGTGACATCGGCCCCGGCATTGCGGAAGGCCACCACGAGGTCGCGGTCGGCGTTGGAGCCGGGAAAGGTGACGACAGCTGCGCGCATCGGCCCTACTCCGTCTCGATCCGGTAGCTTTCGATGACCGTGTTGGCGAGCAGCTTCTCGCACATCTCGGCGATCCGGTCCTCGGAGGTGCCGTCGGCGAGGTCCAGTTCGATCACCTTGCCTTGGCGCACGCCCTCGACCCCGTCGAAGCCCATGGCGCCGAGCGCGTGGCGCACCGCCTCGCCCTGCGGATCCAGAACGCCCTGTTTCAGCATCACGTGAACCCGTGCCTTCATCTTCCGTCCCATCTTCGTTTCGCGGGACGCCGCCCGCCGGTCTCGACCACGCCGATCGTGCCCCGCCCCGTTGAGGCGGAGCGGTGCTTTCAATTGATCAGCGTGGGCTTCGTCATCTGCGTGGCGTTCTTGGGCATCACGCCCAGCCGCCGCGCCACTTCGGTATAGGCATCGGTGAGCGAGCCGAGGTCGCGGCGGAACACGTCCTTGTCGAGCTTCTGGCCCGTCTCGATGTCCCACAGCCGGCAGCTGTCGGGGCTGATCTCGTCGGCGACGACGAGGCGCTGGAAATCACCGTCATAGACGCGGCCGATCTCGATCTTGAAGTCCACCAGCCGGATGCCGACGGCCATCATCACGCCCGACAGGAAGTCATTGACCCGCAGCGCGAGGCTGAGGATGTCGTCCATGTCCTGCTGGCTGGCCCAGCCGAAGGCGGCGATATGTTCCTCGGTGACCAGCGGGTCGCCCAGCTTGTCGTCCTTGTAGTAATATTCGACGATCGGGCGGGAGAGCGCGGTGCCCTCCTCGATCCCCAGCCGCTTGGCGAGGCTGCCCGCGGCATAGTTGCGCACCACCACTTCGAGCGGGATGATCTCGCAGGCGCGCACCAGCTGTTCGCGCATGTTGAGCCGCTTCAGGAAGTGGGTGGGCACGCCGATATTGTTGAGCCCGGTCATGAAGAACTCGGACAGGCGGTTGTTCAGCACCCCCTTGCCCTCGATCACGTCCTTCTTCTCGGCGTTGAAGGCGGTGGCATCATCCTTGAAATACTGCACGACGGTGCCCGGTTCGGGACCCTCGTAGAGGATCTTGGCCTTGCCTTCGTAGATCTTCGTGCGACGCGCCATTCGTGGCCTTTCTCTTCGGCGGGGAGAAGAGTCCCCGGCTTGCGCCCTCATACGCCATGGGGGGCATTGCCGCAAGCGGCCTCACAGGGGCGGGAGCCCGGTCCCGACGCGCTTGCCGAGGCGCGCTTTCCTGCCCTATCGTGGATGTTGCAGAGGCTTCGGAGGATCGCCGTCATGACTACGTTCGACGACCGGGAAAAGGCGTTCGAGAACAGGTTCGCCCACGACGAGGAAATGGCCTTTCGCGCGGAGGCGCGGCGCAACAAGCTGCTGGGCCTCTGGGCGGCCGAGCTCATGGGCCGGACGGGCGAAGAGGCCGAGGCCTATGCGCGCGAGGTGATCCACGCCGATTTCGAGGAGGCGGGCCACGAGGACGTCGTGCGCAAGGTCGCCGGCGATCTCGGCCAGAAGTCGAGCCCCGAGGCCATTCGGCAGAAGATGGAAGAGCTCCTGGTGGTCGCCAAGGGCCAGCTCCTCAAGGAAACCTGATCCGGACGTCCGGCCCCTGGGCGCGTCCTGCGTTCGCGTTAACCCGACGCTAATACCCTTGCCCTAGAGAGCCCCCGTGGAGTGACGCGACGGGGTGACGACGGGTGAGACTGGAGAACGGGAACGGCCTCGCGCCGGTCCGTGGTGGTGCGGACCGGGACGACGCGGTGAGCGCTGCGGCGACGGGCGGCTTGCCGGCGGCGTTGGTGATCGGTGACGAGTGCGAGGGCATCGGCCGGTCCGGTGTCCGCAGCTTCGGCGCGGGGCGAAACGTTGCCGCGCGAAGTGTGGCCGCGCGAAGCATGGCCGGCCGGATCGGGGGCGGAAAGTGGCGCGCTCTCGCCGGCATGGCGGCGGGGCTGGCCTGCCTCTGGCTCGCCGCCCGCGGGCTCGCGCCCGGCGCACTGAGCGACGTGCCCGCCGGCCTGCGCGACCTCGCGCCGCGCCAATGGGTGATCGCGCTTTGCGCCACGATGGTCAGTTTCTGGGCCCTTGGCCGCTACGACGCCGTCGCCCACCGCCACCTTCGCACAGGCCTGCCGGCTGAGGCGGCGGGCCATGCCGGCGCCGTGGCCATCGCCCTGTCCCAGGCCACAGGCCTCGGCCTCATCACCGGCGCGCTCGCCCGGTGGCGCGCCCTGCCGGGCCTGTCGGCGGCGCAGGCGGTCGGCGTGACGCTCTTCGTCTCGGTCTCCTTCATGCTGGCCCTTGCCGTCGTCATCGGCGCGGCGAGCCTGCTGCATGGCGGCCCCCTGCCCCGGCAAGTCGCGCTGACCCTGCTGGGGATCGCGGCGCTCGGGGCCGCGCTCGCCGTCCGCTATCCCGTTCTGCGGCTGGGCAAGCGGCGCCTCGCGCTGCCCTCCCTGCGCGCGGCCGGGAAAATCCTGGTCATGACCTGGCTCGACACCGCGATGGCCTGCCTCGCCTTCCACGCGCTCCTGCCCGCGGGCGCAGGACTCGGCTGGGCCGACCTTTACCCGGTCTTCCTGCTGGCCACGGCCGCGGCGCTCGCCTCGGGCAGTCCCGGCGGCCTCGGCGCCTTCGAGCTCACCCTGCTGGGTCTGTTGCCGCACCTGCCCGACGCCACGCTGATGACCGGGCTGGTGGGGTTCCGGCTGGTCTATTTCGCGCTGCCCGCGGCGCTGGCCATGCTGGCGCTTGCCCGCCCCGCCCCTGCGTCCGAGACGCGGCATCGCGCCGGGCGGGACGTCACCGCGGACCGCGCCGCGGATCACCCCGAGGCCGCGAGCCTCGTGCAGAACGGCGGCGCGCTGGTCCAGGGCGAGATGGCGGTGCTGCCGCTGGTCCCGCTGGGCCAGAGCCTTGTCATGCTGGGCGATCCGGTGGTCGGCGCCGTGCCCTTCCGCTGGCTTGGTGCGGAAGCGGCGGCGGCCAACCTCCTGCCCTGTCTCTACAAGATCGGCCCGCAGGCGGCGCTCGCGGCGCGCCGGGCCGGATGGCAGGTTCTCCATATTGCCGAGGAGGCGGTCATCGACCCGGCCCGCCATGACCCGACCCGCCCCGCCTTTCGCCAGTTGCGCCGCAAGCTGCGCAAGGCAGAGGCCGCGGGGCTGGGGGTGGCGCGCCCTGCCGGCCCCCTACCCCTGACCGAGATGGCGGCGATCAACCGGGCATGGTGCGAGGCCCATGGCAGGGAACGCGGCTTTTCCATGGGCCGCTTCTGCCCGGCGCTCCTCGCGCGGCAACGGGTCTACCTGGCGCGACATGCGGGCCGGATCGTGGCCTATGTCAGCTTTCACACCGGCGGCGGCGCCATGATGCTCGACCTCATGCGCTGGGAGGTTGGCGCCCCCGACGGCACAATGCACGCCCTCGTCGCCGCCGCGATCGAGGATGCCGGAAAGGCAGGCGTCGCCCGCCTCTCGCTCGCCGCCGTGCCCGCGCGGCATGCCGAGGGATGGAGCGGCCGTGTCCTCGGCGCGCTCTGCGGCGGGGGGCTGGCACAGTTCAAGCAGAGCTTTGCACCAAGGTGGCAACCGCTCTACGCCGCCGCGCCCGGCCGGCTGGCACTGGCAATCGGGCTGGCCGATATCCTGCGGGCGATCCACCGGCCGACCCCGCTCGCCCCGCGCCAGGACAATCCGAAGGAGGTGACGATCCGAACCGCCGGGTAAACCTCAAGATCTTCATGAGGATTATGAGTTTGCCTTGAGCCCGCGCGCGTGAAATTCATGGAATAAGCCCGCGCGCCATGCGTCCCGGGGCCATCACGCGGTTCCCGGAAAGGCAAAGCGCCGGATGGTACATGGCGCACAAAGATGAAGAGCGCGCGAAACAGGGCCAGGACCATCGCCCGCCCGGCCCCACCGAACCAGATACAGGATCCCTCATGAGTAACCTGCTTTCCCGCCTTCTGGAGTCCCGGGACTGGCTGCTGGCGGACGGCGCCACCGGCACCAACCTGTTCGACATGGGGCTGATGTCGGGCGACGCGCCGGAATTGTGGAACGAGAGCGAGCCCGACAAGGTGCGCGCGCTCTATCGCGGCGCAGTCGAGGCCGGGTCGGACCTGTTCCTCACCAATTCCTTCGGCGCCAATGCCTCTCGCCTGCAATTGCACGACGCGCAGGACCGCGCGCACGAGCTGTCCCGCATCGCCGCCGAGATCGGGCGCGAGATTGCCGATGCCTCGGGCCGCGAGGTGGTGGTCGCGGGCTCGGTCGGCCCGACCGGCGACATCATGGAGCCGGTGGGCAGCCTCACCCATGCCCGCGCGGTGGAGATCTTTCACGAACAGGCCGAGGGGCTCAAGGCCGGCGGCGCCGACGTGCTGTGGCTCGAGACGATCTCGGCGCCCGAGGAATTCCGCGCCGCGGCCGAGGGGTTCGCCCTGGCCGAGATGCCCTGGTGCGGCACCATGAGCTTCGACACGGCCGGGCGCACCATGATGGGCGTGACCTCGGCCGCGATGGTGGAACTAGTGCAGTCCCTGCCCAACCCGCCCATCGCCTTCGGCGCCAATTGCGGCACGGGCGCCTCGGACCTGCTGCGCACCGTTCTGGGCTTTACCGCCGCGCGGCCCGACCTGCCGGTGATCGCCAAGGGCAATGCGGGGATCCCAAAATACGTGGACGGACACATCCATTACGACGGCACGCCGGAGCTGATGGCGGATTATGCCGTCCTGGCGCGCAATTGCGGCGCCCGGATCATCGGCGGCTGCTGCGGGACCAAGCCCGAGCACCTGGCAAAGATGCGCGCCGCGCTCGAGGCCCAGACCCCCGGCGAACGCCCCACGCTGGAGCAGATCGTGGACGCGCTGGGGCCGTTCAGCTCCGACACCGACGGGACCGAGGAGGGTGCCGCGGCCGACGCCGCATCCGGGCGCCGCAGGTCGTCGCGCCGGCGCCGGGCCTCCTGACCCGGGGAGGTCGTGGCGGACCGACGCAGGGGGCGCTGCCCCCTCGGCCTTCGGCCTCACCCCCGGAGTTTTTCGGGCAAGATGAAGCCGGAGCCGGCTCAGAACAGCGAAGGCTGCTCCTGCGTGCCCAGCGGCGGGCGGAAGAGGTCGCGGCGCAGCGGCGGCGTGGGCCGGTCGAGGCCAAGGCGGCGGGCGGCGACGGCAAAGCGGTTGGCGATCATCGCGGCATAGGGCCCCTCCCCGCGCATCCGGCGGTACCAGCGGGAATCGTAATCCTGCCCGCCATGCATCTCGCGTATGCGGGACATGACGCGGCCGGCCCGGTCCGGAAAATGCTCCTTCAGCCATTCGCGGAACAGCGGCGAGACCTCGCGCGGGAGGCGCAGCATGATCCAGCTCGCCGCGTCGGCCCCGGCCTCGGCCGCCGCTTGCAGCAAGGCCTCCAACTCGTGATCGGTGAGGCCCGGGACCAGCGGCGAGGTCATCACCCGCACCGGGATTCCCGCGGCGGAGAGGCGGCGGATCGTCTCCAGCTGCCGGGCGGGCGCCGGCACCCGCGGCTCCATCAGCCGGGCGACCCGGGGGTCCAGCGTGGTGAGCGAGATGCCGACCCGCGTGAGGCCCCGCCCCGCCATATCCGACAGGATGTCGATGTCCCGCTCCACCAGGCTCCCCTTGGTGACGATGGCCACCGGGTGGCCGAAATCGCGCAGCACCTCGAGACAGCCGCGCATGATGCGCCGCCGCTTTTCCACCGGCTGGTAGGGATCGGTGTTGGTCCCGATGGCGAGCGGCGCCACCTCGTAGGATCGCGCGCGCAGCTCCCGCTCCAGCACGCGCGGCGCGTCGGGGCGCGCCACCAGCCGGCTTTCGAAATCCAGCCCCGGCGACAGGCCCAGCCAGGCATGGCTCGGCCGGGCGAAACAATAGATGCAGCCATGTTCGCAGCCGCGATAGGGATTGATCGACCGGTCGAAGGGCAGATCGGGCGAACGGTTGTAGGTGATCAGGCTGCGCGGTCGCTCGTCGGTGACGAAGGTCCGGAACGGCGCCTCCTCCTCCGGCAGGTCCCAGCCGTCATCTTCCCGGTGCCGCGTCTCGCGCTCGTAGCGGCCGGTGGCGTTGCTGACCGCTCCGCGGCCGCGCCGCCGGCCCGGGTCGATGTCGCGTTCGGGAAGGGAGAAAGCCTCGACCATGGGCGCAGCATGGAACATAAAGGGAACATACGCAAGCGCCCCATGATGTTCATGTAAAGATTTCAACAGCCCCGTAACGTTTAGGCCTTATAAAGGTCGGTAAGATCACGGACCATGTCGCAAACCGCATAGTCGGATCGCGACAAAGATCCGATGTGTCGCACAGGAACGCGCGCGGGCCTCGCGCGCCCGGAAACGCAAGGACAAAGCCATGTCGGATGAAGACGACGACATCATCCTGTCGGAACTCGATGACGAGGAACTCGTCCAGCAGATGTTCGACGACCTCTATGACGGCCTGAAGGACGAGATCATGGAGGGCGTGAACATCCTGCTCGACCGCGGGTGGGCCCCCTATCGCGTCCTGACGGACGCGCTGGTCGGCGGGATGAAGATCGTGGGCGACGATTTCCGCGACGGCATCCTCTTCGTCCCCGAGGTGCTGCTGGCCGCCAACGCGATGAAGGGCGGCATGTCCATTCTCAAGCCCCTGCTGGCCGAGACCGGCGCGCCGACCATCGGCAAGATGGTCATCGGCACGGTCAAGGGCGACATCCACGACATCGGCAAGAACCTCGTCAGCATGATGATGGAGGGTGCGGGCTTCGAGGTGGTGGATCTCGGGATCAACAACCCGGTGGAGGATTACCTCGACGCGCTGGACAAGGAAAAGGCCGACATCCTCGGCATGTCCGCCCTGCTGACCACGACCATGCCCTACATGAAGGTGGTGATCGATACGCTGATCGAACAGGGCAAGCGCGACGACTACATCGTTCTGGTGGGCGGCGCGCCGCTGAACGAGGAATTCGGCAAGGCGATCGGCGCCGATGCCTATTGCCGCGACGCCGCGGTGGCGGTGGAAACGGCCAAGACCATGGTGCAGCGTCGGCACAACCGGCTGTCCGCCTGACGCGCGTGACCTGCACAGGGGGCGGCCGGCCGAGAGGCGCGGCCGCCCTTTTCAGTTCGAGAGGTATCCGTCATGGCCGATCTTCCGGGCGACGGGGAGCTGACCTGCCAGGGCGCCGAGGTGCGGGCCGGGCCGAAGACCGGTCAGGGCCGCGTCCTGCTTCTGGCCTGCGGGGCGCTCGCGCGGGAGATACTTGCACTGTGCCGCGCAAATGGCTGGGATCACTTCGATATTTCCTGTCTTCCGGCGATCCTGCACAATCACCCCGACCGGATCCCGCAGGCTGTCCGCGACGCGGTCGAGCGGCACCGGGCAGACTATGACCGGATCTTCGTGGTCTATGCGGATTGCGGCACCGGGGGCGGTCTGCAGCGGGTCTGCGACGAGCTGGGGGTGGAGATGCTGGAAGGCCCGCATTGCTATTCCTTTTTCGAAGGAAACCAGGCATTTGCGGCGCATAGTGAAACCGAGTTCACGGCAATCTACCTCACCGATTTCCTGGTCAGGCAGTTCGACGCTTTCCTGTGGAAACCCATGGGGTTGGACCGGCATCCTCAACTGCGGGACATGTATTTCGGTCACTACGAGAAACTGGTCTACCAGGCCCAGACGGACGACCCGACCCTGACCGAGAAGGCGCGCCGCTGCGCCGAACGGCTGGGCCTTGCCTTCGAGCGACGGTTTACCGGCTATGGCGACCTGGAGCGGGAGCTGGCGCGCGAGGCGCAAAAAACCCTCGCCCCTTAACCCGTCTTTAGGAACTTGCTGCCAGCCTGTCTGCAGGGGCCGGCGTCGGCATGGGCTCCTTCAGGCAGCAAGGGCGTTCCCCCCTCCCTTGCGCCCGGCGGTCGATCACTGATCGCCGCGTTGCCGGCGCCGGTCCATGAACGCCTTCAGGCGGCGCAGCCCTTCGGCGATATCCGCCGTGGAACGTGCATAGGAGAAACGCAGCGTCCCGGCCCCTCGCGCAGGGTCGAAATCCAGCCCCGGGGTCACCGCGACCCCGGCCTCGTCCAGGATCTCGCGCGCGAAGGCGAGGGAATCGTCGGTGATGTCGCTCACATCGGCGTAGACATAGAAGGCCCCGTCGGGCGGCGCGATGCGGGTAAAGCCGGCCTCGGGCAGGCCTTCCAGCATCAGGCGGCGGTTCTCGGCATAGACGGCAAGGTTCGCCTCCAGCTCCTCGCCGCAATCGAGGGCGGCCAGCGCCGCGACCTGGGCCGCATGGGGCGGGCAGATGAAAAGGTTCTGCGCCAGCCGCTCCACCTGCCGCAGATGCGCCTCGGGCACCACCATCCAGCCGATGCGCCAGCCGGTCATGGAGAAATACTTGGAGAAGGAGTTGATCACGTAGACATCGTCCGAGACTTCCAGCGCGCTTACCGCCTTCGCCTCGTATTCGATCCCGTGATAGATCTCGTCCGAGATGAAGGCCGCGCCCGCCGCCTCCGTCGCCTCGATCAGCGCGGCGAGGTCGGAGCGGCCCAGCATCGTGCCGGACGGGTTCGCCGGCGAGGCGACGAGCAACCCGTCGAGCCGGTGGTCGGCCACGTCCTGCGCCACCGGCTGGTAGCGATTGGCAAGCGTCGTGGGAATGTCCACCGGCGCCAGGTCGAGCGCGCGGAGGATCTGCCGGTAGGACGGGTAGCCCGGCGCACCGATCCCCACCCGGGCGCCGGCATCGAAGAGCGCGGTGAAGGACAGGATGAAGGCACCGGAAGAGCCCGGCGTCACCACGACCCGCCGCGGATCAAGGTCGATGCCGTACCATTCGCCGTAAAGCCGGGCGATGCGCTGCCGCAGGGCCGGCAGGCCAAGCGCCACGGTATAGCCCAGCGGCTGCTCTTCCATGGCGCGGGCCAGGGCCGACCGCGCACCGGCAGGCGCAGGGGTGCCGGGCTGGCCCACCTCCATGTGGATGATCGACCGGCCCGCCGCCTCGGCGGAGGCCGCCGCTTCCATCACGTCCATCACAATGAAGGGATCGACCGCCCCGCGCCTTGAGATCCGCATGCCAATTTCCCAGTCTGTTCGCGCCACTTGTCACAAGGGCCGCCCGGAAGGTCAATGCGGCCCGCCCCGCCTCTGCCGCTTGGCAAGCCGCCCGAGATATGGTCAGTGAACCCCGGACCGACCCGCCATCACCGGGCGGACAGCCGGGCCCGGCCGAGGCCGGCGCGCCCGGCGCGCCCGGCCCGATCGCCTGACCGCGGTCGCCCGACCGATGACAGAGACACGACGCCCGAAAACCCGACCACAGAAACCCGACGACCAGACCGGAGAGAGCACGACATGAACCGCCTGATCCCCGCCGCCGTGAGCCTCGGGCTTGCCCTGCCCCTGCCCGCCATGGCCACGGACCTCACCGAGATGACCGACGGCGAACGCGCGGCGTTCCGGCAGGAGGTGCGCGCCTACCTGCTCGACAATCCCGAGGTGATCATGGAGGCGGTCGACCAGCTGCGGCAGCAGGAAGAGGCCGCCGCCGCCGACCAGGACGTGACCCTTGTTCAGACCAATGCCCAGGCGATCTACGACGACGGCTTCTCCTGGGTCGGCGGCAACCCGGAGGGCGACGTGACCGTGGTGGAATTCCTCGACTACCGCTGCGGCTACTGCCGCAAGGCCTATGACGAGGTGAACGAGCTGGTGCAGAGCGACGGCAATATCCGCTTCGTCGTCAAGGAATTGCCGATCCTGGGCGAGGCCTCGCTCACCTCGTCGCGCTTTGCCATCGCGGTCAAGCAGCTGGAGGGCGACGCGGCCTATGAGGGCGTCCACGACGCGCTGATGACCTACAAGGGCGAAGTGACGGAGCCCGCGCTGCGCCGGCTGGCCGGGACCTACGGGCTCGACGCCGACGCGGTGCTCGACCACATGCAGAGCGACGAGGTCGCCGAGGAAATCGCGCAGACCCGCGCGCTGGCGCAGCGGCTGCAGATCAGCGGCACGCCCACCTTCGTCATGGGCGACCAGATGCTGCGCGGCTACGCCCCGCTCGACGTCATGCGCGAGATCGTCGCGAACGAGCGCGCCGACGGCTGACGGCGGACGGCGCGCGGGTAATGGCAGGAGACGGGGTAACAAGCCGCGAAGGCCACCGCGCCTTCAACGTGATGATCGTCGCCCAGGCGGGGCGGCTGCAATATGAGGCGGTGCTCTTCGCCGCCTCCTTCGCCCGCAGCAATCCCGACTTCCCCGGACGGCTGTTCGTGGCGGAGCCGCAGCCCGGCCCGCTCTGGCCCGAGGATCCGCGCATCTCCGACCCGCGGATCCGCAGCCTGCTGACCGAGCTGGGGGCCGAGATCCTGCCCTTCGAGTCCCGCGCCTTCGGGGCCGCCTACCCCCAAGGCAACAAGATCGAGGCGCTGCTGGCCCTGCCCGAGGGCGAGCCCTTTCTCTTCCTCGACACCGACACGCTGGTGCTGGACGACCTCATGGCCGTGCCCTTCGACTTCGACCGCCCCTCCGCCTCGCTGCGGCGCGAGGGGACCTGGCCGAAGATCGAGCTCTACGGGCCGGGCTACACGGAGATCTGGCGCGCGCTCTACGACCGGTTCGGGCTGGATTTCGAGCGCTCGCTCGACCTGACCCAGCCGGACGAGCACTGGCGCCGCTACCTCTATTACAATGCCGGGTTCTTCTACTTCCGCTGTCCGCGCATCTTCGGCGAGCGTTTCCTGCGCTATGCCACGGAGATCCGCGACGACCCGCCCCAGGCCCTGGTCTGCCAGAGCCTCGACCCCTGGCTCGACCAGGTGGCGCTGCCGCTGGTGATCCATGCGCTGGGCGGCGGCTACGGCGCGCTGGAGGAGGGCTGGATGGACGGCCGCACCACCTGCCATTACCGCCTGCTGCCGCTGCTCTATGCCCGCGAAAGCGACGCGGTGGTCGACCTGCTGGAAGAGATCGCCGCCCCCAACCCGATCAAGAAGGTGCTGAAAGGCTACGAGCCCTTCCTGCACATGATCTATCACGGGCGCGGCCGGAAGGCGCGGGCGCTCTTCGATCGGGACGACCTGCCCCGCAAGGAGGCCAATTTGCGCAACCAACTGCGCAAGGCCGGCTACTGGGAGCGCTGAGGCTCAGCCGGCGCCCAGCAACGCCAGCACCACCGGAATGGTCAGCACCGCCGCCATGGTCTGCGCCGTGACCAGCCCGGCCATCAGCTCTCCGTCCCCGCCGAGCTGCCGGGTCAGGACATAGGCGGTGGGCGCAGTGGGGATGGCGGCGAAGATCACCAGGACCAGCGCCTCCGCCCCGCCCAGGCCGAAGAGCAGGCCCATCCCCGCCGCCAGCACCGGCATCGCCAGCAGGCGCAGGGCCGAGACGCCGGCGAGCGTCGCCACCTCGCGCCGCAGCGCCTCGGGCCGCAGGGCGGCGCCCACGCAGAGCAGGCCCAGCGGCAGGCTGGATTGCGCGAGCAGGTCGAGGAAGCGGCCGATCCCCCAGGGCAGCCCGGTGCCCGCCAGGGCCAGCACGATCCCGGCCATGCAGGCGAGGATCAGCGGGTTGGTCAGGATCGGGCGCAAAAGCCCCCAGAGCCCGCGCCCGCCGCCGCCTCCGGTCAGCGCGAGGACCGACAGGACGTTGACCAGCGGCACGCCGATGGCCAGCAGCACCGCCGCCCGGCCCAGCCCGTCGCTGCCCAGCAGGCTCGCCGTGATGGCAAGGCCCAGATAGGTGTTGAACCGCACCACGCCCTGCAGCACCGGGCCGAACCGCGCGGGCCCCGTGGGTCGCAGCCTGCGGGCCGCGAGGACCAGCGCCGCCGCCGCGAGGATCGTCGCCACCTCCGCCCCGCCCATGCGTAGCAGGGCCGGATCGTCGAGCGGCGCATCGGCCAGGTGCGAGACCAGCAGCGCCGGGAACAGCAGGACGTAATTGATCCGCTCCGCCGCCGGCCAGAACCCGCGATCCGGAATGCCGGCCCGGGCCAGCACGAATCCCAGGCAGATCAGCGCGAAGAGCGGCCAGATCGTCAGCAGCAGCATCGACATCCCCGCTGCCGCGGCTCTCGCAGCCTTGGCAGGCCGCAAAGCCCTGCACGACCCGCCACTCTCGCCGAGGACCGATGAGACGCCCGGCGCAATGTCATGCGCCCCTGTTGCGAAGGATGGAAAATCAAGCGCCTGCCGCCACGTCTGCCTCAGCCCGTCCTCCTCTTAGGCCAGCCGTAGCAGAGGGCCAAGCCCCCGCCGCCCCCGCCATGCCGCGTGCCCTGCCCGGTCCCGGCCTATTCCATTGCGGCGCGCGCATCGCTTGCCGTAAGACGATCCCGACGCAACCAAGGGAGGCTTCCATGTCCGACACCCCGTCCTACGGCTTCGACACATTGCAGATCCACGCGGGCAGCCAGCCCGACCCGGCCACCGGCGCCCGGCAGACCCCGATCTACCAGACCACCGCCTATGTCTTCCGCGACGCCGATCACGCGGCGGCGCTGTTCAACCTGCAGGAAGTGGGCTTCATCTATTCCCGCCTGACCAACCCGACCGTCGCCGTGCTGCAGGAACGCATGGCCACGCTCGAGGGCGGCGCGGGCGCGGTCTGCTGCTCGTCGGGCCACGCGGCGCAGATCATGGCGCTGTTCCCGCTGATGGGGCCGGGCCGGAACGTGGTGGTCTCCACCCGGCTCTATGGCGGCTCGATCACCCAGTTCAGCCAGACCATCAAGCGCTTCGGCTGGTCGGCCACCTTCGTGGATTTCGACGATACCGACGCGGTCAAGGCGGCGATCGACGAGGACACCCGCGCGATCTTCTGCGAATCCGTCGCGAACCCGGGCGGCTACATCACCGATCTCGACGCGATCGCGGCCATCGCCGACGCGGCCGGCCTGCCGCTGATCGTCGACAACACCTCGGCCACCCCCTATCTCTGCCGCCCGATCGAGCATGGCGCTACGCTGGTCGTGCATTCCATGACCAAGTACCTGACGGGCAACGGCACCGTGACCGGCGGCGTGGTGGTGGATTCGGGCAAGTTCGACTGGTCCGCCAGCGACAAGTTCCCCTCGCTCTCCGAACCCGAGCCCGCCTATCACGGCCTGAAGTTCCACGAGACCTTCGGCCCGCTGGCCTTCACCTTCCACGGCATCGCCATCGGGCTGCGCGACCTCGGCATGACCCTGAACCCGCAGGCCGCGCATTACACGCTGATGGGGATCGAGACCCTGTCGCTGCGCATGCAGCGCCACGTGGAGAACGCGGAAAAGATCGCCAACTGGCTCGAGGGCCACGACGCGGTCTCCGGCGTGACCTATGCCGGGCTGGAAAGCTCGCCCTGGCACGACCGGGTCGCCCGGATCTGCCCCAAGGGCGCCGGCGGGCTGTTCACCGTCCAGCTCAAGGGCGGCTACGAGAGCTGCGTGAAGTTCGTCGATTCGCTGAACCTTTTCAGCCACGTGGCGAATCTGGGCGACACGCGCAGCCTGGTGATCCACTCCGCCTCCACCACCCACCGGCAGCTCACCGAAGAGCAGCAGGTCGCCGCGGGCGCCGGGCCGGACGTGGTGCGGATTTCCATCGGGATCGAGGATGCGGACGACCTGATCCGCGACCTGGACCAGGCGCTGAAAGCCTCGGCCTGAGCCGGACGATCCGGCATGGGCCCTTGGCGGGGCCTGACGCAATAAAGAAGGGCGGCCCGGGATCTCCGGGCCGCCCTTTCCTTGTTCCGGTCACTCGGCCGGGGCGTCGCCCGCGATGCCGAAGACCATGTCGATATCGGCGCTGATGGTGATCTCGCCCGGCGCCACCGGCGCGCTGTCGCCCGCGCGGGCAAAAGCGGCCTCCATCATCGGGCGGGGATAACCGCCGCCATTCCCCGGCTCGGAGATGGCGCGGATCTCGCCCAGCTTCACCCCGGCCGCCTCGGCATAAAGCTCGGCCCTGGCGCGCGCATCCTCGACCGCGCGGCGCCGGGCCTCGTCGGTCACCGGATCCGGGTCCTGCAGGGTCAGCTGAAGCCCGTTGAGCCGGTTCGCGCCGTCGGCCACCACCGCCGACATCACCTCGCCCAGCCGGTCCAGTTCGCGGACGCGGACGGTCACGGTCTGGGTCGCCTCGTAGCCGGTGATCGCCCGTTCGCCGTACTCGTTCGGCCGGTCGGACCAGACGGGGTTGAGCGAGATCTGGCTGGTCTGCACGTCGCGCTCCGCGATCCCTTCGCCGGTCAGCCGCTCGAGGATGCGGGCGGCCACGTCGGAGGCCGCGTCCATCGCCGCCTGGGGCTCGGCCGATTGCTCGGTCACGCCGAGTTGAAGCACGCCCATGTCGGGCACCGTCTCCACCTCGCCATGGCCGGTCACGGTGATATGCCGCATCGCCTGGGCGGGGCCTTGCATGCCGTCCTGGGCCTGCGCGGGCAGCGTCGCGGCCCCCGCCGCGAGGCCCGCCGCCAGGGCGCAGCTCTTGAGGATTCTCATTGCATTCTCCTGTGTTGCTCGCGCAAAGGATTGCCGCCCGCGAGGCCCGCGATCAAGCCCGTGCCGGGCGCTGGCGGGCCGGCCGGGTTTCCCTCGGCGGGAACCTGCTGTAAGGTTCAGACCGGTTGGAAAATCGCTCCCCCAGCCCGTGGTAGGATGCTAGAGCCCTGTGGATGAAACCGGACTTTGCGCTCACCCTCTCGTTCGACGGGATCGGCCTGCTCATGCGGGCCGACGACGCGTGGCGTCTGGTGGGCGAGGCCCCCGCCGATGCGACCGATCTCGACAGTCAACTGGCCGCGCTGCGCGACCGTGCCGCGGCCGCCGGCGACGCCGCCAAGGCGGGCGGGCTGCCGGTGAAACTGGTGATCCCGGACGAGCAGATCCGCTACCTTGTCATCCCCGCTCCGGCGGAGGGCGAGGGCGAGGCGGCGGCGCGCGCCGCGCTGGACGGGGCGACGCCCTACGCGGTCTCGGACCTGGTGATCGATCGCCAACGGGACGGCGACCGGCTCTGCATCGCGGCGGTGGCGCGCGAGACGCTGGAAGAGGCGGAGGAGTTCGCACGCGAACACGGCTTCGCCCCGCTCTGCTTCACCGCGGCGCCGGAGATGGGCGTGTTCCCCGGCGAAGTGTTCTTCGGCCCGACGACCGCCGCGGCGGCGATGCAGGACCAGCCGCAGCGCGACACGACCCCCGCCCGCGTCCCCGAGCCGCTTGCGCCTGATGCGGAGACGCCTGCGGGCGATGTGGTGGGGTCCGCCACGGGTTCTGGCGTCGCGGCCTCGGTCGCGCCGGCGGACGAGGTCGCACCCGAGGCACCGGAGGACGAGACAGGCCGCGAGACTGCGGGTGACCCGGAGGGAGGCGACCCGCACGAGGCGCCGACGGAGCCACAGCTTTCGCAAGCCCCGACGGAGGAGGACCACCCGGCCCCGCCATCCGCAGATGCGGACCCTGTGCCTGCCGATTCCGCACCTGACATCAATGCATCTCCGGATGCGGCTCCGGTCTCCGAACCCGCTGCGGCCCCCGAGGAAGCTTCGACTTCCAAGAGCGTCCCGACGCCTGACGCTGCTGCGGCCTCGGACGACGCGCCGGCGCCTGATCCGGTCACCGAGGGATCGGAGCCGCCGTCTTCGTCTGCCGCGGGCGAGGAAGAAAGCCCGGCTGAGCCTGAATCCACCACCCCAGCTCCCGAAATCTCAGCGGCCGCGCCCTCCACCGCCTCGGAGCCCGCGGCCCGCGTGACCGAACCCGACACCGGCGCCCCCGCGGCAGACCCCCATTCCGGGGACGGCGACGAAGAGACCGCGACTACCACTCCAGCGGGCTCCACCGGTGCGGAAGGCAAAAACCAGCGCGAGAGCGAGACGAATGCGGAACGTTCGGCGAAACATACGGCCGTCGTCCCTTCTACCGCCTCCGCAAAGGTCCCCGAGACACCCGCCTCGCCCACCGCAGAGGGCGCTTCAGGCGACGTAAGCAACCCAAAAACGGCCCCGGAGACCGAC
Organism: Carideicomes alvinocaridis; assembly: GCA_005473895.2. GTDB lineage: Bacteria > Pseudomonadota > Alphaproteobacteria > Rhodobacterales > Rhodobacteraceae > Carideicomes > Carideicomes alvinocaridis. The sequence goes on from SRJI02000009.1 coordinate 125,832, forward strand.
CAAGAGGCATCCGGGAAGACCGACCGGACGGCCGCATCAGCCGGGAACAAAACGGCGGAAACGGACAGCACCCCCACGGCCTTCACCTCCAGGCGTACCGCCCAGGAGGCAGCGCCATCCGTGCCGGGCCCCCGCAAACCCGGGAAGACCGGAAAAGCCGGTGACGCGCCCATGCCGATCCCGGCCTTCACGCCCAAGCCGGTGGCCGGGGACGAGGCCGCGCCGGAGACGGAAGCCCCGGCGCCTGTCGGCTTCTTCAGCCGTCGCAAGCAGGAGCGCAGCGAGCCTGCCCAGACGCGCCGCGCCGAACCGGGGGCGCCCGCGCGCAAACCCGCGCAGGAGGGCTCGGCCACGCCGAAACTCGCGCGCCCCGCCGCGGCCCCCGCCAGTGCCGGCTCCAAACCGT
>SRJI02000081.1 GCA_005473895.2 Carideicomes alvinocaridis
CGGTGGGCCGGGGCCGGGAGCGTGCGACTGTCGCTCGAGGCCGCGGGCTGCGTCCGGGCGGGGGCGGCGCGCCTGCTGCTCCACCTGCGGCTCTGCCCGGCGGAGGCGGCGGGGCCCTTCACCTTCCGGGTGACGGCCGGGAAGGAGACGCTCTTTTCCGCGCCCCTCGGACCGGGGGAGAGTGAGGGGCAACGGAACGGGTCGCCCCCCCTGCCCCGGGACCTGCTGCTGCCGCTCGACGTGGCGCGGATCGGGGCCGACGGGTGGCTGGCGCTGGATTTCACCGCCCTGCCGGCGGAGGCGGAGAGCGAACCGGAGACGGGGGCAGAGCCCGATGAAGAGACGGCAGCGGCGACCGGCCCGGCCCCGCTCTGGGGGCTCGAGGAGGTGGCGCTGCTCGATCCGCGCTGGAGCAACCCGCTGGCAAGGGTGGCACGCTCCGATCTCTGGGCGGCGGGGGACCGGCCGCTCTTCGTCGATTTCTCCGATCCCGTTCACCGCGCGGCGCTGGCCCCCGGCCTCGCCTTCCACCCGGCCTGGGGGCTGGGCGCGGCGGGCGGGCGGATCGCGCTGCTCCTGCCCCTGCTGCCCGGCCATGGCGCGCGGCGGCTGGAGCTCGGCCTGCGCCCGGTGGCGGGGTCGGGCCGGGCGGTGCGCGCGCGCATCCTCTGGAACGGGCAGGAGATCGGCGGCGACAGCTGGACCGGGGACGATCCGGCGGAGCTGTCGCTCGACCTGCCCCCGGCCCTGGCGGAGGGGCCCGGCCCCGCCTTGCTGGAGATCCGCAGCGAGACCGCGATCGCCCGGGCCGGCGGGGCCGAACCGCCGCCACCCCCCGGGGCCGATCCGCGCATCCTGGGGCTGGGCCTGACCGATCTGCGCCTCTTTCCCGGGACGGGGGGCTGAGCCGTGCAGATCGCCCCCGAAAGCCTCTTCGAGACGCCCCCGCGGCAGGAGATCGCCCCCGGCCTCTGGCTGGAGGGGCTGTGGCATCCGCCCGAGGACGGATCCGACGACGGCAGCCAGGAGGCCACCCCCCGCTGGACCCGGCACCGCGACCTCCGCCTGGTCGCGACGGCCGAGGCGGTGCCGCGGCCGATGGCCCTGCGCCTGCGGTTCCGGGTCTTCGGCGCCGGGCGGGGACGGACGCGGCGCCTGGCCCTCACCGCGCCGGGCCGGCCCGCCCGCGAGGTGGTGATCGAGACCGACCGGCCGGTCACCCTGCGCCTGCTCACGCCCCGCCCCGCCCCGGGCGCCGAGGTCGCGATCATCACCCTGACCCTCGACCGGCTGGAGAGCCCCCTGCGGCTGGGCCGGGGGACGGATGCGCGGATGCTGGGGCTGCAGGTGCTGGAGGTCCGCCGCCCCGCCGAGGCCCTGCGCCGAAGCCTCCGCGGCCTCGCCCGCCGGCTGCTGCCCGCGCCGCTGCGCCGCCGAATCCGGCGAAGGCCCGGCCATGCCCGGTAGGGCGAAAACCCATCCGGCCCGGTAGAGCGCAGGCCCGACCTGGTTCGGTGAGGCGAAGGCCCGCTCGTGCCCCGAGGGCAAAGGCCCCGTCCGCGACCGGCAAAGCGAAGGCCCCCTGCCCCGGCGAGGCGAAGACCCGCCCGGCCGGGAGAAAGCGCGATTGATCCTCCGCCCGGCGGCAATTATCAGTCTCACACCCCCCCGCCGGTCGCCCTCCGTGGCCGCGCTCCCGCCCCCGCCGGCCTCGCACGGCCCCGCCCCGCATGGCCCCGCCGCCCCAAGGACAGGTTTTCGCATGCCCACAGCCTTCATCACCGGGATCACCGGCCAGGACGGCGCCTACCTGGCGCAGCTGCTGCTGGAGAAGGGCTACGAGGTGCATGGCGGCGTGCGGCGCAATTCCCAGCCCGAGCGCATCCGGCTGGAACGGCTGGGCATCGAGGACCGCCTCCACCTGCACGAATTCGAGCTGACCGAGCCCAACAACATCTTCCGCACCCTGCGCGACGTGGCGATGGACGAGTTCTACAACCTCGCCGCCCAGAGCTTCGTCGGCGCGTCGTGGGACATGCCGGTCCATACCGCCGACGTGGACGCGATGGGGGTGGTGCGGGTGCTCGACACCCTGCGCAGCCTGCGGCCCGAGGTGCGCTTCTACCAGGCCTCCACCTCCGAGATGTTCGGCCAGGTCCGGGAGGTCCCGCAGCGCGAGACCACCGGCTTCCACCCCCGCTCGCCCTATGGCGCGGCCAAGGTCTACGGCCATTACATCACGGTGAATTACCGCGAGAGCTTCGGGATGCATGCGAGCTCGGGGATCCTCTTCAACCACGAGAGCCCGCTGCGCGGCGAGGAATTCGTCACCCGCAAGATCACCCGCGGCCTCGCCCGGCTGGCCCGCGGCGGCAATGACCCGGTGGAGCTGGGCAACATGGACGCGCAGCGCGACTGGGGCTTTGCCGGCGATTACGTCGAGGGCATGTGGCGGATGCTGCAGCAGGAGGAGGCGGGCGATTACGTGCTGGCCACCGGGGTGACCACGACGATCCGCGATTTCTTTACCTATGCGGCCGAGGCTCTGGACATGGAGCTCGACTGGCAGGGCGAGGGCGAGGCCGAGACCGCCACCGACCGCAGGACCGGCAAGCGGGTGATGCAGGTGAACCCGAAATTCTACCGCCCGGCCGAGGTCGACCTGCTGATCGGCGACGCCGGCAAGGCGCGCGACCGGCTGGGCTGGGCGCCCAGGGTCGGCATCCGCGAGCTGGCCGGGATGATGGCGCGGGCGGATTACGACCTGCCGGTCTGAGGCCGGGACGGAAGGGCGGGCCGGGAGAGCAGGAACGACAGGCCGGAGCACGGGCCGGGCGACGGGCCAGGGAACGGACCGGGACACGGGGTCAGGGAACGGGGTCAGGAACAGGGCCAGGGAAACGGGGCCGGAAACAGAGCCTGAAAAGAGGCGAAGCGAGAACCGCATGGGACCACGCCAGAAGATCACCGCCGCGCTGCGCCGCCGCCTCGGCCCGGCCCTGCGCCGCAGCGGGCTGGCCGGGCGCTGGCGCGGCAACGTGGA
>SRJI02000524.1 GCA_005473895.2 Carideicomes alvinocaridis
GGTGGCCGACCGTGCCGCGGCCATCCGCCGCGCCGTGGAGCTGGCGGGGCCGCAGGACGGCATCCTCCTGGCCGGCCGCGGGCACGAGACCACGATGGACTACGACGGCGAGCTCGTCCCGCTGGACGATCGGGTGGCCCTCCGCGAGGCCCTGGCAGCCCGTGTCGCGGCGGCCTCCGCCTCGGGCTCCGGCCCCGCCCGCGAGGGTAAGGTCATCGAGTCATGATCGCTCTCACCGCAGCCCAGATCGCCGAGGCCGTGTCCGGCACGCTCTCGGCCACCCTCGACCCCGCCACCGTGCTGGTGCACGTCACCCCCGACTCGCGGGAGGTCACCGCCGAGGGCACGCTCTACGTGGCGAAGCCGGGGGAGCGCGCCGACGGCCACGACTTCATCGACGCCGCGCTGGGCGCCGGCGCCGCCGCTGTGCTCGCCGAGCGCGCCACGCACGCCCCCGAC
>SRJI02000525.1 GCA_005473895.2 Carideicomes alvinocaridis
GCACCAGCAGAGGACCTGCCTGCCACTGCTTTGGAAGGCAAGCCCCGGTTTTATGCATAACCTGTTATTTATGCTATTTTACTKCACTTAATGATTGTAGGATTGAWTGTGCACTTARGTGTAGGARYTGTTTGAAACCCTAGTTGCATGATCTCAGGAATCCTWTTGARATGRATACTAGTATGMYAGGTCGAGTAGYTGCTTTTWTTAAWTAGGATCTCGGTAGAAGWCGAGTGATTTTTCTAGCACTCGCGCGAGATCAGGAAATTGATTGTACCCACTTTCACACTGTCATGATACTAGTTGGTGGACAACAATCYATGGGGATTGGTTGTTTACRAGATGGAAAAWGGAATAAGGATTAACGTGCGGATACCTGTGTCAAGCGTTTGAAAGTACTAARCACATRCCGAGAAATATGGTAAATCGGTAAGCCTAGTACCTGAKTGAACCTGGCA
>SRJI02000526.1 GCA_005473895.2 Carideicomes alvinocaridis
CGGGCGCTCGGCACCACCGCGACGGCGGCGTCCCTCCTGAGGAGGGGCGCCGCCGTCGTCGTGCCTCGGGGATCAGGGCCGCCCAGGTCACGGGAAATCGCGGATTCTCGCGGTTCAGGGGGCGATTCGCCCGCGGAGAGATGGTACGTTCACAACTGGCAGCCCGGTCCGAACGGCCCGGGAACCGTAACCGACGTCCCATAGGGAGGACCCATGGCCATGAACCGCAAGGAACTCGTCGCCGCCGTCGCCGAGCGCTCCGGCAACACCCAGGCCGCCGTCAGCGATGTGCTGGACGCCCTCTTCGAGGTGTTCACCGCCCAGGTCAAGAAGGGCGAGAAGGTCTCGATCCCGGGCTGGCTGGCCGTGGAGCGCACCGAGCGCAAGGAGCGCACCGGCCGCAACCCGCGCACCGGCGAGGAGATCACCATCCCGGCCGGCCACTCCGTGAAAGTGAC
>SRJI02000527.1 GCA_005473895.2 Carideicomes alvinocaridis
TTCGCCAACCTTGGGTAAGCAATAAAGCATCCAAATCCTCAAACCTACTTGGGGTTTGCTCCCGAAAGTAGTAGCCAGGGTCTTCTATTTTACTTCGCCAACCTTGGGTAAGCAATAAAGCATCCAAATCCTCAAACCTACTTGGGGTTTGCTCCCGAAAGTAGTAGCCAGGGTCTTCTATTTTACCCCTAAGTTCAGAATCAAGCATAAAATAGGATTGTATGGTGTTTATCAATTTTTCCTGAAAATGTTTTTTATTCAAAATTAGGATTGAAGCATTCAACGGAACAGGCCCGGAATCCTGTTGATCAATGTTTATATGCAATTTTGCCATTTCCCTTCGGGAGTAGGATGCTTTATCCATTTTTGCTGAAATGTTCAAGGTTTCATCCTCCCTGAAGTTGAAGAAAAGGCGTTCGGCTACAGGTTGTTTTTGGGAATTCATCAAGGTAAAGGCA
>SRJI02000528.1 GCA_005473895.2 Carideicomes alvinocaridis
CGTGACCGTGGACCAGGACCTGCTGGACGCCGCGGACATCCTCCCCGGCGAGCTCGTGTCCATCGTGGACGTCACCAACGGCGCGCGACTGGAGACCTACACCATCGCGGGCGAGCGGGGCTCCGGCGTGCTCGGCATCAACGGCGCCGCCGCCCACCTGGTGCATCCGGGGGACATCGTCATCCTCATCGCCTACGGGCAGATGGACGACGACGAGGCTCGCAACTTCCAGCCCAAGGTCGTCCACGTGGACGCGGACAACAGGATCGTCGAGCTCGGCGTCGACCCCGCCGACGGTCTCCTCGACGGCCTCTCCCGCCCGCCGCTGTCCCGCGAGTGGAACGAGGCCCAGGCCGAGGTCTGAGCCGGCCCGAGCGCGCCGGGCCGTCATGGACGAGTCGTTCGAGCAGGATCAGCGGTCGGCACGGCCTTGGCCCCGAGCGCCCGACGCGCGGAG
>SRJI02000529.1 GCA_005473895.2 Carideicomes alvinocaridis
CCGATTCCGTAGCGGCGGGGGGACTCGATCCCCCGACCTCACGATTATGAGTCGTGCGCGCTAACCAGCTGAGCTACGCCGCCACGACACGAGAACGCCCGCTCTCACGGTTTTCACGCCGCGAGGGCGGGCTCTCATGTCAGAGCCCCGACCGGGAATCGATCCCGGGACCTCCATCTTACCAAGATGGCGCTCTACCACTGAGCTATCGGGGCAACGAGGTGAGACTCTACCAGGGCCTCCGCGCCGATGCAAAATCGGCTCCGGCTCAGGCCTCCGGTGGAGTCCGCACCCCGGCCGGATCAGCGGCGGGCGCCCCGATCCGAACGCTCCTGGGCACCCCAACGGGGCTTGCGGCTGCCGGGGCGTCCCCCGCGATCCCCGCGGGCGTCACGGTCGCCACGGAAGCCACGGTCGTCGCGGTCCTTGCGGAACCCGCCCCGGTCGCCGCGATCGT
>SRJI02000530.1 GCA_005473895.2 Carideicomes alvinocaridis
GGTGCGCAGAGCAGCTGTGCAATCAGCATCACCGCTGCGGCGAGCACCCGGTTCTGCGCGATGAGGCCGAACTGCTTCATCCGGATCAACCAGCTCTGCGTGTTCATGATCTGCGCCATCGCGTAGACGATGAGTGCGGTCACGGTGAGCCAGATGCCGAAGGACGGGTTCTCATAGTGCTCGCTGACCAACCGGTGGACCAGCAGCAAGATGACGGCGAGAACGATGCAGGTCACCATGATGAGCCGTGAGGCCAGCCGGTGGACGGTTCGCGCGGCCGACTGGCTCTCGGGAAGGACGATGGCGATGTCATAGCGCAGTGCCGCGACCATCGTCCCGGCAAGCACGATCGACTGGGCGATCGCGAAGAGCCCGAAGTCTGTGGGCGAATAGAGGCGCGCCAACGGGATCATGCCGACGATGGTGATCAGCTGGGCCATCGTCGTCCCGGACAGGA
>SRJI02000531.1 GCA_005473895.2 Carideicomes alvinocaridis
GCCCCCGTGCGCGCCGCGGACCCGGACTGGTGCCGCGGCGGGGCCGCCGTCCTGACGCCGGACGAGCGGATCGACGTCGCCGGCACCCCGGTGCTGGCGTGGCCCACCCCGGGCCACACCTCGGACTCCTACTCGTTCGCCGTCCCGGACGCGGGCGCGCACGGCGCGGCCATCACGGGCGACACCATCCTCGGCTCGGGCACCACGATGCTCGACCACCCGGACGGCACCCTCACCGACTACCTGGCCAGCCTGCGCCGTCTCGAGGCGGCGGGCCCGCTCACGGTGCTGCCCGCGCACGGGCCCGTGCCGGAGCCGCTGGACGTCGTCGCCCGCGACTACCGGCACCACCGCGAGGGCCGCCTGGAGCAGATCCGCGCCGCCCTGGCCGAGCTGCCCGAAGGCCAGGCGGCGACGATCACGCCCGAGGACCTGGCCCCGCGCATCTACCCCGGCC
>SRJI02000532.1 GCA_005473895.2 Carideicomes alvinocaridis
ACCGCGAGGACGGCCGCCTCGGCCCCGACCCGGCGGTCATCGACTTCTGATCCAGCCGCCACCGCGCGCACCCGGCCCGTCCCCCTGGGGGCGGGCCGGTGATAGTTTTGCTCGAGAATGCCCGGCGGCCGCCGCGCCGCCCGGGCGCATCTGTCCAGGCACTCCACGGAAGGCATGCACCATGTCCCACCAGGCTCCCCCCGCCGATGCGTCGAAGGTCCGCGCGCCGCGGACCGCCGTCCCGGTGACCCCGCAGACCCGCGCGAGCTCGCTGACCGACCTGCTCGGCGCCGTCGTGCGCCTGTTGCCCCTGCAGATGAAGGACGAGCTCGCGCTCGCCAAGAGACACGTGGCCGCGAAGGGCAAGAAGGCCGGCATCGGCGCCGGGGTCGCGGTGGTGGGCCTGTTCTTCCTCGCGCTCATGGTGGTCGCCCTCGTGGTGACCCTGATCGGCGCC
>SRJI02000082.1 GCA_005473895.2 Carideicomes alvinocaridis
GTAACCGACCGATTGGTGCCGCCTGCCTGACGAAGGCTGGGCGAGCTAAGACACGTGCATAAAGACGTAGTTATGCACGTGTCTTAGCGGGAGATGCTATGCTGGGTGAGATTCTGGGCGTTGAGCGGCGCCGGCGGTGGAGTGATGACGAGAAGCTCGAGATCTTGCTCGAGGTGGGTGTTGGCGGGGCCTCGGTCACGCAGGTTGCCCAACGGCACGAGCTCACGCGGTCGCAGATCTATGGCTGGCGTCGTGACCTGAAGAAGAAGGGGCTTTGGTCGCCGGATCGGGGCGCGGTTTTTCTGCCGGTCGATTTCGGGCCGCATTCCGAACCCGCACAATCCCCTGCACCCTCTCGGCCTGTTCTTGTGGAACTGCGGCTTTCCAATGGTCGTTGCCTTCGTTTTGACAGCAGCATGGATGGCGAGGCGCTGACCCGGCTGATCCGTGCGGTGGAAGCGGCATGATCGGTCCGGGCACCGGCGTTCGCGTCTACTTGGCATGCGGCGCAACGGACATGCGGAAGGGAATTGCCGGCCTTTCGGCCTTGGCTCAGGACGTGTTGCGCCAGAAACCAACCGGCGGTGCGGTTTTTGCTTTCCGGGGGCGCAAGGGGGATCGTCTGAAGCTGCTCTACTGGGATGGCCAAGGCTTCTGCCTCTACTACAAGGTCCTCGAGCGCGGGCGCTTTCCCTGGCCGAACACCGCGGCCGGGGTCGCGCGGCTGACCTCCGCCCAGCTGGCGATGTTGTGGGAGGGGATCGACTGGCGGCGCCCGGACTGGGGCGCACCGCCCGCCCGGGTCGGGTAGATTATCCGTTTGAATCTTCTTGTTTTATTGGCCTCACATGCCGGCGCATGGTATCAGTCACCATGTCCGATGATGCCGACATTCTCTCTGACGACCCCGCTGTCCTGAAGGCGATGATCGCCGCGCTACAGGCAGCGAATGCGCGCATGTCGGCCACGCTCCAGGCCCATGAACAGCTGGTTCAGGCCCTTCGCCTGCGGATCGCCAAGTTGCAGAAGCAGGCCTTCGGCAAGTCCTCGGAAAAGTTCGAGCGCGAGATTGCCCAGTTGGAACTGGCGCTGGAGGATCTGCTGGTCGCGGCCGCCGAACAGCGCGACGTGCCGATCGAGGACGATGAGCCAGCCGCGGCCGATGCTCCTGCTGCCGAGGCGAAGCCCCGCCGACGTCCGCGCGTGTCGGACGCAACGCCCCGCGAACGCCGGGAGCTCGACCCTGGCTCCTGTTGCCCCGATTGTGGGGGTGACCTGCGAGTGGTGGGTGAGGACGTCAGCGAGCTTCTCGACCTGGTCGCGGCGCAGATGAGGGTCATTCAGATCGCGCGGGTGAAGAAGTCCTGCCGCCGGTGTGAGAAGATGGTGCAGCCTGCGGCCCCGAGCCGTCCGATCCCCGGCAGCATGGCCGGTCCGGGGCTGCTGGCCCAAATCCTCGTCTCCAAGTTCGACGACCATCTTCCATTGTATCGTCAGCACGAGATCTACGCCCGCATGGGCGCCGACATCCCTGACAGCACGCTTCTGGATTGGTGCGGGCGCGCCATGAAGGTGCTCGCTCCCGTCATCGAGCGGATCGAGGCGGAGGTGATGGCCGCGCCGGTGCTGCATGCAGATGACACTCCAATCCGCGTGCTGGACCGGTCACGCCGAGACCGCGGTCTCGGCAAGGGTGTCAAACAAGGCCGGGTCTGGGCCTATGTCTCTGACCAACGACCTTGGGCCGGCACGGCGCCACCCGGCGTCGTCTACCGCTTCTCCCCGGATCGGAAGGGGGAGCATCCGCAGCGCCACCTACAAGCCAGCCGTGGCATCCTTCAGGCGGATGCCTATGCCGGCTTTAATCCGCTCTACGAACAGCGCGCGGATGGCAGCAGCCAGTTCCGAGAGGCAGCATGCTGGGCGCACTTGCGGCGCGACTTCCACGATGTGTGGGAAACCACGAAGTCCGAGATCGCGCGGGAGGCCCTCGACCGGATCGGCAAGATCTACGATGTCGAGCGCGAGATCGCCGGTCAGTCCGCCGAACTGCGACAGGCCGCGCGCCAGCAGCACTCCGGCCCCATGGTAGCTGCCTTCAAGACCTGGGCCGAGGCCCAGCTGCTGCGCATTCCGGGCAAGAGCGATCTCGCCAAGGCCATCCGTTACGGCCTCAGCCGCTGGCCATCCTTCGAGCTCTTCCTCGAAGACGGCCGCGTCGGCATCGACAACAACCCGGCCGAGCGCGCCATGCGCCCGATCGGCATCGGCCGAAAGAACTGGCTCTTCGCGGGCTCCGATAGCGGTGGCGAAACGCTGGCCCGGGCCATGACGCTCATCGAAACCGCCAAGATGAACGGGCTCGATCCGCAGGCCTGGCTCGCCGATATCCTCGACCGCATCCATGATCACAAGATCAACCGGCTCGACGAACTGCTGCCTTGGTTGTGGCAAGCGAAACGTCAGCCCAGCAGCGAGGCTGCCTGATGGCGACGACCACCTCCGTCTGCATGCTCAGTCACGTCGCCAACCTGCTTGGGGAGGATCTGGACCTCCTCGAAGCCATTGTCAGCAACGACGACAACCTAACCTACGGCAATATCGTCAGTGTCCAGGTCGACCAGGAAACCTACCAGACTGCCCTCACCGACGACGGCATCGGCGAACTTCGCGACATGCTCAGGGCTGCCCGGATATCGACAGAGGAATGGCAAGGCTTCCTCGAGGACTTCGTCGGCGATCCAGACATCATCGCACGCGTCAAGGACATGCCACTGCGGTAGCTATCGGGCGCTTAC
>SRJI02000533.1 GCA_005473895.2 Carideicomes alvinocaridis
AGTTTTTAACCAAGAAATGGTTTCCAGTTTTTRACCAAGAAATGGTYTCCACCARAAATCCAAGAATGTRATCTATGGCAAGGAAACATATGTGGGGTGAGRTKTATGAGCCTCTRGTCGAYGATMAATGGCCACACAACCCCCATTTTTTATGAAAATAGCCATGAGCGACCATTTTCAATAATAYTAGAGGCTAAGACCTACGGATTTTTGACCAAGAAATGGTCTCCACCAGAAATCCAAGAATGTGATCTATGGCAAGGAAACATATGTGGGGTGAGGTKTAYGAGCCTCTGGTCRATGATCAATGGCCACACAACCCCCATTTTTGTCGAAAATAGCCATGAATGACCATTTWCAATAATACYGAAGGCTAACACSTACRGATTTTTGACCAAGAAATGGTCTCCACCAGAAATCCAAGAATGTGATCTATGGCAAGGAAACATATGTGGGG
>SRJI02000534.1 GCA_005473895.2 Carideicomes alvinocaridis
CGCGGAGGGGCCGACACCGACGGGGTGCCGGGGCCGCGGCGGCCCGAGAGGCCGGTCCGAAGGGGGGAGCATCCGGTGTCCACGACCATGTCCGCGTCCACCGAGGGCGGCCGTCTGCGCCGGCCCCGCTGGCGGGATCCCCGGCTCCTCGTCGGTCTCGTGCTCGTCCTCGCCTCGATCGCCGGCGTCGTGGCGCTGGTCGCCTCCTCCCAGCGGACCGCAGCGTATTGGACGGCCGCGGAGGACCTGCCCCCGGGCACGCCCATCGCGGCCGGGGACCTGCGGCCCGTGGAGGTCAACCTCAGCGAGGCCGGCGAGCGGTACCTCAGCGCCGATGCCCCGGCTCCGGAGGGGCGGATGGTCTCCGGGACGGTCCGGGCCGGCGAGCTGGTGCCGGCGGCGGCGCTGGTGGACGCGGACCCGGACGGCCGTCGTCCCGTCGGGGTGGCCCTCGACG
>SRJI02000535.1 GCA_005473895.2 Carideicomes alvinocaridis
GTCCCGCTCCGCCTCGGCGCGCACCGCGCGCCGCTGCCCCGGGGAGCGCACGACGACGTCGCTCATCTCCTCGAGCGTCTTGCCCTTGGTCTCGGGGACGAAGGCCACCACGAAGGCCAGGGACAGCGCCGCCATGACCGCGTACAGGCCGTAGGCGAGGGTCAGGCCGATGTCCGCCAGCCACGGGAACGTGGTGGAGACGGTGAAGTTCGCCGCCCACTGCGCGGCGGCGGCCACGGCGAGCGCTCCGGCGCGGATGCGGTTCGGGAACATCTCGCCCAGCAGCACCCAGACCAGCGGACCCCAGGTGGCGCCGAAGAACACCACGAAGGCGTTTGCGGCCACCAGCGCCACCGTGGACCACGGCTGCGGCAGGGACACGGACTCGGCGCCGCCGGTCTGCGCGAAGGAGAAGGCCAGTGCCATCAGGCCGAGGCTGACCGTCATGCCGGCGGAG
>SRJI02000537.1 GCA_005473895.2 Carideicomes alvinocaridis
ACGCCCTCGAGGAGGCGGACCAGCGCGCCGCCGAGGTCGTCGAGGACCTGACGCGATCCCTGCCCTCCGGTTCGGACATCGTCGACGTCGAGGCCCTTGGGGAGGACGGGAAGGTGGTCATCGAGTACGGCCAGTCCCTGCTCGAGGCCGATCCCCAGGTTCTCGAGGACACGATGCGTCGAGGCCCTTGGGGAGGACGGGAAGGTGGTCATCGAGTACGGCCAGTCCCTGCTCGAGGCCGATCCCCAGGTTCTCGAGGACACGATGCGGGAGGCGGCGGACCGGGCGCGCGACGCCATCCCGGACCTGGAGGACGTCGAATTCCGCGTGGGAGACCGGACCTTCACGTACTGATCCTGCGACGGGGCTCCGTGCGGCCCCCGACACGCCCCTGCGACGCGCCCGGAACGGCGGATCGGAGCGGCTCGGCGTGTTACGCTTCTCACGTGCACGACT
>SRJI02000538.1 GCA_005473895.2 Carideicomes alvinocaridis
CGGGCCTCCTCGGGGAGTCTACTGGCGCGGGAGGACGACCGTGCCGGACGCGTCGCGGGCCCGGCCGCTCTGTGGCGGCCGGGCCCGGCAGGAGAGGTCTCGGTGGCCTCCGCGGCGGATCACTCCACCGTGACGGACTTGGCGAGGTTGCGCGGCTGGTCCACGTCGTAGCCCTTCGCCGTGGCGAGCTCGAGGGCGAAGATCTGCAGCGGGACCGTGGTCAGCAGCGGCATGAGCATCGGCTGGGTCTCGGGGACCTCGAAGACGACCTCGGCCTGGCCGCGCACGGCCGCGTCGCCGCGCTCGGCGACGGCGAAGGTGCGGGCGCCGCGGGCGCGGACCTCCTGGATGTTGGAGACCACCTTGGCGTGCAGCGAGTGACGGTCCATGGGCGAGGGCATGACCACGAAGACCGGCTGACCCTCGTCGATCAGGGCGATCGGGCCGTGCTTGAGC
>SRJI02000539.1 GCA_005473895.2 Carideicomes alvinocaridis
CTTCCCATCCAGGCCGCTGACGCAGCCTGTCGACGTCGACACCCTGGAAGCCGAACCATGGGGTGTGCGCGGCGATGAGTTCGACGGCGCGTTGGCTGGCCCATGCGCGGACGCCGACGGGGGCGGCAGTCCAGTCGTCCTTGCCGTTAAACACCGCAGGCCATGGAACTCGAGCTGCTCCGGCACCGCCTGCGGGTGGTCGGCTCGGAGCTGTGCATGGAGCTGGTCCAGGTCCCTTGCCTGCCTGTCCCTCAATCAGTCGCTTCAGACTCTTTCCCACTTGTCGCTGAGAGCCGACCCTGGTGGTCGCGGGACCAGCGGTCGCCAGCGGCGTCGGTGAAGGTGAAGGCGGTCACCCGGAACCGTTCGGCGTTGGTCAGCGGCCGGGGGACCACGTCCAGTTCATCCGCCTGGACGCCGTAGCCCCACTCGTTCTTGCTCAGTTCGAAGTAGGT
>SRJI02000540.1 GCA_005473895.2 Carideicomes alvinocaridis
TGCACGCCGAGGGCACCGTGTTCGTGGACGGCGCCCTCGGCGTGGACGGTGGGATCCCGCTGACCGCGGCGGAGGACGCGGGGTTCGAGAAGGTCCTCGTGGTCCTGACCCGGGAGCGCGGGTACGTGAAGCGGCCCGAGCGGTTCCCCTCGTTCTACCAGCGCACCTTCCGGCGCTACCCCGCCGTCGCGGACGGCCTGCTCACGCGCTGGCGCCGGTACAACGCGACCCGCGAGCGCCTGTTCGAGATGGAGCGGCAGGGCCGGGCCTATCTGTTCGTGCCCGAGACCATGCCCATCTCCAACGGCGAGCGGTCCGTGGCCAAGCTGGCCGCCGCCCACGAGCTCGGCCTGGACCAGGTGCGCCGCGAGATGCCCGCGATCCGCGCGTTCCTGGGGCTGCCGGCGTCCCGCTGAGCCGCGCCTGCTCCGAGCGGCGGGTCAGGCCTCGGCGCG
>SRJI02000541.1 GCA_005473895.2 Carideicomes alvinocaridis
ACCTCGCTGACTGGGTCGTCCCCGGCGCGCCGCTGCACCCCGCTTACGACGCGCTGTCCGCGGTGCACCGGTCCGACTATCTCCGGGCATACGTCATGTGGCACTACGGCGGTGGGTACTCCGACGTCAAGCGACCGACGTCGGACTGGCCCGGGGCGTGGGATGCATTCGACGACCCGCAGGTGTGGCTCGCCGGTTACCCGGAGGTGTCCTCCCGGTCTTGCGGAGGCGACGACCATACGCGCCTGGGCCGCGACATTCACCGGAACTTCCCCCGCTTAGTGGGCTTCGGAGCGTTCATCATGCGCCCTGGCACGCCCTTCGCCCGCGAGTGGTTGCGCGAGATTGAACGGCGCCTCGACTACTACTCCGCCGAACTGATGGCCGCCCCCGGAGACACCTGGGGCGATGCGCCGGGATACCCGTTGCGATGGATTGAGATCGGCAGCGACGTG
>SRJI02000083.1 GCA_005473895.2 Carideicomes alvinocaridis
CGAGCACCGTGTTGAGGGCCCAGTCAGGCAGGGCGGCAGTGGTGATCACCGTGCCATCGGCGTCGTATCCCATGAAGGAGCCGCGCGTGGAGGACCCGCGTGCCTTGTTCTGTCGCCGGTCCAGAGCGGTCTGCAGGACGCGCCAGATCATCCAGGCATCGGTCTTGAGCGAGACGTTCTCCACGTACCAGCAGTCGTTCTCGAACTGGTCGTTGTAGGTGATCGGGCCCTTCGGCGGACGGGGGGGAGGGCACTCCAGTCCTGGCTTGACCGCCAAGCGCTGGCGGTGGCGTCGACTGAAGCGCTCCACGTACTCGGGCACCAGCGGGCGGGGGCCGATCAGTGACATGTCACCCTTGAAGATGTTCCAGAAGTTCAGAAGCTCGTCCAGGGAAGCACGCCGGATCAGCCGTCCGGTCTTCGTCACGCGCAACTCGCCCAGCAAGGGCCTGCCCTGGTCGTCGTAGGCCTCTCGCATGGTGCGCAGCTTGACCATCCGGAACATCTCGCCGTGCTGGCCGGGGCGCTCCTGTGTGAACAGCACCGGCCGGCCCAGGTCCTTCAGCGTCACCAGGCACAGCGCCCCGACCACAGGCGAGGCCAACAGCAGGGCGGCCCCGGAGGCGGTGACGTCGAGGGCTCGCTTGCCGTGCCGAGTGTAGAACGAGTCTCGCGGCGTGACCGGAGGATGCAGCTCGTCTACCCGAGCGAGGTTCGCCCGCCGCAGTTCGTCCGCGACCTCCCAACGCAACTTCTGGTTGAGCGCGGCGAAACGCTCCTGGTAGGGGGAGTCAGGCGTCAGCACCGGTTCCTCCTTCGCTCGTGGCTGCGATCTCGACGAACTTGCCGGCGACGACGTCCGGTCGGCAGCGCAGCCATGCGGGGTCGGGCTCTCTGCCGAGCGTCCAGGCCACATAACATTCAGGCACGCGAGCACCGGCCACGTGTGAGAACGGGTAGCCGCCGCCGAACCGAGGGTTGATGTCGATCACATAGATGTCACCGGAGGCGTCCACGAACACGTCCACGTCGATCGTCCCCGGGTGGGGGATCGCCTCTGCGATGCCGCGAGCGATGGACTCGAAGGGGGCCGCGTCGACGGAAACGGCGCGGTCTGTCTCGCCGTTGCGCATGGCGATTTTGCGTCGCGCCAGGACGCCGGCGTAGCGGCCCTCCAAGTCACAGACCACGTCAAGGCCGTACTCGACGCCGTCGATCCGCTCCTGGATCACGATCAGTTCCGCAGGCGGGACCTCGTCTTGCTGCAGTGCGGGCACCCCTTGACGAGTTGTGACCTCACCGGACGCCTCCTCGAGCGCCCCGGGAAGTCCTGCCCGATCGACGAACCGTAGCCCACGCGACGCGCTGCCGTAGCGGCCCTTGGCCACGAACGGCCCTGCCGCCTCCTCGGCTGCGGGGGGAGCGGTGCCCAGCCACGTCACCGGAGAGGGGACGCCGGCCTTGACGAGGGCCTGGCTGGTGGCGAACTTGTCCTCGACCATGCGTTGGGTGGCGGCGTCGAGGCGTACGAGCGGCGCCAAGGCGCGGTCCTCAGGAAGGGTCGCCCAGGTCGAGAGCTCGAAGTCGTTGATCGAGACGGCCAGGTCGATGTCGTGCTCGACCAGGGTCTGACGGAGCCACGACGCATAGCCGGAGTCCACCACCTTCGGCGCCGAGACGAAGTCATCGGCGAACGGCCGTGACGGGGCGTTGGCGTCGACGTCCGCCGCGAGGACTGCGCCATCCACGCCGTTCGCCTTGAGGGCGTCGCGGAACCAGCGCACCAGGTAGGGCCTTCTGCCGACGGAGGAGAGAAGGATCCTCATGCCCGGCTCTCCAGGAACGAGGTGATCGACTCCACGACACGACTGATGCTGGATTCGTCGAGCACAGAACCGCTGGGAAGCGACAGCCCGGTGGTGAACAGTCGCTCGCCGGTGCCGTCCGTGAACGCGCGGCGTCCAGCGAAGACCGGCTGGAGGTGCATGGGCTTCCACAGCGGTCGGGCTTCGATGTCCTGTCCGGCCAGGTGGACTCGCAGGTCCTCAGCGGTGAACCCTGCTGCGTCCGGGTCCACCAGGATGGAGGAGAGCCAGAAGTTGTCGCGCGTGGGACCGCCGTCGACGCCGGACGGCTCGCCGAACATCTCGACACCAGGCGCCGTGGCGAACAGCTCGCGGTACCGAATCCGCAACGCTCGACGGCGCTCGATCATCCCCTCGAGACGGCTCAGTTGCGCCCGGCCCAAAGCGGCGAGGATGTTGGAGAGGCGGTAGTTGTAACCGA
>SRJI02000542.1 GCA_005473895.2 Carideicomes alvinocaridis
GACCGACGAGCTCTACCTGCTCGCCGAGACCTTCGGCTACTCGCTCTCCGAGCTGCTGGACCTGCAGCTCAACGCTGCCGAGGCCGCCTTCCTGTCCGTGGACGAGCGCGAGGACCTCGCCGAGATCCTCGTGGCCGGCTGGGGCGAGGTCATCTCCGGCGACGCCGTCGGCCCGGTCCTCGAGGAGCTGGACGACGAGGACGACTGATCCGTCCGTGAGCGCGAGTGTGGACCGTCTGGTGGCGGTGGTCGAGGCCCTGCGCGACCACTGCCCGTGGACGGCCGCGCTCACGCACGCCGACCTCGCCGAGTACCTCGTGGAGGAGGCGTACGAGGCGGTGGCGGAGATCGAGTCCCGCGACGCCGCCGCGTGGGCCGACGTGCCCGCGCGTCGGGCCGACGGCGCGTACCCCGCCCTGGCCGCCGAGCTCGGGGACGTCCTGTTCCAGGTGGTG
>SRJI02000543.1 GCA_005473895.2 Carideicomes alvinocaridis
GGTAGAGCGTTTCGTTCGCAATGAAAAGGTCAGGGGTTCAATTCCCCTTAGCTCCACGGGCCGTCCCGGTCCGCGATCCCTGAGATCGCGGACCGGGACTTTCTCGTTCCCAGGGCGTTGCCGCCCGGGGGCCCGGCGCTTTCGGGGGGACCCCCCGGGTGTCTACAGTGCCGGGGTACGTCAGCGCGGACGTGATGCGGTCGTGTCACCGCAGGTCAGTCGCGCTTCTGCCGCCCCGCACGGGGCCGTTCGGCCCGGCCCGGGCCGGGAAGGGGACGCCGATGCGCATCAGCGTGCTCACCCACATGCTCCACCCCATCCGTTCGCCCTACGAGGGCGGGCTGGAGATGCACACGGCCATGACCGTGGAGCACCTCGTGCGCCGGGGCCACGACGTCACCGTCTACGCGCGGGAGGGCACCCGGCTGCCGGGCGACGTCGTCGCCGTGCTGCC
>SRJI02000544.1 GCA_005473895.2 Carideicomes alvinocaridis
CTGTCACACCCGGCTTTAARGAACAAAGCCRGGTGCATCTCATACATGCGCCAAGAAGACAACATATATAATAACAGAGTGTATAGAGATAAATGTCATAAAACATCAGAGTATTTATTACATAGCGGAAGACTTAWTACAAAATAAAAGAATAAAYATAAAACRAACTAAGGATCGTYGGCGCCAATGTCRACTGAGAAACGCCACCTAGATCAGATCATACTCCTCGCCTTGTGGCTCCTCYTGAACCACCTGYTCTTCTCCTGTGGGGGGGTGTGAGACAGCAAGGGTGAGCTCACACATGWTCATMGCTCAACAAGTTGTGGGGAATAAYGTGGCATGAACTCACCAAAGGTGGGAGTTCATGAAGTGTAAGGCTGATCAAYRAAATAARGGYTRAAGCTGAGCATTGCTTTTATAAGTTGGTCAAAATTTTATTAGCAGTTACTAAGTA
>SRJI02000545.1 GCA_005473895.2 Carideicomes alvinocaridis
CGGTGAACAGCGGCACATGCACGGCGCCGAGCCGCCACAGGGCCAGCAGCGTGATGACGAGCTCCTCGCGCTTGGACATCATCACGGGGACGCGGTCGCCGCGCGTGACACCACGGGCGGCGAGGCCGGTGGCGAGGCGGCGGGAGCGGTCGGCGAGCTCGCCGAAGGTGAGGTCCACGGCGGACATGTCCTCCGCCACGAACCGGAACGCCACGGCGTCCGCCGGCCAGCGGTCGCAGAGCAGGTGGGCGGTGCAGGCGTCCGGGGTCTCGACGTCGGCGACCCACCCGGCCATCAACCGGTCGATGGTCCCGGCCTCGCTGGCCTGCCCGGTCCGTTCCGTCATCTCGGTCTCCTCATCCCTCGCGGCACGCCGACGCCGGGCGACGGCGACGTCAGCCACGGTAGGTCCATCGCGCCCCGGGCCACCAGGCGCGTCCGCATGTTGCACCCG
>SRJI02000546.1 GCA_005473895.2 Carideicomes alvinocaridis
GAACTCGTAGAACACTACAGGACCTCTCCGGCGAAGTGCAAATCGACGGTCTGCGGCGGTCTGTGTCGGGGGTGTGGCGGGGGCGCGGCCATGATAGCCGGGCTCGGGTACCATGGCAGGACCGTGCGGCCACAACGATGTGGTGCGCGCTTCGGCGGTGCACGCATCGGAGTGGACGGGACGGAACGGCCCCGGACCCCAATGGGAGGACTCTCCACCATGGCTGACAACGCCACCACCTCGTTCGCGGATCGCGCCCTGGCGGACGCGCCCACGGACTACGCCCAGCTGCGCGAGTGGGTCGCCCAGATCGCAGAGCTGACGCAGCCGGACTCCGTCCAGTGGGTCGACGGCTCCGAGGAGGAGCGCGACCGCCTCGCGGACGAGCTCGTGGCGGCGGGCACCCTGACCCGCCTGGCCGAGGACAAGTTCCCCAACTCCTTCGCCGCGTTC
>SRJI02000547.1 GCA_005473895.2 Carideicomes alvinocaridis
CGGGAGCTGGCGGCGGTGGGCGTCGACGTCGTGCAGTTCGACGAGCCCGCGTTCAACGTGTTCTTCGACGACGTCCGCGACTGGGGCGTGGCGACGCTCGAGCGTGCGGCCGAGGGCCTGACGTGTGAGACGGCCGTGCACATCTGTTACGGCTACGGGATCAAGGCGAACAACGACTGGAAGGCCACGCTGGGCGAGGAGTGGCGCCAGTACGAGACGTCGTTCCCCCTGCTGCGCGAGTCCACGATCGACACGATCGCCCTGGAGCGGCACCACTCCCGGGTGCCGGCGGAGCTCATCGGCCTGCTGCGCGGCAAGAAGGTGATGGTCGGCGCGATCGACGTGGCGAGCGACGAGGTCGAGACGCCCGAGGAGGTCGCGGCGACCCTCCGGGAGACCCTCGAGTTCGTGGACGCGGACAAGCTGATCGCGAGCACCAACTGCGGCATGGAG
>SRJI02000548.1 GCA_005473895.2 Carideicomes alvinocaridis
CTCGCCCGGGCCATGCCGGAGGCCGCGGCGCAGCTGGCCGAGCTGAAGTACTACGGCCACCTGACCCTGACCGTGCCCACGGACGCCGGCGACGTCACCGCCGTCGTCGCGCGCACCGGCTACACCGGCGAGGACGGCTTCGAGCTGTTCCTGCCCGCCGCCTCCACCGCCGAGGCCGGCGACCGCGGCTCCGCCGTGTGGCACACGATGCTCTCGGCCGCGGACGAGGCGGGCGTGGAGCTGACGCTGTGCGGGCTCGCCTCGCGGGACTCGCTGCGCCTCGAGGCGGGCATGCCGCTCTACGGCAACGAGCTGGACACCCGGCACCAGCCGCACGCCTCCGGCGTCGGCTTCGCGGTGCCCGCGAGCAAGGAGGCCGACTTCGTCGGCCGGTCCGCGCTGGTCGGCAGGGACGACGTCGAGGAGGTCGTCGTGGGGCTGCAGGGCGCGGGT
>SRJI02000549.1 GCA_005473895.2 Carideicomes alvinocaridis
AAAGAACAAACAAATCACAAGCAATAAKCAYACRAGACACRGGTGATTTGTTTTACCGAGGTTCGRCCCTCGAAGGCCTAGTCCCCGTTGAGGAGTCCACTAAGGACGGGTCTCTTTCAACCCTTTCCCTCTCTCCACCGATCACWCAAGATCGGCGRGCTCTTCTTCTTCTCAAGGATCACTTAAGACCCCGCAAGGATCACCACACWCTTWGGTGTCTCTTGCTAGCTTTTACAAGGCCTCCAAAACTTTGGWGGAAGTTSRATGGGAGTCAAWACTCCACGCRCAAATGAACACAAAGATGTAGCACACACTATCTCTCAATGAATCTCACAAGGCRCTAGGGCTAAACTCAAWYGAGKAGCTCTCWATTGCTTGCTCTCTCTTTTGTGGCACTTGTGTTGGTTGTAGTGGTCTAAATCTTGTGTATAGGATGGATCAATGAATATATG
>SRJI02000550.1 GCA_005473895.2 Carideicomes alvinocaridis
CTGCCCGAGGCCCGGTCCCGGGTGCAGGAGTCCGAGTCGGCGATCGCCGCGCTGCACGGCCAGTACGCGGAGTCCGCCCTCGCCGAGGTCGCGGACAACGCGGCGCAGGCCCGGGAGAGGCTCGAGTTCGTGGAGACCGCCGTCGCGAAGTCGCGGAGCGCGTGGGAAGCCCAGGACCGCTCCACGGCGGCGCTGGCCGTGCGTGCCGCCGAGGAGGCGCTCAGCCAGGTGGACACGCTCACGGAGGCGGTGGGCAAGGCCGAGGGGTCCCTGCGGGCCATGCTGGGCAACCTGCAGTCGGGCCTCGCCCAGTCCGAGCAGGACGTGGCCGAGGCCGAGGCGCTCGTGGCCAACGGGTCGCACCCCGAGCTGGCCGGCCCGGTGGCGGGGATGAAGACCGCCGTGAACGCGGTGCGCCAGGCCCTCGCAGCCGGCCGCCCGGACCCCCTGGA
>SRJI02000551.1 GCA_005473895.2 Carideicomes alvinocaridis
GGCAACGGCAAGATCGTCCAGGAGCTGGAGTCCTACTTCCGGGGCGCCGGCTGGAACGTCATCAAGGTCCTGTGGGGCCGCGAGTGGGATCCGCTGCTCGAGGCCGACGACGAGGGCGAGCTCGTGCGCATCATGAACGAGACGCTCGACGGCGACTACCAGACCTACAAGGCCGAGTCCGGCGGCTTCGTGCGCGACCACTTCTTCGGCCGGTCCTCCGTCACCAAGGAGATGGTGGCGGACATGACCGACGACGAGATCTGGGGCCTCAAGCGTGGCGGCCACGACTACAAGAAGGTGTACGCCGCCTACAAGGCCGCCATGGAGCACAAGGGCCAGCCCACCGTGATCCTGGCCCACACCATCAAGGGCTACGGCCTGGGCAAGTCCTTCGAGGGTCGCAACGCCACGCACCAGATGAAGAAGCTGACGGTGGACGACCTCAAGGTGTT
>SRJI02000084.1 GCA_005473895.2 Carideicomes alvinocaridis
TCCGGCGGCGCGGTCAGGAAGGGCAGCGCGCCGTCCGGCGCGCCCCAGAGGGCGAGCTCCAGCGCGAGGCCCGAGAGGTCGGCCGCCTCGATCTCGGCGGGCGGAAAGCCGGGCAGGGCGCCCTCCTCTCCCTTCGTCCAGAGCCGGTAGGCCACGCCGGGCGCCACCCGGCCGGCCCGGCCGGCACGCTGCGCCGCCTCGGCGCGGCTGACCTTGTCCGTCACCAGCCGCGACATGCCGGAGCCCGGATCGAACCGCGCCCGCCGCGACCGGCCACCATCCACCACCACGCGGATATCCTCGATCGTCAGCGAGGTCTCGGCGATCGAGGTGGCGAGCACCAGTTTCCGCCCCTCCGCCTCGGGCCGGATCGCCGCGCGCTGCTCGGCGAAGGGCAGCGCGCCGAAGAGCGGCCGCAGCCGCACCCCTTCCGGCAGCCGCCCGTCGAGCGCGGCGGCCGTGCGCCGGATCTCCCCCTCGCCGGGCAGGAAGGCCAGCACCCCGCCCTCGGTCTCGTCCAGCGCCTGCCGGATCCGCGCCGCCATCGCCTCTTCCAGCCGGGTCCGGCCAAGCGGCGTCTCCAGCCAGCGGGTCTCCACCGGAAAGGCGCGGCCCTCGGACGTCACCAGCGGCGCCTCCATCAGCGCGGCCACCGGCGCGGCGTCCAGCGTGGCCGACATGGCGATCAGCACCAGGTCCTCGCGCAGCGCCCCGGCGATTTCCAGGCACAGCGCGAGCCCCAGATCGGCATTGAGCGAGCGTTCGTGGAATTCGTCGAAGATCACCGCCCCGACCCCCGGCAGCTCCGGGTCGGACTGGATCATCCGCGTCAGGATCCCCTCGGTCACCACCTCGATCCGGGTCGCGCCGGAAACCTTGGCTTCGCCCCGGATCCGGTAGCCCACGCTCCGCCCCACCGGCTCCCCCAGCATCTCGGCCATGCGCTCGGCCGCGGCGCGGGCGGCAAGGCGGCGCGGTTCCAGCATCAGGATGCGGCCCGGGGCGAGCCCGGCCTCCAGCAGCGCCAGCGGCACGCGCGTGGTCTTGCCCGCGCCGGGCGGGGCCTGCAGCACGGCGCGGCCCCGGTCGCGCAGGGCGGAAAGCAGTTCGGGAAGGGCGTCGTCGATGGGCAGGCGCATGGGCGCCTTATCGGGGATAGGGCCTCCGGCGTCCATGGGGGCAGGCGGTCGGTCTGGACATCGGCCCGCCGATCCGGGCAGGTAACCCCCAGGCGACCTGGCAGGAGACGGCGATGGAACCGGAGCAACTGGCGGAAAAGCTGATCGCGGGCGACCGGCGCGCGCTGTCGCGGGCGATCACCCTGGTGGAAAGCGGCCGCCCGGACCACCGCGCCGCCGCCGTCCGCCTGCTGGAGGCGGTCAAGGACGAAGGGCAGGGCGCCATCCGCATCGGCCTGTCGGGCACGCCCGGCGTGGGCAAGTCCACCTTCATCGAGGCCTTCGGCATGGCCCGCACCGCCGAGGGTCACCGGGTCGCCGTGCTGGCCGTCGACCCGTCCTCGGCCCGCTCGGGCGGCTCGATCCTGGGCGACAAGACGCGGATGGACCGGCTGTCGCGCGATCCCGACGCCTATATCCGCCCCTCGCCCAGCCAGTCGCATCTGGGCGGTGTCGCCCGCCGCACCCGCGAGGCGCTGCGGCTCTGCGAGGCGGCGGGGTTCGACCTCGTGCTGGTGGAGACGGTGGGCGTCGGCCAGTCGGAGACGGTGGTGGCCGAGATGACCGATCTCTTCGTCCTGCTGCTGGCACCGGGCGGCGGCGACGAGCTGCAGGGGGTCAAGCGCGGCATCATGGAGATCGCCGACATCATCCTCGTCAACAAGGCCGACGGCGCCCTGCGGGACACGGCCCGGCGCACCTGCGCGGATTACGCGGGCGCCCTGCGGCTCCTGCGCAAGCGGCCCCAGGACCCGGAGGGCTTTCCCAAGGCGCTGACCGTCTCGGCCAGCGAGGAGACCGGGCTCGACGCCGCCTGGGCCGAGATGCAGACCCTGGCCGAGTGGCGCCGGGCCGAGGGCCACTGGCAGGCGCGCCGCGCGGCCCAGGCCCGCTACTGGTTCGAGGAGGAGGTGCGCCAGGCGCTGCTGGCCCGGCTGACCCGGGAGCCCGTGCGCGGGGCGATGGCGGCGCTCGCGTCCCAGGTGGAGCGCGGCGA
>SRJI02000552.1 GCA_005473895.2 Carideicomes alvinocaridis
CAGGGCGATCACGGGGGCGCCGGTGACGGCGGACTCCGTGATCTTCTCCTTGCGGACGTAGTGGGCGAAGCGCTCGTGGTCGCCCGGCTCGATCTCCTGGCGCAGCTCCTCACGCTCGAGGACGGACGTGCCGCCGCCGGCGGGCGCGAAGGGGTCGTTCAGGTCGGGTTCGCCGGTCACACTCATGCGGGCCAGTCTAGCCGCGCCCCTCAGAAGGCGGCCACGGCCTGGTAGGTCTCGGCCTGCGCGCGGTCGTACCAGCGCGCCCCCAGGCGCACGCCCAGCCACAGCGCGACGGCGCCCCACGCGAGCCCGAGCGCCACCGTCACCCAGCCCCACACGGCGGCCCCGGTGACCAGCCGGACGACGAAGGGCACCAGGAACGGCACCGCGAGCGCCAGGCTGACCAGCATCGCGGCGCCCTGGACGAGCATCGTGCGCATGGCCGCGCC
>SRJI02000553.1 GCA_005473895.2 Carideicomes alvinocaridis
TGCGTGGTCCGCCCACGACGCCGCCCGCGCAGTGCCGGCACCGGTCCCGGTGCCGTCCCCCACCAGCGGAGCGTGAAACCCCATGGCCACTGACTACGACGCCCCTCGCAAGAACGAGGAAGAGCTGAGCCAGAACTCCATCGAGGAGCTGAAGGCACGGCGCACGGACACCCAGTCCGCCGTCGTGGACGAGGACGAGGCGGAGGCCGCCGAGGGGTTCGAGCTGCCCGGCGCCGACCTCTCGGGTGAAGAGCTGATGGTGCGGGTGCTGCCCGCCCAGTCGGATGAGTTCACCTGCGCCTCCTGCTTCCTCGTCCGCCATCGCTCGCAGGCCGCGCGTGAGAAGAACGGCCTGATCTACTGCACCGACTGCGAGGGCTGAGCCCCCGCCGCCGGGGCGGTCAGCGGTCCTCGGCCGTCCCCTCCTGCCGGGCCATGGTCCCGCCGAGGGC
>SRJI02000554.1 GCA_005473895.2 Carideicomes alvinocaridis
TGGGTGATCGCGAGGTCCGGGGCGCCGCGCATCGCGAACAGGGCGGCGGCGCCGTAGCCGGTCACGGACACCAGCATGATCGCCTTGAAGCGGCGGCGCGCGCGGACGGCGAACACGGTGGCGACGGCGATCATCAGCACCACGACCAGCTGCGCCGGGGTCTGGAACCAGGCGACGTCCGCGGAGAGGAACGAGGTGGCCAGCGTGCGCTCGCTGCGCCCCACGGGGAAGAGCAGGAACGCGGCCGGCAGCAGGAACGCGGTGGCCAGGATGATGCCCAGGTAGCGGCGCAGGGAGCCGGTCTGGGTGCGCCCCGTGACCCAGATGGCGACCTCGTCGAGGGCGCCGGTGATCTTCCGGTACGTGCGCAGGGCGTCGACCGGGAACTCGACGCGGCGCTGGAACGCCTCGACTCCCGGCCGGCCGAGGGCGAGCAGCGCGCCGAGCACCCA
>SRJI02000555.1 GCA_005473895.2 Carideicomes alvinocaridis
CGTTGTCCACGTACTTGTTGATGCCCGCGCCGAGCCCCGTGGTGAGGGTCAGCGTGAATGCGCCGATCACGATCGCGACGACGGTGAGGAAGGTGCGCAGCTTGGAGCGCATCGTGTTGGCGAGCGCCGTGCCCGCGACGTCGGTGGCCTTCATGCCCGCGCTCCGTCCCGCTCGGTGCCGACGCGCTCGTCGGCGATGACCACGCCGTCCTGCAGCTCGACGCGACGGTCACACTTCGCGGCCAGGTCGTCGTCGTGCGTGACCACCACGAGGGTGATGCCCTCGTCGCGGTGCAGGCCGAAGAGGATGTCCTCCACGGCCGCCGAGGTGGCGGAGTCCAGGTTGCCCGTGGGCTCGTCCGCGAACAGCACCGTCGGGTTGTTCACGAGCGCGCGGGCGATGCACACGCGCTGATTCTGGCCGCCGGAGAGGTCCGTGGCCTTGTTCTTC
>SRJI02000556.1 GCA_005473895.2 Carideicomes alvinocaridis
GGACTGGGTGCTCGTCATGCCCACCGCCGCGGCCGCCTCGCGCTGGCCGCGCGGCAGCGAGCGCACCCCGGAGCGCACCAGCTCCGCGATCACAGACCCGTTGTACAGGGTCAGCGCCGCGATCACCGCGTAGTACGGGCCGTCCTGGGGCTGGATCGCTCCGGAGCGCGCGACCTGTGCGAACAGCTGGTAGAAGAACACCATCATCACGAGCACCGGCACGGCCCGGAAGAACTCCACGACGACGGCGGCCAGCCAGCGCACCGGGCCGACCGGGGCCAGCCGCAGGAAGCCGAACACCAGGCCGAACACCACGGAGGAGACCACGGCGATGCCCGCGGACTGCAGGGTGAACTGCAGGCCCGGCAGGTAATAGTTCCGCCACGCGTTGCCGTCGACGGCGGCCAGCCAGCGGCGGCCGGAGAGCTGGCCGGTGGCGTTCATCTGGATC
>SRJI02000557.1 GCA_005473895.2 Carideicomes alvinocaridis
GACCGTCGTCGCGGCCGCGTGGGTGGCCTTCCACGTGCCCCTGCACGGGGTGATGGCGCTGCAGGGGACCATCCCGTGGATCGTCGCCGTGGTCACGACCGTCGGACTCTTCCCACTCGGGCTGCTCCTCAGCGCGGCCGTCGCCCGCTTCGGCAGCGTCTGGCCCGCCGTTCTCGGGCACGCCCTGCCCTTCTCGGCGGTCAACCTGCTGACGGACGTCGAGGCACTGTCCGCCGGGACCCACTGGGTCCTCGCCGGCGTGACGGCGGTGCTGCTCGTCGCCGCCGCCCTCCTTCTCGCCCCGGGCGGGGCGGCGACGCGCACCGCGACGGACCGGCAGGACACGACCGTCGCACCCTGACCCCCGGCACCCCTCGTGTCACGCAGCCGCACTGAGGACGGCTACGCTCGTCCGAATCTGCCGCGAAGCGCGCGTCGTGAGCGAGACGTC
>SRJI02000558.1 GCA_005473895.2 Carideicomes alvinocaridis
CGGGGCGAACCTCACGTCCGGCACGGCCCCCGGGTGGATGGCCAAACGCCGCGCACCCAAGGTCGTCAACCGCTGCACCTGCGTGGAGAAGTCGGCGTAGGCCCTGTCGTATTCGCCACCGCTACGACTGTTGCACGCCTTACAGAGGCCGCGGACCCACATGCCACCCCTGTTCCAGCGGCCGGGCTCACGGAGCTGCCCGACAAGCCGGTCTGGCGCACGCTCCACGCGATCGTCGTTGCCAGCCGCCCTCGGCGGCACGTGCGTGCGGCTCATCTTTCCCTGGGCACCGCAGAGCCCACATGCCCAGACCGCCTTGGATGCCCCCATGTCGGCCACCAGACCGGATGCATTCATGTTCACCGCGTCTTTCTCATCGTCGCTACTCAGCGCTGCCCCGACCGCGTTGCTGACGTGTCAGGTGCCGGTCCTAGCCGCTGCTCTGGATTG
>SRJI02000559.1 GCA_005473895.2 Carideicomes alvinocaridis
ACGAGTCCGAGAGAGGGCGTGAAAACAAATAGCAAGTGAATAATGAAGTGAGACACGTGGATTTGTTTTACCGAGGTACGAGTCCGAGAGAGGGCGTGAAAACAAATAGCAAGTGAATAATGAAGTGAGACACGTGGATTTGTTTTACCGAGGTTCGGTTCTCTYAAACCTACTCCCCGTTGAGGAGGCCACRAAGGCCGGGTCTCTTTCAACCCTTCCCTCTCTCAAACGGTCCCTTGGACCGAGTGAGCTTCTCTTCTCAAATCAMTTGGGAAYCAAACTTCCCGCAAGGACCACCACACAATTGGTGTCTCTTGCCTCRATTACAAGTGAGTGTTTGATCGCAAGAAAGAATGCGAAAGAAAAGAAGCRATCCAAGCGCAAGAGCTCAAATGAACACAACAAATCACTCTCTTTAGTCACTAAGGCTTTGTGTGGAGTTGGGAGAGG
>SRJI02000560.1 GCA_005473895.2 Carideicomes alvinocaridis
CGGGAGTCCGTCGCCGTGGCCGTCCTCAAGGCCGCCGGGGCCGACCCCGACGCCGTCTCCACGGCGGCCTCCTCGGCCATCCGACGCCTGCCCTCCACCCAGGGCAGCACGGTGGCCCAGCCCCAGTTCTCGCGAGCCGCCCTGCAGGTCGTGCAGAACGCGCGCACCCAGGCCGAGCAGCGCTCGGACGAGTTCGTCTCCACCGAGCACCTGCTGCTCGGCGTGGCAGCGGACTCCGGCGAGGCCGGTGAGGCACTGCGCTCGAACGGGGCGAGCCTCGAGGCGCTCGCCGCCGCCCTGACCCTGGTGCGCGGCGACTCCCGCGTCACCACCCAGGACCCGGAGACCACCTTCCAGTCCCTGGAGAAGTACGGCACGGACCTCACCGAGATCGCCCGCTCCGGCAAGCTCGACCCGGTGATCGGCCGCGACGCCGAGATCCGCCGTGTG
>SRJI02000561.1 GCA_005473895.2 Carideicomes alvinocaridis
TCGATCTGGCGGCCGCGCCGCTGCGCGAGCTCGTCGCCCGCCAGGACATCGACTCGGCCGAGTACGACGAGGTCATCCTCGGCTGCATCGACCAGCTCGGCCCGCAGGCCATGGACGTGGCGCGCAACGCCTGGCTCGCGGCCGGGCTCTCCGAGGACGTCCCCGGCACCACGGTCGAACGCCAGTGCGGCTCCGGCCAACAGGCGGTCCACTACGCCGCGCAGGCCGTCATGAGCGGGACGGCGGACCTCGTCGTCGCCGGCGGCGTGCAGTCCATGAGCGCGATCCCGCTCTCCCGGTCCAACAGCGCGGCCGCCGACTTCGGCTTCCCCGACCCGTTCACCGGCTCCGAGTCCTGGGCCGCCCGCTACGGGGACGAGGAGATCTCCCAGTTCCGCGGGGCCGAGATGATGGCCCGGCACTGGAACCTGGACCGGGACACCCTCGAGG
>SRJI02000085.1 GCA_005473895.2 Carideicomes alvinocaridis
CGCGCTGCGCGGCCTCGGGGGCTGGCCCGCCCTTGGCGGGCTGACCGCGGCGACACTGGCCGGGGTCTGGCTGGGCGTCAGCCCGCCGCAGGGGGTGAGTGACCCGGTCGCGGCCTGGCTCGGCCAGGCCGGCCTCGCCGCGGCGGAGGAGGACTGGACCCTCGACCCGGTCAGCACCTATGCCTACGAAGTCGCCTATGGAGGCTGAGCGATGACCGATCCCCGTCCCGACGCGCCCGGACGCCCCCGCCGGCGGCTGCCGCTGCGCATCCTGTTCTTCGTCTCGCTCGCGCTCAACCTGCTGGTGGCCGGGCTGGTCATCGGCGCCGTGCTGACCCATGGCCGCGGCGGCCCGCATGCCGGCCCGCCGCGCGATCCCGGCATGCCCTATACCCGCGCCCTGTCCGAAGAGGACCGCCGGGAGCTCTTCCGTGCCATGCGTGACGCGATGCGGGAGACACGCCCGGACCGGCCCGATTACGACGCCGCCTATGCCCGTGCGGTGCAGCTCCTGCGGGCCGAGCCTTTCGACGGGGCGGCCTTCGGCGCGGCGCTCGAAGACCAGAATGCTGGCGCCCGCATGGCGCAGGAGATCGGCCGCGACGTTCTCGTCGCGCATCTGAACGGCATGACCCCCGAGGCCCGGGCCGCCTATGCCGACCGTCTTCAGGAGGTGCTGGAAGAGCGCCGCGAATGGCATCGCGAGCGCCGGGAGCGCGCAGACGCCCGGGAGCCCGGCGAGGACTGACCCAGCCTTGCCGGCCTTTCCCGACGGGAGAGCCGGGGTCAGGGCAGGCCGGACCCGAAGAGGTCCGCCCCCAACGCCGGACGAAACGGAGATGCACAGCCCCACCTACTGCCGATCAGGCTGCGTCGGAGCCTCAGCCGTAGCAGGCCGGATGAGGCCGGCACCGCAGACCCGAGAGCCCGACGCCAGTCGAGGCGGCGATGCACAGCCCCCCCGCAGCCGATCACGGCGCGTCCGGGCATTCCCGCACCCGGTCCCGGCCGCGCGCCTTGGCGCGGTAGAGGGCGCGGTCGGCCTCGGCCAGCAGGCACTGGGCCTGCTCCAGGGTCTCGCCTTCGCCGTCCGGTGCGCCCGCCTGCTCCGCCGCCGCCTCCTGCGCCCCCGGTACATTGAACCGTCCCGCCAGCCCGATGCTCACCGTCACCGTCGCGGCCCCCGCTCCGCCGGGCAGCGAGACCGGCGGATCCCGCACCAGACGGCAGATCCGGCGCGCCGCGTTGCGGGCCTCGAACCGCGGGGTGTCGGGCATGACGACGAGGAACTCCTCTCCGCCCAGACGTGCCACCATGTCGCCCGCCCGCAGGTTGTCGCGCAGGCGGTGCGCCACCGCCTGCAGCACCGCATCCCCCGCGGCGTGGCCCCAACGGTCGTTGACCCTCTTGAAATGGTCCAGGTCGGCCAGCATCACCGCGCAATCCCGCCCGGCGCGGCGCGACATGTCGAGCGCGCGGGCGAGATAGGGCAGGGCGTAGCGCCGGTTGTAGAGGCCGGTCAGCGGATCGGTGATCGCCGCCTGCATCCCCTCGCGCCACTGGTCCCGCAGACGGTCGGCGACCCGCTTGCGCCGGATCTGGGCGGCCAGGCGCAGCTGCAGTTCCTCCGGATCCACCGGGGCGGAGAGCACCGCGTCGGCGCTGAGATCGAGCGCGCGGGCGGCAAGCTCGGCAGGGCCCGGACCCGGGGCCGCCGGATCCGCAGCATCGGGGCCGGGAACCACCGCGATCAGCCGGGCATGGCGCAGGGTCCGGCGCGACCGCAGTTCGCTGAAGAGCGGCAGGCCGTTCTCCGGCAGGTCTGGCGAGAGGCCGATCACCACCGCGTCCCAGCCGCTGCCCGGCGCGGAAAGCAGGGCCCGCGGGCTCAGGACCGTGGCGGCCAGGCCGGAGCCGTGCAGCGCCTCGGCCCAGCCCGCGGCCTCTCCCGGCCGGTGGCAGGCGAGTGCGACCCGTGCCGGCGTGGCGAAGGCGGGCGCCTCCTCGG
>SRJI02000562.1 GCA_005473895.2 Carideicomes alvinocaridis
GCTCCATGCCCGTCAGGAACACCACGGGGAACTCGAGGCCCTTGGCGGTGTGCAGCGTCATGAGCGTGACCTGGCCCTGCTGCTCCGCGAGCGCCTCGCCCTCCACGTCCGGGGCCGTGGGCAGCTGGTCCGCGTCCGCCACGAGCGCGACCTGCTCGAGGAAGTCGGACAGGGTGCCGTCCGGGTGCGTCGTCTCGAAGGAACGGACGACGGCGACGAGCTCGCCGAGGTTGTCCGCGCGGGACTCGTCCTGCAGGTCCTCGGACTCGCGGAGGGCGGCCAGCATGCCGGACTGCTCGAGGACGGCCTCCAGGACGGTGGCCGGGCCGGCGGACTCGGCGACCTGGCCGAGGTCGTCCATCATCTGCACGAAGCCGCGGACGGCCTTGAGCGAGCGGGCGGCCATGCCGGGGGCGTTCTCGGCGTCGCGCAGGGCCGCGGAGAACGTG
>SRJI02000563.1 GCA_005473895.2 Carideicomes alvinocaridis
ACCCGCCGCCACGGCGCGCTGCTGATCTGGGACGAGGTGCTCACCGGCTTCCGCGCCACCGCCACGGGCGGCTGGGGCCTGTCCGGGCAGCCCGAGGGCTGGACCCCGGACATCTGGTGCTTCGGCAAGGTGATCGGCGGCGGCATGCCCGCGGCCGCCCTCGGCGGCTCCGCCGAGATCATGGACCACCTGGCCCCGCTCGGTCCCGTGTACCAGGCCGGCACGCTCTCCGGGAATCCGGTGGCCATGGCCGCCGGCTACGCCACGCTCTCCCGCGCTGACGACGCCGTGTACGCGGCCGTGACGCGCGCCTCGGACGCCGTGCGCGAGGGCCTCGTGGCCGCGCTCGACGCCGAGGGCGTGGACCACTCGATCCAGCGGGCCGGCACCCTGTTCTCGCTGGCGTTCGGCACCTCCGGCACCGGCGTGCGGGACTACCGGGACGCCCA
>SRJI02000564.1 GCA_005473895.2 Carideicomes alvinocaridis
TCGCTGCGCGTGCTCGACGGCGCCGTCGCCGTGTTCGACGGCAAGGAGGGCGTGGAGCCCCAGTCGGAGACCGTGTGGCGCCAGGCGGACAAGTACGACGTCCCCCGCATCTGCTTCGTCAACAAGATGGACAAGCTGGGCGCGGACTTCTACTTCACCGTCGACACCATCGTGAAGCGCCTCGGCGCGCGTCCGCTCGTGATGCAGCTGCCGATCGGCGCCGAGAACGACTTCGTGGGCGTCGTCGACCTGCTCTCCATGAAGGCCTTCGTGTGGCCGGGCGACGCCAAGGGCGACGTCACCATGGGCGCCTCCTACGAGACCCGCGAGATCCCGGCGGAGCTCCAGGAGAAGGCCGAGGAGTACCGCAACGAGCTCGTCGAGGCCGTCGCGGATACCTCCGAGGAGCTCATGGAGAAGTACCTCGAGGGCGAGGAGCTCACCGTCGA
>SRJI02000565.1 GCA_005473895.2 Carideicomes alvinocaridis
TGCTCTACGGGCTGTACGACGTCCGGGCGCTGGATTACGCTGGACCCCGAGAACGGCCCGCATAGCCGTGCTCCACGCCCCCGAGGACGCTGCTCTACGGGCTGTACGACGTCCGGGCGCTGGATTACGCTGGACCCCGAGAACGGCCCGCATAGCCGTGCTCCACGCCCCCGAGGACGCCAATCCTGCGGGGGCTTTACTTTTAGGCACTGGCTAGGCACTCGCGTGTGTGTGGCCGTCATCGTTGCAGGTCAGTGCGGTGTTCGGGGAGAATCCCCCATCCTCCGCGGGCAAGCCCCGGGACCCCAGTGGTCCCGGGGCTTTTCGCATGTCGGGGACCGCTGTCGACGGGGGAGGGCGCGCCCGGACTCCTCATCCGCCCCGCTGGATGCGAGACGCGGGTCACATTTGCGCGTATCCTTCTCCCCAGTCGTCCGGGACCGACGGCG
>SRJI02000566.1 GCA_005473895.2 Carideicomes alvinocaridis
GCCTGGGGCTGAGCATCGTCAAGCACGTCGTCATCAACCACGGAGGGGAGGTCACCCTCTGGTCCCAGCCGGGCCGCGGGTCGACCTTCACCATCCGCCTGCCCGAGTGGGGGGACGGTGTCGCCGTCGACGGCGCGCCGGGCGCCGCCCACGTCACCGAGCGGCGCGGTCACCGGGTGACCGCCTCGGCCGCACCCCCGACCCGGAAGGAGACGAGCGCATGAGCCGCATTCTGATCGTGGAGGACGAGGAGTCGTTCAGCGACCCCCTGTCCTACCTCCTGGAGAAGGAGGGGTTCGAGGTCACCGTCGCCGCCGACGGCAACGAGGCGCTGAGCGTCTTCGAGCGCGACAGCGCGGACCTGATCCTCCTGGACCTGATGCTCCCGGGGATGTCCGGCACCGAGGTGTGCCGTCAGGTGCGCCAGCGCTCCAACGTCCCCGTGATC
>SRJI02000567.1 GCA_005473895.2 Carideicomes alvinocaridis
GGTCGTCGCCATGGGGACAGCCTAGGATGGGCGCGGCCGGACGGGAGCGCCCCGCGCCCTGCTCGGCGGACGGCGAACACGGAGGGACCGACCATGACCGAGCCCATGACGTCCAACGTCACCGACACGGCGCTGCTGTTCGAGGGCGGGGGGATGCGCGCCGCGCTCACCTCGGCCGTGGTGGCGGAGCTGCTGCGCGAGCGGATCCACGTGGACTTCGTGGCCGGCATCTCGGCGGGCTCGTCCAACGCCGTGAACTACCTGTCCCGCGACCCGGCCCGTGCGCGGCGCTCGTTCGTGGACTTCGCCGACGATCCTCGGTTCGGCAACTGGCTGAGCTTCCTGCGCGGCAAGGGCCTGTTCAACGCCGAGTACATCTACGAGCACGCCGGCCTGCCCGAGGCGGACCTGCCCTACGACTTCGCCACGTTCCGCGCGAACCCCGCCC
>SRJI02000568.1 GCA_005473895.2 Carideicomes alvinocaridis
GCCTCGCGCCGGCTGCATCTGCATTTCCTGCAGGCCCCGGAGGAGTTCCTGGACGAGGACGGGGACGGCCGGGTGGACGGCCTGCGGATGCGCCGGATGGAGCTGGACGGTTCCGGTGGGGTCCGCCCGAGCGCCGAGACCGTGGACTACCCGGTGCAGGCGGTGTACCGGGCCGTGGGCTACTTCGGCTCGCCCGTGGAGGGGGTGGAGTTCGACGAGGTGCGCGGGGTGATCCCGAACGCGCAGGGCCGGGTGCTCGACGCGGACGGCGCGCCCGTCCCCGGTCTGTACGCCTCGGGCTGGATCAAGCGCGGTCCGGTGGGCCTGATCGGGCACACCAAGGGCGACTCTCTGGAGACCATCAAGCATCTGATCGAGGACGAGCCGGGGCTGTGGACCGCTCAGGAGCCCTCGGAGGAGTCCGTGATCGAGCTGCTCGAGTCCCGTG
>SRJI02000569.1 GCA_005473895.2 Carideicomes alvinocaridis
GTCACGAGGGACACCACCACACCCATCACGAAGGCGGCGACGAAGCCCGGCAGCAGCTCGTACAGGCCGAACCACTCCCACGTCTCAGCACTGGCCTCGGACCACACCCAGGCGACGGCGGCGCCGGTGACCATGGCGGCCATCGCCCCCCACGAGGTGAACCGCGGCCAGTACAGGGCGAGCAGGATCACGGGGCCGAAGGCGGCGCCGAAGCCGGCCCACGCGAAGGAGACGAGCTCGAGCACGGAGGAGTCCGGGTTGAGGGCGAGCAGACCCGCCACGAGCGCCACCACCAGCACGCCGATGCGGCCGAGCCACAGGGTGAACGTCGGGGACCCGGTGCGCCCGCGCAGCATGTAGAGGTCCTCCACCAGGGCGGAGGAGCACACGATCAGCTGCGAGGAGAGTGTGGACATGATCGCGGCGAGGACGGCGGCCAGCACCAGGC
>SRJI02000572.1 GCA_005473895.2 Carideicomes alvinocaridis
CCAGGATGGTGATCCGCTTGGACGAGTCCAGGGCCTCGGCGGCCTCGCGCAGCACGGAGTCCGCCGGGATGACGCGGGACGGCGTGTGACGGATCACCTCGGGCTTCGCGGAGAGCTCGGTGAGGGCCACGTCGCCCGGGATCACGAGCACGGCCACGCCCCGCTGCTCGACGGCGGCCCGCATCGCGGTGCGCAGCATGCGGGGCATCTGGTCCGCCGAGGAGACGTGCTCCACGTAGACGGAGCACTCGCGGAACAGGTCCTGCGGGTGGGTCTCCTGGAAGTAGCCCGAACCGATCTCCTCCGACGGGATGTGCGCGGCGATCGCGAGCACCGGAGTGCGGGAGCGCTGCGCGTCGAACAGGCCGTTGATCAGGTGGAGGTTGCCCGGACCGCACGAGCCCACGCAGACCGCGAGCTCATCCGTGAGCTGGGACTCGGCGGAGG
>SRJI02000573.1 GCA_005473895.2 Carideicomes alvinocaridis
TCCGCCGCGGGCCTGGACCCGGCCGCCCTGCGCGTGCGCACCTGGGTCAACGGCGAGATCGTCCAGGACGACACCACCGAGGGCCTCGTCTTCCCGTTCGGCCGGCTCGTGGCCGACCTCTCGCAGCTCATGACGCTCGAGGAGGGCGACGTCATCCTCACCGGCACCCCCGCCGGCTCCTCCGTGGCCCAGCCGGGCGACGTCGTCGAGGTGGAGGTGGACGCCCCCAGCGCCCCCGGCGCACCGACCACCGGCCGCTTGGTGACGACGGTCGTCGACTCGGAGCACTCCCTGGCCCCGTTCGGCGCGCAGCCGCAGGTGGACGACGTGCAGCGCGAGGAGGCCTGGGGCTCCCGCGAGGCCGCCGGTCTGGCCCCGCAGGCCGCGGCGCCGTCGTCGTCCGCGGTGGACGAGAACGGCCACTGGGTCGCGAGCGCCCCGCAGCCG
>SRJI02000574.1 GCA_005473895.2 Carideicomes alvinocaridis
GCATCGAGAAGGCCGTGGAGGCCGTCACCTCTGAGCTGCTCTCCGCCTCCCGCGAGATCGAGACCAAGGACCAGATCGCGGCCACCGCCTCGATCTCCGCCGCGGACAAGCAGATCGGCTCCCTCATCGCCGAGGCCCTGGACAAGGTCGGCAAGGAGGGCGTCATCACCGTCGAGGAGTCCAACACCTTCGGCCTCGAGCTCGAGCTCACCGAGGGCATGCGCTTCGACAAGGGCTACATCTCCGGTTACTTCGTGACCGACGCGGACCGCCAGGAGGCCGTCCTCGAGGATCCCTACATCCTCATCGTCAACTCGAAGATCTCCTCCGTGAAGGACATGGTGGCGATCCTCGAGAAGGTCATGCAGTCGGGCAAGCCGCTGCTGATCATCGCCGAGGACGTCGAGGGCGAGGCCCTGGCCACCCTCGTGGTCAACAAGATCCGCG
>SRJI02000575.1 GCA_005473895.2 Carideicomes alvinocaridis
AACGGCCGTGACCTCGGCGTCGAGGGCGCCCACCGCATCCTCGTGGACGACTACGTCTCCACCGAGGACGGCACCGGCGTGGTCCACCAGGCGCCGGCCTACGGTGAGGACGATCAGCGCGTGTGCGAGGCCAACGGCATCCCCGTGCTGCTCTCCGTGGACTCCGGTGCCCGGTTCCTGCCGCTGTTCGCCCGCGAGGACGTCGGGCGCGGCGACCTGCGCGAGATCGCCGGCGTCCAGGTGTTCGAGGCCAACCGCACGATCATCCGCGCCCTGCGCTCGCTGGGCCGGCTCGCGCGGGAGGCCTCCTACGAGCACTCCTACCCGCACTGCTGGCGGTGCCGCACGCCGCTGATCTACCGCGCGGTGACGTCCTGGTACGTCAAGGTCACCCAGGTCAAGGAGCGCATGCTCGAGCTGAATGAGGAGATCACCTGGATCCCCGGC
>SRJI02000576.1 GCA_005473895.2 Carideicomes alvinocaridis
CGCGGTGCGAAGGTCACCGACATCGCCGTGCTGGTGGTGGCGGCCGACGACGGCGTCATGCCGCAGACCGTCGAGGCGCTCAACCACGCCCAGTCGGCCGGCGTGCCGATCGTGGTGGCGGTCAACAAGATCGACAAGGACACCGCCGCCCCGGACAAGATCCGCGGTCAGCTCACCGAGTACGGCCTCGTGCCCGAGGAGTACGGCGGCGACACGATGTTCGTGGACGTCTCCGCGCGCAACAACATCAACATCGAGCAGCTGCTCGAGGCGATCCTGCTCACCGCGGACGCCGCCCTCGAGCTCACGGCGAACCCGCACAAGGCCGCCCGAGGCGTGGCCATCGAGGCCAACCTCGACAAGGGCCGCGGCGCCGTCGTCACCGTGCTGGTGCAGACCGGCACGCTGCGCGTGGGCGACACCATGGTGGTGGGCTCCGCCCACGGC
>SRJI02000577.1 GCA_005473895.2 Carideicomes alvinocaridis
AGACCGCCGCGGGCATGCGCGAGGTCCGCGCGGCCGGCGTCGACACGCTCGGCCCGGCCTTCGCGCAGATCATCACCAAGGAGAAGGACGGCTCGATGGGCGAGGAGACCGCGTTCGTCTCCCGCGCCCACCGCGCGGGCCTCGAGGTGGTGCCGTACACCTTCCGCGCCGAGAACCAGTTCCTCTACACGGAGTTCCGCTCCTCCACGGACCGGAACGCGCAGGGCGACATGGTCGGCATGATCCAGCCGTTCCTCGACGCCGGCATCGACGGCTTCTTCACCGACCACCCCGACCTCGGCGTGCAGGCCGTGGACACCTGGATGCAGGGCAAGAAGGAGCACCCGGGCCGGGGCGTCGGCAAGACCGCCCAGCGGGGCCTGAAGGTGCGCTGACCCCGTCCCGACCGGAGACGACGCCGTCCCGCCGCCCGGCCCGGTGGGGGGC
>SRJI02000578.1 GCA_005473895.2 Carideicomes alvinocaridis
CAATCGCGCAGCGCGGCGTCGACCCGGATGGCCGGAGCCTCGAGATCGCCCAGGGATTGGCCAGGGAGCTGCTGGCGGCTTAGTCATCCTCCAGGGCGAGTGCCGTGGCGAACTGATCCGCCGTGATGCTGGGCAGAGCACCCCGCTGGGACAAGAAGTCCTCCAGCAGTTCCCACACACTGCGCACAAGCTCCCGGCGGCCGTGTGTGGCCACTGCGGTCCCCGATACGGCCTTGAGCCCGCGAAGACGGTCGTCGTCGCTGATGGATGCGTACATGCTTCCCATCCAGCTGCGCCGTCGGATCCCCTCTGGTGGCCGGGAGGGGCCGAACTTCACAAGGAAGTCGCCGCTCACGTTGCCGGCCTCGACGGTTCGCACCAGCATGGCCGTCAAGTCCCAGGCGAGGGTTTCGGCGTCCTCGGCTGCCACGAATTCCGGGGTGAGG
>SRJI02000579.1 GCA_005473895.2 Carideicomes alvinocaridis
GTGCCGGGGCGGGCGGCGGCGAGCAGGCCGCCGTCGCCGTCCTCACCCCGGTAGACGTCCAGCACCAGGCGTCCGTGGGGGAGCATGGTCAGCACGACGTCGGCCTCCGCGGCCGCCGCGGCCGTGTCCGTGACGGTCTCGACGCCGGCCGCGCGGGCCTTCTCGAGGGCCTCGGGGACGAGGTCGAAGCCGAGCACGCGGTGGCCCGCGGCGGCGAGGTTGGCGGCCATGGGGCCGCCCATGTGGCCGAGGCCGAGGAACAGAACGGTGGTCATGGGGTCCTCCTGGTCGGGACGGGCTGCGGGCAGGTCAGGAGCCGGCCGGCATCACGAAGCTGGCGCCCTCGCGCACGCCGGAGGGCCAGCGCGTGGTGACGGTCTTCGTCTTGGTGTAGAACTTCAGCCCGTCCGTGCCGTGCTGGTTCAGGTCGCCGAAGCCGGAGGCCT
>SRJI02000087.1 GCA_005473895.2 Carideicomes alvinocaridis
GCTCGCCGCAGCCGCGCGGCGGGCCGGGCTGCGCGTCTCGCAGGCCGCCATCGCCCCGGTCCTCACCTCCTGGCGCCTCGTCGGCCGGGCCCGGGGCGGCCATGCGGAGACCCTGGCCCAGCGGCTGAGCACGGCCGATCCCTATTGCGACGACCGCATCCTGCCGCTCGCCGGCCTGCGGGAACGGGCCGAGCGGATCGGCCGGCCCGAGATGGTCGAGGCCGGGGGGAGCGGATATGCGGGCGGGGCCGGCCAGGGGCTCGGGACCGCACACGGGATCGAGGCCGGGACCGGACCCGCGATCGAAGGCGGACAGGGCCTCAGCCTCGGGGCCGCGAACGGAGCCGGGACACTTCCCTGGCCCCCCACCCCCTGGCCGGACCCCCTCCCGGCGGTGACGCTCCGCCCCCTCGCCCATCCCGACCCGGACCTGCCCGATCCCGATCAGCCCACCCTGCCCGCGCTGCGCATGTCGGAGGTGCAGGCGATGCTGCCCGCCCTGCGGCAACTGGCCGGAGAGCGGCCGCCCCCCGGCCTCAAGGGGGAGCCCCGGCAATGACCTCGCCGATGACCCCGCCAATGACTCCCTGGAGCCTCGCCCGCCAGCTCGCGGGCGCCCTTCCGGCCCTGCGCGAGGCCGTCCGTCCCGGGCCCGACGGCCCCGATCTCGGCGCCGCGCTCGGCCTGCTGGGCGAGATCGGCGCGCTGCGGGCGCCGCTTCCCGTGGACGAGGGCGGCGCCGGGCTGGCCCAGGGCGCCGAGGCGGCCCTGCCGCTCTGCACCATCCTGCGGCGGCTGGGGCGCACCGACCTCTCCCTGGCCCGCCTCTTCGAGGGCCATGTCAACGCCGTCCGGCTGATCGAGGTCCATGGCCGGGGCGCGCCGCGCGACCGCGTCCGCCGGCTCGTCCGCGGGGGCGCCCTCCTCGGCGTCTGGGGCGCGGATGACAGCCCGCCGGTCCGTCTCTGCCCCGACCCCGGTGGCGCGCCCTCGGGGCCGTTCCGGCTGGAGGGGCGCAAGCGCTTCGCCTCCGGGCTGGGCCTCGTCACCCATGCCATCGTCACCGCCCGGACCGAGGCCGGGGTGCAGATGGTGCTGGTCGAGGCCACCGAGCCCGCCCGCCAGGATCCCGCCGCCTGGACCGCCAGCGCCATGCGCGCCAGCGTCTCCGGCGGCTTCGACGCCGAGGGGCTCGCCCCCGCCCCCGGCGACCTGCTGGCCGGCCCCGGCGCGCTGATGACGGAGCCGCATTTCGAGGGCGGGATCTGGCGCTATTGCGCGGCCCATGTGGGCGGCGCGGAGGCGCTGGTGGAAGAGACCCGCAAGGTCCTGGGCCGGGCCGGCCGCCTGGCGGATCCGATCCAGCGCGCCCGGCTGGGCCAGGCCTATGCCGCCGCCGATACCGCCCGGCTCAGCACCGAGGCGGCGGCCCTGATCACCGAGACCAGCGTCGACGGCACCGACGAGGCGATCCGCCGGGCGGTCGCCCGGGCGCTGCTCGCCCGCGAGACGGTGGAATCCCGCTGCACCGAGATCATGGCGCTCTGCGAACGGGCGCTCGGCACGCTGGCCCATGACGCGGCCCAGCCGGCGGACATGATCCGCCGCGACCTGTCGCTGTTTCTGAGGCAGGCGGCGCCCGATGCCAAGCTCGACCGCGCGGTGGACGGCTTGGTCGGCGACGACGCCCCGGAGGTGGGCGAGGCATGGTGACCCCGCTGGCCCGCGGCCGGCTCCTGCAGCTCGCCCCGGCGGCGCCGGAGCTGGAGCTGCGCGACATCGCGGGAGAGAGCGGCGGGCTGCTCGCGGTGATCCCCCATCCCGACGACGAGAGCCTGGCCATGGGCGGGCTGCTCGCCGCCCTGCGCGCCGCGGGCCGGCCGCTGGTCGTGGTGCTGCTGACCGATGGCGGCGGCTCCCATGACAGCGCCCGGCTGGGCCGGCCGGGGCTGGTCCGGCTGCGGCGGCGA
>SRJI02000580.1 GCA_005473895.2 Carideicomes alvinocaridis
CGGGGTGATCTTCACCTTGGCGGGGTCCAGGCGCATGAGCAGGACGACGGCCTTGGCCTTCTGGTTGAGCTTGTCGGGGCCCAGATCGTTCAGGCCGTCGGGGATGACGTGCACGGCCGAGCCGAGCGTGACGTCCGAGGCCTTGATGGGGGAGCCGGTGGGGTCGCGCACGAGGCGCACGCCCTCGGCCCACATGGTGTGGCGCAGACGCTCAGGGCCGAAGTTGTGAGC
Organism: Carideicomes alvinocaridis; assembly: GCA_005473895.2. Taxonomy (GTDB): domain Bacteria; phylum Pseudomonadota; class Alphaproteobacteria; order Rhodobacterales; family Rhodobacteraceae; genus Carideicomes; species Carideicomes alvinocaridis. Next base: position 232 of record SRJI02000580.1, read on the forward strand.
CTCCTGGTCCGAGAAATTGTCCGAGTCGTCCAGATCGCGGAACACGGCGATGAACGGCAGGGGGGCCAGCAGGGCGGCGCCGATCAGGGTGTTGCGCAGCAGGGGGCGGCGCTTGATCTGCGACTCGTCCAGGATCTCGGAGATCATCCCGGTGGCGGCCACGCGGTCGTCCTCCGAGCGGATCTCATGACGGTCCTCGACGGTCTCGTGGTCCG
>SRJI02000581.1 GCA_005473895.2 Carideicomes alvinocaridis
TATCGCGTGGGCGGCAAGTCCTCCACCGCCGAGGCTGCGAGCGACACCGGCACGTACGACGGCTACAACCTCGGCTTCACCGCCGTCGCCCCGCTCGACGACCCCCGCTTCGTGGTGTCCGTGTCCATGCATCGGCCGCCGTCCAAGCAGGGCTCCCGGGACGTGTCCGTCGCGGCCGCCACGATCATGGAGTACATGCTCCGCCAGGCGGACGTGCCCGCCACCGGAGCCGAGCCGAACGACTACCGCGTCTTCGTGGACGATCCACAGGACCGGCCGTGGTGACCCACGCCGCCGGCCCCGAGCACCCCAGGAGCACCCCCATGACCACCCCGAGCGACCCCCCTGCGCCGCTGACCCCGGCCCAGCAGGACGCCGCCTTCCGGCCCTCCCACACCCCCGCCACGCCCTGGCCCGCCCTCGCACAGGCGCTGGCCGAGGCGGGG
>SRJI02000582.1 GCA_005473895.2 Carideicomes alvinocaridis
TTTTGACTGTGCCATCTGAAATTCCTTACCAGAAGAAACGCCTTTATCATAAAGGGTCTGCTTACGTTCAAAATCCTGTTTCAAAAACACCAGTTCGTCATTTTTTTCCTGATAATCCTGTTGCATTGCAATGATATCTGGGTGTTCTATATATGCCAGCACCTGACCTTTGTTTACGTTATCTCCAGGGATGACTTTTATGGAACTCACATTTCCACCAACAAACGGGCTTATGTTCGCCTTGTCCTGTGGGAAAAGTTCCAGCGTTMCTGTTACCTTAATGTTGTTCCCTAAATTACGTTCCTCCAAAGGTTTCATTTCCAAACCAATGGTTTCGGCCTGTTGCTTTGTGAGCTCCACAACACCTTCTTCCTCACTATGACCTTCTTCTTCTCCTTCATTGTGGCCTTCCTCGCCGTGTGCATCTTCTCCAGCTTCATTGGTTT
>SRJI02000583.1 GCA_005473895.2 Carideicomes alvinocaridis
CCGCAAGGATCCCATCGAGGCACTGCGGCACGAGTGATCCTGCCGCCGCGCCCGTCACCGCCATCACCGTCACCCACGACACCGAGGAGCTCACCATGACCACCGATCGACCGAACCAGGACCCGAACCCGGACCAGCACCCGGGTCAGCCCGCCGCGGGCTCCCGCTACGGCACGCAGCCCTACGTGGCCCCGGGCTACGGCGCCCAGCCGGGCAGCCCGTACGGGGTCGTCCCGGAGCCGGCCACGTTCCCCGCCCTCCTGACGCTGACGCTCACGTCGCTCGCGCTGTACGTGCTGTCGTCCCTGCCGGCCCTGTTCGGCGGCGAGGAGAGCGTCGAACGCATGCGGGACTCCCTTCGCCAGAGCGGCCTCACCCCGGAGCAGGTGGAGGAGATCGCGCCCGCTGTGGGCGCCTCCGTGACGGTGGGCTCGATCATCGTCCT
>SRJI02000584.1 GCA_005473895.2 Carideicomes alvinocaridis
CTCACTCCAGGTCCCCGAGGGCGGCGTCCACGCGATCATGGGACCCTCCGGGTCCGGCAAGTCCACCCTGCTGCGGCTCCTCGCCTGCCTTGACACACCGGACGCCGGCAGCATCCGTGTGGCTGGGCGGAGCCTGCCGGCACCGTGGTCGTCCGACGGCGACGCCTACCGGAACCGGACGTGCGGCATCGTGCTCCAGGACCATCTGCTCATCGATCGGGCGACCGCCATGGACAACGCGGCCCTGCCGCTGCTCTACGCGCGGCCGCGCCCGGCGAAGCGCGAGCGTCGCGACATGGCCGCCGAGCTTCTGACGCGGCTGGGGCTCGGAGACCGTCTCCACCACCCCGTCGGCCGACTCTCCGGCGGCGAGCGCCAGCGCGTGGCCATCGCCCGGGCCGTGATCATGGGGCCCTCCCTGCTGCTCGCCGACGAGCCGACGGGC
>SRJI02000585.1 GCA_005473895.2 Carideicomes alvinocaridis
TGCAGGAGCACCTCGGGCCCCCGAAGCAGGAGGACGTAGGACGCCGGCACGAGCGCGAAGGAATGGTCAGCCATATAACCCATCCTCGCGCTCTTCACCGGCAGGCTGCGCACAGCTGATGGACTCGCTCCTCTGGAAGCGCCAGCAAGCCGGGGGGGGGCGCCGCTCAGGGTGAGCGGCTGTCGAGATGTAGCGAAGAATCCACACGGCTCGCGGTGAACTCGGCGCAGAGTGGGCGGATCTCGGTCATCGTGAAACCGGGCCCCTTAGCCGCTGGTGGGGCTGAGGGCGGCGCGCAGGGCGGTTTCCTCCTGGTCGGTCAGCCCCACGGGGCGCTCCGTCGTGCGCGCCTCCTCGGTGGCCAGGGCGGCCGCGAGGGTTTCGCGCAGCGGGCGGCGGACCAGCCCGTGGGCCAGGGCCGCCGAGGAGTCGACGCTGCCGACGT
>SRJI02000586.1 GCA_005473895.2 Carideicomes alvinocaridis
TGAGCCCCGCCGAGCTGGCGGCGGCCTGCGCCGAGGCCGGTCTGACGCCCGAGCTCGTCGCCGCCCTCGGCGGCGCGGCGATCAGCCCCCTGGCCCAGAAGATGGGTCTGCGCTTCCTCGAGCTCACGGCCGAGCGCGCCGTCGCCACCCTGCCCGTGGCGGGCAACGAGCAGCCCGTCGGGTTGCTGCACGGCGGCGCCCACCTCGTCCTCGCCGAGTCCCTGGGCTCGATGGCCGCGAAGATCCACGCCGGGCCGGACCGCAACGTCGTCGGGGTCGAGATCAGCGCCACTCACCACCGGGCCGTCCGCTCGGGCCTCGTGACCGGCACCGCGACCGCCGTCCACCTGGGCGGCACCCTCGTCACCCATGAGGTGGTGATGACGGACGAGCAGGGCCGGCGGCTCTCGACCGCCCGCATCACCAACCTGGTCCTGGCGCCGCG
>SRJI02000587.1 GCA_005473895.2 Carideicomes alvinocaridis
GGAACTTCATCGAGCTCTGCGAGGAGCTCGCCGTCGAGGACGAGAAGGTCTTCGAGGACCTCTTCACCCGTCTCGGCCTGTCCGTCGACTGGGACATGACCTACCGGACCATCGACGACGTCTCCCGCGCCGTCTCCCAGCGCGCCTTCCTGGCCGGCATCGCCTCGGGCGACGCCTATCTGGCCGAGGCCCCCACCATGTGGGACGTGACCTTCCGCACCGCCGTGGCCCAGGCCGAGCTCGAGGACCGCGAGGTCCCCGGCGCCTACCACCGCTACGCCTTCACCGCTGCGGACGGCGAGCAGGTCTTCATCGAGACCACCCGCCCCGAGCTGCTGGCCTCCTGCTCCGGCCTGGTCGCCCACCCGGACGCCGAGCGCTACCAGCACCTGTTCGGCACGACCGTCACCTCCCCGCTGTACGGCGTGGAGGTCGAGGTCTTCC
>SRJI02000588.1 GCA_005473895.2 Carideicomes alvinocaridis
GATCACCAGCACGCCCGCCAGGGCCGCGTACATGGCGCCGTAGCCGGCCGAGGCCACGAGCCCGCCGAGGAGCACGGGGCCCAGGCCCAGCCCCACGTCCGCGAACAGCATGAGGGTGGAGATGCCGGCGCCGAGCTGGTGGGAGGGCACCGCGTTCACGGCGATCGCCTGAGCCGCGGGCATGAGCGTGCCGTAGCCGAGGCCGCTCAGCGCCCCGGCCAGCACCACCTGCCAGTCGCGCGTGGCGAAGGCCAGCACCAGGAGCGCGGCTGTGAAGCAGAGGAGGGCGGGGTAGACGACGGCGTCGTCCCCCCGGCGGTCCTGCAGGGTGCCCAGGGTGAGGCGCATGACGAGCATCGCCGCGGCGTAGGCCAGGAAGAAGAGGCCGGCGCCGGCCGTGAGCCCGCGCTCCACCGAGTAGGCGTTCAGGTAGGTGAGGATCCC
>SRJI02000589.1 GCA_005473895.2 Carideicomes alvinocaridis
CGACCAGTGGACCAACATGATCCAGCCCTTCTGGGCGATCCCCCTTCTGGCGATCGCCGGGCTGAAGATGCGCGACATCCTGGGGTACACCACGGTCGTGCTGCTCGCGTCGGGGCTCGTCTTCGGCGGCACGCTCCTGCTCGTCTCGCTCTGACCCGATCGGTTGACGCCGGCCGGGCAGGACAGACGAAGGGCCCCGGGATCACCGGGGCCCTTCGCCTGTCATCACTCGCACCTTCATCACTCGCACCTCGATGAAGTGGTTCCACCGTACGAACCGAGCATGGGCGCAGCCGTCACGCAGCCTGGCAGTTGCCTGGCAATGGCCGCCTCAGCCCAGGGCACCGCCGGACTCCACCAGGTAGCACGTGCCGCACAGGGACTCGTAGGTCACCTGGACACCGTCGATCGCCACCTGGTCCCCCTCGAACACGAAGTGCTCGG
>SRJI02000590.1 GCA_005473895.2 Carideicomes alvinocaridis
CTGCGCGCACCGCTCCAGAGGGCTGGCCACCACCGCGGCCACGGGCACGGCCGCGATCCGGGCCCCGGTGCGGGCCGCCTGCTCCCGTCCGTGATCGTCCAGGCTGACCCCGGGGGTGCGGCCCGCCAGCAGTCCGGACGCGTTGGCCGTGGTGCGGCCGTGCCGCACGAGAAGTACCGTCGCCATCACTCCAGCCTACCGACGGGGCGCGAGGGCCTCAGCGCGACGGGTCACGGGGCAGGGGAGTCCACCGCAGGGTGAGGCCCTCGACGGCGGCCAGCGCCGCGTGGGCGTCGTCGGCGGCGTCCTCCAGCCCGTCCGCCACATCTTCACCGGCCGAGGTGAGCAGCAGGACGGCGTGGTCGTCCGCGTCGGGCTGCTCGCCCGGGTCGGCGCGCCAGCCGCCCCTGCCCCGCACGCCGTCCTCGTCCCCGGGCAGGGAGC
>SRJI02000591.1 GCA_005473895.2 Carideicomes alvinocaridis
GCCATGGAGAAGTTCACCACCCACACCGGCGTCGGCGTGCCGCTGCGCGCCTCGAACGTGGACACGGACCAGATCATCCCGGCCGTGTACCTCAAGCGGATCTCCCGCACGGGCTTCGAGGACGCCCTGTTCGCAGGCTGGCGCCAGGACCCCGACTTCATCCTGAACACCGAGCCGTTCAGCGGGGGCACCGTGCTCGTGGCGGGCTCGGACTTCGGCACCGGCTCCTCGCGCGAACACGCCGTGTGGGCGCTCAAGGACTACGGCTTCCGCGCCGTGATCTCCCCGCGCTTCGCGGACATCTTCCGCGGCAACTCCGCCAAGCAGGGGCTCGTCGCGGCCCAGGTGGAGCAGGAGGACGTCGAGCGCATCTGGAAGGAGCTGGAGAACCGTCCCGGGACCCCGGTCACCGTGGACCTCGTCACACGCACCGTCGAGTGCGGG
>SRJI02000592.1 GCA_005473895.2 Carideicomes alvinocaridis
GGCGGCGGCACCGTCAACGTGGCCATGGCGGAGGCCGGCATGGCCGCCCCCACGGAGGTCGCCGTCGGCAAGCGCCTGGCGGAGGAGATCGCCCAGGCCAATCAGGAGGCCGTGGGTCGCGGCGTGGGGCTCTACGACATCGAGGAGCCCTGCACGTACCAGAACCGGCTCTACGAGGCCCAGTTCGCCCTGGAGCAGATCCCGGAGGACGCGGAGGCGTCCCTGACGAAGATCGACGAGCGAGCGGTGGAGTACGCGGCCGGCCTGGACCAGGTGCGCCTGGTGCAGCAGGAGATCCGGGCCCTCGACCCGGAGAACGGCACGTTCGCCGACCTCGCCTACGGGCCGGCCAAGGAGTCGCTCCTGGCCGAGGCGGACCCGGTGGTGGAGCACGGGATGCAGGTCCTGAAGGACCTCAACACGCGGCGCAACGAGATCGCGGCC
>SRJI02000593.1 GCA_005473895.2 Carideicomes alvinocaridis
GGCCTCGGCGCTGATTTCCCTAAAGGGAATTTGCTTTCCTACATTTCGGGTCAAACTGGCCACTTCTTCCTCCAACAATCTAATTTGCTCGTCCTTGTTCAACAACTCAGCCTTGTTTTTTTCATAGAGTTCACTTACATAGTTGAACTTTTCTTGGGAATCGTCCTTTCCTCCCTGAATAATGTGCAACTCGGCATCCTTAAGTCTGGAATATTGGCTTTTTTGGGTTCTCCATGTATTCACCACATTTTCTGGAATAAGCTCATCACCCATACAGACCAACTCTATCAACGGCGCCTCCCCGTCATTGTATTCCAATTTGGTTAAATTGTCCACATACCTTCCTGCACCATTAAATTGATACACCTCAATGGTCTCCCGCAAAAACTCTTGGGCCTGTTTGGTAAAAAGGGACTCCTGAAATACTTGATAAAAGGTAAATCC
>SRJI02000595.1 GCA_005473895.2 Carideicomes alvinocaridis
GTCGTCCGCGGCGGCCTCAGCCCGCACGACGTCCCGCGGGCCGCGGACCGTCAGTTCCACGCGGACCGCCTCGTCCGAGTGCTTGTGGTGGGATTCCTTCGTCACGCGGACCTCGAGCGTGTCGGCGCCCTCGGCGAGCCGCTGGAGGCGCTCGGTGCGCTCGACGACGTGGTCGCGGAAGCTCTCCGGGAGCCTGATGTTGCGGGCGATGTAGCTGACATCCATGGTCATGGCGTCCTCCTGGTCCGACTCTCACGGGTCCGGCCTCGGGAGGGGAGGCGCGCCTCGGTGTCGCGTCCGCAGGGCGGCGACGGGTCCGAGGGGGCGACCTCCTTCCGCCGTCGGCAGGACGGGAACCGTAGGGGCGATTCCGTGCCGTTCACCCTACCCGGGGGCCTGGCCGGGGGCCAGGCTCGGCGGGGTCCCGCGGCGGGGCCACGGCG
>SRJI02000596.1 GCA_005473895.2 Carideicomes alvinocaridis
TGGCACCGGCGATGCTCGAGGACGCGATCCGCAGCGACGCGCTCATCTCCCAGGTGATGGTGGTCGGCGACGGCAAGCCCTTCATCGCGGCGATCGTCACCCTCGACACCGACACCCTGCCCGCGTGGCTCGCCGCGAACGGGCTGCCGAAGGACCTCGACGTCGCCGCGGCCGCACGCGAGGACGCGGTGCGCCGCCACATCCAGGAGGCGGTGGACAAGGCCAACAGCCTGGTCTCGCGCGCCGAGGGGATCCGGGAGTTCCGCATCCTCGACCGCGACTTCTCCCTGGAGGAGGGCCATGTGACCCCGTCCCTGAAGATGCGCCGGTCGGCGATCATGAAGGACTTCGCCGCGCAGATCGCGGACATCTACGGGGAGCCCGCCCCGCAGGACTGAACGCCCCTCGACGACGGCGCCCGGCCCCCGTGGCCGGGCGTCGTC
>SRJI02000597.1 GCA_005473895.2 Carideicomes alvinocaridis
ATCCCTGCACAATGAAGCTAGAAGAACAGTAGTAGCTTGTGCATTCTTATGGATCCCTGCACAAAGAAGCTAGAAGAACAGTAGTAGCTTGTGCATTCTTATGRATTTGCTCATTAATGAAYATRGGACTATCCGWACTATCAAAGTGCATTCCACTMTCTACAATCTCCCATATACTAGGATGRAGAGAGAATAGGTGACTACGCATTTTGTGGCTCCAAAATCCGTAGTCCTCCCCATCAAAGTGTGGRGGCTTGCCGAGWGGAATGGARAGCAAATGTGAATTTGAACTTTGCGGAATACGAGAGTARTCAAAAGAAAAGTTCGAATTAACCGGTTTTCTYCTCTCGTAGTCGTTGTCRTCGTYGTCCTTTTGGGAAGAAGATGACTCGTCGCTGTCGTCGTAGTAGACWATYTYCTTGATGCGCCTTGTCTTCTTCTTC
>SRJI02000598.1 GCA_005473895.2 Carideicomes alvinocaridis
GCCCACGCCGAAGGACGAGGACACCATCACCTCGGGGACGTCGTCGGCGAGGCCCGCCAGCGCGACGACCCCGGTGGGGAATGCCGAGAGGCCGGAGCGGAGGTTGCCGAGGGACAGGTCGGTGTCCCACGCGGCGGTGTGGGGTTCGTGGGTCAGGGTCATGGCGCGCGTCCTCTTCCGATGACTGGCGCGGCTCCGCAGACGGCGGGAACGCGGATCGCCCGGATCCGCGGAGGCGCGGTACTTGCCCGTCGGGGTGTCCGAGGGGCCGAATCATCACCTGGAGCACCCCACTACTGCGTGAGAGGGTTGCCGTCCCGCCGGCCAGGGCCGTGAATGACGGGAACTCGTGATTCTGGGGATCAGCCTACGGAGGGGTCCGTGGGGTGGTCAAAGCGCGGCGGTCGCGCGGCGTCATCCGAGCTGCCCGATGTGATGCTTGA
>SRJI02000599.1 GCA_005473895.2 Carideicomes alvinocaridis
GGTCATTACCGCTACCATAATTTTAATTGTTGCCGGGGTTTTGGCAGGTCTTATTCCTGCCATGAAAGCAGCGAATGTTAAACCCATTGTTGCACTAAGTGATAAATAGTTATGTGGTTATTCGATAGAGACTTGTGGATAGAGATTTTTCATACCCTGGGTAAGAACATGTTCAGGACCTTCCTTACAATGCTGGGGGTGATTTTTGCCATGGTCATTTTGGTGTTATTATTGGGTTCTGCCAATGGAATGAGCAATGGATTCAACAAAATATTTGCAGGTACGGCCTCCAATAGTCTTTTTGTTTGGGGGCAATCAACATCGGAACCCTACAAAGGTTTTGAAAGAGGGCGAAGGATTAGATATAAGGTTGAAGACGCCGAGATTTTAAAAAAGCAAATCCCTGAAATTGAAGTTTTGGCCCCAAGGATAGAGCTCGGGA
>SRJI02000600.1 GCA_005473895.2 Carideicomes alvinocaridis
GACGGGCACCTCGAACACGTCCAGCTCGGGGGAGGCGTCCACGTCGCCGAGCACGCGCATGAGCACGTTCTTGTTCGGGTGGAACGGGGCCTCCCCGGGCTCGAGGCGCCCCTCGTCCACGAGCTTCTGCACGAACGTGTGGTCCGTGGTGACCTGGGAGAACTCGCCGTCCACGAGCCGGTAGGCCCGGGAGTCGCCGATGTGCGCCATGTACAGCGTGGTCCCCGCGAGCAGGCCGGCGGTGCACGTGGTGCCCATGCCGGCGAGCTTGGGGTTGGCGTGCACCAGCTCGTTGAGGATCAGGTTGGCGTTCTGGATCTCGTCGGGCAGCACCGTGGCCGGGTCCTCGTAGCCCACCGCATCCAGCGGGGCCAGGTCCAGCACCGTGGACGCACTCGCCACGTCGCCGCCCACGTGCCCGCCCATGCCGTCCGCGAGCAC
>SRJI02000601.1 GCA_005473895.2 Carideicomes alvinocaridis
GGAGGACGAGCGCGGCGTCGCGATCACGGGCGACGTGCCGGGAGGCCCCGGCGCGTTCTCGGCGCGCGCCCGCGCGCTCACCCAGAACACGAAGCGTGACGTCGAGGCGCTGCACTACAGGCAGTCGTTCAGCGACGACGAGTTCGACCCAAAGAATCCTGAGGACGTGCAGCGGGTGAACGATCTGGGTTACCAGCTCGCGAAGAAGATGCACCCCAACGCGGACTGCCTCGTGGTGAGCCATGTGGACGGACGCGGGAAGAAGCCGCACAACCACATCTTGGTCATCAACCACAGCAATCGGACGGGGAAGGCGCTCTCGGACTATCGCACGTTCCACGACCGCAAGGCCGGGAACCAGCGGGGCGTTCAGTCAGCGAACGACGAGCTCATGCGCGAGCACGGTCTCTCGGTCGTGAAGCGTCTGGAGCACGCGCCGAA
>SRJI02000602.1 GCA_005473895.2 Carideicomes alvinocaridis
ACCGGGCGGGCCTCGAGCGGCGTCAGCCCGTGGCGGCGCGCCTCCCGGTCCATCACCGTGAAGTCGTACACGCCGTTGAACGCCACCACGGGGATGCCCGCGGCGAACAGGTCCCGCAGGGTCTCGGTGATCTCCGTGACGCCCTGCGCGGCGGGCATGCCCTCCGCCTGCGCCCGCTCCGTGGTGACGCCGTGGACCTCGGCCGCCTCGGCGGGGATGGGCACGCCCGGGTCCACGAGCCACTCGGCCGACGACGCGGCGCGGCCGTGCTCGTCCACCATCACCAGGGTGGCGGTCACGATCAGCGCGGTGCGCGGATCACGTCCGGTGGTCTCGAGGTCGAAGCCGGCGCGGATGCTCTCATGCCAAGTCACGCGCCTCACGCTACCCGGGCCGGCGGACACGACAGGATGGGGTCGTGACCGATCACCCTGTGCTCCC
>SRJI02000603.1 GCA_005473895.2 Carideicomes alvinocaridis
GATGGTCTGGTTGCCGATCGCGTAGGCCAGCACGGCCGCGATGTACGGCGCGCCCTGGTTCATGAACGCCTCGGAGGAGAAGAAGCTCTGCTGCTGGGCCGTGACGTGGCCCGCCTCGACGCCGGCCTGGAACATGTCCGGGCCGCCGGCGGCGAAGAACACGGCGGGAATGATGATGACGGTCGCGCCGAGCATGGCCATCACCTGGGCGAAGTCGGTGAGCACGGAGGCGCGGAAGCCGGACCACAGGGTGTACAGCAGCACGCCCGCGGCCACGATCAGGATGCCCGCGCCGAAGGACAGCGGGGAGAGCAGGGAGATCAGGGCGCCGCCGGCGATGAAGTTGGAGGTCAGGGAGATGACGGAGCCGAGCACGGGAGACGCCGTACGTGTAGCCGGCGGTCACGGAGGCGTACATGGAGGAGGCCCAGATCCAGGTG
>SRJI02000604.1 GCA_005473895.2 Carideicomes alvinocaridis
ACCTGGACGACGCCGCGCTGGCGCAGTCCTCGATCGGCCAGCGGGACGTGCAGGCCACCGCGCTGCAGATGGCCATGGTGGCCGCCGGCATCGCGAACGACGGCGTGGTCATGGAGCCGCAGCTGATCGAGGCGGTCCGCCGTTCGGACCTCACCACGGTGCAGGAGTTCAGCCCCCGTGAACGCGGCCGGGCCACGACCCCCGAGGTGGCCGGGCAGGTCGCGGACATGATGGTCTCGGCGGTGGAGGACGGCATCCTGGGGTCCGTGCAGTCGGACACGGTGCGGATCGCGGCGAAGTCGGGCACGGCCGAGGTCGGGGACACGGGCAACGTGCACTCCTGGATCACCGGCTTCGACGCGAGCGAGAACCCCCGGGCGGCCGTGACGATCGTGGTGGAGGACGAGCCGCCGGGGGTTGGACATCAGACAATCGTCAG
>SRJI02000605.1 GCA_005473895.2 Carideicomes alvinocaridis
GAGCCGGCCTCGCCCGCCGCACCGGCCGACCGTGTCCCCGGCCCCCTGCCGAGCGCCCGCGTCCTCGTCGTGTGCACGGGCAACATCTGCCGCTCCGCCTACGAGCCGGCCTCGCCCGCCGCACCGGCCGACCGTGTCCCCGGCCCCCTGCCGAGCGCCCGCGTCCTCGTCGTGTGCACGGGCAACATCTGCCGCTCCGCCTACGTGGAGTACGCGCTGCAGGCGCAGCTCAACGCCCTGCTCGGTGACCGGGGCCGCGCGGTGGTCACGAGCGCGGGCACGGAACCGAACCAGGCGCTGACCGTCCCCGGCCCGCTGCTCGACCTCGCGCCGAGCCGCCGAGTCCGCGCCGCGTTGACGCAGCATCGACCGCAGCAGCTGACCGGGCGTTCGCTGGCGGACCAGGACCTCGTCCTGACCGCGACGGACGACCACCTGG
>SRJI02000606.1 GCA_005473895.2 Carideicomes alvinocaridis
CAGCCCGAAGGACAGCCCGAAGGCCACCATCAGGGCGGGGACCACCAGCAGGGTGGGCGTGCGGCCGAAGCGGTCCGCGAGCCATCCCGAGATCGGGATGAACGCGGCGAAGAACAGGATGCCGACCAGCTGGAGCACGAGGAACTCGGCGTAGGGGACGCCCAGGAAGCCGGACTCCGCCTTTCCGATCGCGTAGGACAGGATCCACGTGGTCATCAGGTAGAAGAGCACGTAGGTGGCGTACATGACGAAGGTGCCCAGGATCAGCTCCCACCAGTTGCGGCGGAAGACCTCGCCCAGGGGCGCCTTCACGCGCTGGTCGTCGTCCACCGCCCGCTGGAAGACCGGGGTCTCCTCCAGGCGGAAGCGCACGTACAGGCCCACGGCGACCATCACGATCGAGAGCAGGAACGGCAGGCGCCACACCCACGTGAGGAAC
>SRJI02000088.1 GCA_005473895.2 Carideicomes alvinocaridis
GAGCGCCGCCGTGGCCTGCCCTACCGCGCGACGCCACGCGCCTGTCCGGACGCCCGCCCGGCCGGAGTAGCGCGGGCGCGCCCCGGTGCCCGCTTTCCGGGCAATCGGTGCCCCCCGGCACGCGTGCCGCGATACCGGCGCGGGCCATGCGCCGGACCGCTGTCATCGTTCCGTGACACTTCCCCCGCGAGGGGTTAAGAGGGGGCGAAAGCAGACCGGATTCGGAGCAAGCTGCGTTGTCCTCCCAAATGCCCCCCGCCCATCCCTTCGACTTCGACGTCCTCGGGGACGACAAGCTGAAGGAGGAATGCGGCGTCTTCGGCGTCACCGGCGTTGCCGATGCCGCGAATTTCGTCGCCCTCGGCCTCCACGCCCTGCAACACCGCGGACAGGAGGCCGGCGGCATCGTCAGCCATTCCTCCGACCACGGGTTCAACTCGGCCCGCCGCTTCGGCTACGTGCGCGACAATTTCACCCGCGCCTCGCTGATGGAGACGCTGCCGGGCCCGCTGGCCATCGGCCACGTGCGCTATTCCACCGCCGGCTCCAAGGGGCCGACGCAGATCCGCGACGTGCAGCCCTTCTTCGGCGAATTCTCCATGGGCGGCGCCGCCATCGCCCATAACGGCAACATCACCAATGCCGAGGCCTTGCGCCGCGAGCTGATCGAGCGCGGCTCGATCTTCCAGTCCTCCAGCGATTCGGAATGCATCATCCATCTCATGGCCCGCTCGCTGCAGCGCAAGGTGCCCGAGCGGATGATGGACGCGCTGCGCCGGGTCGAGGGGGCGTTTTCCGTCGTCGCCATGACCCGCACCAAGCTGATCGGCGTGCGCGACCCGATGGGCGTGCGGCCGCTGGTCCTGGGCCGGCTGGGCGAAGGCTGGGTCCTGTCGTCGGAGACCTGCGCGCTCGACATCATCGGCGCCGATTTCGTCCGCGAGGTCGAGCCGGGCGAGATGGTCGTCATCGAGGAGGGCGAGGTCCAGAGCCACAAGCCCTTCCACCCGCAGCCGTCGAAGTTCTGCATCTTCGAACATGTCTATTTCTCGCGCCCCGATTCGATCCTCGGCGGCCGCTCGGTCTACGAGACCCGGCGCCAGATCGGCGTGGAGCTGGCCCGCGAGGCGCCGGTGGAGGCCGACCTGGTCTGCCCCGTCCCCGACAGCGGCACCCCTGCGGCCATCGGGTTCTCGGCGGAATCGGGCATTCCCTACGGCATGGGGATCATCCGCAACCAGTACATGGGACGGACCTTCATCGAACCGACCGAGCAGATCCGCAACATGGGCGTGCGGCTCAAGCTCAACGTGAACCGGGCGCTGATCCGCGGCAAGCGGGTGATCCTGGTGGACGATTCGGTCGTGCGCGGCACCACCTCGCGCAAGATCAAGGAGATGATCCTCGATGCCGGCGCGGCCGAGGTCCATTTCCGCATCGCCTCTCCGCCGACCGCCTGGCCCTGCTTCTACGGGGTGGACACGCCGCAGCGCGAAAAGCTGCTGGCCGCCTCCATGTCCGAGGAAGAGATGCGCGACCACCTGGCCGTCGACAGCCTCAAGTTCATCTCGCTCGACGGGCTCTACCGCGCGGTGGGCGAATCGGGCGGCCGCGACAGCGCCTGCCCGCAATATTGCGACGCCTGCTTCTCCGGCGAATACCCGGTGGAGCCGGCGGACATGGTGGAAAAGGGCTTCAAACTGAAGACCGCCGCCGAATAGGCGCCCCCTCCGCCTGCCCTTCCCGCTTCCCCTGCGTCGCCGGGCCGCAGCCCCCTGCGCGGCCCGCCGCCGGCCGGCGCCCCCGGATCGGC
>SRJI02000607.1 GCA_005473895.2 Carideicomes alvinocaridis
CCACCGAGCTGAGCAGGGCGTCGCGCAGGCTGGTCTCCGCGAGCGGGCCGAGCACCATGCCGATCATCAGCGGCGCCAGCGGGTAGCCGTACCGCCGCATCAGGAAGCCCAGCACGCCGATCCCCAGGAGCATCAGCAGGTCGAACACCGCGCCCGTGGTGGCGTAGATGCCCAGCCCGCAGAACAGCGTGATCCCCGCGTAGAGGTAGTGCTTCGGGATGAGCAGGAGCTTGGCCCACAGCTGCGCGAACGGCAGGTTGATCGCCAGCAGCACGATCATCGCGATGAAGAAGCTCGCCAGCAGCGCCCACACGAGGTCCGGGCTGCGGTCGAACAGCAGCGGGCCGGGCTGCAGCCCGTACTGACGGAACGCCGCCAGCATGATGGCCGCCGTCGCGGAGACGGGCAGGCCGAGCGTGAGCAGGGCACCCATCGCCAT
>SRJI02000608.1 GCA_005473895.2 Carideicomes alvinocaridis
GTGGAGGAAGGGCCGGCCCTCGCGGGTGTCGTGGATGCGGTGCATGGCCCGGTGGAACGCGCCGACGGCGCCCGAAGCGGACACCACGGTGCCGACGGCCCCGAGGACGACGGCGCCGGTGCCGGGCCCGGCCGAGCCGAGGGTCAGGATCCATTCGCGGACGACGTCGGGCGTCAGCGACGGCCAGATCTCGGCGGCCAGGTGGGCCGCGGCGTCCACGGTCTCCTCCTCGACGCCCAGCAGCGAGACCACGGAGAGCAGGGCGATGACGGTGGGCAGCAGGGACAGCGCCCCGAAGAAGGTCATGGCGGCGGCCACATCCCAGACCTGCAGCTCGAAGAGCCGGTGCAGGGTGCGGCGCAGGACGTACAGCAGGGACACCCGCGGTCGGGTGTACGTGCGGAGGCGCCGGGGCGCCGCTGTGGAGCCGGCCATGGCA
>SRJI02000609.1 GCA_005473895.2 Carideicomes alvinocaridis
AGAAGGTCCTGCCCGAGCTCTCGCACCCGGACGGCGCGCCGGTGCGGGTGCTCGTCGTGGACGACGAGCCGATGATCGCCGACCTGCTCTCCATGGGCTTCACCCTCTGCGGCTGGGAGGTGATCGTGGCCCACGACGGCGCGACCGCCGCCGAGCTGGGCACCGCCGGCCGTCCGGACCTGGCGATCCTGGACGTCATGCTGCCGGACATGGACGGCCTGGACGTCCTGGAGCGCCTGCGCGCCCACTGGTCGGAGATGCCCGCCATGTTCCTCACCGCCAAGGACGCGACGGAGGACCGTGTGGCGGGCCTGGCCGCCGGCGGCGACGACTACGTGACCCAGCCCTTCTCGATGGAGGAGGTGCTCATCCGCGCCCACCGGCTCGTGCAGCGCTCCGGTGTGGTCTCGGGCGGCTCCGAGGTGCTCGTGGTCGGCGA
>SRJI02000610.1 GCA_005473895.2 Carideicomes alvinocaridis
ATCAGCGCGTTGCACGGTGCCGCCCGCCACGTCAGCGACGGGTCCGTGTCGAGCACGGACTCCCCGGCCGCGCTCGCCTCCGCCGCGCGCTCCCGGGCCCAATCCGCAGCCGGACCGAAGAGCTCCTCTGGCCCCTGCCCCGACCCCTCGACGGCGGCCAGCGCCTCCGTCAGCTCCCGCAGGACGATCTCCTCCCGGATGTCGTCCAGCAGGAAGCGGCCCGCCGCAGCAGCGGCCCAGTCCTTGTCCGCCGGCACACCGCGCGCGGCGGCGAAGCGGTCCAGCAGGGCCGGCAGGAGTGGTTCGTGGCGGGTCATCCTCGCCCTCCTTCATCGGTGCTGCGCGTGGCCGCGCGGCGGACGTCCGTCCAGGCAAGTGCCGCAGCCGTCACGGCGCATGCGGTCACCAGCCAGTGCCACCACTGCGCCTCACCCTTCG
>SRJI02000611.1 GCA_005473895.2 Carideicomes alvinocaridis
ATCTTCGCGTTCGGGGCCACGCCGACGACACCCTGGGAGTCGGCCACGGCCGCGACGGATCTTCGCGTTCGGGGCCACGCCGACGACACCCTGGGAGTCGGCCACGGCCGCGACGGTGCCCGCCACGTGGGTGCCGTGCCACGAGGAGTCGGAGGCACCGGCGATGCCGCACTCGCCGGCGGCGTACCAGTCGCCCTCGTCGCGCGGGTTGGAGTCGCGGCCCCCGCCGTCGCGCGCCGCCCTGCCGTCGGAGATGAAGTCGTAGCCGGGCACGACGTTGCGGTCGAGGTCCGGGTGGGAGGTGATGCCGGTGTCGATGACGGCCACGGTCGCACCGGAGCCCGTCGTGCGGTCCCACGCACCGGGGACCCGCATGCCGTGGGTGCCGGTGAAGCCCCACTGCTGCGAGTAGAGGGCGTCCACGGGACTCAGGCCGGT
>SRJI02000612.1 GCA_005473895.2 Carideicomes alvinocaridis
GGCCGCGTTCCCCGACGAGCTGCGCGACGCCGTCGAGCGCCACGAGGTGGACTTCGGGGAGCTGCTCGACCGCGAGGGGCTGCGCCCCGACGCCGGCGCGCTCGTGCCGTGGTCCCGGTGGATCACCCCGCACGGGGGCCCGCGCCGCTACGACACGTTCTTCTTCGCCGTCCACCTGCCGCAGGGCCAGTCCCCCGAGCGGATGTCCTCCGAAGCCGCGAGCCACGGCTGGGCCTCCCCCGCCGAGCTGCTGCGCCGCTTCCGGGCGGGCGAGGTCAACCTGATGGCCCCCACGTGGTGGCAGCTGCGCACGCTGGCCGACGCCGGCGACGACGTCCACGCGGGCCGCTCCCGGTTCGAGCCCCTCGAGGGGGTCATGCTCGTGGCCGGGCAGGGACCCGTGTTCAGCCACGCGGACGAGTACCTGCGCGACCTGGA
>SRJI02000613.1 GCA_005473895.2 Carideicomes alvinocaridis
GTCGGGCAGCAGCGCGGTGTCGGGCAGGCCGAGTCGACGCGCCAGCCCGAGGGCCAGCACGCCGACGGCGGGGTGGTCGGGTCTCACCGGCCGAACAGGATCTTCGCCTCGTCGTAGCGGGAGACCGGCACCTTCTTGAGGCCCTTGAGGGCGGCGCTCATGGGGATGGAGATGATCTCCGTGCCGTTGGCCGCCACCATCTGTCCCCAGCGGCGCTGGGCGACGAGGTCGACGGCGCCCATGCCGAAGCGCGTGGAGAGCACGCGGTCCGTGGCGGTGGGGGCGCCGCCGCGCTGGATGTGGCCCAGGATGGTGCTGCGCGTCTCGATGCCCGTCATCTCCTCGATCTCGCGGGTCACCCACTCGCCGATGCCGCCCAGACGCGGTCGGCCGGACGCCTCGACCCCGGCCTCGGCCAGCGGGTCGTCGTGGCCCTC
>SRJI02000614.1 GCA_005473895.2 Carideicomes alvinocaridis
CGGGGCGGCGATCCGGGAGTGGGGCCACACCCGGTTGTTCTCCCCGTGGCGGTACAACGTCGACGCCGCCGCCGCCCGTCTGCTGGAGACCAGAGGCTGGACCGCCCCGGACCCGGAGGCCCTGCCCACCGGGGCTGAGCTCGTCGAGCAGTACCTTCAGCCGCTGGCCGCCACCGAAGCCCTGGCCCCCCGGATCCGCACCGGGGCCCGGGTCGTCGCGGTGTCCCGGGCCGGGATGGACAAGACCCGCACCACCGGCCGGGCCCAGACCCCGTTTCTGGTCCGAGTCGCCCACGCGGACGGCGCCGTGGAGGACGTTCACGCCCGCGCGGTGATCGACGCCTCCGGCACCTGGACCACCCCGAACCCGCTGGGCCAGGCCGGGCTGCCCGCTCCCGGCGAAGCCGAGGCCCTTGCCGCCGGGCAGATCACCGCCC
>SRJI02000615.1 GCA_005473895.2 Carideicomes alvinocaridis
CCGTGGTCAGGCGCGCGCTGCGCAGCAGCAGGGGGGCGGGGCTGGGTGCGCTCACGGGCGGACCTCCTGGTCGTGGTTGAGGACGAGGTGCAGGACCGCCATGCGGACGGACACGCCGTTGGCGACCTGCTCGAGGGCGGTGTTGCGGGGCGAGTCCGCCGCCGCCGGGCTGATCTCCAGGCCGCGGTTCATCGGGCCGGGGTGCATGACCACGGGCTCGTCGAGCAGGGCGCCGCGGCCGGCGGTGAGGCGGGCGAAGCGGTCGTCGGTCAGCCCCCAGGTCCGGGTGTACTCCCCCGCGGACGGGAAGAAGGCGCCGCCCATCCGCTCGGCCTGGACGCGGAGCATCATGACGGCGTCGGGGCCGGCGTCGAGGGCCTCGTCCAGCGAGTAGGTGACCTGGCAGGGCCACGCGGCCACGCCCACGGGCAGCAGGG
>SRJI02000010.1 GCA_005473895.2 Carideicomes alvinocaridis
GTCTGGGTCGCGGGCGCGGCGGGGCAGGCGGTGGCGGCCGCCCTGATCGTGCTGGCGGCGCTGACGCTGGAGGGCGCGGCGGCCGGCTGGGCGATCTGCACGGCGCTGGCCGGGCTCGCCGTCAGCCGCGCGCTCTGCTCGGTCTCCTTCAAGGACATCCTGGGGCGCACCGTGGGGCAGACACGGCGCGGGGCGGTCACCGGCTTCGCCAGTTCCGCGGCCTCGGTCGGCGTGCTGGCCTTCGCGCTGCTGCTGATCGCGGGGCTGGCGCAGGATCGCGTGGCCGTGGTGATCGCCATTGCTCTCGCCGCCGCCTGCTGGGCTGCGGCGGCGATCCTCTTCTCCTTCCTGGACGAGCCACGGGCCGACCCGGAGGAGGGGCAGGGCGTTGATTTGCAGCTGCTGCGGGACAATCCGCTGCTCTGGCGCTTCATCCTCGTGCGGGGGCTGCTGGTCTCCACCGCGCTGGCGCCGCCCTACCTGGTGGTGCTGGGTGGCGGGGAGGACGGCGCGCTCGGCCGGCTGGGCGCGCTGGTGCTGGCCTCGGCCGTGGCGTCCTTTCTCAGCTCCTGGATCTGGGGGCGCTTCGCCGACCGCTCTTCGCGCAAGGTGCTGATGGCGACCGGGGTGCTGGGCGGGGCGGCGATGGTCGCGGCGCTCGGCCTGGCCTGGGCGGGGCTGGCGCAGACGCTCTGGGCGATGCCGGCGGCGCTGTTCGTGCTGATGGTCGCCTATCACGGCGTGCGGCAGGGCCGCTCCACCTACCTTGTCGACATCGCGCCCGAGGAGGCGCGGGCCGCCTGGGCGGCGGTGGCCAACACGCTGATCGGCCTCGTGCTGCTGGGGATCGGCGCGGTGGCGGGCGGCATTTCGGTGATCGGCGCGGCCTGGGGGCTGGGCCTGCTGGCCGTCATGGCCTTCTGCGCGGCGGTGGCGGCCCTGTGGCTGCAGGAGGCGGAACAGGGCTGAACGGGGGTTTTCACCCGGCGCCCGTCACGGCAGGGTGCTGCCCGACACGGCGCCCCGGTCGCGAGAGGCCGGGCCTGCCCGCGCCACCCTGCCTGACACCGATCCGAGGATTGCCATGACCGAGCCCCGATATCTCGAAACCCCGAACGGCCGCCGCATCGCCTATCACCGGAGCGCCGGGGCCGGGCCGACGGTGGTCTTCCTCGGCGGGTTCAAGTCCGACATGGAGGGCACCAAGGCCGTGCACCTTGAGGCCTGGGCCCGCCGCGAGGGCCGCGCCTTCCTGCGCTTCGACTATTCCGGGCACGGCCAGAGCTCGGGCGCGTTCACCGAGGGCTGCATCGGCGACTGGGCCGCGGATGCCCGGGCGGTGCTCGACACGCTGACCGAGGGGCCGCTGGTGCTGGTCGGGTCTTCCATGGGCGGCTGGATTTCCCTGCTGATGGCAAAGGCCTTGCCCGACCGGATCGCCGGGCTGGTCACCGTCGCCGCGGCACCGGATTTCACCGAGGACGGCTTCTGGGCCGAGTTCGACGACGACCAGCGCCGGGCGATCGAGGAGGTGGGACACGTGGAGCGGCCGTCGGATTACGGCGATCCCTACGTCATCACGCGGCGGCTGATCGAGGACGGGCGTGACCACCTCGTGATGCGGAGCCCGCTGGTGCTGCCCTTCCCGGTGCGCATGCTGCAGGGCACCGACGACGAGGATGTGAGCCGCGAGACCGCGCTGCGGCTGCTCGACCACGCCGACGCGGCGGATATCCGGCTGACCTTCGTGAAAGGGGCCGATCACCGCTTTTCCACGCCGGATTGCCTGGCGCTGATCGAGGCGACGGTGGAGGATGTTGCGGGGTGAAAACTCTTCATTGAAGAGTTTTTGCGAAAAGTCTTAACAAGACTTTTGGGGTATGGATGTTCGTGGTATGTTCCTATCTGTTGAATGGGAGGAACGGGATGGAACAGCGGATCAGCCTGGTGACCCTGGGCGTGCGCGACATGGACCGCATGGCGGGCTTCTACGAGGCGCTCGGCTGGCAGCGCGTGCCGGTACCGGAGGAGGGGATCGTCGTCTTCGACCTGCTGGGCCAGTCGCTGGGGCTTTATCCCATCGAGGATCTCGCCCGCGACATGGGCCTCGCCCCCGAGGAACTGGGCACCGGCGCCGCGACCTATGCCCACAATGTCCGGAACAAGGACGATGTGGCGGCGCTGACCGCGCAGGCGGAGCAGGCGGGCGCGCGCATCCTGCGGGAGGCGCATGACGTTTTCTGGGGCGGGCGCGTGGCCTATTTCGCCGACCCCGAGGGGCATGTCTGGGAAATCGCCTGGAACCCGGCCTCGCCGCTCTCGCCGGAAGGGGCGTTCCGCTGGGCCGGCTACCCTGCCAGCGACGCCAGCCAGCCAGGCACGTAATAGGCCGCCACCCCCGTCGCCACGAAGGCCAGCGCCATCACCAGCCCGTCGCGCAGCATCATCGCCAGCGCGAAGAGCGCCACCGCGCCCAGGGGCAGGAGCGCCGCGAAGGGCACCATCTCGAGCGGCGGCACGATCAGCGCGAGCCCGATGCAGCACAGCGCGGCGATCCGGGTCAGCGGCGGCGTAACCAGGAAGGTGAAGCGCCGCTCGGCCATCCGGTCCACCCGCCGCGCCACCGGCTGCATCTTCTCGAGCGCCGAGCACAGCTTGTCGCGGCCCACCTCGAGGCGGCGCAGGCGCTCGGGCAGCCAGATGCGTTCGCGCCCCGCGGCGATCTGGACCGAGACGAGCAGCACGCAAAGCGCCATCAGCGTGGGCACCGCCGGGATCCCGCCGAGGGGCGAGGCGCCGATCACCGCCGGCACGAACAGCACCGGCGCCGTGCCGAGCCGCCCGAGCGCATCCTGCACCTGTCTTATAGTGGACGTGTCGCCGTCCTGTGCCACGTCCTCGACCCGGTCGAGCACGGCCTCGGCGGTTGCTTCTCCGCTCATCTGTCCCTCGTCTGTCGCGTCGGGGCTTCAACGTGCCCGCGGGGCTTTTGTTTCCGCCGCCCCTCCGAGCCGCATCGGGGCGCTTTGCCCGCCCTCGCGGCAGCCCGGCGATCAAACCTCCTTGATCGCCGGGCCCGGCCGCCCTTGGCCGTGGAAACCCCGGATCTTTTCGGTCATAAGGGGCCCGGTCGCGGCCGGATCAACCGACCCGATGAGACCGGAGGCGGAAGGGCAGAATGCAAGAGCGTATCACCTTGACCGGCCGGGCCCTGACGGTGCTGCTGGTCCTGTCCCTGACCGCCTGCACCCGTGTCGGGACCTTCGGCTTCACCGAGCCGGTGGAAGGGCTCGACGTACAGCGCATCTTCGTGGCCACCCAGCGTCAGCCGGTGGAGGGGACGGACCTCTACGGGGTCGCGCGCGCGGGCGGGCTCAACTACGCGCAGATCGACGTCTCCATCCCGCCGAACCACCAGGTGGGCCAGATCGAGTGGCAGCCGAAATACGAGGCGGCGAACCCGATGGAAAGCTTCGCGGTGGTGGGGGCCGGCACCTACGAGGGCCGCCGCGACTTCGCCCGCGCCATGCGCCGCGAGCCGGGGCAGTCGCGGCTCGTCTACGTTCACGGCTACAACTACACGATGGCAGAATCGGTCTACCGGCTGGCGCAGCTGCGCGAGGATTTCGAGCCCGACATGCCCTCCGTCCTGTTCTCCTGGGCGTCCTCGGGCGACCCGATCGCCTATGTCCATGACCGGGACAGCGTGCTGATCGCCCGCAACGAGCTGGAGCGCCTGCTGATGGACCTGACCGCCTATCCCGGCGACGAGGTCACGCTGCTGGCCCATTCCATGGGCGCCTACCTGGTGATGGAGACCCTGCGCCAGGCGGCGCTGCGCGGCAATGACCAGATCCTCGACCGCATCTCGGGCGTCTTCCTGATCCAGCCCGACCTGGACCCGACGCTGTTCCGCTTCCAGGTCAACGATATCGGCGAGCTTCCCCAGCCCTTCGTCATCTTCACCGCCGAACAGGACAGGGTCCTGCGCCTGGCCAGCCTGATCTTCCGCGAGGAGCGCCTGGGCCGCATCCGGGGGCCGGAGGCGGTGGACGGGCTTCCGGTGCGGGTGGTCTCGGTCTCGGACCTGGCGGAGGATTCGGGGCTCAACCACGCGGTGCCCTTCACCTCGCCGCTGGCGATCGAGGCGCTGGGCAACTTCATGCGCTCTGAAGGCTCGCGCTCCACCCCGCAGAACCGGACCATCTTTACCCGGCTTGGGTTGAACCAGGTCCTGGGGCTGCAATAGGCGGCAGGGCCGGCGGCTGGACCTCGCCCGCGCAACTTGTCACTCTCCGCCCGGATCAGCAGGGAGAATGCCATGACCGACCGGCCCGACAGCGTCGCCTTCATCGGATTCGGCGAGGCGGCGACCGCCTTTGTCGGCGGATGGACCGAGGCGGGCACGCGCCCCGCGCGGATCGCGGCCCATGACATCGCGCCGATGGCCCGGATGGCCGAGCGCTTCGCCTCCCACGGCGTGACCGGCCACGCGGCGCCGGCCGAGGCCCTGGCGGGCGTGCAGGCGGTGTTCTGCGTGGTGACGGCGGACCAGGCGCTGGCCGCCGCGGAGGCGGCGGCGCCGCATCTGCCCGAGGGCGCGCTGTGGTTCGACTGCAATTCCTGCGCGCCGGGCACCAAGCGTCGCGCCGCGGAGGTGATCGAAGGCGCCGGCGGCCGCTACGTGGACGTGGCGGTCATGGCGCCCGTCCATCCGCGCCGCCATCACGTGCCGCTGCTGCTGGCCGGGCCGCATGCGGAAGAGGCGGCGCCCGTGCTGCGCGCCCTCGACATGCGTCCGGAGGTGGCCGGGGAGGAGGTCGGCCAGGCTTCGTCGATCAAGATGGTCCGCTCGGTGATGATCAAAGGGATGGAGGCGCTGAGCGCCGAATGCTTCCTCGCGGCCCGGCGCGCGGGGGTGGAGGAGGCCGTGCTCGCCTCGCTCGACGCCTCCGATCCGGAGATGGAATGGGCCCGGCGTGGGGCGTATTACCTGGAACGGATGATGGTCCATGGCCGGCGTCGCGCGGCGGAGATGCGCGAGGTGGCGCTGACGGTGCAGGAGCTCGGGCTGGGCGGCGGCATGAGCGCCGCGGCAGCCGGCTGGCAGCAGCAGATCGGCGAGCTGGAGGCGGCGCCGGGCGAGGATGACCTGATCGCCCGCCTCGACACCCTGCTGCGGGAGCTGTGAGGGCCGCTCGTTGAGGCGTTGCGGCTGGTCCCGGAGGGCAGGGGGGCCGCATCTCCAGCACGACGGCTGTTCCTGGCCAATGCATCACCGCCAGGCGTTTCCGTTGCCGGGGCGGTGTCGTCGCACCTTCCCGGTACGCCCGCGCGAGACCTGACCTGTCCCGGCAGCGATCCGGCACCCGGGCACAGCCGCACCGATCGCGGACAGCGCCCCTCCGCCCGGCGCCATTTCATCGCGAAATCCCATTCCGTCGTTGCGCGTCGTCAATGCCGGGCGCCTTGCCTTCGGCATGGTCGGAGGCGACGGCAACAGGAGGACCGGCGATGCCCATCCGAAGACGCGGCCGCAACCGCCCGGCAGGACGGCCCAGGTTGCCCGGCACGACCTTGCCCTCCGCCGGGGTGCCGATGGCGCTGATCTACCGGCCGGCGCGGTCCGAGACCCAATCGGCGCCGCGCCCGCGCTACTGGCTGCTGGAATTCGAACCCGCCTCCGCCCCGGAACGCGAGCCGCTGATGGGCTGGACCCGCAGTGACGACCCGTTTCGGCCGGTACGCCTGCGCTTCCCCGATGCCGGCAGCGCCATCGCCTTCGCCGAGCGGCATGACTGGAGCTATCTGCTGTTCGAGGACCGGCCCGCCCGCCACATCGTGAAGGGCATCCGCGCCGCCTGGCTGGCCCGCGCCACGCACCCGGTTCCGCCCCGCGCAGCCGCCGGGTCGAAGGAGCGCCCGCCCGAGCCTTACGATCCGGTGGAGGAGGCGGATCTGGAATCCTTCCCGGCCAGCGATCCCCCGAGCTGGACAGGCACCACGCTCAATTCCGGGCGGCGGGACCGGGCCAGGCCCACGCCCAAGCAGGAGCGCAAGCAGGATGCAGGATGACGACGAAGTGACGCTCGCGGTCCCGCTCGGCACGGTCTGCTACATCGCGGAGCGGGCGAAGGACCTGATGGGCAAGGCCGAATCGACAATTCCCGACGACGCGGAAGGCGAGGACGAGGACGATCCTGAGGCCGCGATACTGGAGGACCGGGGCGAGGACGAGGATTCGGTGGAGCAGGAGCTGATCTCGGTGATCTCCGACCTCAACGAGGACGCGCAGATCGATCTGGTCGCGCTGATGTGGCTGGGGCGGGAGCCGGGCGACTGGGCGGAATTGCGCGCCCTGGCAGAGCAGGAGCATACGGAGGCCACCGCGCAGTACCTTTGCGGCACGCCGCTGCTGGCCACGTACCTGCTCGACGGGCTGGACGCGCTCGGGCTCGATTGCAGCGCGTGGCGGGAGGAAAATTACTGATCCGTTGACCGCCGTCATGGCCCGTCACCCTGCTGCGTCTAGGATGGACTGGCCCGGCGGATGGAGTCGGGCCGGAGACGGACCGGACACGAAGCGTCCCCTGGACGCGGACGGACGGGACAATGGACCGGCGCTGACGTTGAAACCCACCGGACGAGGCCGCCACGCGCCAGCTGAGCGCCCCGGGAGAGATCTTGGTGGTAGAAACTGGCCGCGGCGGTCTCTCCTGCCCTGTCCCGCAGGACGCCGCGGCGCGGTCGGATCGCTTGGTAAGAGTACATCCCCATGGTTCCACTTGTCTTCCGCTCGCGCCGCGGCCACGGGCCGGGCCCGCGGGCTGCGGCCGGTCATCCCGGCCGGGCGGGGCACGGCGCGGACAGGGGCTAGGCCTGCCGCGGAAACAGGTCCTCGAACGAGCCCGGGGTGAACAGGTCCTCGCTGCCCGACAGGTCGAGCAGCGCCGGCAGGTCCAGGATCTCGATCTCGTAGGGGGTGTGCAGACGGATCAGCCCGTCATCGGCCAGGGCATGGAAGGCCCGGCTGAGCGATTCCGGGCGGGTCGCGAGGAAATGCGCCAGGTCGGTCCGGTTGACCGGGATGGTCAGGCGAAGCCGCCCCTTGTCGACACGCACGAGCTTGGCCACGCTGGTCCAGCGGCGGCAGATCAGCAGCAGGAACCCCGCCAGGCGCTCGGTCACGCGGTAGCTGGTCAGGATCAGCATCCATTCCCGCGCCGAATCGAGTTCGTTGAGGATGTTGAGCATTACCAGGCGTTCCAGCTCCGGCCACCTGGTGGCGAGTTCCTCGAACAGCTCGCGGGAAAAGGCGCAGATCTCGACGTCGCCGGTCGCGGCGAGGGTGAAATGCAGCGCCCCGTTGAAGATGCGGCCGAACATGTCGCCCTCGACCATCAGCCCCACGATGCTCAGCCGCCCGTCCGCCTGCGGCTTCTGAAGACGCAGGATGCCGCCGGAGATGAAGCCGACGAAGCTCAGCCGCTCGCCTTCCTCGGCGATCAGCTGGTCGTGGCGATAGGATCGCAGCCGGCAGATGGCGCCGAGCTCGGCCAGCAGGTCGGGCGGGAGGCCCCCGAAGGACGGGAGCCGTCGCAGGACGTCGCGCTTCGTGCTGTCGGTATTGGAACGGTTCATCTCGGCCCCCATCTCGTCGATGCTTGCAGCGCTCGGCGTCGGTGGCGGTCGATGGGCAGGACGAGCTGCGCGAGGCCGAGTTGCTTCGATCATACGGCGTCACCCATGGTCCTGCCAAGCGCGGGCCGCGTCGCCGCGCCCTCCAGGTGGCGCAGCTTGACGCGTATCAATGCATTGCCCGCGCTCGCGTGACCCCATGCTGCATGGCAGGGAGGTCCGATATCATGCCGACGACTGAAACCTGGGCGCTGGTCTCCGACGGGGTTAGGGCAAGGATCCTGCGGGGTCTCGACGACGCGCCGCCGGCGCCGGGGCCGCCTGCCGAGCTGATCGGCCGCAGCCGGTACCAGCACCTGCGGGCCTTCTACGCGCCCCCCGTCCCGGTGCAGGACGAGCCCGCGCGCGGGGCGGACGACGCCCCGGGCGCATCGCATCTCGCGCGGGACATGGTGGATTTCGGACGCCATGTCGCCGACCGGCTGGACAGCCATCGGATCGCGCGGGATTTCGGGCAGCTGGCGGTCTTCGTCACGCCGGAGATGCAGGCGGTGCTGCACCGGGAAATGTCGCGCGGGCTGCAGGGCACGGTCTTTCTCGAGAGCCGCGTGAACCTGATGCGCTTGAGCGAGGGTCCGCTGCGGGCGAGAGTGCAGCTGGAGATCCGGACCCAGCGCGATCCCGGGGAGGCGCCGGCCAAGGGATCGATCCGGAGCAGCGGCCGGCATTGAGGATTGTCAATGCGGGGCGCGCCGGGACCGGCCACACTGGACAATGCTTGCCAGGGGGAACCGCCGTGATCGAACCGACCGAATGCAGGCTGTGCTGCCTTCCGGGTGCACGCTTGTGCCGGGTGATCCGGCAAAAGGCGCGCCTGTCCCACGAAGCGCAGAACGGCCACCGCCATGCATCCCGCGACGAGACGCTCTACGAGACCGGCACGCGGCCCGGCCTGATCGGAATTCTCCGCAAGGGATTTCTCCGCCGGGAACGGCTGATGCGTGACGGCCGCAGGACGGTGCTGGGCCTCGTCGGCCCCGGCGGCGTGGTCGGGGAAATGCCCGGCCGGATCGCCTCCTATTCGCTCGAAGCGGCGACGGCCTGCGACATCTGCCTGTTTCCCGCGGGCTTTGCCAATCGCCTCGCCACCGCAGAGCCGGACCTGCGCCGCGCCATCGCCGACGACCTGGCCGAGCAATACGACCTCGAACTCACCTTTGCCTGGCTGCGCGGGATCAGCCGCTGCGGCGACCGGGTGACCGCGTTCCTCGTCCTGGCGTCGGAGCTGATGCCCTCCGCCTTCCAGCCCGATGGCAGCGTCATCCTGAAAATTCCCCTCGCGCGGCGCGACTGGGCGGACCTGTGCAACACCACGGTCGAGTCGGTGAGCCGGCAGCTCTCCGACCTCTCCGCCCGCGGGCTGGTCGAAAGCCTCGGTGGCAAGCGCTACCGCCTGCCGGATCTCGCGGCGCTGCGGGCGTCGGCCGGGCTCGACCAGGGGCTGCTCTGGCGCGGGCGCCGTGCCCGGATGACCGCCGTCAATGCGACTCCCTTGTCCGCCGTGTCATCTCCGCGGCACCGCACGCAGGCCATCCGGGCCGCGGCGGACGTCATGAGAGGAGTTTCGGAAGATGGCAAAGGACGAAACGCAAGTCGATGTGAAACGCGGGCCGACCGGGGCGCCGGCGACGCAACCCTCCGCTGACCCCTGGGGGCCGCTGACCTCCCTCCGGCACGAGATCGACCGCATGTTCGACGATTTCGGCTTTGGGGGGCTCGGCCGGCCGGGCCGGCACTGGGCCATGTTCCCAGCCCGGGCCGCGCTCGCGTTGCAGCCGGCCTCGGACCTCGTGGAGACCGAAGAGGGCTACCGGCTCAGCATGGAGCTGCCGGGCATGTCGGAGAAGGATGTCGAGATCAAGGTGACCGACGGCATGCTGACCCTGCGCGGCGAGAAGAGCGAGGAGCAGAAGGAGGAGAAGAAGGATTACCACATGAGCGAACGCCGCTTCGGATCCTTCCAGCGCAGTTTCACGCTGCCCCGGGGCGTGGATGCCGACAAGATCGGCGCGGCCTTCTCCGACGGGGTGCTGACCGTGACCCTGCCGAAATCGCAGGAAGCAAAGCAGAAGGAACGCCGGATCGAGGTCAGGAAGGGCTGACCGGGACGACCTCCGCGGGGGCCGGCGCCACGTGCGGCCGGCCCTCGTCATGAGGGGGCGGTGTCGCGCAAGCCCTTGCTCTGGCGGGAGGATCGCGGCGTCCGCGCGGCGCAGGACCCGGGCGCCCGCGGCGGCGGGACGCTCTGCCGCGACTTGACGCGTATCAATGTGCGGGCCCCGCTGCGGGGGCATGGTCGCGGCGACACTCTCAGCCAACGGAGCTTTGCGCATGTCCCCCAAGACCCTTGCCCTGATCCTTTTCTCGGAAGACGAGGCCCGCTGGCTTCTTCCCGCCGCCGTGGAGCTGGCGAACCGCTACCGGGCGCATCTCGTCGGGCTTTGCCCCGGCCGCGAGATCATGCCCCGCAGCGGCGCCTACGCGGAATGGGACGGCACCGTGATCACCATGCTGACGGATCAGGAGGCGAAGGAGCGCGAGGCGATCGCGAAACGCTTTGCCGATGCGACGCGGGCGCAGGATTTCGCCAGCGAGTTCCGCACCGTCGAGCGTGCGGGCTACGGCGCGGAGACCTTCCTGCTGGGAAACCTGCGCGCCGCCGACATGGTCCTGGCCGGCCGCTGCGACGATCAGACATCGCCCCGGCAGAAGCGCCTGCTGGAGCAGGTGATCCGGCAAGCCGGCCGCCCGGTCCTCGTGCTGCCGCAATCGTGGACTCCGGGCGCGCTCGGGACGCACGTGCTGGTCGGCTGGAGCGACACGCGGGAGGCGACGCGCGCGGCGCATGACGCTCTGGCGATGGCAGGGCCGAAGGCGAAGATCGACATCCTTCATGCCGGCCCGGCCGGCGAGGAGCCGGCGACGGCCTACCGGCAGGACATGGCCGCCGCCTTCGACCGGCTGGGCCATGACGTGACGCTGCTCGAACGCGACGCGCCGGCGGGCGAGGCCGGGACCACGCTGATCGCGGTGGCGCGGGAGCGCGGCGCGGACATGATCGCGGTCGGCGCCTTCGGGCATTCGCGGGCCTACGACTTCGTCATCGGCGCGGTCTCCCATTACCTGCTGGAAAGCGCGACCCTTCCGGTCCTGTTCTCAAAATGACGCATGTGGCGGCGCGCCGGGCGCGACGGGCCGTCCATGGCTGCCGCGTGGCGGCGGGCGCCGCCGGGGTCCGCTCTCCGGCGGCGATTTCGCGCGGGATGATCGCCGTCAATTCGTGCCGTGTGCGGGCCACCTATGATCGCCCGGCATGAGACCCTCAAGAGGACGCTACGATGGCAGAACAACATGACGGCGCGGCACGGCTCGAATCCGAGGTGGAGGAAATCCGCCGGAAGGTGACCCAGATGGGCGACCAGGTCGCGCGGATGGGGCGGCAACGGCTCAGGCATCTCGAGACGGAGCTCTCCGACCTGGGCGAAGACGTCGCCGAGGAGGGCCGCGAGGTCCTGCACCAGATCAACCGCCGGCTCTGGAAGATCGAGCGCAAGGTCGAGCGGAACATCCGCAGCCATCCCGGCGAATGGATGGCGGGCGCCATCGGGATCGTCGGGATCGCCGCCGCGCTCGGGCTCGTCCTGCGTCACCGGGAATGACGCCCGGAGCGGCGTCGCGCGGGGCCGGGCCCGTTCCGCCCTGTGGCGGCTGATCGACCGCTGCGGCGGGGGCGGGGGTCGGCCTGCGAAACGGGCAGCCCCAGGCAGATCGGCCAGCCGGGCGGCCGGGATTGACGGATATCAATTTTCGCGCCGGGGAAACCGGCTAGCCAGAAGCAGCCATTGCGAAAGCATCCATTGCGGAGGTCGGCCCATGCCGCGTCATCTCGTTCCCGGATTACTCCTTGCCAGTCTTCTCGCCCTGGCCTCCGCCGCCGGGGCCGAGCCCCTGACCGCCGGGCGCGACATGTTCCTGGCCGGGCCGGATGCGGCGGGCACGCCCTCTGCGCCACGCGACCTCTTCGCGGCGGGCTTCAACGTGTCGCTCGGCAATGCCGTGGCCGAGGACGCCCATATCGCGGGCTTTTCCGTCGCCTCCTCGGGGCGGGTCGCGGGCGATCTCTATGCCGCAGGGGGCAGTATCAGGATCGGCGCCCCGGTGGGTGGAGACCTGTCGGCCCTCGGCTTCTCGGTCGAGACGGGGCAGGGCGCGGAGGTCAGCGGCAATGCCCGGCTCTCGGGCGGCACCGTGCGGGTCGCGGCACCGGTGCGCGGCGCGCTGATGGCCTCGGGGGGCGAGGTCGCGCTGGCGGCCCCCGTCGATGGCGATGTCTGGATCGCGGCCGAGCGGATGCGCTTCGACGAGGGCGCGACGATCGGGGGCACCCTGACCTATGCCGCGCCGGAACGGTTCGACATCCCCGAGACGGTGATCCCCGCCGACCGGGTGCGCTACGAACCGCTCGAGCACGAGGTGATGCGGGACGCGGCGGACCACTGGGACCGAGACTGGCCCATGCCCGGCCCGCTTTCCGTGGCCTTCGGTGCCCTCGTGGTGCTGGCCTTCCTCGCGCTGCTGGGGGCGCTGCTGCTGACGCTGGCGCCCCGGCAGGTCGAGGCCGCACGCCTGCGGGCCATGGCGCGGCCCGGCATGACGCTGCTGTTCGGCGTGATCGGCCTGTCGGCGCTGTTCGGCCTGGTGCCGGTGGCGATCATGGCGGTGATCGGGATCCCGTTCCTGCCCTTCATTCTTCTGGGCCTCGTGGTGGTCTGGACCCTGGGCTACCTGCTGGGGGCCTATGCGCTCGCCGTGCGCGTGCTCGACGCCTTCCGGGAGGATGACCGCGAGCATGGGCCATGGCTGAGGCTGGGGGCGATGATGCTGGGCATCGCGCTGCTGGCGCTGGTCAACTTCGTGCCGGTGCTGGGGTGGATGGCCAACTTCGCCGTCGCGCTGCTGGGGATCGGGGCCATGACCTCCCTCCTGACGGATCGGCTAAGCCCGCGACCGGCCCGGGCGGAGCCGCCGCGCGCCGGATGATCGGCGGGGCGGCGCCCTCGTGGCCGAAGGCCCGGCGGACCGGGGCATTTGACCTTGGTCAACGAAGCGGTGACTGCGCCCGGCTATCCTGAGAAGCGGGCGCATGTGCGGAGAGAGAGACGGTGGCGCTGACAGTCACGAGCCATGGGGCGAAGGCGACGGGGTGCTCTGCCTTTCGGGCGCGCCTTCCGAAAGGGGTGCCGCTGATGCGTCGCGGGGGCGGAGCAGCAGACCCGTTCGTCCAACCCGCCGGACGGAACAGAGCGCGAACCTCCTGGCGCACAGCCGGAGGGCCGGCGATGGCGGGCAGGGCGACCCCATGACCGAGGCCGCTGCAACGCAGCCCGTCTTTCGGGCCGAGGGCCTGACCAAGGTCTATGGCGAGGGCAGCACGGCCGAGGTCCGGGCGCTCGACGCCGTCGACCTGTCGCTGCCCGAGGGCGAGCTCGTGGTGCTGCTCGGCCCCTCTGGAAGCGGCAAGTCCACGCTGCTGAACATCCTCGGCGGGCTCGACCATGCCAGCGGCGGCCGCGCCTGGTTCCGCGGCACCGAGCTGACCGCGATGACCGACCGCCAGCTCACCCGCTACCGGCGCGATCATGTCGGCTTCGTCTTCCAGTTCTACAACCTCGTGCCCAGCCTGACGGCGCGCGAGAACGTGGAACTCGTGACCGACGTAGCGACCCATCCGCTGCCCGCCGAGGAGGCGCTGGCGCTGGTGGGTCTTTCCGCGCGGACGGATCATTTCCCGGCGCAGATGTCGGGGGGCGAGCAGCAGCGCGTGGCCATCGCCCGCGCCATCGCCAAGCGGCCCGGCGTGCTGCTCTGTGACGAGCCCACCGGTGCGCTGGACAGCCGGACCGGCACCACGGTCCTCGCCGCGCTCGACGAGGTCAATGCGCGGTTCGGCACCACCACTCTGGTCATCACCCACAACGCGGGCATCCGGCGGATGGCCCATCGCGTGATCCGTTTCCAGGACGGGCGCGTGGTCGAGGTCTCGGTCAACGACACGCGTGTTCCGGCGGCGGAGATATCGTGGTGAAGCTGCACGCGCTGGACCGGAAGCTGCTGCGCGACGTCTGGCGCCTGAGGGCGCAGGCGCTGGCCATTGCGCTGGTCCTCGGCTGCGGCGTCGCCATTTTCCTCACCGCGTTCGGCATGGTGGGCGCGCTGGAGGCGACGCGCGCCGAATATTACGCCGAGCAGCGCTTTGCCGATATCTTCGCCTCGGCCCGCCGGGCGCCCAACGCGCTGCTGGGCGAGATGGCCGAGATCGACGGGGTGCGCGCGGTGGAGGGACGCGCGACCGGCTGGGCGGTGCTGGACCTGCCGGGCCGCGCGGCGGCCGCCTCGGGCCGGATCCTGTCGCTGCCGCCGGAGGGCGCGCGCATCAACGTGCCGTTGCTGGTCGAGGGGCGCCTGCCCGACCCGGATGCCGACCGCGAGGTCGCGGTGACCGCGCGCTTTGCCGCCGCCTCGGGGCTGCGGCCGGGCGACAGCTTTGCCGCCATCGTCGAGGGCCACCGCCTGGAGCTCGTGATCACCGGCGCCGTGCGCACGCCGGAATTCATCTACGCGCTGCCGCCCGGCGGGCTGATGCCCGATGACGAGGGCTTTGCCGTGATCTGGATGCCCGAGCGCGCGGCGGCCTCGGCCCTGGGGCTGAGTGGCGCCTTCAACGACGTGGCGCTGACCCTGCGGCGCGGGGCCGACCCGGCGGCGGTGATCGAGGCGGTGGACCGGATCCTTAGCCCCTGGGGCGGGTCCGGTGCGCATGAGCGCGACCTTCAGACGAGCCACGCCTTCATCGACGCCGAGATCTCGCAGCTCCGGTCCATGGCGGTGGTCCTGCCGCCGGTGTTTTTCGGGATTGCCGCCTTCCTGGTGAACATCGTGCTGGGCCGGATCGTGGCGCTGGAACGGGCCGAGATCGGGCTGCTCAAGGCGCTGGGCTACCGCAACCGGGAAATCGCGGTGCATTACCTGGCCATGGCGGGTCTGATCGCAGTGGCGGGCACGCTGATCGGCTGGGGCGCCGGGACGTGGCTGGCCCGCGGAATGGCGGGGCTTTACGCGCGGTTCTACGACTTTCCCTGGCTGGTGCGCCCCGAGGGCTGGGACAGCTATGCCTGGTCGGGGCTGATCGGGTTGGCGGCGGCAAGCCTGGGCGCGCTGCGCTCGGCGCTCGCGGCGGCAAGGCTGGCCCCGGCCGTGGCGATGGCGCCGCCCGCGCCGCCGCGGTTCCGCCGCAGCATCGTCGACCGCGCGGCGGAGCGGCTGAACCTGTCGCAGCCCGGCATGATGGTGCTGCGCGGCTTGCTGCGCTGGCCGCTGCGCGCGGCGATGACGTCGCTCGGGCTGGCCTTCGGGGTGGCGATCCTCGTCGCCTCCAGCTTCATGACCGATGCGCTGGACCGGGTGATCGACATCGCCTTCTTCCGCACCTTCCGCCAGCACGCGACGCTCGCGCTCGCCGGGGAGACGCCGCTGGGGGTGACGCTCGACGCCGCGCACCTGCCCGGCGTGCTGCGGGCCGAGCCGCAATACGACCTGCCGGTGACACTCCGGCACGGGCACCTTTCAAAGCGACTGGCGCTCAATGCCCGCCCGCCCGGAGGAGAGCTGATGCGCGTGCTCGACACCTCCGACCGGCCGGTCGAATTGCCGCCCGAGGGGATGCTGATCTCGCGCCAGCTGGCCGATCAGCTTTCGCTGGTGGTGGGAGACATGGTCCTGGTGGAGCCCTCCGAGCGCAGCGGCGAAGGGTTCGAGGTGCCGGTCGCGGCGGTGACCGGGCAATATCTGGGCCTTGGCGCCTACATGGATCTCGACGCGCTGTCCGCCCGGCTGCGGCAGGCGCCGCGGGTCACCTCCGTCTCGCTGGCGCTGGACCCGGCGGCGCTGCCCGAATTCCGCGCGGCGACCAAGCAGGTGCCGCGCCTGGCCTTCGTGATCATGCTGCACGAGGTGCGCGACAGTTTCCGCGACACGATTTCCGAGAATGTGGGCCGCAACACCCTTCTGTTCGTGACCATCGCCGTGCTGATCACCGTGGGGGTCGCCTATAACGGCGCGCGCATCCAGCTGTCGGAGCGGGCGCGCGAATTGGCGAGCCTGCGGATCCTCGGCTTCACCCGCTCCGAGGTCTCCTTCGTCCTGCTGGGCGAGACGGCGGTGCTGGCGCTGCTCGCGCAGCCGCTGGGCTGGGCCATCGGATCGGGCATCGCGGTGCTGATGGTGAACGGGTTCGACAGCGATCTCTACCGAGTCCCGCTGGTCCTGACCCCCGCCAATTTCGCCACCGCGAGCCTCGTCACGCTCGGGGCCACCGCCGCCGCGGCGCTCCTGGTGCGCCGCCGTGTCGACCGGTTCGACCTCGTCTCCGTCCTCAAGACACGGGAATGATCCCATGCACAGACGCACGCGCCTTTGCTGATCTTCGGTCTCGGTCTCGCCATCGTGGCGGCGCTGGCCTGGGTGGCCCTGCGCCCCGTCCCGGTGCCGGTCGAGGTGGCCGCGGTGACCCGCGGGCCCATGGAGGTGACGGTGGATGTGGATGGCGTCACCCGGATCCGCGAGGTCTGGGAGGTCTCGGCGCCGATCGCGGGCACCGCGCTGCGCTCGCCGGTGCGGGTGGGCGACAGGGTCATCGCCGGCGAGACGCTGGTGGCGGTGGTCGAGCCCGTCTCGCCCAGCCTGCTGGACGAACGGACCCGCATGCAGGCGGAGGCCGCCGTCCACGAGGCCTCGGCCGCGCTCGCGGTAAGCGAGAGCCAGCTACGCCAGGCGGAGGAGGACCTGGCCCATGCCCAGAGCCAGTACGAGCGCGCCAAGGCACTGGTCGAGCGCGGGGTCGCCTCGCTGGTCCAGCTCGAGGACGTGACCCAGACCCTGCGCATCAAGGAGGCCGCCCGCGACGCCGCCGCCTCGGCGCGCACCATGGCGACGGGCACGCTGGAGCGGGCACGCGCCGCGCTGATCGGGCCGGAGACCGGCGAGGCCCCCGGCGAGAGTTGCTGCGTGAGGATCATGGCGCCGGCCTCCGGCCGGGTGCTGTCCATCGACCGGGTCAGCGAGCGGACGGTACTGGCCGGCGAGCGGCTGCTGAGCATCGGCGACCCGCAGGACCTGGAGATCGCGGCCGAGCTGCTGTCGCGGGACGCCGTGCAAGTGCCCGCAGAGGCGTCCGCGCATGTCCTCCGGTGGGGTGGGGCGGGTGACCTCTCTGCCCGGCTGAGGCGGATCGAGCCCTCCGCCCGGACCGAGGTCTCGGCTCTCGGCATCGAGGAGCAGCGGGTCGATGCGCTGTTCGACCTGACCGATCCGCCCGAGGCGCGCCGGGGGCTCGGGGACGGCTATGCCGTGAGGCTGCACATCGTCATCTGGTCCGCGCCCTCGGTCCTGCGGGTTCCGGTGGGCGCGATCTTCCGCGAGGGCGGGGATTGGGCGACTTTCGTGCTGCGCGACGGGCGGGCCAGCCTGACGCCGCTGGAGCTCGGACGCCGCAACGACCGGGAGGCGGAGGTGCTCTCCGGGCTGGAGGAGGGGGACGAGGTCATCCTCCACCCGGGAGAGACGGTCGCCGACGGTGTCCTCGCCACCCTCAGCGCCCATGAGACGCCCTGATCCGGCAGGTCGGGGCGGGAGCTGTGCGACCGGTGGCGCCCGGGGTCCGGGTGCCAGCGAAGCCGCGTGGCCGGTTCCTTCGTCTCCATTACCACGGCGGGGGACGCACCGTCGAATAGCTGCGAGGCGTTGCCCGGAGTGATGACGCCGCCCTCGGGGATCTCCAGCCCGTTCTCGTGGACAGGCTTCAGCGAGACCGTCGAGTAGCGCTGGTCGTGCCCGAAGGACCAGCCATCATGTGGCTGCTGTCCCTCCCGTTGCCCGCCCACGCCCCGCACAAGCCACCCTCCCTGCGTCCGCGTCACCCCGGATGACCGCCGTCAATGCCGGGCCTGCGGCAGCAGCCCATCCTCGGGGCAGGATTGGAGGTTTCCCATGTCGCAGAACGCATCTCTTCCCCCTCACGTCGCCCTGTCCCGGCGGACCCTGCTCGCCGGGGCCGCGCTCGGGCTGGCGGCGGCCCCCTTGCGCCAAGCCGCGGCCGCGCCGGAGACCGAGATGACGGTCACCGAAGCGCTGCGCCAGCGCCGCTCCACCCGCCGGTTCTCCGACCAGCCGGTAGAGCCCGCGCTGGTGGCGGAACTGCTCTGGGCGGCCTTCGGCGTCAACCGCCCGGAGACCGGGCTGCATACTGCCCCCTCGTGGCACGGCGCGGCCGACAGCATGATCCACGTGGCCTCGGCCGACGGCGTGTCGGTCTACGAGCCCGAGCGCGACACTACCCGGCAACGACATCCCGGCGACATCCGGCAGAGCCTCTCGCCGCAGCCCTTCGTCGCCACGGCGCCGATCTGCCTGCTGCATATCTCCGACCTGCGCCGGCTCAGCGCGGCCGAGGACGAGAGCCAGAGACCGCTCTACGCCCAGATCGACGCCGCCATCGTCGCGCAGAACGTCTATCTCTTCGCCGCGTCACGGGGGCTCGGAACCTGCCTGGTGGGGGGGATGGACCGCCCGGGCATCACCGCGGCGCTTGGGCTGGAGGCGCACGAATACGTCGCCTTCGTCCAACCGGTGGGCTGGCCTGCACAGGGGTGACACCCGAAGGCCGAGCGCCATCGGTTCGCCTTGGCCGGGCGCCGCGCAGGTGAGCCCCCGCCGCTGCTTGTCGCACGCATTGCCTCGTCCGCGATTTGCGGGGGGTGACAAATCCGGCTGGTCGGGCAAAATCTCGGGCGGAGAGCCGATATCCGCGGGCCCGCCCCGCAGGTCCGGCCGGAACCGAGGAGAGCGATACGCGTGACGACGGGCAAGCGAGTTTCCCCGACCAAGCCTATTCGCGGTGACCGGGTGCCGAGCGCCGGTTCGCCGGGGGAAGGGGCGTCAAAGAGGCCCGTCGGGAGCGGCACTTCGGGGTGAGGCCGCGACGGGAGAATGACGGCCGCGCGAAGGGGGGTCCCGCAGGGTGGCTATATACGGTCGGCCTCACCACGGCCCGCCTGAAATCCGCCGTGCTGGTCCTGTCCGCGGCCGGGCTCGTGGCGGGTCTCGCGCTTCAGCTTGCCGGGCGGACGGAATTGGCGGGCCTCGTCTGGACCGCGGGCGTCGTGCCGGCACTTGTCGCGCTGCTGGCCGAAATCCTGCGCGGCATCGGGCGCGGCGAAGCGGGGCTTGATATCGTCGCCGTGCTGTCGATGAGTGCTGCGCTCGCCTTCGGCGAGACGCTGGCCGCCGCGGTGGTGGCGGTGATGTATTCCGGCGGCACCCTGCTGGAAAGCTTCGCCGAGGGTCGGGCCCGGCGGGAGATGCACAATCTGCTGGCACGGGTGCCCCGGTCGGCCACCCGCCACCGCAATGGGGGACTGGAGGAGATCCCGCTGGACCAGATCGCGATGGGCGACCGGCTCCTGATCCGGCAGGGCGAGGCGATCCCGGTGGACGGGCATATCGCCTCCGACGTGGCTTTCGTGGACAGCTCCGCCCTGACCGGGGAATCCCTGCCGGTGCGGCTAGCCCGCGGGGACGAGGCGATGAGCGGGGCGACGAATGCCGGCGAGGCCTTCGACCTGATCGCCTATCGCCCCGCGGCCGAGAGCACCTATGCCGGGATCGTCCGGCTGGTCGAGGACGCCCAGCGCTCCAAGGCGCCGATGTCGCGGCTCGCGGACCGCTGGTCGCTGGCCTTCCTGGCGCTGACCCTGGCCATTGCCGGCGCCGCCTGGGCGATCACCGGCGACGGGGTGCGGGCGGTCGCCGTGCTGGTGGTCGCCACGCCCTGTCCGCTGATCCTGGCCGTGCCGGTGGCGCTGGTGGCGGGCCTGTCGCGCGCGGCGCGCTTCGGCGTGCTGATCAAGGGGGCGGGTGCGCTGGAGGCGATGGCGCGGATCCGCACGCTGGTCCTCGACAAGACCGGCACGCTGACCGAGGGACGCCCGCAGATCGAGACGATCGACATCGCGGGCAGCCTGCCGGAGGCCGAGATCCTGCGGCTGGCCGCCGCGCTCGACCAGGCGTCGAAACACCCCGTGGCGCAGGCCATCGTCGGCGCGGCCCGGGCCCGCGCCATGGCGCTGCCCGTGCCCTCCGGCGTGGCGGAATCCCCCGGCGAAGGGCTGGTCGGGCGGGTCGACGGTCACCTGGTGGCGGTCGGTGGCGTCGGTTTCGTGCAGGCCCATGCCGGAGCGGCGGCCGAGGGCGAGGCCGGGCTGGCCGCCGGATCGCTGCGGGTCGCGGTGGCCGTGGACGGGCGGATGGCCGGGGGCCTGGTCATGGCCGACAGGCTTCGCGACGGGGCGCGTGCCATGCTGGACGGCCTGCGCGACCAGGGCGTCGTCCGCATCCTGCTGGCCACCGGCGACCGGGCCGAGGTGGCCGAGCGCGTGACCGCGGGGCTTGGCCTCGACGGGGTGCGGGCCGGACTGACGCCGGATCAGAAGGTGCTTCTCGTCCTGACGGAGCACCGGAACGGCCCGGTCATGATGGTGGGTGACGGGGTGAACGACGCGCCCGCCCTGGCCGCCGCCGATGTGGGGGTGGCGATGGGCGCGCGGGGGGCTGCGGCCTCGGCCGAGGCGGCGGATGTGGTGATCCTCGTGGACCGGCTGGACCGTCTGGGCCACGGGATGGAGATCGCCCGCGCCGCCCGCCGCATCGCGCTGGAAAGCGTGGTTGCCGGGATCGGCCTGTCGGTCCTCGCCATGATCGCCGCGGCGCTGGGCTATCTCAGCCCGGTGCAGGGAGCGCTGCTGCAGGAGGTGATCGACGTCGCCGTGATCCTCAACGCGCTCCGCGCCCTGCGTGTCGGCCGGACGGCGCCTGCTGCGGCCACGTGAGCGGGGGCCCGGTGGCCGGGCAGGGCCGAGGCTCATAGGCTGGCGCGGCACCTGACCGATGGATCGTGCCGTCCCCGGTCCTGTCCCACCCTCCCGATTCAGGGCTTTGGCCCCCCGCCACACCCCTTCACCCGCCAAGACGATCATCAGGCAGGGCGAAGCCGGAGCTTTGCGGCGTATGCAAGGAGAGACCGCCGAGGCCGTGGGCGGACAAGTCGCGTCAGAGCTACGGTCCGATGACGCGGCAAAGGCCTTGTTCGGGTTGGCCCCTACGCTGTCCGCCTGCAGCCCGACGATCTTCCGTCACGCACATTCGACAGCGCCATGTTCGGCGGAAGTCCTGGGCAAGAAAATCCCCGGCCTGCGCGAGGCGGGCCGGGGAGGAAGATCATCACCTGAACGCGGCGATCAACGCCGGTCCGGTTGTGCGGAGCGACTATCAGGCCGCGCCGCTGTAGACCGGGAACACGCTCGCGTCGCCGTAATCCTTGGCGGTGATGCCCTTGAGCGTTTCCATGTCCGCGTCGGAGATCTCGAAGTCCACGTCGGCATTGGTCTTCATGTGATCGGGGTTCGCGGTCTTGGGCAGTGCCAGCAGGCCCAGTTGCAGCACGTAGCGGATGCAGAGCTGCGGCACGCTCACGTCGTAGCTGGCAGCGATGTCCTTGATTTCGCTGTTCTCGAGGATCTTGCCGTGGCCGATGGGCGAGTAGGCCTCGACGAGCATGTCGTTCGCCCTGGCATGTTCGATCAGGTCGAACGGCGTGTTGCCGACATGGGCGAGAACCTGGTCGATCATCGGCTTGACCGATGCGTTCTGCAGCAGGTTGTCGAGGTCTTCCTTCTGGAAGTTGGACACGCCAATCGCGCGGACCTTGCCCGCGTCGAGCGCCTCTTCCATCGCCTTCCACGCCGCGAGGTTGCCCTCGAAGAAGCGGTCCTCGCCACCGAACTGGTCCCAGGGCTGCGGGCTGTGGATCACGAGGAGGTCGATGTAGTCGAGGCCGAGCGTCTCGAGCGATCCCTCGATGGCCGCCTTGGCGCCCTCGTAATCCTTCACGCCCGCGTCGAGCTTGGTCTGCACGAAAAGCTGGTCGCGCGGGACACCGGAGGTGCGGACACCTTCGCCGACGCCGCGCTCGTTGCCATAGGCCTGCGCCGTGTCGATGTGGCGGTAGCCGATGTCGATGGCGGCCTTGACCGCATCGGCGACCTTGTCGTCGTCGATCATCCAGGTGCCGAGCGCCAGTTGCGGAATCTCGACGCCGTTGGGAAGGGTCTGTGTCTCTTGCAGGATCATGATGATCTCCTTTCTCGGTTCGGCCCCCGGGGGGGCCTGAGTGTCTGCGGCGGGGCCGCTGGGTGTGAGCGACAGATAAGCGGTGGAGGGCGGTGCGATAATCGAAGCTGAAGTCCACTCGCTGATGAGCCCAGCTCATCAATAGGTGCGGTCCTGGGGCACGCGCGGGACCCGGGCCGGTGACGCGACAAACGCCGCCGGGCGACACGCCCTGCCCGTGGATGGGACAGGGCGCGTCGTCGTTTCATGTCGCGTGGACCGGCGCGCGATGGGTCGGCCCCGGAGGCGATCAGCCTTCGTAATCGGAGTCCGAGACTTTCTCCATCCAGGTCACGGGCGTGCCGTCGATGCTTTCCTGGATCGCGATATGGCTCATCGCGGTCTCGGGAGCGGCGCCGTGCCAGTGCTTCTCGCCGGCGGGGAACCAGACCACGTCGCCCTGCGTGATCTCCTCGATCTCGCCGCCTTCGCGCTGCACGCGGCCGCGACCGAATGTGACGATCAGCGTCTGGCCGGCCGGGTGGGTGTGCCACGCGGTGCGCGCGCCCGGCTCGAAGGTCACATGCGCGCCGCTGGTGCGACCCGGCTCCTCGGCCTGGAACAGCGGGTCAATGCGGACGGTGCCGGTGAAATAATCCTCGGGCCCGGGGTTGGAGGGCGCGCTGCCCGAACGAATGACTTTCATGGGTCTCCTTTCCCTGCGTCTCAGCGCAGCTTGTCGAAACGGTATGTGAGGGCGGTACCGCCAGGCTGGCCGTAGGCCAGTTCGGCGGTGACCATGGCGAAGGGTTCGGCGAAGCGCGCGGTGCGCAGCGGACCGCATTCGAGCGGCGCGTAGCCGATGTCGGCGATCAGCGTGCCGGCCACCTGCTTGGCACCGTCGTCGTCACCGTAGACCATGAGGTGCGGCCGGGGCTCCCGGTCCTTCCGGGCAAAGACGGGATCGAAGGCCTCCGACGGGCTGGTGTTGAAACACGCCACCCAGCGGGCCTCTGGGCGCAGGCGGGCCAGCTCTTCGGCGCCCGACGTGGTGGTGCCGAGGACCAGTTCGGTGTTGCTTTCGTTGAGGGGCACGCAGCAGTTCAGGACGACCTGACCGGACATGTCCCCGGCCTGGTCCAGCACGTCGTCGATGCGGGACCAGTGGACCGAGAGCAGGATCGCCTCGGCGCCGACGACGGCCTCGGAGACACTGGCATGGGCGCCGCCGGCCTCGCTGGCAAGGCGCTCCAGCTTCGCGGTGCTGCGGGAATACGCAAAGGTGACGTCATGGCCGCAGGCGGCCCAGAGACGGCCCAGCTTGGCACCCATCAACCCCGATCCGAGAATGGCGATCTTCATGTCGGTCTCCTTCCGTTCGGCGATCCGGCGGGGCGGCAGGGCCCCGCCGGACGGGTCCTAGTCGGCCCGGTTCTCGAAGACGTCCCGGGCCACCGGCATCGCCGAGAAGACCCTGGGCCAGCCGGCATAGTAGGCGAGGTGCGACAGCATCGCGCCTGCCTCCTCCTGGCTCAGGCCGTTGTCCATGGCGCGGTTCAGGTGGAAGGTCATCTGCTCGGGCTGTCCGGCCGCGATCAGCGCCGCCACGGTGACGAGGCTGCGATCGCGCGGCTCCAGCGCCGGACGCAGCCAGAGGTCACGGAAAAGCACCTGCTCGGTGTTGTCCACTACGCCCTGGCTGACGTCGCCGTAGTTGCCTTGCACGTTCTCCTGGCGGGCAGCCTCGGCTTCCTCGTCGAGCGGCAGGAGATCGGCCTCCACCGCCGGAAGGTCCTCGGCACTCACGCCGCGCGCCTCGAAGACCGGCGCGGCGGCCTCGGCGGCGGCCGTCGCGTTGCCCCAGCCGGTGTAGAAGGCAAGGTGGGTGATCGTCTCGGAGATCTCGGCCGGTGTCACGCCTGCGTCGAGCGCGAGAGCCACGAACCGGCCGAGCTCCTCGGTCTCGTGGCGGGTCATCAGCGCGGCAAAGGTGACGAGGCCGCGGTCGCGCAGGGACAGCGCCTCGTCCGTCCAGACGGAGCCGAAAAGGTTCTCCTCGGCGTAGGCTTCAAGCGCCGGGGCGACCTGGCCGACCGCGTCGGGCAGGGTCCGGGCGGGATCCTGGGCCGCGGCGGTGGTGGCCGCCAGGGCCAGGGCGGAGGCGGCGATACGGGTCTTCATCGGAAA
Organism: Carideicomes alvinocaridis; assembly: GCA_005473895.2. Taxonomy (GTDB): domain Bacteria; phylum Pseudomonadota; class Alphaproteobacteria; order Rhodobacterales; family Rhodobacteraceae; genus Carideicomes; species Carideicomes alvinocaridis. The sequence continues at coordinate 24,106 of SRJI02000010.1, forward strand.
CTCCTTCCGGTGGGTTGCTCGTATCCCATGATCTGGCCCGTGAGCGGCGTAACTTAATGCCCGGGTGGATCACGCCACTCATGAACGGGCCTCATTACTCGTCAGCCCCGGTCGCGCAGGGCATCCAGCACCACGGAAAAGGCCGAGGAGGGGCGCTGGCGGCTGGGGTAGTAGAGGTGGAAGCCGGGGAAATAGGGGCAGTATTCCTCGAGACAGGTGCGCAACCGGCCGGCGGCAAGCTCCTCCGCGGCCAGCCGCTCGGGCACGAGGGCCAGGCCGTGCCCGTCCACCGCCGCGCGCAGCACCGGGTTGATGGTGTTGAAACAGGTCTGTCCCTGCACCTTCACGCGGATCTCGTGGCCATCCGCATCCTCGAACTCCCAGGCATAGAGCGCGCCGTGGGTCGAGAGGCGCAGGTTCACGCAGCTGTGGTCGCTCAGGTCCTGCGGCGTCTGCGGCACGCCGGCCGCGTCGAAATAGGCGGGCGCCCCGACGCAGATCATGCGTTCCTCGGGGCCGATGCGCATGGCGATCATGCCGTCGCTCACCTGATCGCCATAGCGGACGCCGGCATCGCATTGCGCATCCGCGAGGTCGGTATAGCCGTAATCCATCACGAATTCGACCTTCACCGCCGGATGCTCCTTCAGCACCGGCGAGAGCTTGGGCCAGAGCAGCGACTCGATGGCATATTCCACCGCGACGATCCGAACGGTGCCCGAAGGTTCGTCGCGCGAGTCGTTGAGTGCCTGCAGCCGCGCCTCGATCGTCTCGAAGCAGGGGTTCAGGGTGGCCAGCAGATCCTCGCCCTCGATCGTCGGCGCGACCGAGCGGGTGGTGCGGGTCAGCAGACGCAGGCCAAGCCGCTTCTCCAGGCCCTTGATCGTGTGGCTCAGCGCCGATTGCGACACGTTCAGCCGCGCCGCGGCACGGGTAAAGCTGCGCTCTTCGGCCACCGCGGCCAAGGCGATGAGATCGTTGATATTCTCGCGAAGCATGAGGGAAGCCCGTATCTGGGTGTCGAGGATCATGACGTGTCCCTCACGATATATGGCCTTGGCTCATGGTGTCCACGGAGCGGGGCAGGGCGACCCGTCCTGCCGAACCGCCCCGTCTCGGCCCTACTGGCCGTATTCCTCGTCGGTGACCTTTTCGCCCCAGTTGACGGCCGCGCCGTCCACGTTGGCCTGGATGGCGTAATGCGTCACCGATGTCGTGTCGGTCGCGCCGTGCCAGTGTTCGACCTCCGGCGGGCACCAGACGACGTCACCGGCCCGGATCACCTGCCTTTCCGCGCCGCGCTCCTGCACCCAGCCGGTGCCCTTGGTCACGACAAGCATCTGGCCCGCGGGGTGGGTGTGCCAGGCCGAGCGCGCGCCGGGCAGGAAGGTCACCTCGCCGGCACTCACGTCGTTCATCTCCGGCGGAAAGACGGGCGCCACGTAGGCCGTGCCCGTGAAGGTTTCCTCGCTGCCGAGGCTGCCGCCGCGGTCTTCGGCGCGAGTGATCGTCTGGGATTGCGCGAAAGCCGCGGGGGCGGCCAGCACGAGGGCGAGGGTCGTTCCGAGAATACGTGTCATCTTGGGTCGTCTCCTTGGGTAGAGGCGGACGTTCGGCCAGGATCGGGGCTGACCCCCGTCGGTGCAGCACAGGTAGAGGCAGGGTCAGGCGGGTTAATGGGCGCAGAGCCGAAGGCATAGATGAGCGCGCCTCATGAGCGCGGGCACCCGGGCAAGAGGCCGGATTGATGAGGCCACGTCATGACTGGATCGCGCGACGCGGGGCTAAACGGGGGCCGCGCGGGGGCTAGGTTCAGGGTCATGACAGATCACCCGGGACACCACATGATGCACGGCAGACGCCATATCCTTCGCGCAGTGCTCATCGCCGCCATGTTCACCATTGGCACCATGCATGCCGGACCGGGTGCCGCAGAGATGCCGGAGAGGACGCCCATGATACGCATCAACGTCATCGTCGAAGGCCGGACGCTGCCCGCGACGCTCGACACGCCCGCGGGGGAGGATTTCGCGGAGTTGCTTCCGCTGGACCTCACGCTGGAGGACTACCACGGGATCGAGAAGGTCTCGGACCTGCCGCGCGCCGTCGATACCTCCGAGGCGCCGGCAAGCTACAAGCCGGAGGTTGGTGACATCACGCTCTTCGCGCCTTGGGGCAACCTCGCGATCTTCTACAAGCCTTTCCGGGACTCGCGCGGGCTGGTGCGGCTGGGCGCTTTCGAGGGCGCGATCGACCCGCTGATCCGGGACGCCCCCTTCGCCGTTCGCATCGAGCGCGCAGACTGAACAGCGGTGCCCCGACTGGTCGGAAAGAGCGGTGCGCGCGCCGCCGGCCCGGATCACGCGGTGGCAGCGCCGCGCCGCCGGGCGCGCCAGGTGAGCCAGCCGTTCAGGGCGGCCAGGGCCAGAACGACCAGCGGGGCCATCGCGTGGGAAAATTCACCGTGCAGGGCCACCGTGCCCGCGGCCGAGGCCATGACCGCCGCGGCGAGGACGCTGCCTGCCAGCCGCGTGGCCGGGATCGCGATCAGCACGGCGGACGTCCATTCCAGCGCCCCGGTCAGGAAATGGAACCAGCCGGGATAGCCCCAGCGGGCGTAATCCTCGAGGACCTGCTCCGAGGCGAAGATGTTCATGCTGCCGCCGAGGACGAAGAAGGCCGCGAGAAGCAGCGCGAAGATGTGGCGCCAGGGCAAAGACGTCATCGGATGGGATCCTTTCGTGTCGGGTCGCCCGGTCAGAGCGGGTGGACGGCGTTGAAGCCGCGATCGTGCCAGACGAGCGGCCGGCGGTGACGGTCAAGCGCGATGTCCTGCGGATGCCCGGTAAAGAGAAAGTGGCCGCTGGTCTCCATCTCTCCGGCCAGCACGCAGTCCATCGCGGCGACGGCGCCCTGCAGCCGGGGGTGGCCGGAGGACCATCTTAGCCAGTCGCCGCGACCGAAGCGGTCTGCCGCCGGCAGCTGGCCGGCAAAGGCCTCGGCCACCGGGCGCTGCGCCTCCGCGAACATGGCGAAGGAAAAGCCGCCGGTCCTGCGGATCATCGTCGCCAGGTCCGACCCGGCCTTGATCGAGACGAGGATCGCCGGAGGGTCCACGGCGAGCGAGAAGGTTGCCGTGACCGTGCGGCCAAGGCGCGCCTCGCCCTCTGCCGCGGTGACGAGGCAGGCCGTCGCGGCGAGCGCGGCCATGGCGTCGCGGAAGTCGCGCTGGAAGGTGGCGTCGATGTCTTCGGTGGTCTCTGGCATGGGGCTGGTCGTGATGATCGGTTTTCGGGGGGGGGGGGCCGCCGGGTCGTGGCCGGATGGGGTTGCGGCGGGGCAAACGCCCTCCCGCCTGCAGGGCCGCCCGCCGCGCGGGGGAGAGATCGCGCGGCGGGACGGTCAGGACGGCCGGGACTCAGGCGAGGTTCGATTCCGCGAAGTCGTAGTTCGCCAGCTTGTCGAGGAAGTTCGACACGTAATCCGGCCGCCGGTTGCGGAAATCGACGTAGTAGCTGTGCTCCCACACGTCGAGGCCCAGCAGCGCGGTGCCTTCGCCGGTGGCCAGCGGGTTCACCCCGTTGGGCGTCTTGGTCACGGCAAGGCTGCCATCCGCTGTCTGGATCAGCCAGGCCCAGCCAGAGCCGAACTGCCCGACCGCCGCGGCCTTGAAGGCCTCCTTGAACTGGTCGACCGAGCCGAAGGACTCGACCAGCTTGCCCTCGAGCGTGCCGGGGATGCGGCCGCCTTCGGGCGACAGGGCGTTCCAGAAATGGATATGGTTCCAGTGCTGGCCGGCCTGGTTGAAGACCGGCGCGAGGTCCGGATCCTTGTAGCTGAGCGCGACGATCTCCTCGAGCGTCTTGCCCTGCAGGTCGGCGTTCTTCTCGACGAAGCCGTTCAGCGCGGTGACATAGGCCTGGTGGTGCTTGTCGTGGTGCAGCTCAAGCGTTTCCTGGCTCATGCCGCGCTCCGCGAGCGCGGAATGGGCGTAGTTCAGGGCGGGCAGTTCGAAAGCCATGGTCGGTCTCCTTTCCGGGCCGCGCTTGCATTGCGCGGCACGTTCCGATATTAAAACAAGCAACGACTTTGAAAAACATCGGGGACATTATGTCAAGCGATGACTTGGAAAAACACGGCTGGTCCCCGCGCGCCCCGTCCGAGCGGATCCTGATGGTGCTGAAGATGCGCGGCGCGCTGACCTCGGCGCAGGTCGGCGAACGCCTTGGGATCACCGGGGAGGCCGCTCGGCAGCAGCTGCTGAAGCTTGCCGAAGATGGGCTCGTTTCCGACGAACGCCGCGCCGCGGGACGCGGGCGGCCCGCAACCTACTGGGACCTGACCAAGGCCGGGCAGGCGCGCTTCCCCGACAGCCACGCGGCACTGACCGTCGACATTCTGCGCAGCATCTCGGAAGTGCTTGGCGAGGCCTCGCTCGACCGGATCATCAGCGCGCGCGAGGCGACGACGCAGGCGCTCTACGAGGAGGCCATGGCGGACTGCGCCAGCCTGAAGGACCGCGTTGCCCGGCTGGCAGAGCTGCGCACGGCCGAAGGCTACATGGCCAGCGCCGAAGAGGGCGAGGCCGGCGAGCTGCTGCTGGTGGAGAACCATTGCCCCATCTGCGCCGCCGCCACCTCGTGCCAGGGTTTTTGCCGGGCCGAGAAGGCGGTGTTCGAGAACGTGCTCGGCGCCGGCGCCTCGGTCGAACGGGTGGAGCATATCGTCAGCGGCGGCCGGCGCTGTACCTACGTGATCCGGGAGGCCACGCGATGAACGACAGACGCCGCGATCCCGTGCCGCGAGCCCCCGAGGCGGTCGAGGAGGGGCTGGACGAGGCGATGATCCGCGAGGTCGTCCATCGCTTCTACGCCGCCGCCCGCGAGGACCCGGTGATCGGCCCGGTGTTCCGAGCGCATGTGCCGGATGCGCAATGGCAGCATCACCTCGACCGGATCGAGACCTTCTGGTGTTCGTCCCTGCTGGGCACGCGCCATTACGACGGGCGCCCGATGCCCAAGCACCTGGCGATCTCCGAGCTGTCGGACGCGCATTTCCGCCGCTGGCTGGCGCTGTTCCGGCAGACGGTCGAAACGCTCTGCCTGCCGAAGACCGCGCAGCTTTTCGTGGCACGTTCCGAGCGGATCGCCGAGGCCTTCCGGATCAATATCGCGATGCACCGGGGCGAGGACATGGTCTTTCACGCGCCTTTGAAGCGTGAGGCCTGACCGTCTCGCCGCGGCTCTCTTGAATGTCGGGCTCGACACTGCGAGATTTGCCACCCTTCGTGCGGCGGCGGACCACGCGGGATTGAGAGTTGCCGTCTGGAGGCGGCATCTCGCTCCTCGGAGCGGGGTGATCGGGCCTCGGACCCTTGGTCATAGGTGACGGGCCTGTGGCAGCATGGCAATTGGGAAAGGTGAGGATAGTGGAGGACACGCTCGAACTTCCCCGGTTGATCCCAGGCGGAAGGGCGATCCGGGGTCATAACCCCGGAGATCGGGGGGCCATGACAGTGTCGAAGGTCCGCTCGCTCACGCAGGAAGGCTGCGGTCCAAGGTGCGGCGTGGCAGCTCCGCTCGCCAAACCCGGCAAAATCAGGCATTACGCGCCGAAATCAACTTGTATCGACGGCTTAAAGCAGGTCGCGCCACCATGAATACTGAAGGCAAAACAGCAATCTGTGCGTCGGCGCGGCTCTCCGTCGCCCCCATGATGGACTGGACGGTTTGATCCATAATATATTCATATAATCAATACACTAAGCGGTGATCTTGTGTACCAAGTACCAAATTTTTCGCGGATGCCTTTTGTGAAGATCGCGGCGACGACATGTTAGGGCTAGTCCAAGTTTGGCCTGCTGCACCTTCAAGGCCACCGCGGCGTTGTCGCGGAACAATGGCTTGAGGAGTGACGGCCCCTTTACCGGTCTTTGTCAGGCGATGCAGACGATCCCGGCGGTGCCGAGGGCCGAGAAGCGGTTCATCAGTGCAACGCGCATCTTGATCTCGGCGGATTAGCGGTCGGGGTTTCTAGCGGCAAAGCGTTTTTCGAAGGAGTTCAGGCAACACATCTTTGCCTCGATAAGCCTCCGTCCAGTCCAGGTCCGCCATCTTCAACGGGCTGGCCACTATCTCAGTCGCTTGCAGAAGCGGCAGCTTGAGCAGGACCTTGGTGGTCAAACGAACTGGATCGCCGCATCCGAGGGCAATGCAGGGCGACCGGGGCTACCATCATGCGGCGGGAGGGCAGTCTGGGGTTGATGTGCAGCTTCGGTGGTGCTGGTGCCAGTCAACGCGCGAGATGAATGCGTTATCCCCAATACCACCCACTCCCTCAGTGATCATCTCCGTGGTGGCGAGCTCAGATCAGGGGGGCGCTGAAGTGCCCCAAGTGCTTGGGGCATGACCGCTGTCACCTCATTGGGCAGTGGACGCTCGCCGGAAAACTGTTCAGGCTCTGCTTTAATGATTGAAATGGTGTTCGTGTAAAATAGTGTGACTGAAGGGGAGGGGCGATAGTGTCTTCATTACTCAAGTTTTTCCGAATTACATTCTTTCTTTTTGTCTACTTCATCTTTTGCATGATCGTGGTGGTCACAGTCCTCCAGGGGTGGCCGGTGGGTGGCCAAATGTTGTTCGCATTCGGTGCTCCTATCATTTTGGTCTGGTGGCAAGAAAAGCGGAGATCGCGGAAAGTCGCTGCAAAAGCGCTAGCCGGGGGAAGTTCCGAAACTCGAACATCGCGACCTGAGCGGGTGCCGCGCCCAAGTGCCTCTGACAAGCGTATCGAGCGTGAGCGCGAACGAACTCGCGAAGCAATTGCGGCCAAAGCGCCGGCTGCCGTTAAAGCCTATTCCCCACCAAAGCAGGACTACGCTGAAATCGTTCGGGCTGGAAAGTCTGCGGCGTCGGCACTTGCAGCGGCCGCTGAACGAAACCAGCCCTCGCGAGTGGCATCGAGCGCATCGGCCCGATCATCGAAAAGCGGGTGGGTCCCGTCTAATGAAACAGCTAGCGTGGCCGGCCGCAACATCGGCGGGATGGTCTATGTTGGCACGCCTCCCTTGCTGAACACCTACGGGTATCGTGACAAGTGCCGAGCCTATATCGATCCGTCCCTGTCGGTCGCGCGCTCTGGAGCCGACAAATCTGGAGAAGGTATGCCCTACTGGCCGGGGTACTCGGATATATCACCTCAGTGCCGGGCGACCTACCTCGATTGGTTGGCCAGCGGGCGAAACGATGCCTCATATAACCCCGGGTACATGTTCCTGTACTTTTATGGACTGGAGCGTCGCTTCTTCGTCGATCAGTCCAATGAAGATGCCAAGGATATCGTCCAAGAAGTCCGGCGGCTGCAGTCACTTTACCCTGACAACCACTCCGTCAGGCGCTATCTGGGTGAGTTCCTCGACATTGCGATGCTTGCCGAAACCGATCTCGACGCTATCGAGCCGATTTTCGAGAAGCAGGGCTGGGAACTTCCGTTCTCACTCAAATACGCAATCGGAGCCCGGATCGACAAAGGCGAGAACCTGACGGCTGACTGGTTGCTGAGTTGGTTCATCTGCCATCCGGAAACAAATCTGAGAACTCCCGCGACGCGGTGCCGTGACGAGTTCGTCGCTCTTTTCCGTATGCGGTTTGATCGGCGTTTTCCTGATGGAGTCAAAGTGACCAAACCCCGGAAATCACTCACGGCATCCTATCGGGCCGCCTCGAGCGAGTTTCAGGGGTCCGCCAACCCAACCGTCGACGGCAAGCCGGTCCCCGATATTTCCGGCCTGCGCAAACCGGTCGAGATTGCCCAAGAGTTGGCTGACGAGGCGATGAACGACCTCGACAAGCTCAGTCGCTTCCTGGGCCGAAACCCTGACGGTCGCGGAAGTGTGGAAGCGCATGCCTTGCTGCCCTCCGAACTTTGGGATGCTTTCCCATCAGAGGAAATGGACCGCTTGAAATCATGGGCAATCGATATCGTCGATCGGGGGGGATTGGTGCCGCTTGAGGAGGTGATCGGACGGCTGGAGGGAGAAACGAACGAGAAGATCGGGAAACGGCAAATGACAGGAGCGGCCGACGCGCTCGCGCGCCTCGGTTTCGGTCTGGCGCCCGACCCTCGGTTTGCGCTCCGGTCGCCCAAGGCGGAGGAGCCTGTTGTGCTGTTTAGCCTGGGCGAACCCATCGAAAGACTGGAGGAAGTTTCCGACAGCTATCGAAGCGCCTTGATCGAATTGGCACTTGGGTCGTTCGTCGCCCATGCGGATGGTCGTATCGCGGAGCCTGAACGTAGGGCGCTGGTAGATCAAGTTTCTGCTGCGACCCTCAGCGATCAGGAACGCCGCAGGCTGCGTGCAAACCTTGAATGGTTCCTGGCCGTGCCGCCGGACATGACGCTTCTGCGGCGCAAATTGAAGGATGTGGGCCAAGACAGCCAGGCCGCTATGCGGGCGGCACTGGTTGGTGCAGCACATGCCGATGGAATTATTCACTCCGACGAAGTCGCAAGCATCGAGAAAATCTACAAGGCTTTGGGTCTAGATCCTGCGCTTGCCTACTCAGACCTGCATGCTGGCGAAGTTGCGGATGGTCCTCGCACTGTTCGTGCCTCGAAACCGGGTCGTCCGGGCGAAGCGATACCCGATCTTGTGAAAGCCAGCGGACCCAAGCTCGACGCTTCGCGGATCGCAGCAATCCGTTCGGACACCGAGCGCGTGTCGTCCGTCCTCGGTCAGATTTTCGATGTCGAAGAGGAAGAAAGCGGTGCCTCCACGCCTGACTACGAATGCCAGGTGGCAGGGCTTGACCCGAAACACGGCGCCCTTGTCCTCGAAGTACTTACTCGCGAGCATTGGTCTGAGACCGAGTTCGAGAAGATCTGCGCCTCCCATGGTTTGATGGTATCCGGGGCTTTGGAAGTCGTGAATGAATGGGCTTTTGAGACCTACGATGAAGCGCTGCTCGACGAGTATGATGGATATGACGTGTCTCCTGAGATTGCGGAGGCGGTAAAAGAAAAGATGAGTGCGGAGGGCAGGGATGTCGAAGTTGAAACCACGTGAACGCGATGCAATCGTGCAGGCGCTTCGGGCAGGGGTCGTGCCCAAGCTCGGTTTGCGCCATATTCAGGTTGGCCGCGTCCGAGAGATTGAAGAGCTCGTCAAGGACATGGACCGGATATCCGATGGCGGATCGGCGATCCGGTTCATCATCGGGGAATACGGATCGGGCAAGACGTTCTTCATGAACCTGATCCGCCTCGTGGCTCTGGAGAAAGGTCTGGTCGTGATGTTCGCCGATTTGGCGCCAGATCGGCGCATTCACGCGACCGGCGGACAAGCTCGGGGGCTGTATGCCGAGATGGCCCGAAACCTCTCGACCCGGACAAAGCCCGATGGTGGGGCATTGGCCAGCGTGGTGGAGCGTTTCGTCAGCCAGGCTCACAGAGACGCTGAAGAACGGGATTTGCCAACAGGGTCTGTCATCCGTGAACGCCTTGGCCACTTCGAAGAACTTACCGGGGGGTTTGAGTTCGCTGAAGTCATCCGTCGATATTGGGAAGGTCATGAGACAGGCGACGACGAGCTGAAATCTGCGGCCCTGAGGTGGCTGCGCGGTGAATTCGCGACACGCACCGACGCGCGCAAGGCGCTTGGCGTACGAACGATCATCGACGACGCCAGTGTCTATGACCATCTGAAGCTGATGTCGGCATTCGTGTGCGAGGCCGGATATAAAGGATTGCTGGTCGGCCTCGATGAGATGGTGAACCTCTACAAACTCACCTCTTCCCAAGCACGCAATGCAAACTACGAACAGATCCTCCGGATTCTGAACGATGTGCTGCAAGGCAGTGCCGAGAACCTCGGTTTCCTTATGGGCGGGACCCCGGAGTTTCTGATGAACACCCGTCGAGGGTTATACAGTTACGAAGCCCTACAGTCGCGTCTGGCTGAGAACACCTTCGCGCGAGACGGATTGGTCGACCTTTCAGGACCGGTTGTCCGGCTGGCCAGCCTGACTCCTGAAGATCTCTTCGTACTTCTGGCCAATGTCCGGCGGATCATGCAGGACGATGCCGGTGCTCTGCCGGACGCCGCACTCGAGGCCTTCATGGCGCATTGCTCGGACCGGATCGGTGAAGCTTACTTCCGCACCCCGCGCAATACGGTGACGGCCTTCGTGAACCTGCTTTCCGTGCTCGAGCAAAACCCCGGTGTCGAGTGGAGCGATCTGATCGAAAAGATCGAAGTCTCCGAAGACCTCGGCGAAGACATGACCGAGGTCGACGAGTCGACTGGCGCCCAAGACCCCGGTGACGATGACCTGATCAGCTTCAAGCTCTGACGCCGATGAGCAGTGCTTTCGACAAGCTGGCGAGGCCTGTGCAGAAATGGATACGCCAGCAAGGATGGCGCGAGCTTCGTGACATCCAGGCGCGATCCATCCGGACGATCTGCGAGACCGATGCCGATTTGATCGTTGCGGCGTCCACGGCGGGCGGAAAGACCGAGGCGGCGTTCCTGCCGTTGATTTCACAGGTGCTTGACGAGCCGTCGGGTGGCACCGGTTTCGACCTGCTCTACATCGGTCCGCTGAAAGCCTTGATCACGGACCAGGCCATGCGGTTGGAGGGCATTTGCCAGGAAGCAGAGCTTCCGGTTGTTCCCTGGCACGGGGATGTCTCGCAATCGATCAAGACGCGCGCGCTGAAATCTCCAAAAGGGATCCTTCTGATAACCCCAGAGTCCCTTGAGGCGCTTTTCATTCGTCGCGGTTTGGAAATTGCCCGCCTGTTTGGGGCGATACGGGCGGTCGTGATCGACGAGCTGCACACAGTTCTGGACAGCGAACGCGGTGTCCAGCTTCGTTCACTGCTCACAAGGCTCGAGCTCACGATAAAGCGCCCAATCCGTCGGATAGGTCTGTCAGCTACGCTGGGCGACATGGACCTCGCCAAGGCCTATCTTCGCCCTGACGCTGCAAACGCTGTCCAGCTCATAGAAGCAGATGGCGGCGAGGCTGAATTGAGGCTCCAGCTTCGCGGCTACGTATCAGGCGATGAGGATGAAAACAGCCCATCCGCAACGGATGCCATCGCAGCCCATCTGTTCAAGCACCTTCGAGGCAGCGACAACCTCGTCTTCGCTGGGGCGAGGCAACGAGTCGAGATCTATGCAGATCGGCTGCGGGAACTCTGCGAGCGGGAACACCTGCCGCAGGAATTCTATCCCCACCACGCGAGCCTCTCCCGAGAACACCGTGACTTCGTGGAACGCCGCTTAAAGGACGCCGCAAAGCCGACAACTGCCGTCTGCACGTCGACGCTCGAGCTTGGAATCGACATCGGTGATGTGACGTGCGTGGCCCAAATCGGCGCGCCATTCAGCGTCGCCGCGTTGCGACAACGTCTCGGCCGCTCCGGCCGACGCGAGGGACAGCCAGCCGTCTTGCGGCAGTATGCCGTCGAGACTCAGTTGACGCCAGAAAGCAGCTTCGTTGATCGTCTTCGCCTTGGTTTGATCCGGTCTATCGCGATGATAGACCTGCTGCTGGAAGGCTGGTGCGAACCTCCAAAACCGCAGGCGCTACATCTCTCGACGCTCGTTCATCAGATACTGTCAGTCATAGCGCAGCGCGGCGGTGCGTCTGCAAGCGTGGTCTACAACGTGCTCTGCCGCGAAGGCCCCTTTCGGAAGGTCACAACCGAAGTCTTCGCAGATGTGTTGCGTGCAATCGGCCACCCAGAAACCGGCTTGATCGAACAGTCCGGAAGCGGACTGCTACTCTTGGGACCTGCAGGCGAAAAGCTGGTCGAACACTACAGCTTCTATGCAGTGTTTCAGACGCCTGAGGAATTCCGCTTGGTAGCAGAAGGGAGGGATCTTGGGACCCTGCCGATCGACAATGTTCTTGCCCCAGGGATGCTTCTGATTTTCTCTGGGCGGCGGTGGGTGGTTCAGGAAATCCATGACCGCGAGAAGGTGATCATGGTCAAGCCCGCGAAAGCGGGCGTGCCTCCCGTCTTTGGCGGTGATCCAGGTGACATTCATGACAAGGTGATTGATCGAATGTTCGCAATGCTCGAAGGAGGCACCCAACCGGCATACATGGACGCGGCTTCTCTAAAGATGCTGGCCGATGCGCGTGCACATTATGACCAACTTGGGTTTCGAACCACGAATATCCAGGCTATCGGCGAGCGCACATCGATCATCGCAACGCGGGCTGGGACGGTTAAGACGTCAACCCTGGCGCTCGCATTCAGAAGTGAGGGATTTTCAGTCGAGCAGCATGACGGGTTTCTGATGGTAGAGGCCGGGGATGAAACACCCGATCTTCGGGCGCTACTGGCCGATCTTCGATCCGGCGAACCTGTCGACCTGTTCGCCGGGGCAGGAAACCTGATGTCGGAGAAGTTTCATCCATATCTGTCTAGCGCGCTTTTAGTTCTGGATGCAGCATCCTCAAAGTTGTCGGTACAAGCGCTTCCCGATGTGGTCGCAGCTATTGTCCGAAAAGGATCCTTCAATTGAACGCTACGTCCGCCCCACATCTGCTGTCTTCGCTAGTAAGGCCCTATCTGCCCCAAGGATTTGACGCAAAGGGCGGATTCCGGACCTTCTCTGCGCGTGCGAAGTGAGCTCTGCCAGATCACAGAAGAGGACACTCCGCCAATATCGCGCCGCGGAACCTTGGGTCACCTACAGGGAGGGCGGAGAGCTGACCTTCGCTGCGCGTTGATCGGATGACTGGAATGGAACCGATTACAGGTGGTCTGGTGCAGGATCTCACTTGAGGACCTAATGTAATTCGCTATCCCTCTTCACCACTTCGTTCGACAGTTGCCGGCAAACTGGCGACATGCGCGAAAGCGCAATGAAAAGTGTTATCAGCCGGGTACTACATTCAATTCGGAAGCTTCGGGAGGCGAAATCACCTTCTGATAGACCCCGACATTGTTTCCGGTGTCGGGATACAAGAACAAGGCTGTGCGCACGAACCCGTTCTTCACAAACAAGCCCGTACTCTCTTCATTGTTTTCCCTGATAGTACACTGCAAGATGCGGGCTCTGTCTTTTTTCGCGCGCGCAGTAGCTAAAGTGAGAAGCGCTTGCGCGATTCCCCTCCGACAATAATCCCGGTGGACCGTGAGGTGACTGACTTCCGCTTGGTACCACTGGACTTTTTTTACTTCGACGCAACCGACGACTTGATCATCTCGCACTTCGAAAAGGAATCGTGCGCGAGCACCGAGGATGTCCTTCGCATCGTAGTTTTTGACGAGCTGATTGCGCGTGTTGAGCAAGGCTGCAATCTGTCCGGCGTAGTTCTGGTCCATGCTTGTTCCCCCTGTCAGTGCGCCTGCGCGGGGCCGGCTATCGATTCTGGTCGCGGACATGGGTAGCGTAACAGCTCAAGTGGCCCGGGCAACAAGGCCGCTTAAGCGATGGAACGTTCTGCGGCTGCCATCAAGGTATGGCAGAATGAGCCCGTTTAGTCGTAGCCTCTGTGACAACGGCATTAAAATAGCATCTTGGGGCAGTGAATGTATTTATCTTCAGTAAAACTGAAAAACTTCCGTTCCTTCGACATTTGTGAGATCGATTTTCAGCCAGACCTTACTGTGTTGGTGGGCGAGAACAACGGTGGCAAGAGCAACGCGATTGATGCGATCCGCCTCCTAACGATACCGCTCGGCAGCCGCCGCGAGATTTATTGCGAGCCAACAGATGTAAGGTTTCAGAGCGCTGCCCCACACTTCGAACTCGAAGCGCATTTCTCGGACCTGACAACCGGCCAGCAAGGGCGCCTGATCAGCGCTGCCACGGATACGACGCTGACCAAAGCTCTATTCGGATTACGATTTGATGGCAGCCAGACGGGTGTCCGACCGACGGTTTGGGCTGGCAGGGAAGGCAACGCGCCGGAGCCCGGCTGCCAAGACATGGTGCGTCATGTCTATTTGCCGCCGCTCCGGGATGCAAAACGGACGCTGGCGTCCGGCAATCCGACGCGCATCATGGCGCTATTGAATCACTTTCTCGGCGAGACCACGCCTGACGAACTGGCAAAGCACCTCGCACGCAGCCATTCGCATGACGTCCTGACGAGTGTGGACGGTGCTGTGGAAAGGGGCCTGTCTGAACTTACCTCAGGGGTTCGACGGCAGACCGCTTCGCTCGGATTCGCATCCGACGAGTCTCTTATCGACATCGCACGGGATCTGCGCTTTAAGCTCGCCGATCATGGCGTGGTGCCGGAAGATTTGCGCTACTCCGGCCACGGTTACGCGAACCTCCTGTTCATGGCGATCATTGCGGTTGAGCTTGAGAAAGTGCAATCGGCTGACCTCACGCTGTTTTTGGTGGAAGAGCCCGAAGCCCATCTGCACCCGCAATTGCAGGCCGCCGTGCTTGCTTTCTTGCGTGACCGAGCTGACGCCTCGCGCAAGCAGCCAACGACGAACTCACATGGACCAGCCGGCGAGCTACAAGTAATCGTGGCGACCCATTCCCCCAATCTGTCTGCGTGGGTCAGCAGCGACCGGCTGGTGGTCTTCAAATCCATCATCGCATCACCCGAGACCAAGACTGAAGACGCCAGTGCCTCCCAATCTCCAGCCTCCGTTTCCATTGTGACCGAAGATTCCCTCGCGCGAAGTGGCCCCGAAGAAAGTGTCGAGCCTACTGATGGCCTTGCGACGGCAGTCGCAGCCGCCGCTTCCCGCCGCTCCACTCGCTGCATCGCGCTTGCTCGGATGGAGCTTGATCCCATCGATCGCCGCAAGGTGGACAGGTATCTGGATGTCACCAAAGCCGCGCTATTATTCGGCGGCCGGGTCCTTCTGGTGGAAGGGATTGCCGAGGCGCTGTTATTGCCCGCGATCGCGGAGCACCACACCTTGAAATCCGACAAGGACAAACTCCGTCTCTTTCGTTCAGCCGTCTTCATCCCGATCGACGGCGTGGATTTCGGCCCCTACGCGACGTTGCTGCTGTCCGCTGTCAACGGCACGCGGATCGCGGACCGCGTCGTCATCATGACAGACGGCGACAAGGCGACCGGCGGAGACGGCGATGAAGATGATGCCGAGAATCCGGAGGGGGGCATTCCTGATCCAGATGCGGTGCAATTAAATGTGGAAGACACCGCTCTATCCAAGGATGACGTGGCGGATGGGATCAAGGGGGCGGAACCATTGACACCTGCTTACAAGGGAAAAGTCGCTCCGGCGCCGGTGTCGGCGCTTCCGGGCGAGAAGCGGAAGGCGGCCCTAGAAAAGCTCGCCGAGGACTTGGATGCAACGGCGCATCTTGCAGTCCTTACCAGCACCTACTCGCTGGAGGCCGAACTGCTTGAGGCCGGGAACGGCAATATCCTTCGCAAGGCCTATCTGACTCTTCACCCAAGATCGCAGAAAAAGTGGGACGCCGTTGCAGCGCTGTCCGGCGATGAGCGTGCGCAAGCTGTCCATGATCTATTCAAGACGACCCGCAAGGGCGACTTCGCCCAAGTGCTTGCACGGTTGGTAGAAGATGGCGAAGACACCTTTGTGGTCCCAGACTACATGGCAGCTGCGATCCAAGCCGTGGTGGCGCCGTGACCGCACCTTATTGTCCAACCGGCCAACAGAAGACGGTCATCATTCACGATGGTTCGGCCTTTGTGACGGCGTGCCCGGGCGCTGGCAAGACGCGCACGCTGGTTGAACGTGCCCGGCATCTCGCCGACCGAACTGACGACAAGCGTGGCGTCGCTTTTCTGTCCTTCACCAACGCCGCGGTGGATGAGCTTCAGAGCCGCCTGGGCTTGTTCGGGCTGCTGACTTCACCGCTGTTTCCGAGCTTCATCGGTACATTTGACCGGTTCCTGTGGCAGTTCTTCATTGCCCCGTTCGGCATCCCTGGCTGCACGGTGTTGCCGCAATTGGTGGTCGACAAGAATAATTGGGAGGTGAAGCCACCTTTTGCGAAAGCGCATGCGCTGACCCTCGAGTGCTTCGACAGGAAGACAGGTGCGATCGATGCTGCTCGCGCTGGAGAACACGGGTTCGACACGACAGAGCGGAATCCCGCAGCTTGGGAAACATGCGCCCGCAGGATCATCCAAAGCGCACGGGCCAATGGGCTGGTCGATTTTGACGATGTACGGTCGTGCGTAGCCGAACGGCTTGGGGACACGAACTTTGCCGAGCGTGTTGGCAAGGCGCTCGCCGCCCGTTTTCGCGAAATCGTTGTCGATGAAGCGCAGGACTGCAATCCATCCGACCTTTCCGTGGTCCATTGGCTGCGCCGATCAGGGCTGTCTGTAAAAGTGATCTGCGATCCTCAACAGTCGATTTTTAAGTTCCGGGGCGGCATCACCAACGAGTTGCTCGACTTCGCAGCTACGTTCGATCCTTCAGAACGGCTCGTGATGAACGGGAATTTTAGGTCAACGGCAGCGATTTGCTCGGCCATCGTCGCGTTGCGTCCGCCGAGCGCACGGGTCGATAAAGACGAGGCCATCGGTAAGCACAAGGACGATGCAACGCCGATCCATCTGCTGTCCTATAGTGGGAACGGTGTCTCGACCGCGATTGGGGCAAAGTTTGCTGACCTAGTCCGTTCGCTGGACATTACGATTGGGCACGCACCGCTATTGGCATCAACGCTATCAAGCGCCTCGAAAGCGATCGGACAGCCCACCTTGGGCAAAACGAACGAAAAATCGCTGCTCCTAGCGCAGGCTGTGATGAGCTATCATTTTTCCTTTACCTCCGGCGGTCGCCGGGAAGCACTGGCGTCCCTGCACAGGATAATCCTGTTCATACAGGGCCACATCGGGACGATGGGCGACTACCACGCCCATCTCGCCGAAAGCGGTATGATAGACGGGCGCTGGCGGCCAGATGTCATCGCCGTGGCGAACGAACTCAGATACGAGCCGGGAGAAACTCCCAGCCAATGGCTCGCCAAGGCTCGCCTATCTGTCGAAGCCGACATGGTTAGGGGCCTAAATGTCAATCAGCGTCTTCGATCGCATGCCAACCTCGCGACTGCTCTGGCGGCTGCACCAGTGGATGCGCCACCGCCACGCACAATTCACTCTGCAAAGGGGCTGGAATTCCCGGCGGTGTGTGTCGTGATGACGAGCCAAAAAGCCGGAAGAATACTGGATTATCTTGAGGGCGACACAACAAACGGCGCCGATGAGGATGCACGGAAGATTTACGTGGCGGCGTCACGCGCCGAGCGACTTCTGGTAATGGCAATCCCAAAGAACACTGCCGGTCGGATGCAGGCGCTCCTTACGAGTGTTGGGTGTGCAGTCGAAATCAACAAGATTTAGCGGGCGATCTCGACCGAGACGAACCAGCCGATCTTACTGCATACTGCTCTTGCTCGCCACGCATTGGGATGCATGATGCCGCCCAATTCCGCGCACATGACGTGATCGAACGTCTGACTGCTGTGGAGAGCCACAGGAGTTGCTTCGAATGACATTTTGGGAGAAAAACGGACATTGATGACCGGGCGTGCCTGAGATGGCTCTGCGTTCATTTTGATGTTGCGCCCGGGTGAGATGACCCGGAGTTTGCCGAGCGCTTCAAAATCCGGTCGAGATCCGCATAGGTGAATGCCGGCGCACGGTCGATCAGGAAGGATGGCGCGAACAAATCGATCACTTTCTGGCCTGGTTTGAGAGATTCGCGTACCTGGTGCCGGGCCTGTTTTAGTTGTGCACTGGAGGGGTTTACTATGCCGTTACGTTGCAGAACGGCAGTGACCATGCGCTCCAGGCGATCCTTCCGCATACGACCGATGCAGTAGGTTCGGATGTATCGCAACAGTGATTGGAGGAACAGGCCCTGACAATGAAATGACTGCATGACGCCTCCGAGTGTCGCCTCGAATGCGGCCGTCACATTCGAGGTTCGGCTCATCTCCCGATAGAAGGCCAGTGTTTGCGCCTCTAGGAAGCCGACGCTGATTTTATCAGGTGGGGCGCAAAAGAGATAAGCCGGCACGGGGCGTTTCAGGCTCACCTGTTTGTAGAGATGCAGGCCGAAGCACAGCGCAAAGATGCAGGTGAGATTGTTGGCCGTCGCAACATTTAGGGACCGCAGGTCTTCGATGATCTCGCCCCAACCGACACGTTCGCCGCTCGGAGCAAGCATGAGGCCTTCGGCAACTGAGCCGTGAGCATCGACGTGGAGTACTGGCCTCAATCCTTGCTCGGCCTGCACGGTTAACTGCCTGAAGAGATCGCTCAGTTCGACACGATTGCGGACAGCATACTCGAAGACGGGGAAACCGCCGCCGGTGGAAAGGCTCTCAAGGTCCTCGAGGATGCGTCGGCTGGGTCCCATCTCCTGATCTGGCAGCGAGTGGATCCAAACGATCGCGTTAGTCTCTAACGTTTCCGAAATTGTGAGGGCACTGTCCGAGTAGTGTATCATTCTGCTGGGGCTCGCCTTGCTCTGGCACCTAATTGGTGTGCACTATACATATCGGGGCTGTCCGAGAAGAGTGGACAACTCAAGGCGATCGCTGAGTCCGGCGGATGCCACATGCTGAGCGACGGTGGCCCGCTCGGCTTCTGTGGTGGTCGAACCGAGCACGATTCGTTCGATCAAAGCCGAAAGATCGACATCAACAAGGATGCCGTTTTCAGGAACCGGGACGCCAAATTCTTCAGCCATGCGAACGGAGATTGCGAGCCGATACTCCCGCTCCCACTCAAAGGCCCTATGCTTGAAAAAGAACCGGTCGAGCATGCCAACGCCACGCATGTGAACCTTTGTCAGATCGACATATTGGACCGGACCACCCCACAGATCTTCGACGTCATATTCCGGTTCGAGACGGAAGGGCTTGAAGGCTGAGCAGATGCGATCAGGCGTGGTGCAGATCGCGATGCCCTTGTGCTCTCCAGCGTAGAGCTTCCACATGGCATCGCTCTCGTACGCGGCGCGATGCCAGCAGCTGATCTTGGTCAACCGCTTCAGTCGGAAGAAGGCGCGCTCGACACTCTCCATTTCGGCGTAGCGTGGATCCGGAGGCGGCACGTTCAACTGGACAGCCACGGCACCTTCAAACGGATCGATGAACTGGTTGGCCGATGCAAAATAGAGCCGACTATCCGTCAGCATTGAAAGAAAGCGGTCGAAGCGAAAGTACTTCCACAGCATCTCGTCGCCCTTAACATGAAGCTCGCCAACCTCGCGCAATATCGCCTCCCAACTTCAACAATACTTGTCCGTCTCTGTCCGCCCATCGGCGAGCGTCTGCCTTCTTGGTCGGTAATCCATAACCTGAGCATGTAAGCCGGAAAACAGACAGCGTTACCACAGGAGTGAACGGTAGTTCGGTCCGCGTTATTGACCTCCGACTGTAAGGCCATGCTGCACGATGTCTCGAAGGACGGCACTGGGGAAGCTGCATTGCAGAGATGACCATCCCGACGAACGGCAGGAAAGGGCCGAGGCTGCATGGAAGCTCTTATTTCCCGAATTCGTGAAGAATGGTTTCCTTGCTGGCCTGCCTGTGGCGGCCCGCATTGGAACAAACTTACACAGGTGCGCCTGTCCAAGAATATCGTTCCAGGGCAGGCAATGTTCGATCGAGTTTCCACACAGCCTCGGCCGAGAGCGAACATCCCGAGTTGGTCGACCGCGATGATGAGATCCAGTTCTGAGGAACGGGTCTCCCCTCAGACCCGGCGGAGAAACCCGCCAGACTGAAGGCGTTTCGCGCCTGCCGGTGCCCGGCGAGTTGGTTGTCGAAGCCGCGCAGGCTAAGGAGCTATCGGTTTCCACCCCTTTCTTCCACGATGCCTTTACTGCGGTAGGCATCAAGCATCATGCGCGTATATTCGGCCGTACTCCGGGTCATAGTGCCCAAACCTGGCCATGCGAACAACGGATCCGACCAAGTAACTTCCAACTCAATTTCGATCCCAAGCAGTGCGGCCACTTTGATCGCAGCGGTCGGCTCTTTGTCCTCGGGCCAGTAGTGATCCTCGAGGGAAACAACCACGTCGAGATCGTCATCAACCCAGATCTCGGCCAGACTCGCTCCCATTCGCTCGCTGGCACTCGCGGCATCCTCGAACAGGGCTGATCGGATCAGATGGGTCACCTGGTTCTCGTTGAGATCAAGCCTAGGCCGCGGATCAACAACTGACACGATGGGTTCAATCTCTTGCTCTTCGGCGCGGGATTGGACTGGCGCTGGCTTTTCATCGTTCCGTCCCAGCCAGAAGGCTTCTGGAAAGATGTTGATCGGTGAAGCGCCGCAGCCGGGGCAGTGCCATTGGTTTCCAGCGATCTGTGGACCGGTGATCTCTGCGTCGCAGTGAAGGCAGTACCAGAGGTTTGATTCCTCCATCTCCAAGAACGGATGGCGGACCGTGCCCTCTGCATCCGGTTTTGTGGCGCGCCGTGGCCAATCAGAAAATCGTCGTGCCTTGACGCTCTTCATCAACTCCTTGGCAATTCCGATCGCCTCTGCAAGCAGCACTCGATCATTTATCGGGCTGTTCTGGGCGTGGCTGATGTCGATCTCGACATTAGGGGCCGCCGAGGGGTTTTCTGGCAGCACTATTCGCCAGCCCTCACCTTCCATATAAACGTCGCCGAGCATTGTTTTCAACTCGTATGGATGCCCCCTTACATCTCCCCGAGTAATTGCATTGGGCCCTCCGAATACATGGTCAAAGGCCGCGCCCTCGTAGGAAGTAATGCGTTCCACAAACGCCTTGATTGAGGCGACTTGTGCTTCGGATGGGGTCCACTCTCTATTGGCGCTTCCTGTCAATGCGTTCCAATGAGGAAAGCCCAAACGATTGGCAACAAAGTCGAGTGCCACATGTTGCGGCTGCCCCATCGCTCTGGCGCAACGCTTTGCCAAGAGCTTCAATGTTTTAAGCTTGTCGTTCTCTGTCATGATCCATGTCCAAGCTGGATCCGACTAGGTGCCCGCTGCTAATCAGACCCGCCGATGGCATGAAGTCTGCTGTTCGAAGTCAAGATCGCTGCAAAGCTTCGCATGGCGGGCACACCGGCCTGCGAGAAAGGCCGAGATCAACATCTGCCATTTTCGAGCGCAGGTCAACACCGATGAATTACAGGCGTGGGAGCCCAACAACTAGGCATCGTTTGCCAGAAAGAGTACCAGTTTGACCGGTTTCACGGCGACGGGGTTGAGGCCTGGGAGAGTGGTTCCCGGCGCCTGTCGCGGGAGATACCCAGATGATGTCCCGGCAACTTGTGTAGCTCCCCGCGGGCCTCGCGCTTTTAACCAGGCCATCGCGCTTGAACTTCGACGCGGCCGCTAGAGCGGTTGAGCATCGCCCTAGGGACAGGGATCACTAAAGCTTGTCGAACACTGAGCCCATCCTCGGCTCGAACAGCCTTTCATAGGTCTTGAGCAGATAGGTGTCTGTCATACCGGCCACGAAATCGCTGATTTGCCGGAGGTCGCCACCTGCTGCTTCCAATTTCGCATGCGCATCGCGCGGCAGCAAACGTTCTGGATCTGATTGCATTGCTTCAAAGACCGAGACAACCATGGATTGCCCCTTGAATTCGAGATGTTGTACGCCCGGACTGCGAATAACCACCTGCATTACGAGCTCTTTCAGGGCCTTGAGGAAGCGGGCGGGACCTTCTGGAATCTCGACGCGCCAGCGGATCAAGGGGTCTTGGAATTCGGGACATTCGATGAAACGGACGGGTGTAATCAGATGATTGACCCACCGGCTGATCCAGCGCTTGCGCGTGTTGCTGTCGCCAAACAGCCCGTCGACCATGGCCTCGTATGGGGCGTTGCTCTCGGTGGGGCCCTTCAGCCGTCTTTCTTCGACAAAACTCTTGCAGGATTCCTCGGGAACGAGGTCGCGGAACTGGCGCTCTGTGACGAGCCGAAGTGCAATGGCATCCTCCAAATCATGGACCCCGTAAGCGATATCGTCCGCGAGATCCATGATGCTGCAATCGAGAGACTTGTGGAGAGTGCGGGCATGCTTGCCTTCGCGCTTTTCGATCGACGTGAAGGCATCCCGATCAGCATTGCCGAGCGGTTCGAGAATCCAGTCGACGACGTCGGTTTCGCTGTCGAGATATCCCTTTGGCGGAGTCGAGGCTTTCAAGTCGATGGTTTGCAGAACCGAAGGGCCCTCCTGCAACCGCGGGCGCAATTCGGGGTTGCGCAACCTTGAGAGTGCAACAGGGTATTTCAAGACGCCAAGCATGGAACGACGTGACAGGTTGGCCCCTGCGGCGGCAGAGAAGTTTTCGAGCAGTGCCAGGAGACGCAGGGTCTGGCCGTTGCCCTCGAACCCTTCCGCATCGCGCATGCAGTAGTTCAGTGCTACTTCACCGCCATGGCCGAAAGGTGGGTGGCCCAGGTCGTGGGAGCAGGCGATCGCATGGATTTGGCTGCGGTCCGGGAGACTTGCCGTTGCCGAGTGATCGGGGAAACTGCGCGCGAGCTGGACTGCGAGCCCTCCCGCGATCTGAGCAACTTCCAAGGAATGCGTCAAGCGCGTGCGATAGAAATCACTGTCGCCGAGATTTAGGATCTGGGTCTTGCCCTGCAATCTTCTGAATGATGCCGAATGGATCACCCGGCCATAGTCGACATCCCCGATATTCCGGGCGTCTTCCTTCTGCGGGTTCCAGGCCTCTCGGCGAGCATTCCAAGTACTCAAATCAACTCTCCTCGGCGCGATGTCTTAAAGTTCATGAATGACCGGAGGCGTTACGCAAACGCTCTTTGCGATCTCGACCACGTGGCGGTGGTGGGTCAGGTAGATCGCTTGGCCGCGTCCGCCGATGGCTTCCATGACGCGGCAGGCGGCGCTGGTGCGCGCCTCGTCGAAGGTTTCGAAGATGTCGTCGCAAAAGAACGGAAGCCTCGTGCCCTGCGCGACAAGTTGTTCGTGGGCCGCTGCCCGCAGAGCTAAGTATAGTTGGAAGCGCGTGCCCTTGGACATTCCGGCCGCACGCTTGCTGACCCCATTGCCATCGACGGCGAGCAAAATCTCGGACTCCTTGTCGATCTGGGTACTCAGCGTCGGATAGGCGCCTTGCGTGAGACTGGCGAAGCAGTCTTCCGTGGCTGTCAACATGCCGCTGCGATGGCTGTCGCGATAGCGCCGGATGGCGTCGGAGGCGAGGTGATGGCCCAGGGAAAGTTCGAGATGCTCCAAGGCAGCCTCTTCGAGCTGCAGTTCCAGCGTCGCTTTCTGCTCGACCAATTCCGCAACCGTGTCGTCTCCCTTCACCTCGGCTAGGGCATATTCGGCGGCTGTGCGGTTTTGAATGGCGAGGGTCAGCTCGTCCTCGGCATGGGCAAGATCGGATCGGTTGCTGTCGAGTTCGCCCTCCAATGCGGCAACTGAGGTCTCTGCAAGCTGGGCGCGGGCTGTCTCGATGTCGGTCGTGCCCAGTTCGGCCAGGACCTGGCGGGTGATTTTCGCCAGCGCGGCGCGGTTGTCGATTGCTTTCTGCGTGCGGATTGCGGCCTCGCGAAGGGCGCCGATATCGCCCGGGGTGGTCGTATCGGGGAAAAGCATGGCGATGGTCGCGACCTCTTGGTCGATGGCGTTTTGCCGATCCTTGTGTTCGACAAGCTCGGCCTCGGCCGTCTCGATCGCGGTGTCGAGTTTTCGGCCCGTCTCAGTGGCCGAGCGCGCTTTTTCCGCCAAGGTTTTGAGGGCGGCGAACGTCTTTGCCGCCGTTGCATGAGGCTCCTGCTCATGGGCGCGTGCCAGGCTGTCGATCTCCTGGGCGAACTGCTTTTGGTCCGCCTGCATGGTTGTGATCCGGCGCCCGGCCGCGGCGCGTGCGTTTTCGTGTTCGCGCAAAGCGCGCAGGGGCTCCAGCGATGCCTCCAGCCGTTCGGGGGGCAATGCCGCTCCGAGGAGGTCGTGGACCAGTGCGCGCCAGGTCTTCTTCGCATCCTCCCTTGCCTTAAACGCTTTTGCGTAACGCTCTTCGCGCCGGGCGAGATCCCGTCGCGCCTGTCGCAGGGTTGTCTCGGCCGTTGCATGGGCGTCGGTTTCTTTGCGGTCGTCCTCGGCTTGACGCCGGGCCGCCGCCAGGGCGCCGGTCAGGTCTGCCGGGGGAAAGGGCAGGGTCCGGGTCAGCTCGGCCAGTAGGGCGTCGGCGCGTTGGAGGGTGGATTGATTGGCCTCTTCCGTGTCGCGCAGGGCCTGGGCATCTTCGCTGGCCGCGTCATGACTTAGGCTCCAGTCCAACCATTCGGCGGGTGTGATGCTGTCTGGAAGGCCGACCTGAGCTGCCGCTGCGCTGACAGCGGCCTCGATAGTGCTGCGGTCTTCGCGAAGAGTTTGCAGCCGTTTGTCGGCCTGAGCCGCACGGGTGCGCGCCTGGGCTTCGGCCTGGCCGATTTCGCGGAGCTGTGCCAGTTCGCGCGACTGCGCCAATCGCGCTTGGGCAGCGATATCATGCGCTTGCATCGCCTCGTGGAAAACGGCGGCGGTCTGTCTGTCCAAGGCGGCAAGATGCTCTGCCCAGCGTGCATCGCGCCGCGCGCGCAGATCCTCGGCATCGGCATCGGAGATGAGCTTTGCGTCCCGGGCCAGCGATTTGGCCTGAGCGCCGCGGGCCTCCGCGTCCTCCAGATGCTCGTCGCGCTTTGCCGTTGTCGTGCGCAGGTTGTGAAGCAAGTCCTGATGGCGCTCGGCCCAGTTGGTTGCCTGGTGACGGGAGGTCGGGCAGGCGGGTAGATGATCGAAAGTGACGCCTGCGAATGAGAGCGCAGCCAGGGAGCGCCGCGCCTTGATCTTCATATCCCCGATTGCCTGTTGCGCTGCGGCGTAGGCAGGGGCGAGGGTCTCGGCATCGAAGCGCAGCAGAATATCTGCGACCCGTGGCCGATCGTCGTCCTGGGGCGCGACATCCTGCATGGCTGCGGTCGCGGCGATCACCCGCTCTTTCAATTCGGCGGTTTCGCGCGCCTCGATCTTTTCTTGGGAAATCGCCTCGCGCAGCGTTTCCCTGGCGCTCTCCAGAGACGCAATATCGGCGCCCGACAGGACCAGCCCTTGCAGATCGACCTCCGGCGAGGTGAGCCCAAGATCCCATGCGGCCTGCTGCATCGATGTCTGCGCGGCCTGCCGTTCCTGCTCGCGCCTATCGAGGTCGAGCTGTGCGGTGCGATCCCGTGCGGCGAGGTCCTCTAGCGCCGCTAGCGTGTTCGAGAGATCAACAAGTTTTGGATCCAGAGCGAGGGATTCGCGATCTGCCCTGAGGCGCGCGATCTGCTCGGTCAGGCCTGCGATATTCTGTGTGGCTAGCCCGCGATCTCTGTGTAGCTCGATCAGCCGTTCCGGATCGAAATCCAGATGATCTGGATAGGACGCGAAAGGTGCAATCGCCTGTTCCAGTTCCTGTATCTCGCCCATCAGGGGCAGGGCACGCCTCTGCGCCTCCATCCGTGCCTTCGTCAGATTCAGCACATCCCGCGTCTTGCGCGCCTCCCGCTCGGCCTCTTGTGCCTTGCCCAAATCTTTCTTGAGGGCCTTCCAGGCGCTGGCGGTCACGTCGCGGTCCTTGATTTCCTTTTCCACATCGGCCAAGGCGCGTTTCCACTCGGCCTTGCGGGTGGTGCGTCCGCGTTTTTTCCAGAGCGCGTCGGCCCGCTCGCGGACGTGATCCAGAACGGTGCTCAGGTCGGCCACGCCCGCTGCAGCGGAAAAGAGCAGGCGCCCGATATCCCCTTCGGCATTTGCGATCTCTTCGCCGCCGCGTTCGATCGTCTCGTCGTCAAGGCAGAGCAGGCGGCGGTAATCCTCTTCGGACAATCCCGCGAGATGGGCGGAGAGGGCAGCCTCGGGCAGCGCGGTGCCGGTCGCGTCGACCAGCGATCCGCTGCGCGTCGGCAGCCGCGTGAAATCACGCAAGACACCGTCGATATCCAGCCTGGCCGAGACTTGGAGGTTATTGCGCGGATGCTTGAACGCATACCCCTCCCGCAGCGGGAAGCCGTAGAATAGCCGTAGGACGGCTTCCATCGTGGTGGTTTTTCCGGCTTCGTTCGGGCCATAGATGATGTGGAAATCATGGCCATCGGAGGCCGAGCCAAAGTCGAAGTGCCGGTCGGTGAAATGGCCGAAACGATCAAGGGAGAGGCGCTGGAGCCGCATCAGTGTCCGGCCCCCTTCATCTGGGCCAGGACGACGTCGGCGCCGGCCTTGGCCAATTTATCCACCATCGCATCGCGCGCGGCCTCATCCGGCAGCAAGCGGTCGCGCAGGGCAACGGGCAGTTCCTGCAGGACGGTCTCGACCTCGTCGCGGGCGAGGGCGGCAAAGCCGGGCTCGCCGCGGATCGTTGCCATGATCGTCGCCAGTTCGTCTGCGGCGCCGCTTGCGCCTTCGGTTGCGTCCGGCGGCGGCAGGTCGAACAGGAGCTTGTCGATCCAGAGTTCCCCGGTGGCCTGGGCAAGCTCGTTCACCTGTTCGATCCAGACATCGCGATCCCGTAGGATTTGCCAGTGGCGCTTTGGCGTCCCGGTCAAGATCAGTCGGATCACGCCGACCGGCGCCGCGATCTGGTTGCGCAGCGCTTTCAGGTGGGACTTCAGCAGCGCGCGCAGGGCCTCGTCGCTCTCGGTTTCTGTCACATCCAGTTCGCTTTGGGCGAATTCCACGACGGAACTGGGCACTTCGCTAATGTCTATCCGGCCCTGATCGATGGTCAGCAGCGTTGCGGATTTTGGGCCGGACTCGCCTATATCGCGCCCCTGCGGGGTGCCGGGCATGACAATCCAGGGAGCGGCTGAATGGACCTGCCGTTTGTGGATATGGCCGAGCGCCCAATAATCGAACCCCATGCCGGCCAGATCGGCGAGGCTGCAGGGGGCATAGATATCATGGCCCACCGCACCGCCCAGCGAGCTGTGCAGCATGGCGATATTCACCGCGCCCGGAACCGGCGGTTTGAACCGCGGCAGAAGGCTGTCGGGCGCGTGACGGTCCGCGAAGCTGACACCGTGGATCACGATGTCGTCTGTCAGCGGCTCCATGCCGCCGCGTGCATCGAAAGCGTGAACGTGGGCAGGCAGATCGAGCGTTCCGGTGATCGGGTTCTCGGCATCATGATTGCCTTTGATGTAGAAAACTTTGATCCCGGCATCGCCAAGGCGATCAAGCTCGGCCATCAGGAAGGCGCCCGTTCTTGCGCTGCGCTCTTTTCCATCGAATAGATCGCCGGAAATCAGGACTGCGGAGAGCTGTTCGGAGATGGCGAAATCGACCAGTCCGCGGAAAGCGGACCGGGAGGCTGCTGCAACCGCGTCGCGAAGGTCCGAGTTGCGCAAGGCCAGTGACCTGAGGGGAGAGTCCAAATGGACGTCAGCAGTGTGAAGAATTTTAATCAAGATCGAACCCCTGACATAGATCACGTGAGCCTGGCGCTTGCGTATTGAAAAGTAAGGGAAGTTTCATTTGGCTCCGGGCGCGAGAGGTTGCTCGATAGTGAAGTTTCTGCGGCACGTTTCTTCCTGCGGGCCACCATGCCATCCTCCATCGAAATTATGCGATAGTGGCCTGTTGCTTTATGAAGTGGCTGGGGTGCGTCAATGACTTTTCAGCTAAAGTTCTGAGGCGGCGGGTCATGCGGCGGGGGATCGCAAGTGCGGCAGCCACGATCGTCGCCCATGCACTATCCTCCGAATAAATCTCCTGTTTTGGATCGTTCGTCGAGGAGATCATAGAAGGTTTCCATATGCTTGATGAAGCCCTCTTCAGTAACTCTGTAACGAAAATCAAAGGTTTCTGCTCTGAATTTTCGTATCCCGGATAGTTCTGGGTACTCTGCCAATATTAAGAAATGCGGGACTTGCCTCTCGGCCGCGGCAATGGCGTTAACGATCGCATGCCTCTGTTGCTGCTTGAGTGGAGGTGACTTATAGGGATAAATGAAGACTTCGAAAATTTCCTGATTTGCCTTGAAGCTAAAATCAGGTGAAATGTCGACTTCATGCTTTCCGAAGGCGATAGTCCGTCGCTCACGTTCGATGAAATTTGCCTTACCAATTGGAATATATCCGCAGATTCCGTCAAAGATTCCTAGTTTTGCAGCGGCTTCCCCAGGCCCATCCAAGGCCGCAATCGTGTCGCGCGCCTTATCTACGGGGTATCCTTTCAGGATCATAGTCAGGATATGATAGAGATCCTCGTAGTTCCAAACGCCGCCGCGTTGAGCATCATATGCGGCGATTTTTTCTTTTAGTCTTTGCCGCTCTGAGGATGTTCCCGAAGGCCCATGTGCGCCGGGATTATATTCGCCTAACCCTCTGAGAAATTCGGTCTTTGACGTTCGTCGCACGCGCGCCTCGGATGCAGGATGAAATACAGATTTGAAGTCAAAACGACCCTTGGCATTGCGTCAAGACGTGACATTGCCAAGATCATCGGATCTCCGCTATCTGGCGTGAAGTCTGTATGCCCACCTGCTCAGGTGCGGATGTGCTGATTGTTTGCTGCGAGCTTTGCGCGCTCGGCAATGGATGCGCAACGTTCGATGAGGTCGTCGAAACGCTCAGCGTCTTCAATCAATAGGCCGTCGTCGACCATGTGCGCGTAGTCGGCCGCAAGCGCGGTGCGAGCCTCTCCGTTTGGGACCAGTTGCAGATTGCCATGAACCGCGGCTTCATAGTCCACGGGTGTTCCGCCGGCCGTCTTCTCCGGGAAGAACATACGCTTGTGCCGCGCGACTGCTGAGGCGAGGTCTCGGTCGGAAATAGCCACATCCGCGATGCCTGCATCGTCGAGGCGTACCAGGTCATGCCAATGGCGCGCGAAGCGCTCCCCACGGAGCCGTCCCTGGACGCAGAAGACATGGATCGCCGTGGCCTTCTCCCAAAAGGTTCGTTCGGCATGCATCACGCGCGGTGTCGCGGTCGGAAAGGTCACGCCCTCGATCAGCCCGTTTGCGTCGCAGGCGACGTCACGCAGGCTCGCCGGTTCGCCCGTAGACCTCGCGCCGAATTCCAGCATGACGCTGGGGGCGATGTAACCGGAGCCAGAAGAGGCGGCCTCGTAGTCGATGAAAAGCTTGTCGCCATCTGCCCGTGTCGAGGCTGACAGCCCTTGCGCTGCAATGGCGTCCTGGATCAGGGGCTGCGTCGTTTCGACGACCCATTTCGGCAATCGATCCCGAACAGCTTTCGACCAGCGCTTTTCCTCACTGCGTGTGGTTGGTAGGGGTTCGGCGCGTTCGCCTACCAGATCAGGCGCGATTGCCCGAATGTCATAGGTCAGATCAACATCTTCAGAGAAGCGCTTGATCACCCCATAGGCTTTGGAAAGGGATGTTCCGCCCTTGAAAACGAGGTGCTCACCAAGCTCGGAACTGAAGAGGGTCTGAAGGGCCCAGACAACCCAGACGTCCTTTTCGAGCAGGTGCGCGGGCCGCCCGGAGCGATCTGCAGCTACGGCCAGGGCTTCCTTGCGGTCTGCAGGCGGCAAAGACAGGAAGGGTTCAGACATGCGCCGCCTTTCCGACACTGCGTGCAAGCCAGGTCGGGAACTGCGGTGCTGCGGTTACCAATTCGTCAAACGCCGCTGCCGGCAGTTTCTGCTTCAGCGATCTAAGAGCTGTCTCTGCGTGTTCCGGTCCGAGCCAGGCTAGGGCGCGAACAGCACTGCCAGCCGGCCTCTTCCCGAGGGCGAGTTGCCATCGGGGGGCGTGGCGCAGTTCCACGAGTTGTTTGCCCAAGGAGAGCGTGCGGCTGCGACCCGAGGTCAGGTACACGGAGCGAACAGGCACTTGCGTGGTCAGGCCAAGTGCATTCGCTTCGGCGGCGCCGGTTGGAACGATGACTTCGCCACGTTGCGCCGCGAGGGCCTCGACGGCCTGTTCCACGGACGGAGCGCGCGTTCCAAACCGGCTTTTGATCGGTCGCAGGTAAACGCCGCGCCCGGCACGGATCAACTGGCCGCGCTCGGCAAGGCGCGACAAGGCCTGATCCACACCGGCACGGCTGCCGAGGTGCAGCAGGCCCTTTGCGGCAAGTGGCGCTCCTTCCGGAAGTCCCTCTGCATGGGTCAATATCTGTTCTGCAAGGTGCTGCATGATCGTTCTCCTGTCAGAAATATACGCAGTTTTCTGACAGAATTCAATCCGTGCTGTTGAGCGAGATGAAGAGGGTGGTGGCTTGGTGCCATGGGTAGCAGGCTGGCCTTCGGCGATTTTCAGATGGGAACACGCCTACCGAAGACCCTGCAGTTGCAGGCATTCCTTGACGGCTGCAGCCCGCCTCTTGTCCAGGTACTCGGCCAGATCATCGATATGGACGCCTTTGGCGCATTTCTGCGACGCTTCCATTCGGACGAGGGGGAGGGCGATCGAACCGGCCGAGACTTTGCGGATGAACTTGTCGGTACTCAGACCGAAAAAATCCCTGGCGACATCCTCAGCGGGAATGATCGGTCGCCCGGAATACATCGCTATCAAGAGAAATGCCGTGTTCATGATCCCGGAGTGAAACACGCTCGCAGAGATGGGAGAAGGGCGCGCAGCCGGTTGTCGGGGAGACGGATAGCATAGAGCGCAAATCGGATGGGTACGTTGGGTCGGGGGATCATCTGAAGCGCGTGAAGGGGCAGGAGCCCATGCCCAGGTGGTCGTGCGCAAGGCGTACCTTGGGGCGCAAACATTCTCGGGTGATCGAATGCGAGCACTTTCGGTGCATTCGGCATGATGCCTTTCACGCCTTTGGACCCTTCGACATCAGTTGCTCCAGAGTTGGCGGTGGGTCCGTGTCGTTCTGGATCAGTGTCTGGGACCAAAGGATCGAGGTCTCGTAGAAACTCCGACACACCGTCTCACCATCCTGGTCGAACCAGTGTGTTGCCTCCGGCAGAAGCTCAAATGGCAAGGGGTGGTGCGCGAACGGATTGTGAAAGACCTCGATTTCAGCCGACCACGGTTCACTCCCTGTCGGCCAAAGGTTGCGATATTCATCGCTGGTCACATCCAGGCAGAAAGGGATGCCCCTGAGAGCGCCCGGCGTCCTGTCATAGAAGTTGCCAATCCGCATGTATCGCAGTCCACGCGGCGCGCCCTGACCCGATACCGCAACGCGGTTGAGCTTGGCCATCGAACACGCGTTCGAAAAGATAACTGCTGAGAGTTCGGCATGGCCCGCATCGGCAAACAGGCCGGCGGGAAATCTGGCCTTGCCCTTGAGGTGGGATGCCTTCGTCGGACGCGCATGCATGCGCCCGTCGATTTCAACCTCTTCTGCGCCCTCGCCATAGAGATATCCAATCAGTCCTTCCCGGCTCCAGATCATCGATGCCGGTGCCTGAAAGTCCGCAATCGCCAGGGCGAAGGGCTGCCCCTTTACATGCGGCAACTGATCGTAGTTGCGAGCAAGCTTGTTGCCGATCGTTTTGGCAAAGCGCAAAGCTCCGGCGCCGAAAAACGCCTCTTCCCGGTCGGCTGGCAAGGCGCTCGGCGGCGCGTTCACATGGTTGTAAGGATCTGCGGGATTGGCCGTCACGGCTTCCACCCATGCCGAACCGCCAAGCCTGTTCTCTATGCGGAAATCCGGGGACTCATATGGTTGGGTCACGAGCAATCCCTGCTCGCGAAACGTCGCCAGCAACTGCGCCTCCCACAACCGCGTGTGAAAGTTGTTCGTCTGGCAATCTCCTGCCCAGTTTCGATCTGGCTTTGGAAGCGCGAGATAGAGCTGGTTGAGCGTCCATGCCGCGGGGCGATGGGACGGCAGCGTCAACGTCGCGAACACTTCGCTCGCCGTCCTCCCTTCCAGATCATAGAGCGCGGGCCGCTGCATGACGCCGGGTGGAACAGGTTCCGGAGGCTCGCCGTCTTTCAGGAGAGGTGGCAACTGGGCGAGGGCTTCTTTTTCAGCGGCATAGCCTTCACGCTCGGCCGTCACCGTCCAGACTTGGTCGGTTCGCCGCCGCATGACTAGCACCCCATAGGAGCGATCGTTCAGATCGTGCCTGAGAATGCCACATGAGAGACCGTCTTCGCTGAGCCATGCGCCGACAGGGGGCCGGTTTCCGAACCCATGCCCATTGGGGAGGGCCAGCGCATAGATGCTGAATTCCCATTGCGGTAGCGCTCTCAAAACTTCGTTCCGTCAACTCAATTGGGGGGCGCCGATTGAGCGTTTCAAGCCTGCTCCCACGACGTCTAGAGATATCCATTTCTAGTCTTTAAAGCCGCCGGTGAATAGCCGGGAGGGGAAAGCCTTCCCCCTGGTCGGCACTGGCGTTGCCGACGCACCCCCATCAGCGGGGAGACCCCGCAACGCCCCCTTCAGAGTGAAAGTGCGGGCGGGTTTTCCGTGACGGGTTGAGGGCTGGAGGAGAGGCCTCCGGCGCCCGTCGCGGAGATCATCCCGATGACCAGAGAGCATCGCGCGGCCCACAAGAGTGGCCCGCGAACGAACCTTTATGACGACATCACCGACAAGATCATCGCCGAGTTGGAGGAAGGCCGGCTGCCCTGGGTCCAGCCCTGGGGAACCGCGGCGGCGCAAGCGCCGCTCGCCATGCCGCGAAACGCCAGCACGGGTCGGCAATACTCCGGGATCAATGTCCTGATCCTATGGGGCGCGGTCATCCAGCGGGGCTATCCAACCCAGCACTGGCTGACCTTCCGCCAGGCGCTGTCGCTCGGCGGCAATGTCCGCAAGGGCGAGCGGGGCACCACCGTCGTCTATGCCGACCGTTTCACGCCTGAAGACGAGAAGCGCCGCGCCCGGGAGACCGGGGAAGATGCAAACAGCATCCCGTTCCTGAAGCGCTTTACCGTGTTCAATGCGGCGCAATGCGATGGTCTGCCCGACGACATCGCCGTAGAGGCGCCGCCACCGCCGCCTGGGCTGATCGAGCCGCAGGTCGAGACGCTGATCGCGAAGACCGGTATCGACTTCCGGATCGGTGGCAACCGCGCCTTCTATGTCCCCGCGCTCGACTATGTGCAGGTCCCACCTCCGCAGGCGTATTTCGAGCCGATCAACTGGCACCGCACGGCGCTGCACGAGATGGGGCATGCCACGGGGCACAGCGCCCGCCTGGCTCGGGATTTCTCGGGCGGCTTCGGAACGAGGAAATACGCCTTCGAGGAACTGATCGCCGAGATTTCGAGCGCGTTCTGTTGCGCCTCGCTCGGGATCGTCCCGACGGTGCGCCACGCCGACTACGTGGGCTCGTGGCTGGAGGTGATGCGCGAGGATTCCCGCGCGATCGTCCGTGCAGCCTCGCAGGCCAGCAAGGCGGCCGACTGGCTGCTGGCCCATCTGCCCGACGACAGCACCGATGTTGAGCGGCAGACCTCGGCGGAAGGGAGCGCTGCGGCATGATCCTCCTGACAGATGCGCAGCGCGCGCACCTTCTCGCCAATGGTCGCCAACCGGATGTCGATCACATTCCTGTCGTCAAATTCTTCAATCCCTTTGGTGCCGGCGTCTGGCTCGCGGCCGAACTGGACGCGGACGGTGACATCATGTTCGGCCTGGCCGATATCGGCTATCCCGAGCTTGGCTCCTGGAGCTTCGATGAACTGTGCTCGATCCGGCTGCCCTTCGGCATGGGGATCGAGCGCGATTTACTCTTCACCGGCGACGTGCCGATCTCGGTCTGGGCCGACACCGCGCGCCAGGCCGGCAGCATCCGCGATGCCGAGCGCCTGCTTTACCGCTCGGGCCGCCTGTCGATCAGGCCACCCTCCGATACGGAGGCCCGGCATTCCTGATGTCCGGGTTTCCGGCTTTCCACGCTCGGCGCCGCTCTCTTCGAAGGACGAGGGCGGCGCTTCTCCTCGTGACGCGGTGAAAGTACGGCGCCCGGCCGACTGCCCGTTGGAGAACAGGACCATGACACGAAAGATGAGAACACCCGCCGTCGAACCGCAGCCGCTCCGGTTCTCGGCCCAGGAGCAGGCCGTGGTCTATGAAGCCCGGCAGATCCTGCTGCGCCATCTCAACCAGAACCCTGTCCTGTCGTCCTGGCAGGCGGTGCTCGACTATTGCGCCCTCACCATCAGGGGCGATGTGGAGCGGTTCCATGTCCTCTATCTCGACCGGAGGAACCGGCTGATCTCCGACGAATGCCTCGCCATCGGCACAGTCGATCATGTCCCGGTCTATCCCCGGGAGGTGCTGCGGCGCTGCCTGGCACTCAATGCCTCGGCGCTGATCATCGTCCACAATCATCCGGCCGGCGATCCCGAGCCCTCGGCGGCCGACCTCGCGATGACGAAAGAAATCCGAAACGCCTCTGCGTCCCTGGGGGTGATACTGCACGACCACATCATCACCGGGGCTGGCCGGGAGACCAGCCTGCGCGCCCGCGGCGACCTCTGATGGGTCTGCGCGATCATCCTCGGCTCGGCCATGAGAGGGAAAGGCGTGGGGGGAGTTTCGTGACGGGCTGGTTGCCGGAGAGAGAGGCTCCCCGGCGTCCGTCATGGAGACCCTGACATGGCCACTGCCACGCAGAAGATCACCCTGTCGTCCTCGCGCGACATCCCCTTCAACAAGCTGGTGCTCAGCCAGTCCAACGTCCGGCGGGTGAAGGCCGGCATCTCGGTCGAGGAACTGGCCGAGTCCATCGCCCGCCGCGGGCTGATCCAGTCCCTGCATGTCCGGCCCGAGCTCGACGCCGAAGGGCAGGAAACCGGCCTCTTCGAGGTGCCGGCTGGCGGCCGCCGCTATCGTGCGCTGGAATTGCTGGTCAAGCAGAAGCGCCTCAACAAGACCACGCCAGTGCCTTGTATCGTCTCGGAGGCCAGTGACGACATCCTCATCGACGAGGTCTCGCTCGCAGAGAATATCGAGCGCGCGCCGCTGCATCCGCTCGATCAGTACCGCGCCTTCCAGGTCCTTCGTGAGAAGGGCATGAGCGAGGAGGAAATTGCCGCCGCCTTTTTCGTCGACGCCAAGGTGGTGAAGCAGCGCCTGCGCCTGGTCTCGGTCTCGCCGGCGCTGCTCGAGACCTATGCCGAGGACGGCATGACGCTGGAACAGCTGATGGCCTTCACCGTCTCCGACAACCATGCCCGCCAGGAACAGGTCTGGGAGGCGATCAAGGATGGCTGGCAGAAGGAGCCTTACACCATCCGACGCATGCTGACCGAGACCACGGTGCGGGCCTCCGACAAGCGGGCGCTCTTCGTCGGTATCGAGGCTTATGAGGCGGCGGGCGGCTATGTTCTGCGCGATCTGTTCCAGCAGGACGATGGCGGTTGGCTCCAGGACCCGGTGCTGCTCGACCGGCTGGCGGGCGAGAAGCTGAAGGCCGAGGCGGAGACCATCGCCGCCGAGGGCTGGAAGTGGATCGAGGTCGCGGTGGACTTCCCCTATGGCCATACCAGTCGCCTGCGTCGCCTGACCGGCACCACAGTCGATCTGACCGACGACGAACGTGCCGAGCGTGAGAAGCTGCGGGACGAGTTCGACGCGCTGGAGGCGGAATGCGCCCAAGCCGACGAGTTCCCCGACGAGGTGGACGCACGGCTCGGCGAGATCGAGGTGACGCTGGAGGCCTTCGAGGCCCGGCCGATGCGCTATGACGCCGACCAGATGGCTCGCGCCGGTGTCTTCGTCAGCATCCGCCATGACGGCCAGCTTGCCGTCGAGCGCGGTTATGTCCGCCCCGAAGACGAGGCGGCGGACGGTCAGGAAGGCGATGGCGCCGATGGGTGTTCTCTCGAGGGCGGCGAGTCCGGTGGTATGCAGCGCGCTGTCATCACCTTGGGCGGTACGGCGACCGACCCCGAGGAGGACGAAGAGCTTGAGACCATCCGACCGCTGCCCGATCGGCTCGTCAGCGAGCTGACCGCGCATCGCACGCTGGCGCTCCGCGATGCCGTGGCGACCAACCCGCATGTCGCCATGTCGGCGCTGCTGCACCGGCTGGTCGCCGATTGCTTCCTGCCGCACTCCATCAGGGGGTGCCTTGAGGCCCATGTCCGGGAGGTTCATTTCCCGGCGCAAGCCGACGACCTCGGCGAAAGTGTCTCGGCGCGCGCCATCGCCGAGCGGCACGAACGCTGGGGTGATCACATCCCGGCTGACGATGCCGCGCTCTGGGACTGGCTGGTCGATCAGGACGACGACACCCGCATGGAGTTGCTCGCCCATTGCATCAGCTTCGGCGTCAACGCCTTGCACGAGAAGCCCAACCCCTATGGCGGTATGGGCGTCAGCCAGCACGGGCTGGACATTCGCCTGTCCCAGGCCGACCGGCTGGCGCGGGCGACGGGCCTCGACATGGTGGCGGTGGGCTGGCGGCCGACCGTCGGCAACTATCTCGGCCGCGTGACCAAGCCGCGGATCATCGAGGCGGTGCGCGAAGGCGCCGGCGAACGGGCGGCGCAGCTCATCGACCATCTGAAGAAGGGCGACATGGCCAAGGAGGCCGAGCGCCTGCTGGCTGAAACCGGCTGGTTGCCGGAGCCGCTGCGCATGGTCGATCCCGATGCCGATATCGCGTTGGATGCCGGGGGCGACACGGAGGCGGATGATCTGCCTGAATTCCTTGCCGGCGATGGCGAGGATGAAGACGCCACGGAGGACGAGGAGCAGTCGATGGTCGCTGCAGAATGATCCTCAGGCGGGGTGGCCTTCGCTGCCCCGCCACACCCGTTCCGTTTCCGCAACTTGCCCGGTCCTCGTGACCGGGCTTTTTCTTTGGAGAACCCTGATGTCTGCAACGATCGATATCGACCGAATATTCCATGAAAACCGCGCCAGTCCGCCATCCGAACGTACGCTGCCCTGGGAGGAAACCCGCGATGGCATCACCGTGGTAGTAGAGCCGAAGCCGCATTGGGCGGACGACATGCGCGCCTTCCGTCTCGAAGCCCCCGAATACTGCAGCTACGCCGATTGGACCGCGAACGGCGGTCATGCCCGGTTCTACGGTCATATCGACACCAGCGGTGACGACGTGATGATGACCGCGCGCTCCCTGATCGCCCGCGAGATTGCCGATGGGCTCTGGGACTGAAGGCCCGTTCACGTCTGACGATAGCCACCGCGGTTGTCGTGTCGTCTGCCTGTATGGCACCAATTCCAGCATCACCACGGTGCCGGTCATTATGTTCGGCATCGGTTTCCGCCCCCGTCCTCGACCACATTCCTGATGCCAGCGTGGCGGCAAGGCTGGCCGGGCGGGGCATCTGCAAGGGGGGATCCGGCGCCTGTTGGATGCAAGACACCACCCCCGCTTCCATTCGCTAACCTTGGTCTGATCCGTCTCTTTGACATTCAACCCCGGAGGGGTCGGCTTACGCAGACGTGCCGCCCTCGGGGATTCGGAAAAAATCCGAACGCCCGAGGGTGAGTGCAGATCCGGTCAGACACGTCGGGCGCCTGTCGCGCGGGGGATGGTCCCCCGCCTCCAGTGACAGGAGCCAATCCCGATGTCCTATGCAGATGCCACCGCTTTCGCCGCCAGCCTCGCCACCACTCTGATGGTCGTGATCGTCGTGTTCCAGGCCGGGGACGGAACCCACGGCGCCATGCCCGCCGACGAGTTCGACGGCGATGAGGACATGGTGAAGCTGGAACTTGATCCATGGGAGTAAGGCGCGAAAGCGCCTCACCCCAAACGGCCCGAGCGTGGAGACCCGCGCTTCGGGCCTTCAGTGCCTCACGGTGGTCCCCCATCGTCGGCAGCGGAACCGGGAACAAGCCCGGTCAGAGAGGAAGAGTGCGGGCCTTTCGGCCGTGACGGGTTGAGGTCTGGAGAGAGAGGCTCACCGGCGCCCGTCATGGAGTGATCCCGATGACCACGTTTTCCAGTTTCGACACCTTTCGCCCCATTAGCCAGATGGTTGCGACCGACGTCATGCCTGCGCTCGCCCGGCCACGGACGCTGCCCCTGCGGGTCTCCTGCCTCGGCACCGCCAGTCATGGCGATGGTGAAGCCGGCGACAGTTTCGACCGCATCATTCCGCTCGGGGAGTGCCTGTCGGCCGAAGACGCCATGCGCTTTGCGTCGCTGCGCTTGTCACAGGGCAGCATCTGCACCGGACCGGACAGCTTCACGCATTTCCGTCCGCGTATCATGCTCATCGAAGACCGGGAGCACCGCCTGGTCTTGGCAGGCTGCATCCGTGCCCGGGCTATCATCTGGCAACAGCCGGTCGCATCCGATGCCGAGGCACGCAGGATTGTGACCGAAGCCAGCCGACTGCGCGGTATGGCATTCCGAGCCTCGGAGCCCTGTGATGCGAGACGGCTGCGTTACCGCGCCGCGGCGCTGGAGGCACGATTGGTTGATCCCTTCTGGCGCGAGACCGCGGCCGATCTGCTCCGCCTGCCACAGGCCGCCTGAGCTTCACCCTTTCCATCCCATTCGGCTCGGTGTCACGCCGGGCCATGTCTTCTCAGGAGACCATCATGGCCGACTATTTCACCCATTTCTCCTGCCTGCTCGATGTGGGCACCCCCGAGCAGGCCGCCCGCGCGCTCGATCTTTACAATGCGCTCTCGGATGAGAATGCCGCTGAGGATCCGCCTTCGGACGGGTTTCTGCTTTCTATTCAACCCGAGCATGGCGGAACCCAGCTCTGGATGCACGATGATGGCACCGGCGATCCTGAGCATGTCATCCAATTCGTCAAACGCTGCGCGAAGGAGTTCGGTCTCACCGGCCTATGGGGGATGCAATACGCCAATAGCTGCTCACGCCCGAGGATCGACGGGTTCGGCGGCGGGGCGCACGTCCTCGATCTCGCTACCGGCGAGACGGTGGACTGGATCAATACCGATGGTTGGCTTTCCATCGTTCTGGAGGGAGGCAATCCCTATGAGTGAGCTCATCGAGATCACTGTCTATCGCCTCGAAGAGCTTTCCGATGCAGCCAGGGACAAAGCCCGTGCCTGGTATCGCGAAGGTGGCTTCGACGATGACTGGTACGATGCCGTCTATGAGGATTTCCAGCGCGTCGCCGAAATCCTCGGGCTGAACCTCAAGACCCGCACCGTCCGGCTAATGGGCGGTGGCACACGGCAGGAACCCTGCATCTGGTTCCGGGGCTTCTGGAGCCAGGGGGATGGCGCCTGCTTCGAAACTTTCTATGCCTATCGCAAGGGCGCGCCGCGCCTGATCAGGGAATACGCGCCGCAGGATACCGAGTTGCACCGCATCGCCGATGCCCTGCAGGCGGTCCAGCGGCGTAATTTCTACCAGCTACGCGCCGAAGCCACCCATCGCGGCCATTATTACCATGAGTATTGCATGGCGATCTCGGTCGAGCGTGACAGCCTGAGTTGGCAGGACTTGACCGCCGACGCCGAGGAGGTGGTTATCGAGGCGTTGCGCGATCTCGCCCGCTGGCTCTACCGCCAGCTCGAGCGCGAATACGACTATCTGTCCTCGGATGAGGTCGTCGATGAGGCCATCATCGCCAACGGTTACACCTTCACCGAAGCCGGACGCAGGTTCGGCTGATCCTGACAAGCGCCCCCACCATCCGGTCGGGGCGCTTTGTTCATGTCGTCGTTTCCAGAGTCAGAGAGGTGCCGGGACGGGGTGAGTCCGGGTGGTCGAGAGAGAGCGCCGTCCGGGCTTGTCCCTCCAGCTCTCCGAGGATCTCCGACATGAACATCTCGTCTCCCGTGATCGATCCGGTCACGCCGCTCGGCGCCGCACCCGCGATCCTGGCCGCCGCCAATCTCCTCCTTCCCCATCTCGAACGCGGCCAGCGCGTCGATACCGCGGCCCTGCGAAGCGCCATGGAGACCGCTTTCGGCGCGTCCGACGCCACCGGCGCCTGGGACTGGAAGCTCGCCTATGAGGCCTGCGAGGTCGCCACGGTTCTGTTCCTGCGCAAATACGGAAAGGCGCTGTTCCGCAAAGCCGCCTCTCCGGCGTCCCGGCTCGGCCCTCTGGCGAAGATCGCGGGGTTACTACCGACGCAGACCCGCCGCTCCGAAGAAAGTCAGAGCTTCCAGCAGTTCAGCACGCCTCTGCCACTCGGCCTTGCCGCGTTGGCGGCGGCCGCGATCACGCCGGACGATGTGGTACTGGAGCCCTCGGCCGGCTCCGGCCTTATGGCGATCCTCGCCCAGACTGCCGGCGGCTCGCTGATCCTCAACGAGCTTGCCGAGACCCGCGCCGATCTTCTCTCTTCCCTCTTTCCGGCTTTTCCGATCACCCGGTTCGATGCTGCCCAGATCGACGATCATCTGGCCACGGATGCTGTGCCATCCGTTGTGCTGATGAATCCGCCATTCTCGGTCATGGCGAACGTCACCGGGCGCGTCTCAGATGCCGCATACCGGCATGTCGCTTCGGCACTGGCCCGGCTCGCCCCCGGCGGACGGCTGGTCACGATCACCGGCTCGAATTTCGGCCCCGAGGCTCCGGCCTGGCGCGACGCCTTCATACGCCTGCAGGACCGCGGCCGCGTGGTCTTCACCGCGGCCATCGACGGAGCGGTCTTCGCCAGGCATGGCACCAGCATCGACACGCGGCTGACGGTGATCGACAAGCTGCCCGCCGACGATCCGTCAGTCTTCCCGGCCTCGGCAGGAACTGCACCCGACGTTGTCACGCTGCTCGGCTGGATCGAAAGCCAGCTTCCGCTGCGTTTGCCGGTGTCGCTGCCGAAGGTCGCTTCTCCCGTGCTGGCGGCTGCCCCGAAGACCGTGCGCGGCTATCTCGCTCGCGCCACAGCGTCCCGACCCGTCGCTGCACCAGCGTCCGATCCCGAGGGGGTGGAGCTCGAGTATGAGACCGTGGACTGGGCGCCGCCCGAGGGCGCGCGCTTGTCGGACGCGATCTATGAGGAATATGCGCTGCAATCGTTGCGTATTCCCGGCGCCGAGCCGCATCCGACCAGGCTGGTGCAATCCGCTGCCATGGCCTCGGTCGCGCCGCCAAAGCCGTCCTACCGGCCCATGCTGCCGTCCGACATCCGCACCCGACTGTCGGACGCCCAGCTTGAAACGGTGATCTATGCCGGTGAAGCCCATGCCGATCACCTCGCCGGTGCCTGGGCCGTGGACGAGCATTTCGACAACGTGCGCGCCGCCGCCGAGGATGCCGCCGGTGCTGTCCGCTTCCGCCGGGGCTTCATGCTCGGTGACGGCACCGGCGCTGGCAAGGGCCGCCAGTCGGCCGCCATCATTCTCGACAACTGGCTTCGAGGTCGGCGCAAGGCGATCTGGATTTCCAAATCCGACAAGCTGATCGAGGACGCGCAACGCGACTGGTCGGCGCTTGGCATGGAACGCCTGCTTGTCACGCCACTGTCACGCTTCTCGCAAGGCAAGCCGATCACGCTGTCGGAAGGCATCCTGTTTACCACCTATGCCACGCTACGCTCCGACGACCGGAGCGAGAAGGTTTCGCGCGTCAAGCAGATCGTCGAATGGTTGGGATCCGACTTCGATGGAGTCATCATTTTCGACGAGAGCCATGCCATGCAGAATGCCGGTGGCGGAAAAGGCGAACGCGGTGATGTCGCCGCTTCGCAGCAGGGGCGTGCGGGCCTGCGGCTCCAGCATGCCCTGCCGGATGCCCGCGTGGTCTATGTCTCGGCGACCGGGGCCACGACGGTTCACAATCTCGCCTATGCGCAGCGGCTCGGCCTCTGGGGTGGCGAGGATTTCCCGTTCCAGACCCGCGCCGAGTTCGTCGAAGCGATTGAAGCGGGCGGCGTGGCGGCCATGGAAGTGCTCGCCCGCGATCTGCGGTCCCTCGGCCTCTACACCGCCCGCTCGCTTTCCTATGATGGCGTCGAATATGAACTGATCGAGCATCAGATCACGGATGAACAGCGGCGCATCTATGATGCTTACGCGGCCGCGTTCGCCGTCATTCATGGGAACCTGGACGCGGCGATGGAGGCGGCCAACATCACCGGCAGCGAGGGGACGTTGAACCGCCAGGCCAAGTCGGCGGCGCGTTCGGCCTTTGAAAGCACTAAGCAGCGCTTCTTCGGCCATCTGCTCACCTCGATGAAAACCCCGACGCTGATCCGCTCGATCGATGCCGATCTGGCGGCCGGCCATGCGGCCGTCATCCAGATTGTCTCGACCGGCGAGGCGCTGATGGAACGGCGGCTGGCGGAGATCCCGACCGAGGAATGGAACGACATTTCCGTCGATGTCACGCCGCGGGAATATGTCGGCTCGTATTTGCAGCATTCCTTCCCCGTTCAGCTTTACGAACCCTTCACCGATGGTGAGGGCAATCTTTCGTCGCGGCCCGTGTTCCGGGACGGTCAGCCGGTCGAGAGCCGCGAAGCCTTGGCCCGGCGGAACGAGATGCTCGAACAGCTCGGCTCGCTGCCGCCCGTGCCGGGAGCACTCGACCAGATCGTCCAGCGCTTTCGCACCGATCTGGTGGCGGAGGTCACCGGCCGCTCGCGCCGCATCGTGCGCAAGGGCGAAGGCGCATCGGCCCGCCTTGCCGTCGAGAACCGTGCGCCCTCCGCGAACCTTGCGGAGACCTCGGCCTTCATGGATGACCAGAAGCGCATCCTCATCTTCTCTGATGCCGGGGGCACGGGGCGCAGCTATCACGCGGACCTCTCGGTGCGGAACCAGCGCCTGCGGGTGCATTACCTGCTGGAGCCGGGCTGGAAGGCCG
Organism: Carideicomes alvinocaridis; assembly: GCA_005473895.2. GTDB lineage: Bacteria > Pseudomonadota > Alphaproteobacteria > Rhodobacterales > Rhodobacteraceae > Carideicomes > Carideicomes alvinocaridis. Next base: position 66,717 of record SRJI02000010.1, read on the forward strand.
ATGCCGCCATTCAGGGGCTCGGGCGCACCAACCGCACCAATCAGGCGCAACCACCGCTCTTCCGGCCCATCGCCACGGATGTGAAGGCCGAGAAGCGGTTCCTCAGCACGATCGCGCGTCGTCTCGACACCCTCGGCGCGATCACCCGCGGCCAGCGCCAGACCGGTGGACAGGGCCTGTTCCGGCCCGAGGACAATCTGGAATCCGCCTATGCCCGCGATGCGCTGCGCCAGCTCTATTTGGCTGTAGTGCGCGGCAAGGTCGAGGGCTGCTCGCTTGAAAGGTTTGAATCCGCCACCGGCCTGAAGCTGATGGACGCGAACGGCATCAAGGACGATCTGCCGCCGATCACCACTTTCCTCAACCGACTGCTGGCGCTGACCATCGAGTTGCAGGGCATCCTGTTCTCGGCCTTCGAGCAGCTTCTGCAGGCGCGGATCGATGGGGCCATTGCATCCGGCACCTATGACATGGGGCTGGAAACGCTGAAGGCCGAAAGCTTCATCGTCACCGACCGGCAGGTGATCCACACCCATCCGGGCACAGGGGCGGAAACCCGGCTCCTGACGCTCACCGAGCGCAAGCGAAATCAGCCCATCACGCTGGATGCGGCCTTGGCGGAACAGGATGATCCCCGCGCAAGATTGCTCATCAACGAGCGGTCCGGTCGTGCCGCCGTGCAGATCCCGACCACCAGCGTGATGCTGGATGACGGCGAGATCGAACGGCGCGTTCGTCTGATCCGGCCGATGGAGGCGATGAACATTCCGGTGCGGGCGATGGGCGAGACCCGCTGGGTCGAGGTGGACCACGCTGACTTCGCCACGGCCTGGAAGGCGGAGCTTGTGGAAGTGCCGGAGTTTACCGACAGCATCCTGCATATGGTGACCGGGCTGCTGCTGCCGATCTGGAAGCGCCTGCCGCAGGACTCCTCCCGCGTCTATCGGCTCCAGACCGACGAGGGCGAGCGCATTATCGGTCGCCGGGTCTCGCCCGCATGGGCCGACAACGCCTCGAGCAGCGGTGTCAGCAGCATCACGTCCGATGCGGCCTATGGCGCGCTGATCGAAGGTTGCACCATCCTCGATCTGGCCGAGGGGCTGCAACTGCGCCGCGCGCGCGTCATGGGCGCGAACCGGATCGAACTGACCGGCTTCACCGATACCATGCGCGAGCGCCTGCGGGCCTATGGGCTCTTCAGCGAGATCATCTCCTGGAAGCTGCGCTTCTTCGTTCCGGTGGGCGCATCGGGCCCGGAGATCATCGGCAAGCTCTTCGACCGCTGGCCGGTGGAGCGCATCTCCGAGCGGGAGGCCGCGTGATGGCACGTCTCAACGCTTCCGAACTGGCACACCGTCTCGGCCGAGAGGCCGAGGCCGTGTGCCGCTACTATCTCTCGAACGGGCGCAAGCAGGGCAATTACTGGCAGGTCGGCGATGTGCGCAACACACCCGGCCGTTCAATGTTCGTCCGTTTGACCGGGTCGGAATCCGGGAAAGGGGCCGCCGGCAAATGGACCGACGCATCGACCGGCGAGCATGGCGATCTGCTAGACGTGATCGGCGAAAGTCTTGGCCTCATCGACTTCGCTGATATTGCCGAAGAAGCGCGCCGCTTCCTCAGCCTGCCGCATCCCGAACCGGAGCCAAAGTCCCGCAGGGCCCAAACACCGCCAGTACCATCGGGATCGTCCGAAGCCGCCCGTCGTCTCTGGCGTATGACGCAACCGCTCACCGGCAGTCTCGCAGAGGCGTACTTACGGCAACGCGGCATTGCGGATTTACGCGGAACCGCAAATCTGCGGTGCCACCCGACCTGCTACTGGCGTGCGGAGGGCGACGGCCCAACCGAAACCTGGCCCGCCATGATCGCCGCCGTCACTGACCTCGACGGCAGGATCACTGGTGCGCATCGCACCTGGATTCAACGTGACGGCTCCGGGAAAGCGCCGGTCTATCCGCCGAGAAAGGCGATGGGAGAGCTGCTCGGAAACGCCGTCCGGCTTGGCGAGGCACAGGATGTCATGGCGGCAGGCGAGGGGATAGAAACCATTCTCTCGCTGCGCCAGGCATTGCCGATCATGCCGATGGTCTCCGCACTCTCGGCCGGACATCTCGCTGCTATCCTGTTCCCGCCGCATCTGCGCAGGCTCTATATCGTCCGCGACAACGATCCGGCAGGCGACGCTGCACGGGACAGCCTGGTGGACCGGGCCATCGGGGCCGGGATCGAGGCAATCACGCTTTCGCCCATGCTGGGAGATTTCAACGACGATCTCGTCAGCTTCGGCCTGGAGGCGCTTCGGGCGCAGATCCGGGTGCAGATCGCCCCCGAGGACGTCAGCCGTTTCATGCCGCGCGCACCATAGCCAGAGAGGGCCGTGATCGGGGATAACCGATCCCGCCATGGGCAAGGGGTTGCGGCACCTCGGCAAGGGGACCGCGCCTTGGCCTTCTTGAGAGGGCGAGCGGCCCACAAACGCTCCGGCCCGGCAATGGCGACCCCCGACTGATTTCCGTCGGCGGGCAAGCCCGCCTTTACAGCGCGAAGCAAATCAGCCGGGCTTTGCCATCAAGGCCCTCGCAAAGGGCTCGGGCTGCCAGGCCGGAGCGCCCGTGGGCTTGTCGTCGCCATCAAGGCCGCGACGGTCGCGGTCCAGCCGAAGGACACATCCCATGTATGCCCATGACGAATTCGAACCCGATCACAGCACGTCTCCCACCGGCCATGTCATCGAAGAGCTCGAACTCTATGGCTACCGTCCCGCCGAGGGCGAGGCCGACCCCCGGATCACGCCCGAGGACAACGCCATCCAGGGCGCGGTTGCCGACATCTTCGATGCCCTGATCTCCACCATGGCCGACACCAGCCTCGATTTCGACCTAGACGAGATCATGTGGTCCACCGTCAACACCTTCCACCGCGCCGTCGAGCGGATCGAACGCAAACTCGACGATAACGAGCAGGCTCAGAAGCGCCTTCAGCGCGAACAGGACGGAAGCGAGGTGAAATCCGTCCAGTTGGAGACCCTGATCGGCATCGGACAAAACCTGATCGAGCGCCGCGACAGCATGGAGACCTTCCGCGACACTGCCGCCGACCTCTTCCTGCGCACCACCGGCACGCCTTGGTCGCCGCGCTCCGGCTCGCGGGTCAACCATCGCCAGATGACCTCGGCCATGATCGACAGCCGAGATTTTCTCGCCGCAAAACGCTGGGCTGACAATGAAGTGCTATTGCCCGCCGGGCCGAAGATCGCCTTCTCGGGCGGCGACACCACCGATCACCGGCTGATCTGGGACAGGCTCGATCAGGTTCATGCCAAACACCCCGACATGGTGCTCCTGCACGGAGGTTCGCCGAAAGGGGCGGAACGCATCGCGGCCACTTGGGCCGACAACCGCAAGGTCGCGCAGGTCGCCTTCAAGCCGGACTGGATGAAACACGCCAAGGCCGCGCCCTTCAAGCGCAACGACCGGATGCTCGACACGATGCCGATCGGGGTCATCATCTTCCCCGGCACCGGCATTCAGGAAAACCTCGCCGACAAGGCCCGCAAGATGGGCATCCCGGTCTACCGCCTGGCGAAGGGCAGCGCGTGAGCGCTGCCAGCAATCCGTCGACACCATGCCCGGCAGAACTCTCGCCATGCCGGGCAGTTTCATGCTATGTTCGCCTTGCGCCATGGTGGTGGTGGAAGGCGCGACCGTTCCACGTCAAACGGGAGACTCCACCATGATCGTTCTCGGAATCCTTGCATCTTTCGCGGCCATTGCGGGCCTGTGCTGGTTGGTGTTTAACCTCGCGGTCTTCGCCCTGCCGTTCCTCGTCGGACTTCATACCGGCATCTGGGCCTATGGAACCGGCACAGGCTGGCTCGGTGCAATCCTCGTCGGCGGCTTCGCCGCCGGCTTGACGCTTGCCATCGGTCAGGCGCTGATCATACTCGTGCGCCCGCTCTGGGCGCGGTTTGTCATCGCGCTGATCTTCGTGGTGCCGGCGGTGCTCGCTGGCTTCCACGCCACCCTAGGGATCGCCAGGGCCATGATGCCCTCGGAGACCTGGCAGATGATCTTCGCTGTTATTGGCGCTGGCGCTGTAGGCGTGTCCGCCTTTCTCCGCATTGCCGGTTCGGCTGCCGAGCCTTCGGACAGCTCTCCCGTAAGCGCCTGACACTGCCGACGATCCGATGAGGCGGGACTGGATCAGCGCTGGAATGCCATCCCGATCGTCAGATTGCCGGTATGGGGCGGTGTGCGGATCGGCATGAGACCCGCGTCGCGGCCCGTGGCCGTGCGGTGGAGGGGGCGGAACGTTTGAGCGGCAAACCGCACCTGTGATCGGGCGGGACACGCCGGCCGAGGCGCATGGAGAACGGCGCGCATGGCCTGTCGCGGGTGAGCGAACCCGCCGGTGAATAGCCGGTCAGGCTGACGGGCATCCGCAGCCGCCATCATCTCCGTTCCTTGCCCGTCCCATGTCCGCTCCATACGGCCCCTTCAATGGCCTGATCTGGCCGAAGACCGGCAACGCCTCGACCGGCTTGGCGCAACAGCGCCGCCATAACTTTCTTCCCCTGGGCTGCGCCCATTCCGCGCGGAACAAGAAAGTTCTGCCTTTGCTGTCCAGCCCCCGGCAGGCCGGGGGTGCACCGCCGGTCGTCTCCAGCCTGTCGATCGCCATCGGGCCGCAATGGTGCGGACCCGGAAACGGAAAACGGAGACTTAAAATGGCAACCATCGGCACCTTCAAGAAGACCGGCAACGAATTCACCGGCGAAATCGTCACCCTCAGCGTTCAGGCCAAGGGCGTGCGCATCGTCCCCGACACCCGCGCCACCGGCGAGAACGCCCCCAGCCACCGGGTCCTCGTCGGCCGCGCCGAGATCGGCGCCGCCTGGTCCAAGCGCTCGGGTGAGGGCCGCGACTATCTGGGCCTCAAGCTCGACGATCCGAGCTTCACCGCCCCGATCTACGCCAATCTCTTCGATGAGGAGGACGGCGAGAGCTACGCGCTGATCTGGTCCCGCCCCAACGGTCGCCGCAGCGAGTAGCGGCGCCGTGAGGCCCCGGCCGACAGGCCGGGGCCCGCCCGCCAAGCCGGGCAACCGAATCAGTTTTCCGAATTGGCGGTGCTAATTCGAAAGTGCGATATAAATGCAGAAGAATTCCGGTAGAGATTCTTCTGATAGCGACTATAATAGTCGTAGTTCTGGCGTGCGCGCTGGGCCGGATGGGAGGTGATCTGCATGATCACCGCCCGACAATCGCGGGCCGCGCGTGCGCTTCTTGGATGGACACAGGAGCAGCTTGCGGATGAGGCCCGGGTATCTTTGACCGCGCTCAAGCGCCTCGAATCCGAAAGCGGGCTCGAGGTCTACGAGACCACGCGCGATCAGGTTCGACGGGCGTTCGAAGCGAATGGCATTCTGCTCCTGAACTCCGACCAGGGGATTGGAGTGATGCATGTGCAGGCGAAGGCCGTCGCTAAGAGCTGACTATTCCGGCAGGTTTCGCCGTGAACGGAATTGCGCTATTGCCGTGCTCACGAAAACGTCAACCTTCTGTGCTAGGATTGTGCAGAAGCCGCAGTGGGGATGCGTGTGACGATCAGCAGCTTGCAGGATGTGCCGCCGCAGGGGGCCGTGGTGACGGATTATGACCGTCGCCACATGGCGCAGTATATGCGTTTGCTCGATGCTGCAGGCGAGGGCGCGAGCTGGCAGGAGGCGGCGCAGATCATCCTGGGTCTCGATACGCAGAAAGAGCCGGAGCGGGCGCGCCTGGTCCACGACGCCCATCTTGAACGCGCACACTGGCTGAGTTCCGAGGGCTATCGGCAATTGGCGGCGGGGCGCACCGGCTGAGAAGGTGATGCGTGCCACGCATCACCTGATGCCTTGGGGCGGACTTCCCAAGTGATTGATCTCTCGGAATCCTTTTCCTGAGATCAACCCAGGGGAGAGGCGATACCATGCAACCCGACCGCTCGAATTGGCGTGACCAGGCGGCCTATGACTATCTTGATGATTTGGCCGCGCCGGAACTCGGCTGGGAATGCCTGCGCCGCAATCCTGAATATCAACATGACTATGCAGAGCTTGCAGGAGGACCACCTGAGAGGGCTGACCTGAGGGATCAGGTCGGCCGTCGATGGGGTCTGTGCTTTCCCGATACGGCCCGGTCTGAGCGCGACTGTCGCAGAGATATTCTGGCGCCCCGAAATCGATACCAGCGCCGTAGTCCTCGTTGTCGCACCCGAGGCGCTGGCTGAAGAGACAGACGCCCCCGGCGGTGAGATAGTCGCCCCGAAGGGCAGGGCATCCCCCATTGGTAAGCACCTGCGCCACAGGCTGCCGGACGGAACATACCTGCATCTCGTCGCTCCTCTGAAAGACCGTGGTCGGCTTGTTGCCACTGTTCCTCTCGGCCCCGAGGGCCTTGATCGCATCGAGGCGATCCAGCGGCTTCTGGCGGACCAGCATCGACGTCGTTCAATCCCCCGCGACACCCGCCTGACCGCGCAGCAGAAAGCGCGCCTGCGGCGTGTCCTCCAGGCCTCCGACGCCGCCTTCGACGGCGCGACCCAGAAGCAGATCGCCGAGGTCCTGTTCCGTACCGGTCACCTGGATCGCGATGAATGGCAGGTCTCCTCGGCCCGTTTTGCCGTCTCCAGCCTTCTTCGTGAGGGGCGTGACCTGATCGCCGGCGGCTATCGCAAGCTCCTGCGTCACCAGCGCCGCCTCTAGGTCCGCGATCCCGCACCGCGGTGTGCGAATTTATCCCTGCCAACTCCCCACTGCATCTGACCGGACGCGCTTCGCCATCGTGACCTTCATCTGCCGCTGTTTCGCGGCAGTGGTCACATACAGCAGGGAGACGCCCGATGTCCGCCATCTCAACCGAACTTCCCCCGCGCTATCTGCGCACCAAGGAAGCCGCCCAGTTCCTGAGCCTGTCCGCTCGCACGTTGGAGAAGCACAGGACCTACGGCACCGGTCCCGCCTACCACAAGCTGGGCGGACGTGTGGTCTACGCGATCGAGGACCTGCAGGCCTGGGTCGGACGCGGCGCTGTCACCTCGACCTCCGATCCGCGCGGGCAGGTCCTGCCGGCGAAACGCCACGCGCTCGCCAGCCTCCCGCAGCCCGGCCGCTTCGTGCGCTGACGCAGCGGCAATGCCGTCATGACCGATGGACGCAAACCCGGTTCCGAGCGCGGACAGCTCGATCTGTTCCGCGCGCTGCCCGGCGACATCGCCCCCAGAGATGCGCAGGACCTCATGGCCTATCCCTTCTTCTCCCTCGCCAAGTCGAAGCGCGTTGCGCCGATCGACTTTGCCGCTGGCAGCGTCAGCATCCGGGTCGAGGCGGTTCCCGATCACGGCATGGCCACGATCTGGGATGCCGACATACTGATCTGGGCCGCGAGCCAGATCGTCGAGGCGCGTGACGCGGGGCTGCGCACCTCCCGGCTGATGGCCGCCACCCCTTACGAGATCCTCACCTATGTCGGTCGCGGCACCAGTGCGCGGGACTATCAGCGCCTGAAGGCGGCGTTGGATCGTCTGCAGTCGACGACGATCTCCACCTCGATCCGGCAGCCGGCTGAAGGACGCCGGCACCGCTTTTCCTGGATCAACGAATGGCAGGAGCGCAGCGACAGGGACGGGCGCCCGGACGGCATCGAACTGATCGTGCCTGACTGGTTTTACCAGGCGGTACTCGACAATGCGCTGATCCTCACCATCGACCGGGCGTATTTCGACCTGACCGGCGGGCTCGACCGTTGGCTGTATCGCCTGGTGCGCAAGCACGGTGGCCGGCAGCGGGATGGCTGGCGTTTCGACTTCCATCATCTTCACCAGAAGTCCGGGGCGCTGTCCCCCTTCAAGCGCTTCGCCTTCGAGCTTCGCGACATCATCCGGCGGCAGCCACTGCCGGGTTATACGCTCTTTCTCGAGACTGAGGTTGGTGGCCGCAAGCTGCTGGCCTTCGAGCCTGCGCCGGGCTGTGGAAAACCTGTGAATGCGCTCGTGCTATCGGGAACCCGGACTATCGTGCCATCAGGAACCGGGGTCTCGTGCTATCGGGAACCCAAACAGGGTGTAACGTACGGAAGCAAAAGCGGAAATCGCTCCCTTAACTTAGAGTCTAACGAAGACTCTAACTTTGAAGAGCGCGCGGATGGTGTGGAGAACATCATCCGCAGCGCAGCCGGGAGCCTTCGAAAGGCTGAGAAACCGGACGCATCAAGCATGCCTGGCGCTGCCGGATCGCTCCCGGACAGCCCCGCCTCCGACACGATCCGTCGCCCCGTCTTGGCACGCCTTCCACTCGATCTCCCGGGAGATCGGTGATGAGTGTCATTCTGAGACCCGGCAAATCACCCGCGATTGAGGCTTCGTCGCTCAGCTTCGACGGTATGACCCGCGTCGAATTGATCTGGCTGGAGAAGCGGACCGAGTTCTGGATCCGGTTCGGCAACGGGGCAGGGGAGCAGGTCCTGGACCGCAGCCGACGTGTGGTCTTCTTCAAACCTGGTTCTGTCTTCGCCTTCGTTCGCTGGGCGGCGAATGATTATGGAACCGTCCTCTCGCGCATCGACATCGTGCGGACGATGGCGCCCGGCCGTTCCTATCAGACGCTGCCATTCGTGCGCCCAGGTGGCGAGATTTTGTTGAAGATCGAAGGCTGGCCCAGGGTCGAGAAGGTCCTCCGCCATGTCGATGCCATCGAGGGTCTCGGCATCGATCCTGCCGACGTCGATCCCGATCACTGGCGCCATGTCGCCCACTGGATGAAGGCGGGCGAAGCGCCGCGACCCTATACGTCGGAACGCCATGCCGCATGGCGCCGGCGTCGGGAGATCGGAAAATGACCCGTGCCCGCTACATCATGGTGACGGTTGCCGCGCTCGCCGCCGTCATCGCCGGCAGCATTCCGACTGCGCCACGGCTGGTCTGGAACGCCTCGGCCAGCGTGCCGATTGGTCTCTACGCCATCGCGCCGGCGGATCGGCTCAAGGTGCCAGATCTGGTCGTGGTCATGCCGCCCGAACCCTTTGCAGGTTTCATGGCCGCGCGCGGCTATGTCGGTCGCGATGTGCCGATCCTGAAGCGCGTCACCGGGCTGCCGGGACAACGGGTCTGCCGTGACGGCGCCGCGATCACCGTCGATGGCAGACACCTGGGGGAGGCGCGAGAGCGCGACAGCCAGGGCCGTGATCTTCCCGTCTGGCAGGGCTGCCGCACCATCGTAGAGGGCGAGGTCTTCCTGATGAACCCGGCGGTCTCTGACAGCTTCGATGGCCGCTACTTCGGTCCGTTCCCCGCCTCGGCAGTGATCGGCCGGGCCAGTCCACTGTTCACCGACGAGGGTGGCGATGGCCGCCTCGTCTGGCACGCGCCGGAGTGGTGACGCGCGCTTATGGCGGGACGTGCCAGCGGCCTGCCTCCCATTCACCGCAAGAGGAAGGAGCTTCCAATGCCACAGATCGGCCAATTCACACGCACCCCGTCCGGCTATTCCGGACAGCTTCGCACGCTCTCTCTGGACCTGGAACTGACCTTTGTTCCAACCGATAACGTCGATTCCGAGAAAGCTCCCGCCTATCGCATTCATCTCGGTGACGAGGATGGTCCGGAGGTTGGCGCGGGCTGGAAACACACCGGCGAAACCGCAGGGGCTTTCGTTTCGGTCCTGCTCGATGATCCGGTTTTCCGGCATCCGATCCGCGCCCGCCTGTTCCAGTCGGATGAGGAAGGCAGGGACTGGGGGTTGCACTGGACCCGCCCGAAGAAACGCGACGAGCAGGACTGACGATGATCGCGTCCTGCACCCGTCCCGCCTCGGGGAAGGGTGGCATCTGCCACCGCATTCTCCTCCTTCTTCTTTCCGGCCTCTTCCTCCCGGCCACCGCCACGCAGCCGCTCTTGGCGCAAACCGGTGTGCCCGAACACGCAGTCGCCGCGCATCCCTATGCCGCCCAGGTCACCGAGGCATCGCAGCGCTTCGGCATTCCGACGACATGGATCATGGCCGTGATGCGGACAGAGAGCGCGGGCGATCTGCGCGCGGTGTCTTCCGCTGGCGCGATGGGGCTCATGCAGGTCATGCCCGACACCTGGGCCGGGCTGCGCATCCGTCATGGCCTAGGCGAAGACCCTTACGATCCGCGTGACAACATCCTCGCGGGCACGGCCTATCTGCGCGAGATGTGGGACCGCTATGGCGATGTCTCGGCGATGCTGGCGGCCTATAATGCCGGTCCCGCCCGCTACGAAGAATACCGACTGGCGGATCGTCCGCTGCCTCCCGAGACACGTGCCTATGTCGCTGCGCTTGCACCCGTTCTGCTTGGCGAGCGGCCATCGGGCACCGCTATCACTGCAGCCCGACCGCTCGATTGGCGTGAGGCGGCGATCTTCATCAGCCGCGAAGACGGGACGCTTGCAACCGATCCTGTGTTGCCTGACCGAAAGGTCGGCGGCGCTCCTTCCCCCATCCCGGCGGTGCCGCAGGCGGGCCTCACCCCGCAATCTGAGGGCCTCTTCGTCCAGCCGGAGACTGGTGAGGCCCGACCATGATCCGCGCAACGACACTTCGCATTCTATCGTGCTCTGGCGTGTCTTGGAGGGCGCGAGGGGTGGTGGCGGGCACCACGACCGAAGGATGGCAGGATAAAAGGGTGCACGGTGCGCGGCGGTTGGGCGGTTGTTTTTGTTCATGTTTTTGCCGCGCTCCGCACCGTGTGGCGCGTGCCTGCACCGTGCGAGATGTGCCTAACACTCTGATCTTTTGCGTTGTTTCGCACTGTGCGGGGATTTCATATGCCCGATGATCGCGAGTTCCGCATCCGCCCGGGGCGTATCCGCTCTACCCGGGCGCAGCAGGCCCGGCCCTTCATCGCACAGGCTCTGGCTGCCGCGAAAAAGGCCGGCGGTGGCGTCTCGCGGGCCGGGCGCGTCACCACGGGCAATCGGTCCAGCTTCGGGCGCGGTCAGCGTGCCAGCATTCAGGCCAACCGCCTCATCACCGCCCGCACACGCGGCGCGGTAGTCAAGGCGCGTGTGGTCCGGCACAGCGGGAAATCCGCACCCCTCGGAGCCCACCTCGATTACCTGCGCCGGGATGGCGTGACCCGGGACGGGGAGAAGGCCAGTCTCTTCGGGCCCGGATCGGAGGATGCCGATGGCCGGGCCTTTGCCGAGCGGTGTCGCGATGACCGTCATCATTTCCGCTTCATCGTCTCGCCCGACGACGCGCCGGACATGTCTGACCTGCAATCCTTCACCCGCGATCTCGTCGGGCGGATGGAGCAGGATCTCGGCACGTCTCTTGACTGGCTCGGCGTCGATCATTGGAACACGGCCCATCCGCATGTCCATCTGATCGTTCGCGGCATGCGCGACGACGGCCGGGATCTCGTGATCTCGCGGGACTACATCAAGGAGGGGATGCGCGACAGGGCGCGGGATCTCATCACCCAGGAACTGGGCCCGCGCAGCGATCTCGACATCCGCCGGACGCTTGAGCGACAGATCGGGGCCGAGCGCTGGACGCAACTTGATCGTCAGTTGCTGCGGGACGCGGGACGCTCCCGCATCCTCGACATGGCGCCGGATGCGGATCGGCAGCCGGATGCGTTTCACGCGCTGAAGATCGGGCGGCTGCGCCGGTTGGAAGTCCTTGGCGTTGCCGACCAGATCGGACAGTCGCAATGGCACATCAGGGATGATGCCGAGGCGGTCCTGCGCGAGATGGGGGAGCGTGGCGACATCATCAAGCGAATGCATCGGGCTCTGACGGACCGGGGGATCGAGCGCGGGTCCTCGAGTTACGTGCTTGCCGCGGAGAGCCTCGATGTTCCCGTCATCGGTCGTCTGGTCGAGCGCGGTCTCGATGACGAGCTGAAAGGGTCGGCCTATGCCGTCGTCGATGGTGTCGATGGCCGGAGCCACCATATCCGTCTGCCCCATCTCGACGCCGCCGGCGACAGCGCTCCGGGCTCGATCGTGGAGCTCCGCACCTATGACGATGCGCGCGGCCAGCGTCGTGTCGCGCTGGCGGTCCGGTCAGACCTGGACCTCGCTGCCCAAGTGACCGCGTCCGGGGCCACCTGGCTCGACCGGCAGGCCATCGCGCGGGATCCGCTCGCGCTGTCGGACCAGGGCTTCGGTGCCGAGGTCCGGCAGGCCCTGGACGCCCGGGCCGATCATCTGGTCACGGAAGGGCTGGCCGAGCAGCGGGGCGGCAGAGTGGTCTTTGCCCGGCGCCTGCTCGGAACCTTGCGCGACCGGGAACTGCAGGCGGTTGGCACGCAGCTCTCGGGGGAGACCGGGTTGCCGTTCAACAAGGCGGATGCTGGCGACTACGTCAGCGGCCTCTATCGCCAGCGTCTCGCGCTGGCCTCGGGGCGATTTGCGATGATCGAAGGCTACGGTGCCGACGGCGCGCTCGGCTTCCAACTCGTGCCCTGGTCCCCCTCCCTGGAAAAGCACCTCGGCCGGGATGTCACCGGCGTCGCGCGCGGGGACAGCGGGGTGGACTGGGACTTTGGCCGCAAGCGCGGCCTCGGCCTCTGATCAAACACAGGAAAGGAGCGACAGTCATGTCCGCGACCAAGATCCTCTGGGGCCAGATCTCCATCGTCTTCCTCATCATTCTGGCCACCACCTGGGGCGCGACGCAATATGTGGCTGCAAGCCTCGGTTATCAGGCACAGCTGGGCCCGCCCTGGTTCGTGCTGTTCGGGACGCCCGTCTACTATCCTCCGGCCATCTTCTGGTGGTGGTATTTCTACGAGGCCTACGCGCCACCGGTCTTCGCGACAGGCGGGATCATCGCTGCCTCGGGGGGCTTCATCGCTATCGGTGTGGCCATCGCCATGTCGGTCTGGCGTGCCCGCGAGGCCCGCAACGTTGCGACCTATGGATCAGCCCGATGGGCCAAGAAGGGCGAGGTGAAGGCGGCCGGTTTGCTTGACCCGGATGGCGTGGTCCTCGGTCGCTATGAGCGGCAGTATCTGCGCCACGATGGGCCGGAGCATGTGCTCTGCTTCGCGCCGACGCGCTCCGGCAAGGGGGTAGGGCTCGTCGTACCCTCGCTTCTCACCTGGCCTGGCTCGGCCATCGTTCATGATATCAAGGGCGAGAACTGGCAGTTGACCGCAGGGTTCCGGGCCCGGCACGGTCGGGTCCTGCTATTCGATCCGACCAATCCGAACTCTTCGGCCTACAACCCGCTGCTGGAAGTGCGCCGCGGCGAGTGGGAGGTTCGCGATGTCCAGAACATTGCAGATATTCTTGTCGACCCCGAGGGAAGTCTGGAGCGGCGGAACCACTGGGAGAAGACCAGCCACAGCTTGCTCGTCGGTGCGATCCTGCACGTCCTCTATGCCGAGAAGGACAAGACGCTGGCCGGTGTCGCCAACTTCCTGTCCGACCCGCGGCGTCCCGTAGAGTCGACGCTCCGCGCGATGATGCGGACGTCGCATCTGGGCGAGGCGGGACCGCATCCCGTGGTCGCCAGTGCCGCCCGCGAGTTGCTCAACAAATCCGAGAATGAACGCTCCGGCGTGCTTTCGACGGCGATGTCATTCCTTGGGCTCTATCGCGACCCCGTGGTCGCGCAGGTCACGCGCCGCTGCGACTGGCGGATCGGTGACATTGTCGGGGGAGTGCGCCCCGTCACGCTGTATCTCGTGGTGCCGCCTTCGGATATCAATCGCACCAAGCCGCTCATCCGTCTGATCCTCAACCAAATCGGCCGACGCCTGACCGAGGATTTGCAGGGCAAGGATGACCGTCATCGGCTGCTTCTGATGCTCGATGAGTTCCCGGCGCTTGGCCGGTTGGATTTCTTCGAGAGCGCGCTGGCCTTCATGGCGGGCTACGGGCTGAAGAGCTTCCTTATCGCCCAGTCGCTGAACCAGATCGAGAAGGCCTACGGCCCGAACAACTCGATCCTCGACAATTGTCATGTCCGTGTGAGCTTCGCGACCAATGATGAGCGCACGGCCAAGCGGGTTTCTGATGCTCTCGGTACCGCCACCGAGATGAAGGCGATGAAGAACTATGCCGGGCACCGTCTGGCCCCCTGGCTCAGCCATCTTATGGTGTCCCGGTCAGAAACTGCGAGGGCCTTGCTCACCCCCGGGGAAATCATGCAACTGCCGCCCTCCGACGAGATCGTCATGGTGGCCGGTACACCGCCGATCCGGGCGACGAAAGCACGGTATTACGAAGATACGCGGTTCACCGAACGGGTCTTGCCGCCACCCGACTTGGTGGATGTGGACGCTTCGGGGAAAGATGACTGGAGCAGCCTGGCAGTCCCAACCCAGGACGACGAGCTCGAGCCAGTATCCGAGACGGGACCGGAGGATGAGGACTCGACAACGTCGGAACGCCGTCTTCAGCCGGAGCTGGCGCAGCCTCAGCCGGTCGACAGGCAGACGCCTCTCGAGAACGAGTTTGAATTCGACCCACCCGAGGATGAAGAGGATGGCGCCATTCGCAATCGCCACATCATGCAGCAGATGTGTGGTATCGCGCGTCAGGTCTCCCTCAATCCCGATGACGGCATGGAGCTTTGATCATGACCTTGAGCCGCAAGAAGACGAAGATCTCGGTCTACCTCGATCCTGAGGTCATGCAAATGCTGGCAGACTTCGCCGCCCGGCGTGACCGATCCCAATCGATGGTGGCCGAGGCCGCGATAGCATCCTTCCTCTCCCCGGATGACACGGAGCGCCGAGAGGCGGTTCTGGCCCGGCGCCTGGATCAGATCGACAGACGGATCACCCGGCTGGAGCGCGATGTCGGGATCTCCGTCGAAAGCCTGGCCGTATTCATCCGCTTCTGGCTTGCAACAACACCGGCTCTGCCGGAACCCGCGGCGAAAGCTGCGCGGGCGAAGGCTGGGGAGCGCTATGAGGCATTTATCTCGGCGCTCGGTCGGCGCCTCGCGCAGGGGCCGAAACTGCGGCAGGAGGTGTCGGAGGATGTGGAAGGGGTTGGCAGTTAACCAGAAACAAAGATCGTGTAGGTGTACGGCTTCGATCCAAATGACGGCTCGTAGGAAAGAGTGAAATCTATGGATTGATTAACTCAAGCCAGGCGTGAGTGACTGCGCTGCGGGCGCGTGGCTCCCGATCTGTGGCAGGCTTCCCTTTCTGTCTCAGTCCCCTGTGCCTTGGTCCAACTTTACAGCATGTTAGCCGACGTCGCATCGCGCGGCATTTTTGAGAGCACAACAAATGAACTCTTGCTCAATTGATGAGGAATGGGATCGGTACACCAAAGGTCTGTGCGAGCAGAACAAAGTTCAGCGACAGCACTGCAATTGCGCCGAGGATCGCGAGAACCCGCGTTACAGTTCCTATGGCGAAGGTACCCATGACGCAGCGACGCGATGTGAAGATAACCAGTGCGATCATTGGCACTGGCAGGGCGATCGACAGCACCACCTGACTCATCACGAGGGCGTCAGTGGCATTGTAGCCAACGGCGACAACAGCGAACGCTGGCACCATCGTCACCAGCCGCCGGACCCAAATCGGTACATGGAAGTGAAGGAAACCCTGCATGATCATCTGCCCGGCCATCGTGCCCACCACCGAGGACGACACACCCGAGGTGATCAACGACACTAGGAATACGGCGGCCGCAGCCGAGCCGAGAAGTGGTGTCAGTGTATGATAGGCGGTCTCGATTTCGGCCACGTTACTATGGCCTTGATGAAAGGCAGACGCTGCCATCATCACCATTGCCATGTTGACCATGCCGGCGACCGCGAGTGCGATCACCACCTCAATGTTCGAGAACCGTAGCACCTTGCGTCGGTCTTCGTCGTGACGGACCTCCGCACGATTTTGTGTTAAGCCTGAATGCAGATAGACCGCATGTGGCATCACCGTGGCCCCGATGATTCCGACCGCAATGGTCAGCGCGGTAGCGTCAGGCAGGTTCGGGGTCACCAGCCCCACGGCGGCGGAGCCCCAATCGATCGGTGCGATGAAAATCTCGATCAAGTAACACAACGAGATAATCGCGACCATTGTACCAATGATTAGCTCCATCGGGCGGAAACCCCGGCGCTCGAAGATCAAGATACCGTAGGTCACGATGGCGGTCACCACCATGCCCCAGATCAGCGGCATATTGAACAGGAGCGCCAAGCCGATTGCGCCACCGAGAAATTCAGCGAGGTCGGTGGCCATGGCGGCAACCTCACTAACCGCCCACATCGCCCAGACGACAGGGCGGGGAAAATTATCCCGCGACATCTCGGCCAGGTTCTTGCCAGTGACGATCCCCAGCCGCGCAGACAGGGACTGGAACAGCATCGCAATCAGGTTGGCCAGCAGGACCACCCACAGAAGCACGTAGCCATAGCCGGCACCCGCTTGGATGTTGGTCGCATAGTTGCCTGGGTCGACATAGGCGATTGAGGCTATCACTGCGGGACCGACGAAGAGGAACTTGCTGCCAAAGCCACGCCGCTCGCCAGAGAGAACGGCGCTCATACCACGGCGGGTGCGTTCTGTGCTGATCATCAAGCCTTCCTCTGTATGCCTAGGCTTCGTAATATAGCCAAGGCTTCATATTCTACAACGGCAAATATTATACAGGCTGAACATCAGATGCTGGGTGCAAAAATCAAGCCTTGGCTATATTGATTTCATTACATTCAAAATGCTACATTCCCTCGCACTTCAGATGAATGAGTTCAGGACCGCGATGACCGAACACGATACGCCCCCGGCCGAGATTTCGCCCACGGAACAGGCGGGGCGTTTCGCCCGTGCAAGAGAGAAGCAGTCGATGGCGATCCTGGAGGATTACGTTGAGATGATCGGCGACTTGATCGCGATGCATGGCGAGGCCCGGGTTGCCGATATTGCCGAACGTATGGGTGTGGCCCATCCTACCGCCACCAAGGCGGTGGCGCGGCTCAAGCGAGAGGGTCTGGCGACCTCACGCCCATATCGCGGGGTCTTCCTTACCGACAAGGGCGAAGCGCTCGCAAATTGGGTACGCGTTCGCCATCGAACGGTGGTCGACCTACTGATCGCAGTCGGCGTGCCTCAGGAAACCGCCGAGGCGGATGCAGAGGGGATCGAGCATCACGTCTCCCGTCGCACGCTGAAGGCCTTCGAAGCTTATTTGACTGACAAGTGATCACGTCGATGAGGTTCTGCGCGAACCGATAACTTCATGACTACGCTGATAATAATCAACGAGTCAGAGCAAGACTGGACAGTCTTGGGAAAGAGATTCCCGACACGTCGCATTGAACTCTTACAAATGCGAAATTCCATTGGCTACAAGTCTGCGCACTTCGGTAGTACGCCCAGAATTTCCCGGAAGTAAGCACTCCCTGTTCCCGAAATTGCGGTGGCCGTCACATGATCGGTACATCTCTGGTTCGGCGCCGTTGATTCCAGGTTTCGCCACGACCTAGTGACCGATGACATCCTACTTGGTGGGTGAGGCATGTTCCGCCGTTTTCCTGTCTTTGCACGCCACGCTACGAAGACCCTCGGAACCCTGTTGAGCTCTAGGCATTTACGGCTTTCTTAATCGACCCCGATCCAGGGCGGCCTGTTGGAGGCGCCCGTAAGGAGACGGGGCCAGCATGGCGAAGACCGATCAGAGACCAGAAGTGATCCGGAGAGGCGCGCGGATGCTGCGCACCGCGCTCGGGCCGGCGATCGCCGGGTTTCTGGAGGACCCCATGACCGTCGAGGTGATGCTCAACCCCGATGGGCGGCTCTGGGTCGACCGACTTTCCGAGGGGCTGGCCGACAGCGGCAAGATGCTGAGCGCAGCGGACGGCGAGCGCATCGTTCGACTGGTCGCGCACCATGTCGGCGTCGAAGTTCATAGCCTGTCCCCTCGCGTTTCCGCAGAACTGCCGGAAACAGGCGAACGCTTTGAGGGGCTGCTTCCGCCCGTGGTCGCCGCTCCGGCTTTCGCCATCCGCAAACCCGCCGTCGCCGTCTTCACCCTCGAAGATTACGTCACCGCCGGAATCATGACCGGGATGCAGGCCGAGGCGCTGCGCCTGGCGGTCGCCACCCGCGCCAACATCCTCGTCGCCGGCGGCACCTCGACCGGCAAGACCACGCTGACCAATGCGCTGCTCGCCGAAGTGGCCAAGACCTCCGATCGTGTCGTGATCATCGAGGACACCCGAGAGCTGCAATGCTCAGCGCCGAACCTCGTGGCGATGCGCACCAGGGACGGTGTTGCAAGCCTGTCCGATCTGGTTCGATCCTCGCTGCGTCTACGCCCCGATCGTATTCCGATCGGCGAGGTGCGTGGCGCCGAGGCGCTGGACCTGCTCAAAGCCTGGGGCACCGGCCATCCCGGCGGCATCGGCACCATCCATGCCGGTTCCGGGATCGGCGCGCTTCGCCGTCTCGAACAGCTCATCCAGGAAGCCGTCGTTACCGTGCCCCGCTCCATGATCGCGGAGACCATCGACCTCGTGGCCGTCCTGGGCGGTCGAGGTTCCGCGCGTCGTCTGCTCGAACTTGCCCGCGTCGAGGGCCTCGGGCCGGACGGCGACTACCGAATTTCCCGCGCCATTTCAGAAACCGCCACCACTCAAGAACCAGGAGATCCCGAATGATCCGTCACGCCCTGCGCATCTGCCATCACATCGCCACGGCCGCCGCCGTCACCTATGTCAGTCTCTTCATGGTCCCGGCCGCTCATGCCTCCGGGTCGTCCATGCCCTGGGAAGCGCCTCTGCAATCCATCCTCGACTCCGTTGAGGGGCCGGTGGCCAAGATCGTGGCGGTGATCATCATCATCGTCACCGGTCTGACGCTGGCCTTCGGCGATACCGGCGGCGGTTTCCGGCGGCTGATCCAGATCGTCTTCGGGATTTCCATCGCCTTTGCGGCCTCGTCCTTCTTCCTGAGCTTCTTCAGCTTCGGTGGCGGAGCGCTGATCTGATGGCGCTGAGTTTCGAAGCCCTCGACGCCGTACCGGGGTTCAGCGTGCCGGTTCACCGCGCGCTGACCGAGCCGATCCTCCTCGGCGGAGCCCCGCGCTCAGTCGCCATTCTGAATGGCACACTCGCGGGTGCGGTCGGCCTCGGACTTCAGCTCTGGCTGGTCGGGATCCTGATCTGGGCCGTTGGCCACATCGCTGCTGTCTGGGCGGCCAGGCGCGATCCGCTCTTCGTCGAGGTCGCCCGCCGCCATCTGCGCATTCCCGGTCATCTCTCAGTGTGAACTCCCATGATGAATCTCGCTGAATACCGTCGCACGGCCTCGCGCCTCGCCGATTACCTGCCCTGGGTGGCGCTAGTCGGGGAGGGCGTGGTCCTCAACAAGGACGGCTCGTTTCAGAGGACGGCGAAGTTTCGGGGGCCCGATCTGGACAGCGCCGTCGCGGCCGAACTGGTCGCGGTCGCCGGACGGCTGAACAACGCTTTCCGTCGCCTCGGTTCCGGGTGGGCGATCTTTGTGGAAGCACAGCGCTCTGAGGCCGCGACCTATCCGGTGAGCACCTTCCCGGATGCGGCATCGGCGCTGGTCGATGCCGAGCGCAAGGCCGATTTCGAGGAGGAGGGGAGCCATTTCGTATCCGGCTACTTTTTGACGCTCCTCTGGCTTCCACCGGCGGAGGACGCGGCACGTTCAGAATCCTGGCTCTACGAGGGACGCGAAACCTCGGGTGTGAACCCCTGGGAACAGGTGCGCAGCTTCATCGACGGTACCGATCGCGTGCTGGCACTGCTCGATGGTTTCATGCCGGACTGCCACTGGCTCGATGACGCCGATACGCTGACCTACCTGCATTCGACGATCTCGATCAACCGGCACCGCGTGCGCGTGCCCGAGGTGCCGGTCTATCTCGACGTACTCTTGCCAGACCAGCCGCTGGCCGGTGGGCTGGAGCCGCGCCTGGGCAATCAGCATCTCCGGGTGCTGACGATCACCGGTTTTCCCAGCGCCACGACCCCGGGTCTGCTAGACGAGCTGAACCGGCTGGCCTTCCCCTATCGCTGGTCGACCCGGGCCATCCTCATAGACAAGCTGGATGCAACCAAGCTGCTGACCCGGATACGCCGTCAGTGGTTTGCCAAACGCAAGAGCATCGCCGCGATCCTCAAGGAGGTGATGACCAACGAACAATCCGCGCTGGTCGACACCGATGCGGCGAACAAGGCCGCTGACGCGGACATGGCCTTGCAGGAACTCGGCGCGGATGTGGCCGGCATGGCCTATGTCACCGCGACGATCACGGTCTGGGACGAGGATGCCCGCCGCGCCGACGAGAAGCTGCGGCTGGTCGAAAAGATCGTCCAGTCCCGCGATTTCAGCGTCATGGTCGAGACGGTCAACGCCGTCGATGCCTGGCTCGGAAGTCTGCCCGGGCATGCCTATGCCAATGTCCGCCAGCCACCGATCAGCACATTGAATCTCGCCCATATGATCCCGCTCTCGGCGGTCTGGGCGGGCGAGGCGCGGGACGAACATTTCAACGACGCTCCGTTGCTCTACGCCAGGACCGAAGGCTCCACCCCGTTCCGGTTTTCTCTTCATGTCGGGGATGTTGGTCACACCCTCGTCGTCGGCCCGACTGGGGCGGGCAAGTCCGTGCTGCTGGCACTGATGGCGCTTCAGTTCCGCCGGTATCCGCGCAGCCAGATCTTCGCCTTCGACTTCGGCGGTTCTATCCGCGCCGCCGCGCTTTCCATGGGCGGCGACTGGCATGACCTCGGCGGAGAGCTGACCGCTGCGGACGAGAGTTCCGTCTCGCTACAGCCGCTGGCCCGCATTCACGAGACGTCGGAGCGCGCCTGGGCGGCCGACTGGATCGTCGCCATCCTGACGCGCGAGAACATCCAGATCACCCCGGATGTGAAGGAACATATCTGGACCGCACTGACCTCGCTGGCCTCGGCCCCTGTGGGCGAGCGGACCATGACCGGCCTCGCGGTCCTGCTGCAGTCCAACGAGCTGAAGCAGGCGCTCCGCGCATACTGCGTGGGTGGACCCTATGGCCGGTTGCTCGATGCCGAGACCGAACAGCTGGGATCGGCGGATGTGCAGGCCTTCGAGATCGAGGGGCTGGTGGGAACCGGCGCGGCGCCCGCCGTCCTCTCATACCTGTTCCACCGGATCGGTGATCGGCTCGATGGACGCCCCACGCTGCTCATCATCGACGAGGGCTGGCTCGCACTCGATGACGATGCCTTCGCGGAGCAGCTCCGCGAATGGCTGAAGACGCTGAGGAAGAAGAATGCTTCGGTGATCTTCGCGACGCAGAGCCTCAGCGACATTGACCGCAGTGCCATCGCACCGGCGATCATCGAAAGCTGCCCGACGCGGCTCCTGCTGCCGAACGAGCGGGCCATCGAGCCGCAGATTACGGCCATCTATCGCCGCTTCGGCCTCAATGACCGGCAGATCGAGATCCTCGCGCGGGCCACGCCCAAACGCGACTACTACTGTCAGTCGCGGCGCGGCAACCGGCTGTTCGAGCTGGGTCTCAGCGATGTCGGACTCGCACTCTGCGCGGCGGCGTCCAAATCGGATCAGGCGCTGATTGCTGAGATCTGCGCCGGGCACGGCCACGACGGCTTCCTCGACGCCTGGCTAAAGGCGCATGGCCTCGATTGGGCCGCCGAGCTGATCCCCGACCTCACCAATCTCGCCATCGACGCAGAGGGGGCCTCTCCGGCCTCCGCTGTTGTTGAGGACGCCGACATCGACCTTGAAGAAGAGGAAGTCACACCATGACACGCAAGATCACGTTTCGGTTCGCCGGCCCGTCGCTGTTCGCCCTCGCGCTGGCGATGCCCATGGCCATGTCGCCTATTGCAGCGCCGCCCGCACACGCGCTCTTCGGCATAGGCGGGGGGCCTTTCATCGTCTACGACCCGACCAACCACGCGGAAAACCTCCTGACCGCGGCGCGGGCTCTGGAGCAGATCAACAACCAGATCGCACAGCTCCAGAACGAAGCGCAGATGCTGATCAACCAGGCGCGCAATCTCGCCAACCTGCCGTATTCCGCGCTCCAGCAGATCCAGCAGAACGTCAGCCGCACACAGCAACTCCTGGCCCAAGCGCAGAACATCGCCTTCGACGTGCAGAGCATCGACCAGATGTTCCAGCAGGACTATGGCAACCTTTCCCTGACGGCGACCGACCAGCAGCTGATCGCCGAGGCCCGGTCCCGTTGGGAGAACACCGTCGGTGGCCTGCAGGATGCCATGCGCGTGCAGGCCGGTGTCGTCGGCAATATCGACGCCAACCGCGCCGAGATGTCCGCGCTTGTGGGGCAGAGCCAGAACGCGGTCGGTGCTCTGCAGGCCACACAGGCGGGCAACCAGCTCCTC
Source organism: Carideicomes alvinocaridis (assembly GCA_005473895.2). Lineage (GTDB taxonomy): Bacteria > Pseudomonadota > Alphaproteobacteria > Rhodobacterales > Rhodobacteraceae > Carideicomes > Carideicomes alvinocaridis. The sequence continues at coordinate 89,086 of SRJI02000010.1, forward strand.
GCACTGCAATCGCAGCAGCTCTCGGATCTGATCGCGGTGATCTCGGCAAACGGCCGCGCCAATGCGCTGACCGAGGCCGAGCGTGCCACCGCCGCCGAACAGGGCCGCATCCAGCGCGAGCGGTTCCTGATGCCGGGCTCGGGCTACCAGCCCGGCAATGCGCAGATGTTCAACTGAGGCCGGGAGGGGCGACGATGGAGGGGAAGGTGCTGGCCCGCATCGCGGCCATCGCGTTCGTGGCGATCGCGATCACCGCCACGGTGATCGAGATGACACGCGAGGAAGGTCCCGTGCCGGCCAGCACCGCGCCCGCGCCCGCGCTGCAGCCGCCAGCCGATCCTCTCCGCGCGACGCTGCGCTGGTGCCAGCAGCTCGGCGAGGCCGCTTCCAGCGATGCCGACTGCCTCGCCGCATGGGCCGAGAACCGCGACCGGTTCCTCGGTCGGATGCCTGCACCCGAAGCGCCGCAGCGTCCGGGAGATCAGTGAGCCATGGGCGGAACCGGCGTCATCGACAACTTTCTGGGCATCTTCACCAGCTATATCGACAGCGGGTTTGGGCTGCTCGGGGGGGAGGTGGCCTTCATCGCCACGACGCTGATCGTCATCGACGTGACGCTGGCCGCGCTGTTCTGGGCCTGGGGCGCCGATGATGACATCATCGCCCGTCTGGTGAAGAAGACGCTCTTTGTCGGAGTCTTCGCCTATATCATCTCCAACTGGAACAACCTCGCCCGGATCGTCTTCGAGAGCTTCGCGGGCCTCGGTCTGATGGCCTCGGGCACCGGGTTTTCCGCTGCCGACCTTCTTCGCCCTGGCCGCGTGGCCCAGACCGGGCTAGAGGCCGGACGACCGCTGCTCGAAAGCATCTCCGATCTGATGGGCTGGGTCGCGGTCTTCGAGAACCTCGTCCAGATTCTCTGCCTGTTCTTCGCCTGGGCGCTGGTGATCCTCGCCTTCTTCATCCTCGCGGTTCAGCTCTTCGTCACCCTGATCGAGTTCAAACTCACGACCCTCGCGGGCTTCGTGCTGATCCCCTTCGGCCTCTTCGGCAAGACCGCCTTTATGGCCGAGCGCGTGCTGGGCAACGTCATCTCCTCCGGCATCAAGGTTCTCGTCCTCGCCGTGATCATCGGCATTGGCTCGACGCTCTTCGGTCAGTTCACCGCAGGTTTCGGCGGCGTGACGCCGACCATCGATGACGCCATGGCGATTGTTCTGGCCGCCCTGTCTCTGCTGGGCCTCGGTATCTTCGGCCCCGGCATCGCCTCGGGTCTGGTGTCCGGCGGGCCCCAACTCAGCGCGGGGGCCGCCATAGGCACCGGCCTTGCCGTTGGTGGCGCTGCGATCGGGGCCGGAGGGGCAACCATGCTCGCAGCGCGCGGGGCCGGGTCTGCGCTCTCCGGTGGCGCCGTTCTGGCACGCGGCGGTGCGGCCGCGGCGGGCGCTGCCTCGAGCGCCTACACGCTTGGCTCGATGGGCGGAGGTGGTCTCTCCGGGGGGATGGCTGGTGTGGCGCGCGCCGGGGCCGCTGCCGCGGCATCACCGCTCAAGAAGGCGTCCTCTCGCGCGGCTGGCGGGATCCAGTCCAGCTACGCCGAGGGCGTCAAGGGCGGTGTTGCGGCGACTGGCGGAACCACCTCGATGGGCACGGTCGGCGGCGCGGCGCCCGAGCCTGCTTCCGGCCCGTCCGCCTCCGATGGCCCGCCAGCCTGGGCGAAGCGCATGCGCCATAACCAGGCCGTGAGCCATGGCGTGCGCGCTGCCGCCCACGCCGTCCGGTCGGGCGACAGCCATGGCTCGGGCTCCTCCGTCAATCTCTCCGAAAGGGATCGCTCATGAACCTCTTCAGGCGCTCCGCCACCCATTATGGCAAGACACCTCAGCCAGAGACGCCCTATCAGAGGGCCGCGCAGGTCTGGGACGAGCGTATCGGCTCCGCCCGCGTTCAGGCCCGCAACTGGCGCTACATGGCCTTTGGCAGCCTGATCCTGGCGGCGGGATTTGCTGGCGCCCTGGTCTGGCAATCTGCGCGTGGTACCGTCGTGCCCTGGGTCGTTCAGGTCGACGCGCTCGGCGAGGCCCAGGCTGTCGCGCCGGCCTCCGCCGATTACGAACCAACCGATCCGCAGATCGCTTTCCATCTTGGTCGCTTCATCGAGCAGGTTCGTTCCATCCCTGCCGACCCGATCATTGTGCGGCAGAACTGGCTGCGCGCCTATGAGTTCACCACGGACCGTGGCGCGGCCGCACTTAACGACTTCGCTCGCGCCAACGACCCGTTCACCCGCGTCGGTCGTCAACAGATCGCTGTCGAGGTGTCCTCGGTCATCCGGGCCTCGCCGGGATCGTTCCGCGTTGCTTGGACCGAGCGTCACTACGAGAACGGCCAGCTTTCCACGACCGAGCGCTGGACCGCGATCCTGACCGTCGTGATCCAGACCCCGCGCAGCGCCGAGCGCCTGCGCGCCAATCCCCTCGGAATCTATGTCAATGCGATCTCCTGGTCGCGGGAGATGAGCCAATGACTGAAACGCATGTTCGTGCAATCAGGTCTTCGAGCGTCAACAAGCCCAACTTGGTGGCCTTGCTGCTGTGCTCGTCCTTTCTGGCGGGGTGTGCCAGTAACCGGGTGCCGGAATTCAGTTACGACGAGTCTGTGCCGCCGCTGCCCACTCCGCCCGCCTCGGCTGCCGAGGAACGTCCTCGGCCCCTGCACACGCCGCCGGTCTGGACAGTGGCGCATGGCGGAGCGGCGGCAGGCACACCGACCGGCCGTATCGAAAACGCCAATGCCGCCGCCCGGGTCGAACCGCGCCGCGAGGGCTATTTCAATGCGATCCAGATCTATCCCTGGTCGGAAGGAGCCCTCTATCAGGTCTATGCCGCGCCGGGTCAGATCACCAACATCGCACTCGAGCCGGGCGAGCGTCTGACCGGCGCGGGGCCGATCGCCGCAGGGGATACCACGCGCTGGATCATCGGCGACACGGAGAGCGGGTCCGGATCAACCGCCCGCGTCCACATCCTCGTCAAACCGACGCGGGACGACATCTCGACCAATCTGGTGATCAGCACTGACAGGCGGGTGTATACGATCGAGTTGCGTGCGCGCGAGGCGCTCTACATGCCCTCCGTTGCCTGGGCTTATCCGGCTGCGCCCCGTGGTGGGCGACAGGCTGTGGCGACCGCGCCGACCATCCCGGCGCCGTCGGCCCGTAATCATCGTTACGGCTTGCAGATCCGGGGTGAGAGTCCGCCCTGGCGCCCGGTTTCCGTCTTCGATGATGGCCGCCGCGTCTATGTCGTCTTCCCGGCTGGCATCGCCCAGGGCGAAATGCCGCCGCTCTTCGTGCTCGGTTCGGACGGGGAGCCCGAGATCGTGAACAGCCGCATTCACCGGAACGTGCTGATCGTGGATCGCCTCTTCGGCGCCGCCGAGCTCCGGCTGGGCGCAGGAGACCGCCAGCAGGTGGTCCGGATCGTGCGCATGGAGGAGCGCGAGGCGGATGCGCGGACGGCGGGGGATGCGCGAAGGGGAGGGGCGTCATGAATGACACAGATCCTGCAGCGCCGATGCGTCTGCGCCCCGATCCGCCGGGCGTGACGAGGCTGTCGCGCAAGGTTCTGGCCGGTGTCGGAGCGGTCGCCCTGTTCGGCATCGCCGGGGCGCTGATCTATGCGCTCCAGACCCGCGAAGCCGGGCCGGGAGGTGGAGAACTCTACTCCATCGACAATCGACCGGCCGCGGACGGCCTGGAAGGATTGCCGTCCGACTATACCGGGCCGGTTCTGGGACCTGCACTGCCCGGTGACCTCGGGCGGCCGATCCTAGATGCGCAGGAGCGCGGAGTGCCCGTGACCCCTCCGCCGATTGTGGGCCCGACCGTCGATCCGGAAGCGGAGCGCCGCAGGGCAGAGGAGGAAACCGCGCGTCTGAGCGGTGTCTTCTTCCAGACGGCATCTGGCAGGGCGACGACGGCCGGGGTCGGCGTGAACCTTCCGGGCCTAGGGGACTCCGAGCAACCTCAGGGGAGCCGGCATACGGCTTTCCTCAACGGTCCGGTGGACCGGCAAACCGTCGCATCGGATCGCATTCAGCCGCCAGCCTCGCCGTACATCCTTCAGGCGGGAGCGGTGATACCCGCCGCGCTCATCACCGGCATTCGCTCCGATCTCCCGGGCCAAATCACCGCGCAAGTCACCGAGAATGTCTATGACAGCCCGACCGGATCGCTGCTGTTGATCCCACAAGGAACCCGCATCATCGGTCAATACGATGACGGCGTGACGTTCGGCCAGCGACGGGTGCTGCTGGTCTGGAACCGCCTGATCCTTCCCGGCGGTCGATCCATTGTTCTCGAACGTCTGCCGGGGGCGGATGCGAGCGGCTATGCCGGCCTCGAAGATGGCGTCGACTATCACTGGTGGGATCTGATGCGCGCGGCGGGTCTGTCCACGCTGCTCGCGATCGGCGCGGACCTCGCCACCGATGACGAAGACCGCCTGATCCAGGCGATCCGCGATGGAGCGGTGGACACAATCAACCAGGCCGGCCAGCAGATCGTCCAGCGTCAGTTGCAGGTCGCGCCGACACTGACCATCCGCCCGGGGTTCCCGGTCAGGATCATCGTCACCCGCGATCTGGTATTCGAACCGGCAGGAGGTTGATCATGTCTAAACTGAAGCTTGGGCCCTTGCCCGATGACAAGCCGGTTAAGGTGACGGTGGAATTGCCCGCGTCCGTTCATCGCGATCTGGTCGCCTATGGAGACGTCCTTGGCCGGGAGACAGGCCAGCCTGTCGCTGATCCTGTCCGGCTGATCGTGCCGATGTTAGAGCGCTTCATGGCGACGGATCGAGCGTTTGCGAAGGCTAGGCGTTCTGCTCAAATCCACAGAGATGCTCACTGATCGCCGGGCTTCTCTCCGATCCTGCCTTTGTCGTCGCCATGCTCAGAAGACGCCTGAACGCAGGGTTGTCGTTATTCGGTGACCAGATTGCAGAAAATGGAAGGCGCTCGCCCTTGATCGGTCGAAAGACCACTCCCGGATGGTTCGTGGCCGTCATCGCTTCGCTGACCACGGTCAAACCTCGCCCAATGGCAACCAATGACAGCAGGTTATCTCGACCTACGGATTGCACATGTATGTCAGGGTGCCAACTGAGGTCTGCCAGCTTCCTCACCAGATAGTCATAGATCTCTTGGCCCGGCGCTGTTTCGCTGACCATGAAGGCCTCGCCGCTAAGCTCGCGCCAGTCGACTGCTGTCCGGATGGCTAGCTCATGACGTTCAGGCAGGACAACGAAAACACCTTCTGACCACATAAATGCGCTATCGCAATCTTGCCACGCTCTGGTTCCGGTTAGGAAAGCGACGTCGAGTTCCAACTGACGGATGGCAGCAAGGTGTTCTTCAGGGTTTCCATCGATCAGTTGGATCTGTACGTCATTGTGCTGATCCCCGAAGGAGCGGAGCAGTTCGGCTAGAAAGCCCGACGCAATCGATGAATAAATACCGATCTTTATACGACCGTTTTCTGATCTGCCAAGTAATGCAATTGCGTGCAGGCTCTCATCTAGCCCGCGAATTGTCTGACGTGCGCGAGGTAGAAACTGGTGCCCGGCGCGGTTTAGGCTCACGCCGCTTCGATGACGGTGAAACAATGATGTTCCGAGTCGATCCTCAAGGTCGCGGATGCAACGGCTGACTGAGGACTGTCGGATACGCATAACGCTACCAGCCTTTCGGAAACTGCCATGATCAGCAGCGTTGACGAAGCATCGAAGGTGTCGAATCTCAATTTCACGTTTTCTCCTTTCCACTGTCCGACATCCTCTCGCACCTCGTGTTCAGGTCCTTTTCTGTGGAGCCTACACTGACGAGCCGAACCTCAATCCAAGTCTTCAAACCTTGTTTCAAGGCGGCGTATGCTCTGCGTGGAAATGCTAGCGATTGTCAGACGGATTGACGCGCAACAGTCGCAGGGCATTGAGCGTGACCAGCACCGTGGCCCCGGTATCGGCCAGGATGGCGATCCAGAGCCCGGTCAGCCCCAGCACGGACGTCGCTAGGAACACGGCTTTAAGACCCAGCGCCAGGGCCACGTTCTGACGGATGTTGGCCATGGCGGCCCGTGCAAGCCGGATCAGGGCCGGTACGTCCACCACCCTGTCGCGCAGGATCGCCGCATCGGCGGTTTCCAGTGCCACGTCGGTGCCCGAGCCCATCGCCACACCTACGTTCGCCTGCTTTAGCGCCGGTGCGTCGTTGATGCCGTCGCCAATCATCATGACGCCGCCGGCTGCGCCCATCTCGCGGATCAGCCTCAGCTTGTCCTCGGGCATCATGCTGGCGTGGAATTCCATGCCGAGCTGCCCGGCGATGGCTTCGGCCGTGCGGGGATTATCGCCGGTCAGGATCACCGGCGCGATGTCCATCGCCCGCAACTGGGCCATGGCCTCGGCGGCGTCGTTGCGCGGCTCGTCGCGCAGGGCGACGAGGCCGAGGGGCTGGCCTGTGCGGAACACCGCGACCACCGTCTTGCCCTCGGTCTCCAGCCGCGCCGCGATCTCGGACTGGTCGTCGGCGATGCCCCCGGACTCCTCGGCGTGGCGAGGCGAGGACACCCAGGCCTTCGCGCCGCCCACCAGTGCCTCGACGCCCTTGCCGACGATGGCGCGTGCGTCGGTCGCGGGCAGGGCCTCGATCCCCGCCTCCTCTGCCCGACGCAGGATGGCCTGGGCCAGCGGGTGCGACGATCCGGTCTCGACCCCGGCCGCGACGGCCAGCAGGTCGCTTTCAGACACGCCGGGCGCGGGCACGATGTCGGTCACCTTCGGTTTGCCGTGGGTCAGTGTGCCGGTCTTGTCGAAAGCGATCGCCGAAACCTTGGCGGCGGCCTCGATGACCGCGCCGCCCTTCATCAGAAGGCCCTTCCGGGCGCCCGAGGAGAGGGTGGAGGCGATCGAGGCCGGAACCGAGATCACCAGGGCGCAGGGGCAGCCGATCAGCAGCAGCGCGAGGCCGCGATAGATCCAGGTGTTCCAGTCGGCCCCGGTAGCGAGCGGCGGGATCAAGATGATCAGCGCCGCCAGCACGACGATGGCGGGCATGTACCAGCGGCTGAACCGGTCGATGAACCGCTCAGTCGGCGCGCGGGCGTTCTCGGCCTCCTCGACCAGCTGAATGATGCGCGCAATCGTGTTGTCCGCTGCGGTTTTCGTCACCGTCACGCGAAGCGCGGCCTCGGTATTGATCGATCCCGCGAAGACCGATTCTCCCGGCCCCCGGGTAACAGGGACGCTTTCACCGGTCACGGGACTTTCGTCGATACCGCTGGTGCCCTCGGCAATCTCGCCATCGGCCGGGATGCGGTCCCCGGGGCGCACCAGAACGCGCTGGCCGACCTCGAGCTGGTCGGCCGGGACTTCGCGGGTCTTGCCGTCGATTTCCAGAAGTGCGGTCTTGGGCACCAGATTGGCCAGCGCCCTGATGCCGTCGCGCGCCTTGCCGGCGGCCACACCTTCAAGCACCTCGCCCACGGCAAAGAGGAACACCACAAGCGCCGCTTCCTCGGCTGCACCGATGAACAGGGCGCCGATGGCGGCGATGGTCATCAGGCTTTCGATGGTGAAGGGCTGCCCGAGGCGAACGGCCTCGAAGGCGCGCTTCGCCACCGGGGCGACGCCGATCACGCAGGCGAAGGTAAAGGCCCAGTAACCGTAGTCCGCCGAGGTCAGAAGCTCGAAACCCCATGCAAGGACAAGCAAGGCCCCCGTGAAGATCACCAGCCGTCCCTTGTTGGTCTGATACCACGCCTTGCCGCGATCGGCGGGGTCATCATGCACATGACCGGGGCTGCCATGCCCGGCATCGGCCTTTGCAGACGACGGCCCTTTGTCACCGCCTTTGGCGTGGTCATGGCCGTGGTCGGCGTGATCGTGATCGTAGCCTTCGCAGTCAGCGCCATGAGTGTGAGCCTTTTTCGGGGCGTCGAGCGTATTCTCCGGCGACGACGCGCCACGCTGCGCAATCCCGTATCCGAGGCGCTTCACGATGGCCTCGATCTCGGCAGGGTCCGTACTGGCAGGCTCCAGATCCAGCGAAAGGCGCTCACTCATCAGCGCTACCTTTACGCCGCTGACACCCGGAAGGCGCTCGACGGCCTTCGTCACTTTTAACGTGCAGGCGGCACAATCCATGCCGCTGACAGTCCAGTCTCGGCGCTCGGCTCCACTCATTTTCTTTGCTCCTGGCCCGGCAACTGGCCGGGGCTATCTTTGACCGAGTCGGTTCTTACAGGCTATAGTAACTGTAGCTTCAAGTCCTTTTCGTTGCTGCGACGATTGCTTCGCCCACATTGTTCTCTGATCGATGTCGGTATCAGCGAACGGCTGCAATCTATTGGGAGTCTTCGCCTAGCTGATCGGGTTCTGTCGCGACCAGAGCTGCAGGAGATTCACTTCTGGCGGATGGGATGCTTTCCGCAACAAAATCCGGGACACCCCTTGATGCTATAGGGGCTGGAGGTTTTATACCGCATCCATCGCGTACAAGCGATCGAACCGGTTCACTGTGCATTTGGGAAACTTGAGATGCTGACGAGACGACACTTTATCCAGACAACTGCAGCGCTGCTCCCGTCGTCGGTCCCGACGCTTTCGTTTGCCAATAACTGGCCCAGCGAACAACAGAAAGCCGCTTGGGACGCAGAGGTCACCCCATTTGGCTATGATCCCGCGACCACGAACCCTTGGGGGCTGCATCCCAGGTTCCTTCCTCAACGGGTATTGGCGAACGACGAACTGCGTCCCGGAGATATCCATGTCGATGCCGTGGCAAGGTACCTCTACCACATAGAGGAAGGCGGTACCGCCATGCGTTATGGTGTAGCCATTGCCCAGGGGGATCTCTACGAGCCAGGTACGTACACGATCAAGCGCAAGGTCGAATGGCCCCACTGGCGGCCGACACAGAACATGATCGAACGGGATCCCCAGAATGCTCAGTATGCAGATGGCGTGGAGCCCGGCCCCGCCAATGCGCTCGGTTCAAGAGCTCTTTACCTGTACGTCGGCGACAGGGATACATATCTGCGGATTCATGGCACGCCGTATCCCGAAAGCATTGGCGGGCGGGCAAGCTCAGGCTGCGTTCGAATGGTGATGGCTCATATCAACGATCTGTTCGAAAATGTTGAGATCGGCTCGACAGCTTATCTTTACTCAGCAGAAGACAGCCTCGTGAGGCCGGGGTGACCTCTGGCCTTCCACCTGAGGCGTGGAAGGCCGGAAATCGCTTAAGATACCGGCTGCTGCACCACGCATATCGGGCGGCCGCCAGTTGCGCGAAGCGGCACGAGAGTGGTTTCCACTGGGCCGGCATGCATATACCAGTAACAATCGTCTTCGCTTTGCAGGCGAGCCGTCGACAAATCCTGATCGGGAGCAGCCATGGCAACAACATTCTCTGGAATATTGCCGATTTCATATCGATCGTTCTGGCCTTCCGTGTTTGTGATCCCGCAGCTGGCAAGCAGAGCGGAGGCGATAATCACCAGGGAACAGTTTCTGTACTTTGTTTGCATGGCTGCCTCTCTTGCCTCGTTTGCGCGCGGCTTGGTATGTTGCCAGGTCAAGGCGCTGTTCACTGCGCTCGCATCGATTGGATGCATGTTTCGTGAGAATCTATAGCTCTAGTATCTATAGATTTTGTCTATCTTTACGGCAACTCTGGCTGAGGTCAATCAAGTTTTCCGGACTATTGTGAGACGCGACGCCTCCCTGTCTGCGAACTGCGGCATCGCAGCCCGGCGAAGGTGTTACTTGGTAGGTGATGGACAAATAGCTCCAACTGCACCGCTCCTGGCCATAGACTGACATAAGGCATCCGAGTTAATTCTATACCCTCAGTGTTTTATAAGCTGTGTCAGGCGATCGATTAAGATGTTGTGGCGGCAGCCCCCGTTTGCCCTCTATCTAGATCCTGGGGCCGATCCGCTTCACCCGGTCCATTCGGCGTAAGACGCAAACTGCTTACCCTGATCGCTGTTCATGATCTCAGATGGATGGAAGCGGCGGAACGCCTTGTGTGGTGCTCCGACACAGAAGCTGGTCCCGAGCAGTGCCTGCTTCCGATGATGGATCATCGTCGGATGCATACGGTACTCCGCGGCACATGCGTCACGGTGAGCTCACCCTTCACGGTCTCCAGCGCCAATGGAACCTGAAAGCCTGCTTCACGGTTCCTGCGTTTGGAGGTGTCCCGATCTCTGCTTCTTGGGTGGCCGCAGAGGTGAGATACTTGATTCCCTCGCCGTCCGGTCTTCCGGGAGTAACTAGCACCATTATTGAAGTCCTCAGGAAAGAAAACTCCAGAAACCCCCTTGAATCTACAGCCACTAGAGGAAGTATGTGCAGGACAGACGAGACCTAGAGGGATTCTCCATGTCCAGCCAGCCGAATTCCAACGACGAGCATGACAGCCGCGCCCAACACTGTGGCGGGCGCATCGGATACCACATCCACGACCTCGGGTCCGTCAATGATTAAGATCAAGCGTGCCACAGCGTCGATGCGGGGACTAAGCCACCGGCGCCTTCTGGCAAAGGCCACAGTTTCCTGGTGCACGGCTTCGACGACGCTGAAGGAGCCGCGCTTTTTCGCGGGCACTAACGCGTCCGGCGGCTTTACCGCGTTCGGCACGGCTACGATGTTGGGTGCCATCGCGTCCGGCGTCGGCGCGTCGTTGCTGGTCGTTAGCAACGCGCTGCGGTTTTGGAAGATGAGGGAAGAATCGTCTCCCCACAGCGGCGGTGCGGCTGTCTATGGCACCGGAAAGGTAGGGTTGGCACATGGTCATTGAACTGAAAGAGCCGGGGCGGGAGCCTGAACGGCGTCAGAAGGAAGCGAAAGAGAACGGAATGAACGCCAGAGGCGGAATGAGGTGCCCGGTCTGTGACGTGCCGCTGAGCATGTCGGAACGGCAGGGAGTCGAGGTAGACTTTTGCATGGAATGCCGTGGGGTCTGGCTGGACCGCGGCGAACTGGACAAGATCGTCGAGCGCAGCTCGCGCGAGTTCGCGGTCGGCAACGCCCCCGGATATGACAACACAATGCCCAGGGACTACGGCGGGCACGGCAGTCACAAGCAGCGCGGCTACCGTCGCAAGTCCTGGCTGCATGAATTGTTCGACTGACCGCCGGAAGTGTTTCTGGCAGGATCTTCCCGGCGCGCGGCAGAGGGATGAAAACCTCTGACGGAAGAACCGCCGCGGCCGTCAGCCGCGGCGACGTCCTGGCCCCGGGGCTTATCGCCGTCCTTGGCGCAGCCTTGTGGGCTGGCAGCACATTCGTGCCGACCAGCCTGCCATTCTTTCTGCCATACGAGTTCTCATGGCTCATTTACCTTGCCATCAGCGTGTCGGGATACTGGTTCCTCAGAGGGTTGCGCAGGATGCCGGCCGATGACCGGCCGCCGGTCTGGCGCCGAGCCGCGTTCTTCGCGGGTCTGGCGCTGCTCTGGACGGTGACGCAGACCCAGTTCGAATTTCTCGCGCAGAGGATGTTCTTCACCAACCGGCTTCAGCACGTCGCCATGCACCACGTCGGCGCGATGCTCGTCGCGCTTGGATGGGCCGGCCCCGCCATCCTGGCCGGCGGGCCGGACTGGCTGAGACGGATCGTCGGGAACCGATACCTGCGCTCGACGGTGTCCGTGGTGCAGCATCCGGCCGTCGCGGTGCTTCTCTTCGTTGGCCTGTTCTATTTCTGGCTGATACCGCCCGTGCACTTCCGCGCGATGCTGGATCCGGTCCTGTATCAGGTGATGAACTGGTCGATGGTGGTCGACGGTATCCTGTTCTGGACGCTGGTGGTCGACCCCAGGCCCACAGGTGTCGCGCGGGTCAGCTACGGCGTTCGCGCCGCACTGGCGATCGGCGTCATGTTCCCGCAGATCGTTCTGGGCGCGCTCATCACCTTCGCGGAACGGGATCTTTTTCCGTATTACGCCTTCTGCGGCCGTTACTTTCCTTCGATCGGCGCGGTTGCCGATCAGCAGATAGGCGGAATCGTGATCTGGATCCCGCCGGCAATGATGAGCGTGATTGCTCTGCTGATCGTCGTCAGAAACATGATGCGAGAACAGGACGCAAAGCATCTCAGCCGCTGAGGAGACGTCTCAGATCGCGCGTGGCGGCGTCGATATCCGCATCGGTCGTGTCGAATTGCGGCCACATGACCCGTGCGGCGCCGGTGGCGTCGAAGATGTAGACCGATTTTCCGTGAGAGACGGCATAGTCGGGCTTGTCCGGACCCGGCCTGTCGACCCTGTACGTCACCTTCAGACGCCTCGCGAGGCGCGCGAGCTGATTGTCCGTTCCGCGCAGCCCCTGCGCCCGTGGCGTGAAGGCCGAAACATAGTCCGCCATCGCGGGGAGCGTGTCCCGCAGGGGATCGACCGTGACGAAAAGCACGGTGATCGCCTCCGCATCGTCCCCGAGCCTGTCCAGGACGGCGCTCAGGTTTGCCAGCGTCATCGGGCATATGTCAGGGCAGAAGGTGAACCCGAAGAACATTGCGACAACCTGCCCGCGATAGTCCGCTTCGGTCACGGCCGCGCCGTCTCGGGCGCGGGTCATCGCAAAGGCCATCTCGGGCAACAGGCCGGTGACATCCTTGCCGTACCAGCCGCCATCGTCACAGGCCGACAGGGGCAACAGTGCCCCGGCCAAGGCCAGGCGGAGGATGTCCCGGCGGGGCGCAAGCCGTTCAGAACGGGGCATAGACGACAAAAAGCGCAACTGCGAACGCACCGCCCAGGAACAGGCAGCCGACGGCGGAGAGGATGAGGAGCATATTGCGGTTTTCACGTTTCTTCAGTGCGCGAAGTTGTTTTGCCGTGCCTGGGTTGGCGGCTTCGTTCATGCGGTCCTCCGGGACGGTTCTGATGTGCGTTCGGGACGCTGACCTTCAGGTGCCATCATCGGTCAGCCGATCTCGGTTGCATTCCTAAATAGCTATCCAGAACAGATGGATAGACAGTAACGGCTGCCTCATCGAGGAGGCGGGCTTGAAGGCTCGCTGCGAGTTCGTCATGTCTCCTTTCGCGCAAAAGGTCTTCAATGTATGGCCGCGCTTCTTCGAGCGATACCGGCTGGGCTTCGGTGCGTTCCAGAACCTCGACGATGTAGAGACTGTCGCCGAGTTCGAAAGGCTTGCCGATCTCGCCCGGATCAAGTGCCATGACCGCCTGATGGAATGGGTGATCGAACATCTCTGACAGCGGGTCAGCACCCTCACCGACCCAGCTGCTCAGTTCTCCGCCCGTTCCCGCACTGTCGGAATCCTCGGAGTAGTCTCGCGCGACGATTGCGAATTCCTCGGCTTTGCCCAGGAAGCCGGGGACCAGCTTCGCGTAGGCTTCGTCCGCCCGTTCGCGCGCGCGAGCTTTTTCGTCCGCGGTACTGCCCAAACCGATGCGGACATAACGGACTCTGGCTTTTGGCGGGTAGGCAATCAGGTCGCTGTTTCGGCTATAGTAGTCCTGGATATCCGCGTCGCTCACCACGACCTGGTCGTCAACCTCTTCCTGCTCCATCATTTGTGCCATCAGTCGCAACCTGGATTCGTCGGCCTGTGGGCGCGTCTTCACATCGAGAAGCTGATCGTAGGTGTCGCTGACCAGGAGCATTCTGTCGATCAGGTCGTCCGCGAGACGCTTCATACCGTCCGGGGCACTGTATTCGAGCCTTAACCCGCGGGGCAGTTCCCGGAACTCGTCGTAGAACTGCCCGAGGTTGTAACGCTCGCTCTTGATCGTGAACAGCGTCTTGTCGCCGTTCGCCGCGAACCAGGCCTCCTCCTTTCGCCGTGCGACGGCTTCGGCGACCTCCGCACGTACCTCGGAGAGCTCCCGTGACCGGGCCGGCCTGGAATCGACGAGGCGCACGACATAAAACGCGTCTTCCGCTTGGAAGACGCTGGCGAGTTCGCCCGGCACCAGCGCGAATACGGCCGTCTCCCATTCAGGCGCCTCGGTGCCCTCCGCGACCTCGCGGCCCGACGCCATCCTGGTTCCCTCTTTGTCGGCAGAGGCTTCGCTGAATGTCGCTCCTCCGCGAATCCGCAAGAGGGCGTCGGCGGCTTTCTGGCGCGCCGCGTCCCCGAACGAGCCAATCGGAAACGCAAGTTCATCGACAATCACGCGCCGGGTCAGTTTGAAGCTGTCTCGGTTCTCATCGTAGTATCGTCGCAGTTCGTCGTCCGTGGGCGACGGCACTCGCAGAAGGTCGTAGTTCCTCGTGATAGAGGCGTTGGACCTGAGGCGCTCGACATAGGACGCGACGTAGTCAGGTTCGCGCCGGGCCTTCAGCGTCCGGCTGATGCCTTCCCGCGCTTCCTCGAAGGTCTGGCCGGCAAGGGCGGCCCGGTTCGCATCATAATAGGCGCGAAGGTCGCTCTCGCTGACCGTGAGTTGTTCTTCATGGATCTGGTCGGACAATGCGGCAAGCGACAACTCTTCGTCGATGTGCTTCGCGGCATGACGGAACGATTCGTCGCCTTGCGGCTTTCGCTCGGCGGCCCATCGCAGGACGATCCGATCCGAGATCAGGTCCTCGACCACGCCGACGATGGCGTTCGGCGATCGCATCAACACATCGGCGTCCTCGCTTGACATCATCCTCATGTGCTCCGCGATGTCGTCCAGCGTGATCCTTCCCCCGTCGTATGTCGCGACCACATCCGGTGCCGGCGGATTGTCGGCCACCTGATCTCCGGATGCATAGTACCAGACCATCACGGTAACGGTGCCGATGGCCCCAACAAGTCCGCCCATCCGCCAGCGGCGTATCCCAGAGCCGCGCGATGGCCGGGTTTCGGGCGCGGGTCTGGCGCTGTCGCCGGGCGTGCCGCGGGTGGTTTCCCGATCCGCGCCGGCGTTGCCGTCAAGCGATGGCCGCGTGATTCCGGAACCGTGGGTTCCCGGTTCCTCCGAGGCGCTTTCTGCCTCCGGCTCCGAATCCGCCCGGCCGCGCAGGCTGGCGATCACGTCCTGCCAGTTTTGCTTCCAGCCCCCGGCCATGCTACCGAAGCCCAGTCGGCGAAAGGATCGGGCCAGAGGACTCCTCGCCGAAGAGCTTGAGGTTGAAGCGTCCTCCCCGTTCTGTATCAAGCGCATAGACTCGGACCCGGGGAAGGATCTTCTCGATGGTATCAAGAAACATGCGATACCGGGTCACGTCTTCGCCAAAGGAGACCGAGTTGCTGCGATATTCGGCCAGAAGATACTCGAAGGCCTGGGCCGCGCCGGTGGCAGACGCCAGGACGCCGGACCTGTAGGCCTGCGCCTCGGCCGCCAGTCGCTGCGCCTCGCCACGGGCTTCGGGGATCAGGCTGTTCGCGTAACCGCGCGCTTCGTTTATCATCCTGGCCTTTTCTTCTCTGGCCGTGTTCACACCCGAAAAGGCATCGGCGACGTCCTGTGGCGGGAAGGCCTTCTGCAGGTCGATGCCCACGATCGCCAGCCCGCTGCCGTAGGCATCGAGGCGCCGCTGGGCCTCGTCGCGGATCGACTGCTGAAGCGACTGGCGGCCGCTGGTGAGAAGCGCGTCCACGGGCAGTCCGGTCACGAGTTGCGTCACCGCGCCGCGAAGCGCGTCGCGCACGGTAAGATAGGGTGCATTGCCGATGTTCAGCAGATAGTCCGCCGGATCCCGAACCTGATACTGCGCGATCACTTCGATATCCACGACATTGGTGTCGCCCGACAGCGCCTGAAGTTTCGACGGGGGCTCGGGGTGGCTGTGATCTTCCTCCTTCGCGTCGATGCCGACCTGTTCGCGGCGCACCGTGCTGACGTTGACGACATCCACACGGTCGACGGGCCAGGGCAGCCGATAGTGAAGCCCCGGCTGCATACGTGGTGCGACGACGGCGCCGAAACGCCGGACCACAGCGGCTTCTCCCGGTGCCACCGAGTAGACGCCCGTGGCGAGATAGACGGCCAGACCCGATGCGAGCAGACCCCAGACCAAATAGACCGGCCGGAAGTGGCCAAGCGCAACCCGCATGTCTGCGACGGGCGACTCGGCGCCGGTGGCAAGGCCGCGGGCTGCGTCCGCCGCGGCTTTCCGAACCCGTCGGGCGCGGCTCTTCCACCTGCCAGCCGGCCTGGGCGCTGAGTTGTCATGCGAGAGAGGGTTGTCGTCGCTCATGGCCGGACCCCCGGCACATTGATCCGGCCTGTATCCGCCTCGGCATCGGCAAGATTGCTCGAACCTGTGGAGGGGGGCGGTTGCAGCACGCTGCGCGGATCGAGATAGCGCAACAGTTCAGAGTCGGACGGCAGAATGAGGGTCGTGCCGTCGTCGATGAACTTGTCGTATGATTCGAGTGTCCGGGAAAACTGGTAGAACTCCTTGTCCTTGCCGAACGCCCCTGCGTAGATGGATACCGCATCCGCGTCGGCGCGGCCGCGCGTCTCGGTGGCGTCCTGGCTTGCCGCAGCCAGGATCGCTGCCTTCTCCGTATCGGCCTCCGCCCTGATCCGGGCTGCTTCCTCGGTCCCTTCGGAGCGAAACTGCCGCGCTATGGCTTCGCGCTCGGACCGCATCCTCTGGAATACGCTCGAAAGGTTAGCGGGCGGGAAGGTCAGTTCCTTGAGCTGCACGTCCGTTACGGTGAACCCGTAAGGCTCCGTCCGGGCCGCGGCGCGCTCGCGCACCGCCGCCAGGGTATCGGGAAGTTTGACGTTGGAGGTATCTACTGTAACGAGTTGACCCAGCTCGACCTGCCCCAGCGCCGCACCCAGTTCGGAGCGCACGATATCATTCAGCCGCAAGTCCGCGCCGCGCAAGTCGCGGACGTTCTTGACGAAGGCGAGCGCATCGGTCACGCGCCATGTCGCGTAGGCTTCCGCGACGATGTTCTTTTTGTCGCCGCTGAGAAACTCGGTTCGTGGCAGTGTGTAGACCTGTAACTGATTGCTGATCTTGACGACGCTCTGCACCGGATCGGGCAGCTTTGCATAAAGCCCGGGTTCGTTAATGATCCTCACGGGGTTGCCGAACTGGGTAACGATGGCATCCTCGGTGGTATCGACCTGAAAGTAGACCAGGCTGACGGCCAGGAACGCAAGCGCCAAAGCCCCGAAGCCAAGAAAGCGAAGGATTTTCATTTTTGGGGTACCCCACGTGTTTTCTGATTGATCAGGGCTGCAAGCGCCGGCTGGATGGCTGCGGGAGCCAGAGATCGGTTGTGTCCGGCGTGGTGGCCGGATCGACGATCAGTTTGCGAACGCCGTTCAGAGACCGCTCGACAGCTTCCAGATACAGTCGCTGACGCGTGATCTCTGGTGCCTTCGAGTAAGCGGTCTGACGCGCAACGAAACTCGCGGCTTCCCCGGACGCCCGCGCGAGCCTCTCGGCTGCGTAGGCCTGCGCGGACTGACGCATTCGATCCGCATCGCCGCGGGCCACGGGCAACACTTCGTTTCGGTAGGCGGTCGCCTCGTTGACGAAAGTGTTGCGATCCTCGCGTGCGCTTGCAACATCGCGGAACGCCTCGGCGACTTCGCGCGGAGGCGCGCTCTCGAGGAGCTGTACGCCCGAGACGCGCAGCCCGCTTTCGTTCCGGTCAAGCGCGGCCTGCGCGGTGGCCATCGCTTTCTGCTCGATTTCGGTCTTGTCGACAGTCAGCAGCGCGTCCACGGATTCGCCGGCGACGACGCCGCGGAAAGCGGCGATCGACGTCTCCATCACCAACTCCTCGGGATCCGCGACATTGAGAAGATAGGCGGCAGGATCCTGTACCGTGTAATGAACGCTTGCCCGCACCGAAATCAGGTTCTCGTCGCCGGTCAGCATCTGGGTTGGCGGTGTCTCGATCCGGCGCACCTGATCGGAGGCGACAACATCGACGCGCTCGACAGGCGCTGGCCAACGGTAGTGCAGGCCGGGTCCGGTCCGGGCGACGACCGCGCCGAACCGTCGGACGACCGCCGTCTCGCCTGGCTGCACGGTGTAAAAGCCGCTAACGAGAAACAGCCCCGCAATGAGAAAAGCACCGGCGGGAACGACCGCCCGAAGATTGACATGCTTCGGGGCGGTCACCCCGGTCTCGCCCTCCAGATCCAGGAGGCGCCGCTGTCGCAGAGCCGCGATGGCCGAGGCGGCGATCTGGAACCCCGACAGGAAGACCATCACGGCAACGATCGCCGCCGCCGCTAGATCGAGTTTCGACAACCCCAAAGCGGAGCCGGCCAGTCCAACGACGACAACGATGGAGGCATAAATGTCGACCTGAGAGTGGTAGCCGCTCGCGATCAGGGCCGGCGACCCCGTCTGGCGGCCAACGTAAAGTTTATAGCGGGCGATCACATAGGCCACTGCGACGGTGACGAGCGAGGCCAGCGTGATCGGGACCAGGTTCCGAAGTTCCGCGCTTGTCCCGGCCAGGACGTCGATAACGATCTCGATGCCGACATAGAAGATCGCTCCGGAAACGATCAGGGCTATGAGGTTTTCCAAGGCGCCTACGCCCTGCCGCACCGGATCAGAGCCGCGGATCCGGCGGCTGAGGTACAGCCCGGCAAGGACAAAAAGGCCGATAGCCAGGTCCGTCAGCGAATGCAGGGCGCTGGATCGCAAAGCAATGCTTCCGGATACGACCGAAAGCCAGAACTTGAACAAGATCAGCAGAACGTTGATCACGGCCGTGATGAGTACTGTGCGTTCCTTGCGGTCCATCGTTCGGAAGACCTCTCTCTCGTTTCCTTGACCGGCTTTGATAGACGAATGGCGCACTGAACATCGGTGAGGTTGCCATTCGCGCTGACAGTCCCTTTAGGAGAAGGTTGTTTCACTCCTTTGTCGCTAGGGTAGGATTTTCTGACGAACGTTATCGAACTGCCCAGTTGTAAAACCTTGACACATCTTTTTTCGGGACGCCTCGTCGTGTCGCGGGTATCAGGAGGTCATGACAGAGCATCAGGCACACATTCTAGTCGTCGATGACCACCACGAGATCCGCGAGCTGGTTGCCGGACTTTTGTCTCGGGCCGGATACAGTGTGAGCAGCGTCGCGGACGGCGTCCAGATGCGCCGTCTTCTCAAAGTCCAACAGATTGACCTTGTCGTTCTCGACCTCATGCTTCCCGGCGATGACGGGCTGACGCTCTGCCGGGATCTTCGCGCCAAATCCGAGGTGCCCGTGATCATGCTTACCGCAAGGGGAGAGGAGTTCGACCGGGTGCTCGGGCTTGAAATGGGAGCGGACGATTACCTGGCCAAGCCCTTTGGCGGCCGGGAACTGATCGCACGGATCCGCGCCGTTCTAAGGCGGGCACGAGCACTTCCCGTGGGCGAAAGCAAATCTTCCGTCGCAGCGTGGCGTTTCGACCGTTGGATCTTTGATCTTTCCGCAAGGAGGCTAAGGTCCGTTTCCGATGTGGTCGTGCCCCTGAGCACGTCTGAATTCAATCTCCTGAGAGTCTTTATCGAAAGACCGGGAACGGTGCTGACCCGGGAACAGTTGCTCGATCTGACCCGCGGTCGAGATGCCGACTTTGTTGACCGGAGCATAGACACGAGAATCAGCCGCCTGCGCCGGAAGATTGAGCTAGACCCTCAAAATCCCGAAATCATCAAGACCGTATGGGGCGGCGGATACATCTTTTCAGCTGAGGTGGTCCGGGGATGAGGCGCCTCTTGCCGAAGAGTCTCGTCGGTCAAACAGCTGCCGTGTTAATACTCGGGCTGATCGCTACCCATTTGCTGACAATCATAATTTTCGAGGAACATCGCAGGGTCGTCCTAAACGAGACCGAGCAACAACATATCGCACAACTCGTCGCGGCGATTTCCGACATCATTCTAAGTGTACCTGATGATGATCGCGAGTTGGTCGCGCGCGCCTCCGAAAGTCATAGCTTTCGAGTCTCCTTGGTGCCTATCACCCCTTCTTCGGTTAATGTGGTGGACGACCCGCAGTCTGCCCGCCTTGGCGAACTGCTCAAGCGTCGGATACAAACGGCCGTGGATGAGCCAATCCAAGTGGAAATCGGCGAGGCCAAGCCACGGGATGAACTGTCAGTCAACGCAACGATCGTTGAATGGCTTCAAACGCGATTGCTGCGCATGGCTACGGGACATGATCAGGATACTGCGCTCCTTGTTTCGGTGCCGCTACCGACGGGTGAACGGATTGATTTCACAACCATGCTACCCCTAGCGGCGGCTCCCGGATGGCCAAAAGTGGTCGCAACGACGGGAATCTTTCTTTTCGCTGTCCTTCTGCTTTCCGTCTGGACAGTCAGACGGCTGCTCTTGCCGGTGCGGGTCTTTGCCGACGCGGCAACTTCATTCTCTCAAGACGTTCAGGCGCCGTCCCTGCCTCTGACCGGACCGTACGAACTTCGTGAGGCGATAGGAGCATTCAATGAGATGCAACTCCGTATCCGTTCACAATTCGAACAACGCACACAAATGCTTGCCGCCATCTCGCATGATCTGCGAACGCCGCTTACGGTCGCTCGGCTGAGGGCCGAGACAATTGACGAATCTGATGTCCGGGAGCGGATCGTCAGTTCGCTTGCCGAAATGGACCAGATGCTACAGACCACTCTCGCCTTCGCTCGCGAGGGAACCGAAAGCGAATCGACTAGCATGACGAACCTTGGTGCCCTTGTTGAAGCGATTTGCGATGATTTGGCAGAGTTGGAGTATGATGTGACGGCGGCGATTCCGGACGGTATTATTTTGCCTTGCAGGCCCGTAGCCTTGAAGCGTGCTCTGACGAACCTGATTGAGAACGCGATACGTTATGGCACTTGCGCAGTTGTCGATGTTCGGTCCGATGCCCAGGCAGCCGAAATTGTCATTGCCGACAGCGGCCCCGGTATCCCGGCCAAAGACTTGGAGCGAGTATTCCTTCCGTTTCATCGACTGGATGCTTCACGCAATCGAGAGACCGGAGGCCTGGGGTTGGGACTGGCAATAGCGAAGAGAATTGTAGAGTCTCACGGTGGCCAAATACGGCTCTCCAACCGAGATGTGGGCGGGCTGGAAGTCCGCGTCAGTTTGCCGGTGCATTTCACCAAAGAGCTTCAAGACGTCAAGTAGCGAGCCGTCTGCATCTTCGGATCGGTCTGCTCGCCGAGAACTGCGCCGATCAGGTGGTTCCTCTCCGTCAAAACCTGGACCTGTGAAGACACTCGGTGCGCAATGCTTAGAATGCATAGACGATCGTCACCACTGTGGCCATTACGATCGTGAACATCGCAAAAGCGCACAGAGCGAGAGTCCGACCCATGTCTCTGTTCGGCCCATTCACTTTCAAACGCAACTCTGCGGCGGTTTCTGGAAACTCCAGTGCCGCAGAATTCGAATTACGCATCAAGTCGCCGCGGGAGTTCCAACGCCGCTCTTCCGCTGCGTTCCAGCCATTCATCACGAGAATGATCGCCACAATCAAGACCATCGAGGAGGGAATCCAAATCATGTATCCGCCGACCGTCTCGTCCACCAGGGAGCCAAGTCTGCCACTATGATATGGCGAAGATCGCAGAACATATAAGCTAACCTCCTTGAACGTTGTCAAAGAACCCAGGAAAATGTTTGAAACGATGACCACGAAACCCGAGATTAGCCGCGCCCCGCGCCGGGCTCCTTCCGGCGGGTCGCGGTGATCGAACATCATTGAAAAATACCAAAGTCCCGCCAGAGTCATCGACAGATGAGCCAGTATCTCTAAGAGCGCAATCTTCTGCGCGAGAGCGAATAGCTGCGGCACCTGCCAAATGAAGAGCGATCCGACAAGACAAGCGGTGGCAATACCAGGGCGCGTCATGAACCTTGCAATGTGCCCGCCGCCAAGCTTTCTGAGACTTTTTCGCCATTGCCTGCTCGACCCGGCTTTCAAGATATGCCACGGCTGGGACACTGCGATGACAAGTGGTCCCACTAAGCGCAACAAAAGATGCTCGACCTGGTGTGCCGAAAATTGGCTGTGTCCCAAATGGGCAAGAGGCGCATTTGTCGCGACGAGGACGATGGCAAGGCCGGCAAAGAAGAGAGCACGACGCCAGATCGTTATCTTTCCGACAAAGCGAGCGGTTGTCTTGAGGCCACGAAGATACAAAGATGTTGCAAGGCCGATGAATGCGAATGAGATCGGCGAAATCATATAGCCGAATGGATCGTAAAAGATCAGACCGTTGAACAACTGCTCACTCCTTGTCATTGGTTTGGTGCCAGATGCGTCCGACCTGAGTAGGCACATCCCGCCCTCTCAACCCTAGGCCTGCCAAATCGGCCGGAGTTCCTCGCTACCCAAACAGAAAAAGGTTGGCACCGAGTTGGAAGAACGCATCGCCTTACCGCCCCCTGAATGTGGCTCTCCGCCGCGGCAGTGTATTCAATGGTCGCGCTGTGTCTGCTGCCTTGAAGCCCCCAACAGCGGAGTTCGACGCGCTTATCGGCTGCTGGGTCAAGCCAGAAACAGCCAATTCCAATATGAAAATGGCAGGGAAAGCCCGTGGCTGTAAGTTTATCTGACGTTCCAGTTCGCATCAGAAAGGGGAGGTCTCTTATGAAGTAATACGCATTATGAACAGCGACACGATGAATGCGAGAAGGCCGAAAGCGATACCCGAGCTGACCGCATATTGCATGATATCCAGCCGGTTTCCTTTACGGCGACGCGCCAGATACCCACCCCAAATTGCTCCTGCGAGGATACCCGCGATCGTCAACATGACTTTGCCTCCGCTGATGCCTTTTGATTTCTTGCCCGATGCATGCCTGACAACCGTGTGCCAAGAAACAGGATCCAAGTGACGGCTGTTAACGCCAGGAGCATCCAGTCGCCGAACCGTGCATATGGCGTGGGTTCGAGGGCGCCGGGAAGTTCGGCATCGATGACACCGGTCTCTTCGATGCCAAGCTTCACAATGAGCTCGCCCTTCGCGTCGATTACCGCTGAGATGCCGGTGTTCGCGGCCCTCACAATCGGAAGTCCTTCTTCGACGGCACGCATGCGGACCGCAGCAAGGTGCTGCTCGGGTCCAATACTGGTGCCGAACCAGGCATCGTTCGTGGCGTTGAATATCCAGTCGGGCCGATGCTGATCGTCGATGACGTCGCCTGGAAAGATGATCTCGTAGCAGATGGCCACGGCCAGCGGGGGAGCGCCGGGCAGGGTCAGCGTTCGCGGTCCTGCACCGGGCGTAAAGTCTCCCAGGCCTTGGGTGATCCGGTCGAGCTTAAGCCAGCCGCGGAAGGGGACATACTCGCCGAATGGAACGAGATGGTGCTTTGCATAGCCGGTCAGAATGTCTCCGGTTTGATTGTAAGCTTGGACGGTGTTGAAATAGAGCGTTTCTTGGTCCTTTCGCGTGCGGTCCGGGACGCCGGTCAGAAGCAAAGCGCCGTCCTGCAAGATGGCGGCAATGCGAGATCGCGCCCCCAGATCCTCATCGAGAAAGCCCGGAAAGGCGGTTTCCGGCCACAGGAGCACATCCACCTCGCCGGGACCGCTCGAGAGGGCCAGATAGCGCGTTAAGGTTTCGTCTCGCTGTTCGGGCGCCCACTTCTCCCTTTGCGGCACGTTGCCTTGAACTATGCGCACATCGACTCCGGGCGCAGGTCTCGGCTCTAACCCGAGTCGGCCTTGGCCTACGGTCCATGTCGTCGCGATCACGGCCGCGAACAGACTAGCGGGGACCCAGCGCCGCCGTCTCTCCGTCACCAGGGCCGCGGCCGGCAGCGTTCCGGCCAGGACTAAAAGAAAGCCCAGCCCATAGCTGCCGATCCATGCGGCCGGCTGCCTCAGTGTCGGGTAGTCAACAAGGGCGTAGGCGGTGAGGTTCCAGGGAAATCCCGTGAAGACGTGCCCGCGCAGCCACTCTGCCGCCGTCCAGGAGGTTGCGAATAGCAGGCAGGTCGTTACGCCGGTGACCGCAAAGCGGGACTTAGTGCTGGAAAACAGCGCCGCCGCCAAGGCCGGAAAGGTGGCCAGACCGGCGGCCAGTGCCGCAACGGCCGGGATCGCCAGCGCCCCAAATTTATCGGGGTCCACATAGAAGCTCTCGGAGATCCATGAGAGGCCAAAGCCGAACTGACCGAGACCAAAGGCCCACCCGACCAGTGCGGCTGCCCCGACGGAGCCAGCGCGCAGCAGAAGAAGCAGCACTGAAAAGGATACGGGCACGAGCAGAATGATCGAGAAGGGCGGAAGCGACAGAACGGTCATCGCTCCTGCTGCGGTCGCGACAATGGCGCGAGACGGCAAGGAAGTCACCCAGCCTCTGTAAAAAGGCAAAGGCGACCTCATGGACCAGTCCGGTGTGCTTGCTGGATCTTCGGCCCAACGAGGAGCAATCCGACGCCACATACCACAAACACATCGGCTATGTTGAAGGCGGGCCAATGGGCGGTGCTCACATAGAAATCGAGGAAATCCGTGACCCCCTGAAAACGCAGGCGATCCGTTACGTTGCCGAAAGCGCCTCCTATGATCGCGCCGTATGCGACGGCTTCGACTCTGTTGGCAGCTTGACACATCATGAACGTGAACCAGACGCAGACGGCAAAGGCCAGCGCCGCCAGGACCCACCATGGTGTGCCGCTGAGAAGGCCGAAGGTCACGCCGTCATTACGAAAGTACGTGAGATTGAACCCAGGTACGATCGGGAAGCCATTGCGCAGGGCTTCCGCATTGGCAACCACGATGGCTTTTGTGATCTGATCTACGGCGAAAGAAATGAATATGGCAAGCGTGCCGATTGCTAACGTTTTCATTTCGGCAGACATCGCCTCACCTTAGCCTAGCGTCGAGAAAAAGCATTATGACCAAGCCAATTGCCAGGCCGAGGACTGCTCTGTTTTGGCGCCCTTTTCGGTGGCTACTAGGGATGATCTCATGGCTGCTAACAAAGAGTGTTGCGCCCGCCGCGAGAGCCACGCCCCATTGAAGATAGCCTACCGAAGAATTAATCATGGCAGCACCAAAAAGGCCGCCAACCGGTTCGATGAGCCCGGTCAAAGCAGCGATTAACCAAGCGTGATGCTTAGAATACCCCTCTCCGAGGAGTGCGGCTGCCACCGCTAGCCCTTCAGCCGCGTTCTGCAATCCAATTCCAATACCGAGCGGTATACCGCCCGACATCCCATCGGCCGCAATCCCAATTCCCAATGCAAACCCTTCGGGGAAATTATGGACTGTGATCGCGAAGATAAAGATCCAGACACGGCAAAGCGTTGCGCCATCAGATGTTTTGGAGTGCGGATTTAGCCGCTCGCTGGGTATCCTTTGGTTTATCTGGGCTACTTCACTCAAGCCAAGAAAGACGGCGAAGCAGACTATAGCGGCAGGGGCAGCGCCATATTCGAACAATCCTTTGGCTCCGTCTAGGGCCAGAAAAGTCATGGATACTAGTAGGGTCGCGAGCATTACGCCTACTGAAACGCAGAGAACGGAGTCGCGCATCGATCTGGAAGGAATATGTCCGCACAGGACTGGAGCCGCCCCAAGGGCTGTCAGCATACAGGTGGCAAAGCTTCCGAGAAAGCTGAGCACTACCGGGGGAGACGTTTCCATTTCGGAGCTTGCTCACCCTTCTGGATAACTCGCATAGATCTCGGTCGATCCGTCCTGCCGGATGAGAAAGACATCGTAGGCTTCCCGGTCTTCCTCGGGGCCCATGCCCGGTGAACCGTAAGGCATGCCGGGCACCGCAAGACCGATTGCATCAGGGCGTTCATCGAGAAGACGACGGATGTCGGAGGCCGGTACATGCCCTTCGATCACATAACCGTCCACTAGGCCAGTATGGCAGGAGACCATGCGCTGCGGCACACCCATCTCGAGCTTGAAACGAACAAGCAGCCCGCCAAACACGTCCTCGCCGGTGGGCGCAAAACCGTTCTCTTTGAGATGGTTCATCCACGACAGGCAGCAACCGCAGCCGTTCGTCTTGCGAACCTCGATTGGTGTAACTTCCGCGATCGCCTGGGCAGCCGGAAGCAGTGAGATTGCGAGAACAAGTGTATGTTTCAGTCGTTTCATGGATCATAGGCTTTCAGTTGTTTGCAGGGCGATCTCGCGGTCCAGGCTGGCGGCCATAAGGGCGCGTGCCTCAGCAAGTCGCGACAACGCGGTGTCATCCGTCTGGCGCTCTGTTGCACTGGCGAGACGTTCATCGGTGAGAGGATCTGTTGGGCGACCTTCGACGAGAACCTCGTAGTGAAGATTGGGCCCAGTTGCCGTACCCGTGGCGCCGACGCGACCAATCATGTCCCCCGCCGCCACGCGCTGGCCTTGAGTTAGCTCGTCGGGGGTCGAGCTGAGATGTGCGTATCTCGTCATGGTGTCCGAGCCGTGAGAGAGTTCGACGACGCGGCCGTACCCATTCCGCCAGCCGATGAAGCTGATTTGACCGGGGGCTGTCGCATGGACCGGAGTTCCACCCGCCGCCGCGAAGTCGACTCCAGTGTGCATTCGAACATTGCCATAGACCGGGTGTGTGCGACGTCCAAACACAGAACTGAGGCGCGCACCTTCGACCGGTTGTGCAAAGACCCGCAAGACCTCACCATCCACATAGATCGTCGCCTGACCGCTTCCGCTATCCGGCCAGACGATTTCGTAGAGGGCTCCGCCGATCTCCAGAGCAGCGAATGCCAGGTCAGGCTGCCCGATTCTTTCGTTTCCAAGCCGGGCCTCTCTCCAAAGAAGTTGCAGTTTTTCGCCGCCCGACATGTCACGACGGAAATCCACAGTTCCGCCTAGCATTTGCGCAAGGTCCACGGCAAACCGGGCGGGCATGTCGGCCTCTTCGAGGGCGGCGAAGAGTGAACTGCCGATCACCGCCTCACCCGCGAGGGTTACGATTTCGGGTTCAGGTGAAACGACTGATGTAGACAGCTCTTCACCGAAGGTGGCCTCAATCCGAACACCGTCTCCGACGGTAAGCGATACCGAGCGCGCAGCGCCATCTGCGGTCGAGATGAGGGTGATGGAATGTCCGGGCCGAAGGCGCCGCAGGTCATATTCAGCACCGATTGCCAGGGCGACTTCTGCCCGGGTGTTTGCCGCGAGGCCGGCCTCCGCCAGGATTGCATCGAGGGTTTCGCCAGGCGCGATTTCGCGCGACCATCTCGTCAGAACGGGTTCAATCTCCGGCAATGCAGTGTCGCTGGCCGCGATCTCCTGCAGGAGCGGCAAGGGTTTGAATTCAGGAATTCTTTCGATACCTGGCTGTCCCTGTGTCGGAAAGGCGGCTTCCAAAACCATGGGAACTTGCAACGCCGGCGGAGACCACGCGCTAGCTGCGGCGAGCGCCGGAGGAACCGGATCGCTCGGCCATTCCCAGGATAATGCAAGTCCCCCAGCGGACAATGCCGCTAAGCCTGTGAAACTTGCCGCGAATATTCCAAACTTCATGTTGTCCCCCTAAGTTTCTTCTTCAAGTGCACGCCGAATTTTCGGCACGGCGAATTCTCTTGGTTCGTGATTGTCGATCATGGAGACGAACCGGCCCGAACGAGCGAACAGGTAGACACTCGCGGTGTGGTTCATCGTGTAATCGCCGCTTTCGGTCGGTACGCGCTCGTAACTTGCACGGAAACCGCGCACGACTTGTGCGATCTGCTCTTCGGACCCGGTCCATCCGCGGATAGCTGAATGGAAATAGCTGACATACTCTTCCATCGTTTCGACAGTGTCTCGCGCAGGATCGACGGTGATAAAGACCACATTCATTTCCGTGGCGTCGTCGCCCAGGTCGTCCAGCCAGCCCGAGATGTCCGAAAGCGTGGTCGGGCAGACGTCCGGGCAGTAAGTAAAGCCGAAGAACACCATTGAAGGGCGCCCGATCAGGGTTTCCGGCCCGACCTCGTTGCCCTCGTGGTCGGTTAGGCGGAAGCTCATAGCGGACAGCGGCAGGGGAAGCGGACCCTCGGGCTCTGGTGCGCCTGGCCCGTCCACTCGCCACCAACCTACGAAAAGCGCGAGAACAAGTGCCCCAACGCCCGCAGTACAATAACTCAAGATTGCCCGTCGCCGCATCAGCTTCGAGGACCGGTGGCCGCGATACCTCTTACACTTACAGCGACCGGAATCCGACCGCCGTCGTCGAAGATTAATTCGAGCTTTATTCTGCTGCCTTCCAGCATCGGCTCTTTCAATCCCATCAGCATGATGTGCAAGCCACCCGGTTTCAGTTCGACCTCGCGACCTGGCGCAATGGAAAGGTCACCGACGTAGGCCATCGACGACACGCCATTTGCGTCGGTTGCGGTGCGGTGGACTTCCGCTCTATCTGCTATCTGGGTTTCGATCCCAACCAACGTGACGACCTTGCCCCCCGTATTTCTGATGGTGAGGTAGACGGCCCCAGGTCGGCTCATGCCGATTGACGCTCGTGCCCAGACATCATCAACCAGAATCTCTTGGGAATCTGCTTGGCTGGGCGCTGAGAAACCTGCAAAAATCACGATAGGAATCAATGCTGCAATGATAGTTCGTCTTTTCATAAGCGCTTTCCGATCGTCATATGTATTCAGCTCCGCGCGGCGGCCACTTCGGCCGCAACAACGCGTCGCAGTTCGGCCTCCCCGAACGGGTTCAGCGGGCGGCCGTTCACGAAGAAGGTTGGTGTCTGGCTTACGCCCATGGCTTCGACATCCGCGCGATCTTGGTTGAGAACGGCCGTCGTCCCTGGAAAGAGCAACTGGTCGCGCGCCTCCTCGACGGCCAGTCCGGCGGAGGCGGCGATATCGAGGATCAGACCCGGTTCTGGCGCCCCATGAGAGGCCCAACGCGGCTGCTCGCGCAGGACGGCTTCGAGCACGGGTTCGAAGACGTCCTGCATGCGAGCCGCCTCGAGCACCCGGATGGCCTCTTCTGACGCCTCACCATGGAATGGCGTGTAACGGATCACCACGCGCACGGTGTCGCCGTGTTCGGACATGATGTTCTTGACCACCGGATAAAAGGCCCGACAAGCCTCGCAGGCCGGGTCGAAGAATTCGACAATCGTTACAGGTGCGGTTTCCGACCCGAGGATCGGCGAGTAGGACCGGATCAGCGCATCGGACAGTTCCGGCGCGACGGCCTCTCCCACGGGGGCCGGAGAAGGGCGGGTCACATACCAGGATGCTGCGCCAAACCCTGCTAGACCAAAGGTGAGCACGGAGAGGATCAGGGCACGTCTGTTCATTCTTGCGGTTCCTTCAGGGAGAGGGCGGAGAGCGCTCCAATCACGGTGAAGGCGACCAAAGCCATCAGCGGAATCGGAATTCCGAAGACCAGCTGGTTGTCGTCGGTGCAGGAGGGGCCGGTCGCGGTGCAGGGCTGAATTTGCTCGGGGACCAGGCCCGCATAGAGGCCCAAATGCCAGACCGCCACGGCCGCGCCGCCTAAGGCGAGCGCGATCCCGTAGCGCCCGACGCCATGGTCACTCCACCACAGCCCGAGCCCGAGGATGATCGCCAGCGGAAACATGAAGGCGCGTTGAAACCAGCAGAGCAGACAGGGCGATTGGCCGAGCACTTCGCCGATGAAAAGAACCGCCAACGAGGCGGACGTGGCGACGGTCCAGGCCAGCCCGATGGCCATGTCTCCGGGAATGCGTTTCATGTCGGTCAGATCCTTTCCTGCAGATCAGCAAGGATCTCTTCAGCGGACGTGCCGTAGGGCCACGAGGTTGAGTAACCCGCCTGTGGGTCAAATAGGAACAAGTTCGAGGTATGGCTCATTGTGTAGCCCCCCGGAGCGGATGCCTCCTCGTTCCTTTCAAAAAATATGGGGAAGCTATCAGATATCGCAGCCATCTGGTTAGCCGTGCCAGTCAGACCAATTATACCTGCTTCGAATTGCTCCACGTATTGGGAGAGTACCATCGGACTATCACGTTCGGGGTCTATTGTAATGAAAATGGGCTGGACCTTTTCTGCCTCGCCGCGCAGTCCCTCCATTACGGCGGCGACCTCGGAGAGTGTTGTCGGACAAATGTCCGGGCAATTTGTGAATCCGAAGAAAATCAGCATCCAGCGGCCGGAAAAGTCACGCTGTGTTTGGACCATGCCACGATGATCCGTCAGCTCGAATTCCGCGAAAAACGGGCTATCGTTGGCAGTCCGCTCGTTTTCGGAGACAGCGTCAGGCCGCAGTAGCAAACCGATGTACAGAAGTGCTGCCGTGGCCGCCATCGCCCACAGTATTTTCTGGAAGTTGGAAAGATTCACACTGCTTCGCCCGATTCCGATTGTTTGCTCGGGCTTCGTGTACGACCTCTAGCAGCTATAGCTTCAAGCCAAGATGACGTCGAAAGGATCAGCTTCACTGAACTGTGAATGACGGTTCAGACTTGTCTTCGATCTGGCGCAAAGCTACACTGGCTGTAGGTATGAGGTCGGGTAAGATGCTGACAATTGGAGCGATGGCGAGAAAAACCGGGACAAAGGTCCAGACGATCCGCTACTACGAGCAGATAGGGTTGATGCCCGAGCCAGGCAGAACCGAAGGCGGTCAACGCCGCTACGGAGATGCTGAACTAGATAGGCTGTCATTTGTTCGACACGCTCGGCAACTGGGTTTCTCGCTTGACGCTATTCGTGAACTTCTGAATTTGAGCGACAATCCTGGGACATCCTGCGCCGACGCTGATGCCATTGCGCGTCGGCAGCTTAAGCAAGTGGAGCAACGGTTGAGCCGACTAGAGGCGCTCCGTACCGAGCTGGAACGAATGGTTCATGAGTGCAGTGGTGGACGAACCGCCGATTGCCGTGTCCTTGAGGTGTTGCGTGACCACTCCGAATGCCTCACCGAGCACGACGAAGTTGGTCTTTGAACGGCTCAAATCCGGCTTGTGATGAAGGCTTAGAAAGCTTGTCGGGATCGTTGGGCGTCAGTTCCGATAATTCGGATCAGAGTCTAGGTCATAGACCGTAATCGCGAAGTTCTGGGCGAGAGCTAAGGACTGGTCGGTGGATCATTCGTTGCCGATGGCGAGTTGAATTCCAGGCCAGCTTGCATACTTGTCGCCGGTTTCGCGGATGTGTGTATAGCGTTTGAGGCTGACCCATGACCTGTGCCCACTGACAGCTGCGACGTGGGGAATGTTCCAACCCATCTCAAACAAGCGCGAGATGCCCTCATGGCGTAGATCGTGGAAATGCAGATCGTCGATCCCGAGCAGCTTGCAAGCGCGGGTAAAGTTGGCCGTGATTGCGTCCGGAGAGTAGGGGAAGATCTCAGCTTTGCTGTTGCGCATGCTGTCGATGATCCGAATGGCCTCCTCGGGCAAATCGACCCAGGTATCGTTTCCGAGCTTTTCGCCGGGATGCTTCATGTCACGGACCAGGATGCGCTTGTGCTCGTTCTGGAAGTCATCCCAGGTGAGCCGGGTGATCTCTGCCTGTCGGCGCGTCGAGAAGAGAGCGAAAACGATCACCTTGTGCATGGGCATGGCTTGAGGTGTTCTCTGGCGCCGATCAATGAAATGGGCCAGCAGCCGGTCGAGTTCATCGAGGGTGGGCCTGCGGTTACGCTGCGCGGAACGGGAGATGATCCCCATACGGCGCGCGACGGTGATCGCGTCTCTCATCTCCCGGTCATCCAGTCGGAAATCCCACATCGGTCGAGCTATGGCGAATATCGAGGCGAGATGGCTCGCGTAGTTCCCGACGGTTTGCGGTTGTCCGGGCAGAGACTGAAGGAACTCGATGACATCCTTCGACTTGACGGTGGAGCAGGGCAGATCGGCGATCGGGTAGGTGACGATGGTCCTGAGGACCTGGGCTTTTGTGCGACCGATGTCCTTCACGGCTTCTTCAGTATAGCGCTCGATCGCTTTGGACAGCGGAGGGTCGCATACGCTCAACTCTTCCAGCGCACCAGGTTTTGCTAGCTCTTTCTCGCGTTTCTTTATCCAGGCGGCCGCAGCTGGGCGTCTGTCAAAAGTCTTCGTCTCGTGATAGACGGTGCCCTCGCGCATCACTCGTACACGTGCCCTGTAGCTGTGACTTCCATCCTTGCGTTTGCGTGTGGTGATCGAGCCCATGATGGTCTCCCCATTTGGTCCACGAAATTGTATTTGGTCCACGGGACCAAATCCAGTGTCAAAATCGACGGGTTTGGTCCATGATGAGCGGAAACGAGACGAACTGTAGGTGCCTGTAAGTGGCTGAAAAATATAAAAAGCAAGACATATCAAGAGCTTCGCGCCTGTCCGTTGCGCCGATGATGGACTGGACCGACCGCCATTGTCGCTACCTTCACCGGCGGCTGTCCCGGCACACGCTGCTCTATACCGAGATGGTCACCGCCCCGGCGCTGGTGCGGGGCGGCGCGCTGCATCTGCTCGATTTCCACCCCGACGAACACCCGGTCGCGCTCCAGCTCGGGGGCTCGGACCCGGCGGAACTGGCAGAGGCGGCGCGGCTCGGCGCAGAGGCCGGCTATGACGAGATCAATCTCAATGTCGGCTGCCCCTCCGACCGGGTCCAGTCCGGGACCTTCGGCGCGGTGCTGATGAAAAGCCCCGATTTGGTCGCCGAGTGCGTCACCGCCATGCGCGAGGCGGTGGCGGTGGAGGTCACCGTGAAATGCCGGATCGGCGTCGATGACCAGAAGGCCGAGGAGGTCCTGCCCGATTTCCTGGCCCGGATGGAGGCGGCGGGGATCGGCCGGGTCACGATTCATGCCCGCAAGGCCTGGCTGCAGGGGCTGTCGCCCAAGGAGAACCGGGACATCCCGCCGCTCGACTACGATCTCGTGCACCGCATGAAGCGCGACTTCCCGGCGCTGCATCTCAGCATCAATGGCGGGATCGACAGCCTCGCCGAGGCTGAGGCGCACCTCGCGGCGGGCATGGACGGCGTGATGATCGGCCGCGCGGCCTATCACCAGCCGGCGCAGATCCTGGCCGAGGCGGATCGCCGGATCCACGGCCGAGGCGAGGACCGGACGGCCGAGCAGGCGGTCCAAGACATGCTGCCCTATATCGAGGCGCATCTCGCCTCCGGCGGGAAGCTGCACCAGGTGACGCGGCACATGCTGGGCCTCTTCGCCGGCCGCCCCGGCGCCCGGGCCTGGCGGCGCTGCCTGTCGGAAGGCGCGCATCGCAAGGATGCCGGGCCGGAACTGGTGGAGCGCGCCCTGGGCGAAGTCGTGGGCGAGGCGGCCTAGACCGGGTCCTGCCGGCCTGGTCAGCCCCGGCCGCGCGGTGTTCCGGGCCGCATCGTCAATCCCCGGCCCCTTCTGTATGAACAGCCCCGACCGAGTCGCGAAGGGAAGGGAACGGGATGCCGGATACGGTGCTTCTGGTGGAGATGGGCGTGCTGCTGGCGGGAATCGGCGCGCTGGCCGGGGTGCTGGCCGGGTTGCTGGGCGTGGGGGGCGGCATCGTGCTGGTGCCCGCCTTCTTCTACGCCTTCCAGACGCTCGGCTATGGCGGCCCGCAGCTCATGCAATTGTGTCTCGCCACCTCGCTGGCGACGATCATCGTGACCTCCCTGCGTTCGGTCCTGAGCCATAACCGCAAGGGCGCGGTGGACTGGTCGATCCTCCGGGGCTGGGCGCCGGGCATCGTCGTGGGCGCGGTGCTGGGCGTGCTGGTGGCGGCCTCGCTGCGCTCGGTGGTGCTGCAGGGGATCTTCGGCGTGCTGGGGCTGTTGATCGGCCTGTGGCTCGCCTTCGGCAAGGCGGAATGGCAGATCGGCCCGCGCATGCCGGGGGGCGTCACGCGGGCGATCCTGTCGCCGCTCCTGGGCTTCCTGTCGGTGCTGATGGGGATCGGCGGCGGCTCTTTCGGGGTGCCGGTGATGACGCTCTACAACACGCCCATCCATCGCGCCGTGGCGACGGCGGCCGGGTTCGGGATGACCATTGCGGTGCCGTCGGTGGTGGGCTTTCTCTTCCTTCAGATCGATCCGGCCAACCGCCCGCCCTTTACCCTCGGGGCGGTGAACGGGCCGGCCTTCCTGATCGTGATCTGCATGACCCTGATCACCGCGCCCATCGGCGTGCGGATCGCCCATGCCATGGACCCCAAGCCCCTGCGCCGGTTCTTCGCGGCCTTCCTGGTCCTCGTGGCGCTCAACATGCTGCGAAAGTCCCTGGGGTACTGAGCCCGGCGCCTATCCAACCGGCCCGGCGGAGGTCCAGGGCCCCCGCCGGCCGCCGCCCCCAAGCCGGTACAGAGTCACAGCTGTATTGGAAGCGGCGGCGAGGGGCGCCGCTGACCGGCGGAGGTTCCAGGGACTCCCGCCCGGGGAGAAACGCCGCCGCCCGGCGCCCGCATCAGCCGTCTCGGAATCGGACCAACGCGCCGTCGCCCCCGCCAGAGCCCCTGACCCTCGCCGCCCCGCGCCGGCCAAGAGGCAATGGCGCGCGGCTCCCCCTTCATCTTGCCAGAAAAACTCCCGCCGGAGGCTCCCGTCTTCTCCGCCCGCGCGCCGCCGGGCAGGAGTGAGATACAGCCACCGCTAGCGGTTCAGCCGGGCCGCCCGGCCGCCGCGCCGCTTCTTCAGCCGGGGCGCGCGGTCCGGGAGTTCCGCCATGATCGCGCGGCGCTCTTCGGGCGTCATGCGCGACCAGCGGGCGATCTCGTCCACGCTGCGCAGGCAGCCGGTGCAGATCCGCTCCTCCGGATGGACGACGCAGACCCGGATGCAGGGGCTCTCGATCTCGGACCGTTTCCAGACCTCGTCGCTCATGGCGCGCCTCACTCCGCCCCGAGGTGGCGCAGCCGGTCCAGCGCCCCCTGCAGGATGAAGGAGGCGGCGACGTGGTCGATCACCTCGGCCCGGCGGCGGCGCGACGTGTCGGCCTCCAGCAGGGCGCGCTTGGCGGCGACGGTCGACAGCCGTTCGTCCCAGAAGGCGATCTCCAGCTCCGGGCGCAGCCGGGCGAGGTTGCGGGCGAAGGCGCGGGTCGACTGGCAGCGCGGCCCCTCGGAGCCGTCCATGTTGCGGGGCAGGCCCAGCACCAGCGCGCCGATGGCGCGGGCATCGAGGATCGCCAGCAGCTTTTCCGCGTCGAGGCCGAATTTCTTGCGGCGGATCGTCTCCAGCGGGGTCGCGACCGAGCGCATCCCGTCCGACACCGCGACGCCGATGGTCTTTTCGCCCAGGTCGAGTCCGGCCAGGGCGCCGGCGCGGGGCAGGGCGGTGGCAAAGGATTCCGGCGTTTCGTGGATCATTCCGTCAGCCCTGCCTGTTCCGCCTGGCTGGCCAGCCGGGCCAGCGCCGTCTCGTCCCCGGCAAAGACCTGCTTCGCCTCGTCCCAGATCTCCCGCGCGCGCTCCGTTTCGCCCAGCACGCCGAGGGCGCCGATCAGGCGGGCCCATTCCTCGGGCGTGCCGCCTTCGGAGCCGAGCCGCGCCGCCAGCCCCTCCACCATGCCGCGGATCATCTCCTGGCGGTCGGCATCGCTCATCTCCGCGGCGGCGTCGATATCCGCCTGGTCGGGGCCGCGCAGGTCGGTCTGTTCGGGCAGGGAGTAGCGGACGCCCGCGCGGTCCGCCATGCTCTCGATCCGGGCGCGCAGCGGGCCGGTCCAGGGATCGTCGGGCGCGCTGTCGTTCAGAAGCTGGCGCCAGATGCGGAAGCCCAGGTCGGGCCGGCCGATCTGGCCCATCATCACGCCGGAATAATAGCGCGCGATGCCGTTCTCGGGGTCGCGCTTGAGCGCCTGGCCAAGCGCTTGCTCCGCCTGCGGCGAGACATAGCCGCCCGTGGCCTGGATCATCATGTCGGCGAGGTCGGTGTAATCGGCGGCATCGGCCGCGTCGCCGCGGATCTCGATCACGCGGGCCTGGGCCTTGCGGGCGGCGACGAAATCGCCCCGTGCCGCCTCGTTCTCGGCCAGCAGGCGGTAACCGCGCAGGTCATCCGGGCGATCCTTCAGCGCCGTGCGCAGGCGGGTCATCAGCTCGGCGAATTGCGGATCCTGCGCCTGCTCGTCGGGGGCCGGCCGCCGCGCCTCCGCCTCCTCCTGGTCGGGGCGGGTGCGGCGCAGCTCTTCGGCCATGGCGATGCGGTCGGCCAGGGCCAGGTCGCCGTAACCCGGCGCGCCGATCCGGCCGTAAAGCGCCATCGCCCCGCCGAGGATGGCAGCCAGGACCAGCCCCGCCACGACAAGGCTCAGGCCTCGGGGGGCCCGCGACGGCGCCGACTGGCGGCCGGCGGCGGCAT
>SRJI02000616.1 GCA_005473895.2 Carideicomes alvinocaridis
GACGGGAGCTCGGCAGTGTCTACCGTGACTACCGTGCGGGTCGCGCGTCGACGGGCTCCGCACTCAAGCGGGCGACCCGGATCGGACTGAAACACGGCGTGCTCGCCCCGCGTGACGCGCTGGCTGAATTCCTCCGTCTGCGGGACGAAGCCGTGGGGCCAACTCTCGCGGGCGCGGGACCCATGACCATGCTCCCGGGTGAGCTCGACTCCGAGCGCGCCCGGATCTGGCTGTCGGTTCTCGAACGGCACTATCCGTCAGGGCCTGCGCGCACGGCGTACTTCGAGCAGCTGCGCGGGCTGGCGCTGCGTGACGGCCAGATCTCGACCGCCCTCGATGCGACGGCTGAGCTCGCATCGTCGAACACCTCGATGGCGCGGGCCGCGGTCGACGTGAACGGCCGCATGACCGAGCTGAGCGGGTGGCTGCCTCGGCT
>SRJI02000617.1 GCA_005473895.2 Carideicomes alvinocaridis
CGAGGCCGGCTGCCGCGCCCCCGTGATGCTCCGGCTGACCCCGGGCGTGCACGCGCACACCCACGACTTCATCGCCACCGCGCACGAGGACCAGAAGTTCGGCCTCTCCCTGGCCCCGGCCTCCACCGACCGGGACGGCAACATCGCCGGGCGCTCGCCGGCCGCCGTCGCCGTGGCCGCGGCCCTGGCGGCCGAGTCGATCGAGCTGCTGGGCGTGCACTGCCACATCGGGTCCCAGATCTTCGAGGCCGAGGGCTTCGGGCTGGCGGCCG
Organism: Carideicomes alvinocaridis; assembly: GCA_005473895.2. Taxonomy (GTDB): domain Bacteria; phylum Pseudomonadota; class Alphaproteobacteria; order Rhodobacterales; family Rhodobacteraceae; genus Carideicomes; species Carideicomes alvinocaridis. The sequence goes on from SRJI02000617.1 coordinate 273, forward strand.
GACGCGTGCTCGAGTTCCTCGCCGAGGTCAAGGCCGAGCACGGGGTGGAGCTGGCCGAGCTCGACCTCGGCGGCGGCCACGGCATCGCCTACACGGCGGTGGACGAGCCGCGCCCGGCCGCGGAGATCGCCGACGCCCTCGCCGACGACGTCCAGAAGACCGTC
>SRJI02000618.1 GCA_005473895.2 Carideicomes alvinocaridis
CCGGCTGCACGAAGAAGGTGCCGCGCTCCTGCAGGTTGATCATGGCGAACGGCGTGGCGGTGCCCGCCCGGTCGGCCACGAGGGAGCCGTTGGTGCGGTACTCGATCTCACCGGTCCACGGCTCGTAGCCGGCCGCGTAGGAGGAGGCGATGCCTGCGCCGCGGGTCTCGGTGAGGAAGCGGGTGCGGAACCCGATCAGACCGCGGGCCGGGACCAGGAACTCCATGCGGATCCAGCCCGTGCCGTGGTTGGACATCTCCTGCATGCGGCCCTTGCGGGCGGCCATGAGCTGCGTGACCGCGCCCATGAACTCCTCGGGGATGTCGATGGTCATGCGCTCCATCGGCTCGTGGACCTTGCCGTCCACGGTCCGGGTGACCACCTGCGGCTTGCCCACGGTGAGCTCGAAGCCCTCGCGGCGCATCTGCTCCACGAG
>SRJI02000619.1 GCA_005473895.2 Carideicomes alvinocaridis
CGCGCACCTGCTCGAGGCTCATGCCGCGGATCGACGGCACGGACCACTTCTGCACCTGCGCGCCCTCGGGGATCTCGAACGGGTCCGCGCCGTCGAAGAGCACCACGATCTCGGCGGCCCGGAGCACGTCCGGGTCCAGGCCCTTGGTGTACGTGTGGTGCAGCGGGATGCCGATCTCGTTCATCGCCTCGAACGCGGTGGAGATGACCTCGCCGGCGGGCTCCGTGCCGGCCGAGCGGGCCCTGACCTCGCCGTGGGTGCGGTTCTCGAGCAGGGCCGCGGCCATCTGCGAGCGGCCGGCGTTGCCGTGGCAGACGAACAGCACACGCGGGTGGCGGGACTCGATGCTGCCCTGGTTGATCGCCCTGGCGCGCAGGCGCGAGGCGGCATGCTGCACCGAGGTGGTCGGCAGCATCTCCGGGTGGCGGCTCGTCTC
>SRJI02000620.1 GCA_005473895.2 Carideicomes alvinocaridis
CAGATGCGCCTGCCCCCGCTGCGCGACCTGCCGGTGCTGGTCCAGGTCCGCGCGCTGCCGGCCGCCGCAGAGGCGGACTTCGCACTGCTGCGCCGCGAGACCGTCGGCGCGCTCGGCAAGGCCCTGAAGCCGCACCTGCCCGCCGCCTCGGAGCACGCGTAGATGATCGTCACGCCCTCACCTTTCGTCGTGCTCGAGCCCTCCCGTGAGTGGGGGCCGCTGCGCGCGCTGCCGTCGGCCCTGCTGGCCGGCCTGCTCACGGTCTATCGGGCCGTGGTCTCCCCGCTGTACGGACCCGTGTGCCGGTTCTTCCCCAGCTGCTCCGCCTATGGGCTGGAGGCCGTGCACGTGCACGGCGCGGTGAAGGGCTCCTGGCTCGCCGCGCGGCGCATCGGCCGGTGCCATCCCTGGAACGACGGCGGCGTGGACCCGGTCC
>SRJI02000621.1 GCA_005473895.2 Carideicomes alvinocaridis
CCCCGACGTCGTCGGCTCGGCCACCGTGACCCGCACCGTGACCGCCTTGGAGAACGGCCGCTGGCAGTTCTCTGCGAACGTGCCAGGCTTCGAGGTGACCGCCTCCCCGGCCGTGCTGGACCTGAAGGCCGGCCAGTCCGCCGACGTCGAGCTGACCGTCACCCGCACCGACGCCGCCGTGAACACCTGGACCCACGGCTCCATGTCCTGGACCACCGCCAAGGGCAAGGCCGTCCCGGAGGTTACCTCCCCGGTCACCGTGAAGGCGAAGTCCGCGACCGTCACCTCCGCCGTCGAGGGCTCCGGCGCCACCGGCTCCGCCGACGTGGAGATCACCCCCGGCGTGACCGGTGAGCTGACCCCGCAGGTCCTGGGCCTGGGCAAGGTGGACTCCACCGTGGCCGCCGCCACCGCGAGCAACTCGCTCGTGTCCAGC
>SRJI02000622.1 GCA_005473895.2 Carideicomes alvinocaridis
GGTCATCGGGCGAGCGGCTGGTGATCACGTTCCCGTCCACCACGACGTCCTGGTCCCCGACGTCAGCACCGGCGTCACGCAGGTCCGTGCGGATGCTCGGGAGGACGTCAAGGTGCGACCTTCGACCACACGGGCCTCGTTCAGCGTCCACGGCCCGCGACAGAGGCGTCCGCGACCAACCCGTCACCGGGGAACGTGCCTGCTGCATCCAGATCGTTCTCACGCGCCTGAATATCACCGTCAGGGATCGACAGCACATCGGTCTGTGCGCCAGCCCACTCCAGAAGCGCCGAACAGGCCCTGGCTGACCGACATCAGGGAGCACTTCACGGGTGAGGAGAAGCTCTACCCCTGCGCGGACAAGGCCGTCACACGCGCGGCGGTGCAGCCGTGGTGGCCAGGTGCTTGGTGCACGCGGACCAGGGCTCACAGTTCC
>SRJI02000623.1 GCA_005473895.2 Carideicomes alvinocaridis
CGTCGCCGAGGGGTACTACGAGGTCGCCGCCCGCATGCCCGAGCGCTCGGCGCGGCTGCTGCTGGGCGCGCCGCCGGTCGTGTGGGTGACCACGCTCGCCATGACCCGCACCAGGGACAGGGATGTCCTTGCGTACACCCATGACCAGCACCGGCGCCACTTCTCGGGCTTCGCCTCCGCGCGCATGCTCTCCGAGGCGTACCGCGCCTCGAGCACGGGCTCCGTGGCCGACGTCGCCGCCCGCCTCAGCCTGCCGGTGCTGCTGGTCGCGGGGCGGGAGGATCCGCTGGGCTCGGTGCCGGCACAGGAGGCGCTCGCCGCGGCGATCGACGACGCGGGCGGCACGGCGGAGCTGCACGTCCTCGACGGCGTCGGGCATCTGCTGCACTACGAGCGGCCGGCCGCCTGTGCGGCGTTGATCCGCGACTGGCTCCG
>SRJI02000624.1 GCA_005473895.2 Carideicomes alvinocaridis
CGAACGATTGCCGCAGCAGCCGGTCGAGCGACGTCGGTGCCGCCGCAGTCGCCGGAGGACGATCGCGAACGATTGCCGCAGCAGCCGGTCGAGCGACGTCGGTGCCGCCGCAGTCGCCGGAGGACGATCGCCGCTGTGACGGCCACCCCGACTGCGATCCCGGCACCGATGAGCCAAGGGTTGCCGAGGAAACCTCCGATACCTGCGAGGGCTCCGCCCGCGGCGAGGAGAGGCAGGCCGCAGCAGATCAGCAGCGGAAGCGCGCAGCATGCCAACAGGAGCAAGCCCGTCCCAGCACCGACAAGCACGCCCGCGCGATGCGAGTCGTGGTCCTTATCGCCGCTCATCGTCTGTTCCTCTCCCAGCTGAGCGTTCCCCCCGATTGTCTGCGTGCGCGTTCACGCGCAGCACGACAGGAGCGACGGATCGGTGGTG
>SRJI02000625.1 GCA_005473895.2 Carideicomes alvinocaridis
CTCTGCCCGACGCCGGACCCACCGCTGGATGCGCGGCTGCAGCACGACGACCGTCAGGGCCACCACGAGCAGCACCGGCGCGACGTAGCCGAACACGGCCGGGGGCAGCGTGGTGAGCAGGGCGGCGCCGATGACCCCGCCGAGCAGGGACGCGACGGTCAGCTTCGGCAGGAGCGCCCGGGACTGGGCCAGCTCTCGGCGGTACCCGTACGTGCCGGAGAAGCCCGAGGCCACCAGGCCCATCGCGTTGGAGACCTGAGCCGTCACGGGCGGGAAGCCGACCGCCACGAGCGTGGGGAAGGTGACGAGCGTGCCCGAGCCGATCACCGAGTTGATCGTGCCGGCCCAGAACCCCGCGAGTAGCACGAGCAGGACCTGCCACAGGTCCATGCCCAGCAGCTGCACGGTCAGCAGCCCCGTCACCGGGCGACGGCG
>SRJI02000626.1 GCA_005473895.2 Carideicomes alvinocaridis
CACGAGCCGGTCCGAGACCTCCCGCAGCAGGTAGGACAGCGGGATGTCCAGCGCCTGGCAGATCGAGGCCAGCAGCTCGGAGGAGGCCTCCTTCTGGCCGCGCTCCACCTCCGACAGGTAGCCGAGCGAGACACGGGCGTCGTGCGAGACCTCGCGCAGGGTGCGGCCCTGGAGCTGTCGGACGTCGCGCAGGACGTCGCCGATCTCGTGGCGGAGGAGGGGCATGCTGCGCTCCTTGATGTCGGGGGCGGCCGCGCGGGGACGGGGCTGGTCATCGACCCAGCGCGTGATTCCGTGGGAATGGACGGGATGTCGCATCATGTCTATCGCCTGCTCCTGGACTTTTCCTGAAGGGTGCCGGGCCGCGGGCCTGATACCGCGAGGCACTCTTCTTGACTCGTTACATTCAACGTCGGGCGGGGTCGCGTTCATTCC
>SRJI02000627.1 GCA_005473895.2 Carideicomes alvinocaridis
GGGCGAGCGCGGCAGGTCGTCCTCCGGCAGCCCGCCCTCGGCCTCGAGCTGGTCGGCCAGGCGTTCGGTCTGGCGGCCGAACCACACCTCGCGGGCCAGGACGGCCACGGTCACCAGCACCACGAGGATGACGCCCACGCCGATCGCCTTGGCCAGCGGCTGCGGGGCGCGCACCAGCGCGACGGACGCGTTGAGGGCGAACCCGGCGAACAGCAGCACGAGCAGGCACACGAAGCCGACCCACACCTTGCTCATCACGGTCGAGCGGCGGGCGCGGGCGGCGGGCTCGGTCGGGCCCACGGCGCCGTCGTCGGGGGTGCGGGAGGGCTCAGCCAAGGTCCAGGTATCCGTCCAGTCCGTAGGTCAGACCCGGGCGGGAGGCCACGGTCCGCAGGCCGAGGACGACGCCGGGCATGTAGGCGCCGCGGTCGAAT
>SRJI02000628.1 GCA_005473895.2 Carideicomes alvinocaridis
CTCAGCGCTCAGCAGTCGGTCCGCGGCCCGAAGACCGGCTGTCATGCCCGGCACCGTGTGGTCCTGGAAGAACTCCGTGAACTCCGGTTGCAAGACCGCAGGGAGCACGCCAACGCGTGCGGCCAGGACCGGAAGCCCGTAGGTTGGCCCCAACAGAGCACCACCGGAGTTCAACGCGCGCAGATGGGGCAGGACGGCCATATCGGCGGACCGTAGCAGATACTGGACACGATCCCCTGGGACCGGGCCCGCCTGCACAAGCACACGCGGGTTCGTCCGCAGGCGTTTCACGAGCGCCCGGGTGTGAGGGGACGTATCTGCCGGGCCGGCGACGACAAGGCGGCGCGGGGTGACATCCTCACGGCACAACTGGTCGAACGCATCGAGCAGGGTGTCGATGCCCTTGTACGCCTTGATGGCACCGAGAGCAACGT
>SRJI02000629.1 GCA_005473895.2 Carideicomes alvinocaridis
GCTGCGCGAGCAGCTCGAGCGGGAGCTGCCCGGCGCGCACTTCGCCGGCTTCCAGGGGGGTGAGGACCTCGCGCGCCACGTGGCCAGCCTGGACCTGTTCGTGCACCCCGGCGAGTCCGACACCTTCGGCCAGACGCTGCAGGAGGCGATGGCCTCGGGCGTGCCCGTCGTCGCCGTCGGCCGCGGCGGCCCCCTCGACATCGTGGACGCCTCCCGCACCGGCTGGCTCTACCCGCCCGGCGAGCTGGACGAGCTGCGCCGCCACGTCGCGGACCTCGTGTACGACGACGTCAAGCGGGCCGCGTTCGCCGACGCGGCGTGGGCGTCGGTGCAGGGCCGGACCTGGCCTGTGCTGTGCGAGCAGCTCGTGGGCTACTACGAGAAGGCGATCGCGGTGCAGGAGCGCCGCCGCGTGGAGCTGGCCCGCCGGCTGC
>SRJI02000630.1 GCA_005473895.2 Carideicomes alvinocaridis
CATCCGGTGCGCCACTGCTCCTGGGTCAGCAGGGCGACGGGGCCGGAGACCATCACCCCTACCCCGGTGCCGGCGTTCACCACCGTCTGGACCCGGTCCTGCCGGGCCGCCGTCACGTGCTCGGAGACCGCGCGGGCCAGGGGCGGGGAGGCCACGCCCGTGCTGGAGCCGGCCACCGCCACCCCGACCCCGAGGACCAACGCTGAAGGGGTCGCGGCGATCATCGCGCACCCGGCCGTGGCCAACGCCCCCGCGGTCACCGCCACCGGGCGTGCCCCAACCCGCGGCGTCAGGGCCGTAGCGGCCAGGATGCCCACGCAGTAGGCCGTGTAGCTGGCCGAGGCGATCAGCCCGGCGGTGGCCGCGTCCAGCGCGAACGCCTCGCGGAAGGCGGGCAAGAACAAGCCGTAGGCGAAGCGGGCAAGCCCATAGCA
>SRJI02000631.1 GCA_005473895.2 Carideicomes alvinocaridis
GAGGATGGCGGCCATGAAGGCGGCGGGGTGGTGGGTCTTGAGCCAGGCGGAGTGGTAGGTGGGGACGGCGAAGGCGGCGCCGTGGGCCTTGCAGAAGCCGAAGGAGCCGAAGGCGGAGAGGGTGGCCCAGACCTCGTCGATGACTTCGAGGGAGTAGCCGCGGGCGAGGGCGCCGGTGCGGAAGGCCTCTTCGACGAGGTGTTCCTGCGGGCCGCCGAGGAGGCGGCGGTGCTCGTCGGCGCGGGCCAGTCCGCAGCCGGTCATGACGTCCATGGTGCGCAGGACCTGTTCGTGGAAGACGGTGACCCCGTGGGTCTCGGCGAGGACGGGCCGCAGGTCGGGGTGCGGGTAGTGGGCGGGTGCCCAGCCGTGCCGCTGTTCGAGGAAGGGCCGGACCATGTCGGACTGCATGGGGCCGGGGCGGAAGAGGGAGA
>SRJI02000632.1 GCA_005473895.2 Carideicomes alvinocaridis
CCGCCGTCGACGCCGCGGCCGCCGCCGTCCACGCCTCCGGCCGTGCCCTCACCTACACCCCGGCGCTGGGCCTGCCGGAGCTGCGGGCCGCCGTCGCCGGCCACTACCGCCGCTGGTACGGGCTCGACGTGCGCCCCGAGCAGGTCGCGATCACCACGGGCTCCTCGGGGGCGTTCATGCTCGGCTTCCTCGCGGCGTTCCCCCCGGGGGACCGCGTGCTCCTGCCGCGCCCCGGCTATCCGGCGTACCGCAACATCCTCGCGGCGCTCGGGGTGGAGGTGGCGGACGTGGACGTCGACGCCGGCACCCGCTACCAGCCCACGGTCGCCCACCTGGAGGCGGCGCTCGCGGAGGGCCCGGTCGCGGGGCTCGTGCTCGCCTCCCCGGCCAATCCCACGGGCACGATGGTCAGCGCCGCCGAGCTCGCCGAGCTC
>SRJI02000633.1 GCA_005473895.2 Carideicomes alvinocaridis
TGCGGCGCACGATGCGGTTCTTGCCCGAGTGCAGCACGACCTCGACGAGCACGTGGCCCGGCGTCGAGTCGACGAGCTTGAACGAGTCCACCTGCGCCACGCCGTCCTCGAGCTCCACGCCCTCGCGCAGCCGGTTCGAGACGCCCTTGGCCAGCGGGCCGCGGGTCTGCACCACGTAGGTCTTGGGGACCTCGTAGCTGGGGTGGGTGAGGCGGTTGGCCAGCTCGCCGTCGTTGGTGAGGATGAGCAGGCCCTCGGTCTCGTTGTCCAGACGGCCCACGTGGAACAGGTGCTCCTGCCCGGGCTTGAGGTAGGTGGCGATCGAGGGCCGGCCCTCGGGGTCCACCATCGTGGAGATCACGCCGCGGGGCTTGTTGAAGACGAAGTACTGCTTGGTCACGTCCGTCTGCACGGAGATGCCGTCCACCCGGAT
>SRJI02000634.1 GCA_005473895.2 Carideicomes alvinocaridis
AGCGGTAGTGGTAACAGCAGATGCTGGTGGCACTGGCGGCTGCGGGCAGACAGAGCTGGGAACCGGAGAGGTGAACGCCAAAGTGACCGGCTGGAGCGGAGAGGTACCAACAGGGGGTCCTGACAAAATCGATGGCACCACTGGAGCGTGAAGCGGAGGAGGTGGAGCAGACTGAACCGGAGGWRCKGAGATACCAKAATGCTGAAGCATAAGRGMCATGAATGCCCTASTCTCAGCCCGATCCTGAAGTAGCTGCTGCTGAAGGGCATCCTGCCTGTCCTGCATGYTCTRAAACATCGAGAGCATCGTCTCGGATAACCGGGCCTGCTCGGCTGCCAGGTTGGCCAGAATAGTCGCAAGAGCAGGGTCCATAGCCGGAGGAGGAGCAGGGGCAACACGAGAACTCCCAGCCTCATGATCATGTGAGCGTGG
>SRJI02000635.1 GCA_005473895.2 Carideicomes alvinocaridis
GTGTCCAGGGCCTTGTCCAGCTGCTCCTCGGTGACCTCGCCGCGCTCGACGTAGCCGAGGTCCACGACGGCCTCACGCACGGTCATCTTGTTCGCGACGGCGTGCTTGGCGATCTTGGCGGCGGCCTCGTAGCCGATCACCTTGTTCAGCGGGGTCACGATGGACGGCGAGGCGCCGGCGAGGAAGGCGCAGCGCTCCTCGTTGGCCTCGATGCCGTCGATCATCTTGTCCGCCATGACGCGCGTCGTGTTGGCCAGCAGGCGGATGGACTCGAGCAGGTTGGCGGCCATCACGGGGATGCCCACGTTGAGCTCGAAGGCGCCGTTGGTGGAGGACAGGGCGACGGTGGTGTCGTTGCCGATCACCTGGGCGCACACCATGATCGCGGCCTCGCAGATCACGGGGTTGACCTTGCCCGGCATGATCGAGGAG
>SRJI02000636.1 GCA_005473895.2 Carideicomes alvinocaridis
ACCTTGCCCTGCTTCTGCGCCTCGATCAGGGCCTTCCAGGTGTCCACGTACTTCCCCTGCGCCGGCTTGGCCCAGTGGATGAGGTAGAGGTCGACGTAGTCGGTGCCGAGCTTGTCGAGCGAGACGTCGAGGGCGGCGAGCGCCTCCTCGTAGCCCTGGTCCGAGTTCCACACCTTGGTGGTGAGGAACAGCTCCTCGCGGGCGACGCCGGACGCGGCGATGCCGCGACCCACGCCCTCCTCGTTCCCGTAGATCGCGGCGGTGTCGATGTGGCGGTAGCCGGCGCGGATCGCCTGCTCGACGACGTCGGCCGCGACGTCGTCCTCGACCTGCCACACGCCGAGCCCGAGCTGCGGGATCTGCTGGCCGTCGTGGAAGGGAACGGTGGGCACACTGGTCATGAGGGAGCTCCTGGAAGGTCGGGGTCGGGC
>SRJI02000637.1 GCA_005473895.2 Carideicomes alvinocaridis
GGCAACGTCTCCGTCGGTGAGCCCGAGGCCGCGGAGTACTGCGCCCGGCTCATGACCGAGGCGGGGATGACCCCCCGCTTCTTCGAGTCGGCGCCGGGCCGGGTCTCCGTCGTCGGGCGCCTGCCGGGCTGGGATCCGGAGGCGCCGGGGCTCGTCATCCACGGGCACACGGACGTGGTCCCCGCCGAGGCGGACGAGTGGAGCGTGGACCCGTTCGGCGCCGAGCTCAAGGACGGCATGATCTGGGGGCGCGGCGCCGTGGACATGAAGGGCATGGACGCCATGGTGCTCGCGGTGCTGCTGCACCTGGCCCGCACGGGCCGCCGGCCGCGGCGACCCCTGACGGTCGCGTTCTTCGCCGACGAGGAGGCCGGCGGCGTCTACGGCGCACGCTGGGTCGTGGACCACCACCCCGAGGTGTTCGACGGGTG
>SRJI02000638.1 GCA_005473895.2 Carideicomes alvinocaridis
CGCTGTTCTTCTTCCTCACCGGCTACTTCTGGACGCGCGGCCGCCCCTGGGCCACGGACGTGCGGGGCCGCTTCCGGAGCCTGATGGTGCCGTACCTGGTGTGGGCGGCGCTCATGTCCGTGGCCGCGTTCGCGTGGTTCGCCGACGACCCCGACCTCCTGAGGCGCCTGATGATCACCGGCTGGTACGGGGGCGCGGACCAGGAGCCCCCGTGGTGGGCGTTCTGGTTCATCTCCGTCCTGTTCTTCACCACGGTGCTGCGCCGATTCCTCGAGCGCTTCCCGTCCGCCGTCGCCTGGGCCGTGGGCCTGGCCGGGCTGGCGTGGGCCCACTTCGTGCCGGACTCCGCGATCGCCCGCACGCCACTGGGCGTCGGGCTGGCCCTGCCCTGCCTGCTGTTCGTCCTCAGCGGCGAAACGTTCCGCCGCCGC
>SRJI02000639.1 GCA_005473895.2 Carideicomes alvinocaridis
CCTGCGTGGAGGCCGCCCTCGGGGAGGAGTCCCCGTTCATGATGGCCGTCGGCGCGCTCCATGCCGGCCGACTGCGGATCAAGGCGCCTGCGTGGAGGCCGCCCTCGGGGAGGAGTCCCCGTTCATGATGGCCGTCGGCGCGCTCCATGCCGGCCGACTGCGGATCAAGGCGTGGATCGCCGAGGGCCGGATCGCCGAGGCCTCCCGCATCCGGGACGTCCAGGGCTGGTTCGAGCCGCTGGTCGAGGGCCTCGCCTCCGGGCCGCCCCTGTGGCGCGTCGAGCAGATGCTCGCGGTGCACCGGGCCGGCCTGCTCACCTGGGCCGGCCCCGCGCCCGTGGTCGAGGCCGAGGAACACGCATTCACCGCCCACAGCCCCCAGGTGGGAGCGCAGGACTCGCTGGGGCCCGCCGTCGTCGAGGGGGCCTGG
>SRJI02000640.1 GCA_005473895.2 Carideicomes alvinocaridis
GACCGTCCACGGGGACCTGGTCCTCGATCTCCTCGCTCAGCGTCTGGTGGACGAGGGCGATCGTGTCCACCCGCTGCATCGCCTGACGCAGCGCACGCTCCGCCTCGGGCGAGGACGTGCGCCGCGCCTGCATGCGCAGCAGCGATCCCACGGTCTGCAGGTTGTTCTTGACGCGGTGGTGGATCTCGCGGATGGTCGCGTCCTTGGTGAGCAGACGCTGCTCCTGGCGGCGCAGCTCGGTCACGTCGCGCAGCAGCAGCAGCGCCCCCTGCCAGCCGTCCGGACCGAGCAGGGGGACGGAGCGCACCGTGAGGGACGCCCCGCCGGACTGCACCTCCCGCCGTCCGGCACGCAGGCCGGTGAGCACCGCCCACGTCCCCTCGTCGGTGGGAACGCGGGCGGCCTCGGTGCTGGCCAGCACGTCGGTGAG
>SRJI02000641.1 GCA_005473895.2 Carideicomes alvinocaridis
GCCTCGATGGCGGTGGGCATCTCCCTGTACGAGATCTCGGTGCAGCGCGCCGGCGGGCGCTGACCTCCACGGCGCCCCCGCCCGGGATGACGGCCAGGCGGGGACGCGGGTGTCGCACACGGCGCCGACGCGGGCAGAGTGTCTACAGTGACGCCGATCACATGGCAGGATGTCGCGTGGATACGCGCACGTCTTGCCTGTGATGCGTGTCACCGCGCACAGTGTCTGCACTGTGTCCGACGGGCCCCCGTCGGCGAGCGCATCCCGCACCGCACCATCAGAACGAGGTCCGTCTCATGAAGCACCGCTCCCTCCCCCTCACCGCCGCCCTCGCCCTCGCCGCCCTCGGGCTCACGGCGTGCGGCGACTCCGGCTCCGGCGGCTCCGGCTCGTCCTCCGCCGCCGGCGGCGACGGCTCCTACACCGTGGG
>SRJI02000642.1 GCA_005473895.2 Carideicomes alvinocaridis
GCGCCCACGCCGTGCAGGCCACCCGAGGCGGCGTAGGAACCGCCGCCGAACTTGCCGCCGGCGTGGAGCTTGGTGAACACCACCTCGACGCCGGACAGGCCGGTGCGCGGCTCCACGTCCACGGGGATGCCGCGCCCGTTGTCCTCGACCTCGACGGAGCCGTCCGGATGCAGGGTGATCTCGATCGACTGCCCGAAGCCGGCCAGGGCCTCGTCCACCGAGTTGTCGATGATCTCCCAGAGGCAGTGCATGAGGCCGCGGGAATCGGTGGAGCCGATGTACATGCCCGGCCGCTTGCGGACGGCCTCGAGCCCCTCCAGCACGGAGAGGTGGCGGGCGTTGTACTCGGTGTTCGCGGGCACGGGGGCGGGCCTTTCGGTGGACGACAGCGGCCGGTCCAGCCTACTCCGCGGGCCGGACACGCCGGGCT
>SRJI02000643.1 GCA_005473895.2 Carideicomes alvinocaridis
CAGCAGCTCCCACAGGGCGACGATCAGGAGGTTCCCGAGCGCGTGGTTGTCCAGGGTGGCCTGGTCCGCGGGCACCCAGCAGCTCCCACAGGGCGACGATCAGGAGGTTCCCGAGCGCGTGGTTGTCCAGGGTGGCCTGGTCCGCGGGCACCTCGGTGGAGCGGAAGCGGTGCTGCATGACGTGGGCCCAGGTCCGACCCCAGTCGGTGTCGTCGCACAGGGCCGCCAGCGCCATGCGGAGGTCGCCGGGCGGCAGCACCGCCATCTCCCGGCGGATGGTGCCGGAGGAGCCGCCGTCGTCCGCGACCGTGACGATGGCCGTGAGGTGCCCGGCCACGTGTCGCAGGGCCGCGAGGGACGCGGAGAGGCCGTGGCCGCCGCCGAGGGCGGTGACCCGGGCCGTGGGGCGGGACATGCCGGCGCCCACCC
>SRJI02000644.1 GCA_005473895.2 Carideicomes alvinocaridis
GACCGCGCCCGCCGCCCCCGCCGAGCAGGAGGCCGCGCCGCGGCTGTCCGTGATCGGCACGGGCTATCTGGGCGCCACGCACGCCGCCTGCATGGCCGAGCTGGGCTTCGAGGTCCTCGGCGTGGACGTGGACCCGGCCAAGATCGAGCGCCTGGCCCGCGGCGAGGTGCCCTTCCACGAACCCGGCCTGCCCGAGCTGCTGCGCACCCACGTCGCCTCCGGGCGGCTGCGCTTCACCACCGACGTCGCGGAGGCGGCCCGCTGGGCGGACGTCCACTTCATCGGCGTCGGCACCCCGCAGAAGGTGGGCGAGACCGCGGCGGACCTGAGCTATGTGGACGCCGCCGTCGCCTCCCTCGCCGCGGCGATCGACCGCGACGCACTGATCGTCGGCAAGTCGACCGTGCCCGTGGGCACGGCGCGCCGCCT
>SRJI02000645.1 GCA_005473895.2 Carideicomes alvinocaridis
ATGGATTTGATTGAACGGTATAAACAAGATTCCAGATCAGTAATAAATAATACGCTGTTCCCAAGAATATCAAATCAAAAGATGAACGCCTATTTGAAAGAGATTGCATGGATTTGATTGAACGGTATAAACAAGATTCCAGATCAGTAATAAATAATACGCTGTTCCCAAGAATATCAAATCAAAAGATGAACGCCTATTTGAAAGAGATTGCAAGTGAAGCAAAAATTAAAAAGAATCTTACATTTCACATGGCAAGGCATACGTTCGCCACGACAGTTACCCTGACCAATGGTGTACCCAYAGAAACCATTTCAAAAATGTTGGGACATCGAAAACTTACCACCACCCAGATTTATGCAAAGGTGTTGGAAAGGAAGGTTGGTGAGGATATGGAGATTTTGAGAAGCAAATTAGAAGTAGCAACCG
>SRJI02000648.1 GCA_005473895.2 Carideicomes alvinocaridis
GGGTCCTTCGCCGCCTACGCCTCCCGTTATCTCGGCCCCTTCGCCGGCTACGTGACCGGCTGGACCTTCGTCTTCGAGCTGGCCGTCGTGATCGTCGCGGACACCGCCGCCATCACCACGTACATGGCGTTCTGGTTCCCGGGGGTCCCGGCCTGGGCCTGGGTCGCGGCGACGATCCTCGTCGTCGGCCTGATCAACTTCACGCACGTCGGCAACTTCGGTGAGGCCGAGTTCTGGCTGACGCTCGTGAAGGTCGGGGCCATCGTGGCGATGATCTTCGGCGGTGTGCTCCTGCTCTTCACCGGCGCCTCCACCGCGGACGGCACTCAGGCCAGCCTGGCGAACCTCGTGGACCACGGCGGATTCCTGCCGCACGGCATCCTGGGCGTGCTGACCGCGCTCACCATCGTGACGTTCTCCTTCGGCGGC
>SRJI02000649.1 GCA_005473895.2 Carideicomes alvinocaridis
GCGGTACTGCAGCAGCGCGGAGGCGTCCCACATGCCGGCGAAGCCGCCGATGCCGCCCATGACCTCGGGGGTGTGGGTGGCCTTCACGGCGTCCTTCATCAGCTCGACGGCGCGGTCGCCGGCCTCCACGTCGACGCCGGCCGAGGCGTAGGTGATCGGGGCGGCGGAGGAGGGGGTCTGGTTCGGGGTCACAGCGGGGTCCTGTCCGTCTCGGTGAGCAGCTTCTCGTCGTCGGCGTCCGGGCCGGGCTCGCAGCCCGTGGCGGTCACGGTGGTGGTCTCGCCGCCCTCGTCCAGCACCACGGTGGACGCGGGCGACACGGCGACCGGCTCCAGCAGGCCCTTGCCGCGCTCGCCCTCGTCGGCCAGCGGGATCGGGTAGTCGCCGGTGAAGCAGGCGGTGCACAGGCGCTCGCGCGGCTGCCCGGTG
>SRJI02000650.1 GCA_005473895.2 Carideicomes alvinocaridis
CCGGTCGCGTTCGACGGCCGGCGCGCCCTCGGGCGCACCCACCACCGAGTACGAGGGCGAGTTGTGCCCGAAGTAGATGCGCGGCTCGTAGTCCTGGTCGGAGGCCAGCGGCCCGCGCGTCGGGATCTCGGAGAGCAGCCACTGGGGCCGGCCGCCGGCCGCGACCTCGGAGGCGTCGGCCACGACCATGCCGTAGCCGTGCGTGTAGATGGTGTGGCGGTTCACCCACGACTGCGTGTCGTCCACGTTGACGTCACGGGCCGCCAGGATGGTGTCCCGCGTCTGGCCGTCCACCTCGTAGCGGTCCACGTGCAGCGTGGTGGGGAACGAGTAGTACGGACGGAACTGCTGGAGCTGCCCGAAGGTCTGGGAGATCAGGTTCGGGTCCATGAGACGGACGTTGGCCGTGTTGGCCTCCTCGCCCGCCA
>SRJI02000651.1 GCA_005473895.2 Carideicomes alvinocaridis
GCCCAGCAGCCCACCGCGCCGCCGCCCGGCATGGACGCGGAACAGGCCGCCGAGGGCGCCCAGGGCCCCGTCGCCCCGGACGCGGACGAGAAGGCGGACGAGCAGGCCCTCGACGTGCTGCTCGTCGGCGAGGACGCGGGCGCGGAGGGCCGTGACTCCGCCGGCCGGTCGGACACCCTCATGTGGGTCCACGTGCCCGGGGACCGCAGCGAGATCCAGGTCATGTCCATCATGCGTGACATGTGGGTGCCGATCCCGGGGCACGGGGACCACAAGGTCAACGCCGCCTACCAGTACGGCGGCATCCCGCTGACGGTGGCCACCGCGGAGAACATGTTCCAGGCACGCGTGGACCACGTGATCGCCGTGGACCTCGCCGGCTTCAAGGGCCTCGTGGACGCCCTGGGCGGCGTCAGCGTGGACAACCC
>SRJI02000652.1 GCA_005473895.2 Carideicomes alvinocaridis
AGTGGATGCTCTACGGTCCGCGGGACGAGGCGGAGCTGGCCGTCGTCGTCGGGATCATCGAGGAGTCGCTCGCCTACGCGCGCGGCTGACACAGTGTCCCGGGGCGGGGAAGCGGAGGCGGGAGGGGACTGCGAATTTTTCGTTTTCGCGGGTAGTCTTGTTCCATGACTGCGACGGTGAATGACAAGCACACGGTGCTGCCGCCGACGGACCTCGAGGAGATGCTCGACGTCGGCAGGTTCCTCGACGGCCTGACGCAGCCGGCCGCCCTGGTCGGCCCTGACGGCCAGAAGGTCCCCCTGCCGCCAGAGGCTTTCAACGTCCTGCGGGACGTCGTCGAGGCGATGCGGGTGGGCAAGGCCATCACGGTGGCACCCGTCGACCAGCTGCTCACGACACAAGAGGCGGCGAACTTCCTCGGCATCAGT
>SRJI02000653.1 GCA_005473895.2 Carideicomes alvinocaridis
CGGGCCGAACGAGACGCTCATCTTCGTCTGCGACCTCGTCTCGGTCGACTGACCCCGGGCCCCGTGACCCCACCCGCCCCGCGGCGCGCCGGCGACGAGGCCGCCGAGCGCATCATCTCGCTGCTGTGGCTGCTGCTCTCGGCACCGCATGGCCTCGAGCGTGACCGGATCCGACCCCACCCGCCCCGCGGCGCGCCGGCGACGAGGCCGCCGAGCGCATCATCTCGCTGCTGTGGCTGCTGCTCTCGGCACCGCATGGCCTCGAGCGTGACCGGATCCGACGGCAGGTCGTCGGCTATGAGGGGCTCACGGACGCCGCCTTCGAGAAGCTCTTCCAGCGGGACCGCCGCGTGCTGCGCGCCGTGGGGGTCCCGCTGGAGACCCTCGAACCCGCGGGCTTCGACGAGGGCGAGGCGGGGGTGCGGCAC
>SRJI02000090.1 GCA_005473895.2 Carideicomes alvinocaridis
GAGCTCCATCATCTCAACTCTGGGCGCTTTGCCTTCATTGCCGAGGCGACGGAACTCATCGACCCAAATGAGAGGAAGGCTAAGCTCCGGTGAGTTCTCCCGGTCTCGGGTCAGGGCGCTGACCTCCGCCACGGGCTGGCGTAGGAAGTCTGCTTCTGCGGGTACTCGTAATGACTCTGGGATGTCCGAACGACTGAGTGACTGACGCAACGAGGCGCCCATCGGACCATGGAATGTGAGCCTGTATGGAGCGAAGAGAGTTGAGCGATAGTTCGGAGGTTTAACGTCTGGTGACCCGTACCCCTGAAGCTCGCCCTTCACCCATTCCACCATAGGGTCGGACTGGATTCGCTTTGCCACTACCAGACATTGCCGCAATGCGTGTTCGATCTGCACATTCGGATCTGACAAGGTCTCAATTGCGCGAGTGATAGTGAAAGTCATCAGAAAAAGCACCAATCGGTGTGGCGGACGTGGCAGACGGTGGCACGTGGACAGTCCTAGAACTTTTCGTGAAACGGTCGCATATGGGCAAGGCTGAGGCTTCAAGAGGCTTGCGAGGGCCTTCTATCGAGCCGCAGACCTCTGACGGGGCCGCAGAGGCCAAACCATGACTGTCTCGCTCGTCAGTTTTCCAGTCTCTGCCTCCCCGGGACGCTCGATAGCTCGACATACAGGTCTGTGGCGATCCGGGACTCCTCTGCCGCGTTTGATATCGTCGAGTCCATGTACAGAGGCATCGCGTCGATGAAGCTCCGCTCCGCCCGCTGACGGCGGCGGACCACTCCTGACGAAACCCGCTCGCCGTCCTGGCACCCTGCCGGGCGGCTTTCTCGTGCTGCCCGGCTCCATGACGAGCTGAGAGACCACGATGACCCTGACCCCTCTGAACACCCCTGCCCTGCCTGCAGGCAGCGCCGCCCACATCCGAGCCGAGAGCATCACCCTCACCCTGGGCGATCGAACCGTGCTGAACGACGTGGACGTCACGGTCTCCGCCGGATCCCGGCTGGCCGTCGTCGGTGAGAACGGCCGCGGCAAGACCACGCTGCTGCATGTGCTCGCCGGCACCCTGATGCCGGACTCCGGCACCGTGACCCGCGCAGGGACGGTCGCCCTCGTCGAACAGGACCTCGACGTGGACGACGACCGCACGGTCGGTGACCTCGTCCACGACTCCATCGGCGAGTCCCTCCGTGTCCTGGACCGCCTCGAGGAGGCCACCCTCGCCATGGCAGAGGGCAGGCCTGGAGCCGATGACGCCTACGCCCGAGCGCTGGAGACGGCCACCGCCCTCGACGCCTGGGACGCCGAGCGGCGCATCGACCTCGCGTTGCACGGCCTGTCCGCCTGCACGGATCGGGCTTGTCCGCTGCGGGCACTGTCCGTCGGACAGCGGTACCGCGTCCGGCTGGCCGTCGTCCTGGGCTCTGCGGTGGACCTGCTCTTGCTGGACGAGCCCACCAACCATCTCGACGCCGGGGCCCTGGAGTACCTGACACGGGCACT
>SRJI02000654.1 GCA_005473895.2 Carideicomes alvinocaridis
GACCAAAAATTTGAAATTGGCAAGGCACTCATGCTCAATGAAGGTACCGATGTGACCATTATTGCCACCGGACATTTGGTTTGGGAATCCCTATTGGCTGACCAAAAATTTGAAATTGGCAAGGCACTCATGCTCAATGAAGGTACCGATGTGACCATTATTGCCACCGGACATTTGGTTTGGGAATCCCTATTGGCTGCCGAAAGCTTKGAAAAACAAGGTATATCCGCTGAAGTCATCAATATACACACCATTAAACCTTTGGATGATGCCGCCATTTTGGCTTCGGCCAAGAAAACCGGATGTGTGGTCACCGCGGAGGAACACAACTTCTTGGGAGGTCTAGGAGAAAGTGTTTCCAGAGTGTTGGCATCACATTTACCTACGCCACAGGAGTTTGTGGCTACCCAAGATACTTTTGGGGAAAG
>SRJI02000655.1 GCA_005473895.2 Carideicomes alvinocaridis
GGTGCAGCTGCCCGCCGTGGTGCCGGCCGTGTTCTCCGGCCTGCGGCTGGCCCTGGCCCAGGCCTGGCTGTTCCTCGTGGCCGCGGAGCTGATCGCGTCCTCGATGGGCCTGGGCTTCCTGCTCACCGACTCGCAGAACAACGGACGCACGGACCGCCTGATCCTGGCGATCATCCTGCTCGCCGTACTCGGCAAGCTCACCGACTGGCTGCTCGGCCTGCTGGAGCGCCGGGCCCTGCGCCGCTGGGCCTGAGCTCGGCACGTCCGGCCGCCTCGCTGCCGGGTCAGTCCCCCTCGGGGACCTCGCCCGCCGACGTGTAGGCGGTCGGCGGGGTGCCGTTCACGAGCCAGTCGCCGGCCATGCGCACCTTGAACGCCGCCGGGTCGTGGGTGGCGAGGGTGCGGGCGTTGCGCCAGTGCCGGTCGA
>SRJI02000656.1 GCA_005473895.2 Carideicomes alvinocaridis
GAGGAGCACCTGCGCGAGCACCGGATCCGGGCGACCGTCACCGGACGGCCGAAGCACTACTACTCGATCTACCAGAAGATGGTGACGCGCGGGAAGGACTTCGACGACATCCACGACCTCACGGGCATCCGGGTGCTCGTGGACTCCGTGCGTGACTGCTACGCCGTGCTCGGCGTGATCCACGCGCGCTGGAACCCGGTCCCGGGCCGGTTCAAGGACTACATCGCGGTCCCGAAGCTCAACATGTACCGCTCCCTGCACACCACGGTGATGGTGCCGGGCGGCAAGCCGGTGGAGATCCAGATCCGCACGCAGGAGATGCACCGCCAGGCCGAGTACGGCGTCGCCGCGCACTGGCGGTACAAGGCCCAGGTCGCCGGCCAGGCGCCGGTGCAGGCCACGCCGGCCTGGCTGCGCTCGGTGATGG
>SRJI02000658.1 GCA_005473895.2 Carideicomes alvinocaridis
CGCCGCGCAGGATCCACTTGGTGGTCGTGAGCTCCTCCAGGCCCATGGGCCCGCGGGCGTGCATCTTCTGGGTGGAGATGCCCACTTCGGCGCCGAGGCCGAGCTCGCCGCCGTCGGTGAAGCGCGTGGACGCGTTCACGATGACGGCCGCGGCGTCCACCTCGGTGATGAACCGCTCGGCCGCGGCCAGGTCGTTCGTGACGATGGCCTCGGTGTGGCCCGTGGACCACCGGCCGATGTGCTCGATCGCCTGGTCGAGGGAGTCCACGACGCGCACGGCCATCTCCATGTCCAGGTACTCGGTGCCCCAGTCCTCCTCCGTGGCGTCCACGGCGTCCCGGGCGTGGTCGCCGCGGTCGGCGAGCGTGGGCAGCCAGGCCCGCGCGGCCTCGTCCACGTGCAGCAGCACGCCGGCACGGGTGAGGGC
>SRJI02000659.1 GCA_005473895.2 Carideicomes alvinocaridis
TAGGTCGTGGGCTTCTGGCAGTCCGTCACCTTCCCCGGCCACGATCTGCCGCTCACCCCCGGMACCTCCGTGTGGTTCGAGCTCATGACCACCCGCTTCGACGAGTCCGCCGAGTTCTACCGCGCCGTGGCCGGCTGGCAGCCCACCCTGTTGGGGGACGACGACGCTCCGGAGGACACGCAGACCGCGGCCGACGCCGAGGACGCGGCCCACGACGGCCCCCGCTACGCGACGAACCACCCGTTCGACCGCGCGACCGCGGGCCTGTGCGACGCTCGGGCCTGGCTGCCGCCGAACGCCGTGGGGTACTGGCGCATGTACATCGCCGTGGCGGACACGGACCGCGCGCTCGAGGTGATCCGCGAGCACGGCGGCACGGTCCTGGACGGCCCCCAGGACTCCCCGTTCGGCCGCGTCACCACCGTGC
>SRJI02000660.1 GCA_005473895.2 Carideicomes alvinocaridis
GTTTTAAATGAAATGTTATGATCATTTGATGCACTAGGAGTTTTCTTCTTAGGCAACTTAGCACGGGTTGATTGCCTAGARCTAGATGTCTCACYCTTATAYATAAAAGCATGRTTAGGGCCAGAGTGAGACTTCCTAGAATGAATTCTCCTAATTTTGTSCTCGGGATAACCRGCAGGRTATAAAATGTAACCCTCRTTATCCTGAGGCATGGGAGCCTTGCCCTTAACAAARTTWGACAATCTTTTAGGAGGGGCATTAAGYTTGACATTGYYTCCCYKTTGGAAGCCAATGCCATCCTTAATGCCAGGGCGTCTCCCATTATAGAGCATRCTTCTAGCAAATTTAAATTTTTYATTTTCTAAKTYATGCTCRGCAATTTTWGCATCTAATTTTGCTATATGATCATTTTGTTGTTCAATTAAAG
>SRJI02000661.1 GCA_005473895.2 Carideicomes alvinocaridis
CAATTCGGTTGCATTTGATAAAATGCTCCTAAGGGTAGCCCATGATGATACGCAAAGTTTTAAGAACAACAATGATTGGTTAAAGTACCACCCAAAACAAGCATTGATTTTCAAAGAACCCGAAAAAACATGGAACCAACTTAAAGATACCTATCGTAATGAGTTTGAGTATTTGGTTTATGGAAAATTGCCAAAAGAGGAAAGCATTTTGGAAATAATTCTGTCCATATCAAATAGACTCACAAAAATAAAATGGGAGAATGTATAATGTGGATCAAATAGTAGACCAAAACAAGGACACGAAATGCAAATCTTTAATCTACTTATCTCTACCTACCCACTATCCAGCAGAGGAAATCACTTCTGCCGTTGAATCGGTTGGATATCATTTGACCAAGAAGTAAAAGGAATGTCCAGAAGAATAGA
>SRJI02000662.1 GCA_005473895.2 Carideicomes alvinocaridis
GGCCGCGGGGACGCCGTCGCGCTGATCCACGACTCCGCGATGACGGGCGAGGTCACCCGCTACACGTACGCCGAGCTCACGGACGCGGTGGCCCGCCTGGCCGGCGCCCTGGCCGCGCGCGGCGTCGGCAAGGGCGACCGCGTCCTCGTGTACCTGCCGATGATCCCGCAGGCCCACATCGCGATGCTGGCGTGCGCGCGGCTCGGCGCGGTGCACTCCGTGGTCTTCGGCGGCTTCGCCCCGCGCGAGCTCGCCTCCCGCATCGACGACGCCGCCCCCGACGTCGTGCTCACCTGCTCCGGCGGCATCGAGCCCAAGCGCCGGGTCGAATACCTGCCCGCCGTGGCCGAGGCGCTCGAGACCGCCGCGCACCCCGTGCGCACGGTGCTGGTCCACCACCGCGAGGGCTTCGAGACCGCGCTCGCG
>SRJI02000663.1 GCA_005473895.2 Carideicomes alvinocaridis
GCTCCCCTTCGTGGCCGGCGCCCTGCCCGCCACCGGCAAGGTGGGCGCGGAGGTCACCCCCGAACGCGCCCAGGAGCTCGCGCGGGCGTGCGCCGTGAACGCGGTGGCCGCGGTGCACGAGCTGCTGGGGGACCTGGACCGGGTCGCCCAGGTCGTCAAGGTCGTCGGCTTCGTGGCCTCCGACCCCGCGTTCACCGGTCAGCCCGGCGTGGTGAACGGCGCCTCGGACGTGCTGGCCGAGATCTTCGGCGAGGTCGGCCGCCACGCGCGCTCCGCCGTCGGCGTGGCCGTGCTGCCCATGGACGCTCCCGTCGAGGTGGAGATCACCGTCCGTGTCCGCTGATCCGGCCGGCCTGCTGCTGCCTGTCCCGGAGCAGGAGGAGGACCTCACCCGCCAGTGGCTGGACCGGCGCTTCCGCCAGGTG
>SRJI02000665.1 GCA_005473895.2 Carideicomes alvinocaridis
CCCTTCGCTAGACTCGGGCTCCGGGCCGTCGTCGCGGCCCCCCGTCCCGCCGTCCACCTGCAGGAAGTCCGCATGACTCACGTCGCCGCCCGTGCCCGGGTCCCCCTGAAGGGGCTGCTGGTCTTCCTCGCCGTCGCCGCCGTCCTGCTCCTGCTGGGCATCGTCACCGTCCTCCGCGGCGTGGCCGCCGACGCCGCCCGCGTGGACATCGTCACCGTGCTGGACGGCAACACCGTGGTGGTGAACCAAGGCGGCACCGAGCGGACCGTGGTCCTCGCCGGCGTCACGAGCGCGGGCCGCAACCCGGAGGGCCTCAAGGTCGGCCCCAACCTCTGCATGGGGGAGGAGTCCTACTCCTGGCTGCGTGATCGGCTCCCGCAGGGGGCGACCGCGAGCATGACCACCTCGGACGAGGGCGCGCCCGA
>SRJI02000666.1 GCA_005473895.2 Carideicomes alvinocaridis
GGCTCGGCACCACCACGGGGCGCCCGGGGACGGGCACCGTCTCCCCCGGGGTGAGCTCGGCCGTCGCCCTGACGCCCTTCACCGCGAGCACCCCGGCGGCCACCATCGAGCCCAGGATCGGCAGCGCGGCCGGGTGGCGGAGCGGGTAGAGCGCGCGCGGGTTCTCGTGCGCGTAGGAGTAGGGATGGGCGGCGAGGTAGTGCTCGGCGCGGTGGGCGTACACCGGGACTCCCAGCCGCTCCACGAGGCGACGCGCGGCGCCGACGTGGTCGAAGTGCGCGTGCGTGAGCACGAGGGCCTTGATGTCCTCCGGGCGATGCCCGAGCGCGCGCACGGCGTGCCCCAGCGGGCGCCACACGGCGGGCAGGCCGGCGTCCACGAGGGTCAGCCCGTCCGTGTCCTCGATGAGGTAGCAGTTCACGTT
>SRJI02000667.1 GCA_005473895.2 Carideicomes alvinocaridis
TGAAGGGTTTTCGAAGATTGCGAAACCAATGACAGCGTTGCTAGGCAACAARGTTGAGTTCAAGTGGACCCAGAAATGYCAAGAGGCCTTTGAAGCGCTGAAAGAGAAGTTGACWACARCGCCWGTCCTAGTCTTGCCTGATGTGCACAAGCCCTTCTCGGTGTATTGYGATGCTTGYTACACAGGTTTGGGATGTGTGTTGATGCAAGAGGGAAGAGTTGTGGCTTACTCGTCCCGACAGYTGAAGGTTCATGAGAAGAAYTACCCAATCCATGAYYTAGAGTTGGCAGCAGTGGTTCAYGCAYTGAAGACATGGAGGCACTATYTGTATGGACAGAAATGYGATGTTTACACAGACCACAAGAGTCTGAAGTAYATATTCACTCAGTCAGARYTGAAYATGAGGCAACGAAGATGGTTAGAG
>SRJI02000668.1 GCA_005473895.2 Carideicomes alvinocaridis
CCCCGCGGCCGGGCCGGGAGCAGCGCCGTTTCGCCGGCACCCAGCAGCAGATCCGCTCCGCCACCCGCCTCTACGTGGTGTGCGCGTGGATCACCGGCGTCATGCTCCTGCTGCTCGTGGCGGAGATGGTGCTGAAGTACGGCATGCACGTGGAGCTCTACGCGGGCGGCACCACCCTGGACGGGGACGCCAACGGCCTGGGGCTGCACCCCACGGACAGCGTGACCGGGGGAGTGAACCTGTCCCTGTTCATCCTCATCGCCCACGGCTGGATGTACGTGGTGTACCTGCTCGCCTCGTTCCGCCTGTGGTCCCTGATGCGCTGGGAGCCGCTGCGCCTGCTGGCGATGGCCGGCGGCGGCGTCGTGCCGTTCCTGTCCTTCGTGGTGGAGAAGCGCATGACCCGCGTGGTCCGGGACGAGCT
>SRJI02000669.1 GCA_005473895.2 Carideicomes alvinocaridis
TGGTGCATCACCTCGGCGGGCTCGAGCTTGGCCCGCAGCTCAAGGGGCACCGAGCGGACCACGGGGTCGAACACCTCCACCACCCAGCGGTGCGCCGCAGCCTCGATGTCCATGTACGGGTCCCACTCCCGGCGGGCGGCCTCGATGTCGACGAGCAGCCGCCGGGCCTGGTTCTCCTGGACTTCGAGTCCCGTGAGGCGGGTCAGCCGACGGCGGTGGTAGCCCGCGTGGATCTCGACGGGTCGGGCGATCATCATCCCGGGGGCGTCGGCGGCGCGCAGCGAGTACTCGGCCAGCTCGAAGCCGAGCTCCTGCAGGCGGCGGACGCGGCGGTCCAGGCGCCACGGCTCGGCGCGGGGGAACAGCAGGGGCCCGGTCAGCTCGTCCCACAGCCGCCGGTAGGAGGCCACGAGCAGGTCCGGCG
>SRJI02000670.1 GCA_005473895.2 Carideicomes alvinocaridis
CCCTTTGCACTCTCCCGGTGCGAGTGCTCATAATGGGGTTAGCACTCCGAAGGCGCGACTGCCAGCCGTACCCCGGTCGGTCCGGCGCCGTGGAGGAGGACCTGTCCACCGATGAGGCCCCCAGGGGCCGTCCGTCGCGGGCATCGGCGCGGGTCAGCCACCAGCAGTAGGAAGCCGACGTCCAGAAAGGACCTGCACATGGCCAAGACCATCGCATTCGACGAAGAGGCCCGCCGTGGCCTGGAGAAGGGCCTGAACACCCTGGCCGACGCCGTGAAGGTGACCCTCGGCCCCCGCGGCCGCAACGTGGTGCTGGAGAAGAAGTGGGGCGCCCCCACCATCACCAACGACGGCGTCTCCATCGCCAAGGAGATCGAGCTCGAGGACCCATACGAGAAGATCGGCGCGGAGCTCGTCAAGGAGG
>SRJI02000671.1 GCA_005473895.2 Carideicomes alvinocaridis
GACGTTCTACAACCTCAGCCCCTTCACCCTGGACCGCATCCTGCAGGAGCCGGACCTGCTCCGCACGAACCTGCTGGCCTACGTGGACGGGTTCTCCCAGAACGTGGCGGACCTGTTCACCTACTACGAGTTCGACAAGACGGTCGCCAAGCTGGACGAGCACGACCGCCTCTTCCTGGTCCTGCAGCAGTTTGCCTCCATCGACCTCTCCCCGGAGACCGTCTCCAACGCGGACATGGGCACCCTCTTCGAGGATCTGATCCGCCGCTTCGCCGCCGCCTCCAATGAGACCGCCGGTGAGCACTTCACCCCGCGTGACGCGGTGAAGCTCCTGGTGGACCTGCTCACCGCCAACGACGACGACGTCCTCACCGGCTACCCGGTCCGCACCGTCTATGACCCCACGGCCGGCACCGGCGGCATG
>SRJI02000672.1 GCA_005473895.2 Carideicomes alvinocaridis
TGGCGATCGCCGCGACGGCGGTCGGCATGGAGGGCCGGGAGTCCGAGATCCTGCGCCGCGTGGTGGTGTGGTCGCTCGTGCTCCTGCTGGCGGTGTGCACGCTCGTGTACCTGCAGTCCAACGTGCTGGCGTGGATGCTGCCGGCGGCGGGCTGACCGCCTGCACCACCCGAGCGGGGCGGCGTCCGTCGGTAGGATGGACGGTCGCCGCCCCGCCCCCTCGGAAGGTCCGTCCATGACCGCTGCCCCCGCCTACACCATCGTGCTCGACTGGCTCGAGGCCGAGCTGCGCTCCGGCGCCGTGGTCGTGGGGGACAAGCTGCCCGGCGAACGCACCCTGGCCGAACGCTTCGGCATCTCCCGGGCGTCCGTGCGGGAGGCCACCCGGATGCTCGAGGCCATGGGCCTGATCCGCGCCAGCGCCG
>SRJI02000673.1 GCA_005473895.2 Carideicomes alvinocaridis
TTGGTGAAGAAATACGGCAAAAGGAGCATAAACAATACTTCTGAAGCTTGACCAATGGTCATCTTTCCGGTTGGGTTCTCCATTCCAATTTCAGACAAAAACGGATTGGCGTTTTGATAATAGAATGCCAATGGAATACAGATCAAAATCGATGAGATAAAGAAAACCAGGAAGTTTCTATCCTTTAAAAGTTTCAAGGCATCCAACCCCAACATGTCGGCAACCGATACTTTTTCGTCCTTGTTAACGCTTGGAGGGGTCTTGGGCAAAGTGAAACTAAAAAGCCCCAAAACGGCGGAAGCGATACCTACCATCAAAAAGGTATTCTTCAGCATTCCTGCTTGAATACTTTCTGGGGAATCCCAAAAGAAAATATAACTAATGACCAATCCGGCAACGATCCATCCAATAGTCCCAAAAACGC
>SRJI02000674.1 GCA_005473895.2 Carideicomes alvinocaridis
GACTCCGGCTTGGGGCATAGACGGAAGGAAGGGAAGAAGAAGAAGACAAGGCGCATCAAGGAGATCATCTACTACGACGATAGTGATGAGTCTACGTCTTCCCAAAAGGAYGAYGACAACGACTACARRAAGACGGTCAATTCGAACTTTTCATTTGATTATTCTCGTATTCMACATAGTTCGAATTCGCATTTGCTTTCCATTCCTCTTGGCAAACCTCCACACTTYGATGGGGAGGACTACGGATTTTGGAGTCACAAAATGCGTAGTCACTTATTCTCTCTCCATCCAAGCATATGGGAGATTGTAGAGAATGGAATGAAATTTGATAGCTCGGATAGCCCTATGYTTATTAATGAACARATTCATARAAATGCACAAGCTACTACTGTGTTGCTAGCCTCTTTGTGCAGGGACGAGTAC
>SRJI02000675.1 GCA_005473895.2 Carideicomes alvinocaridis
GTAGTCCAGCAGCGGCGTCTTCTTCACGAGGCCGCCGCGCGTGGCGAGCACGAGGTACGGGGCCCGGCCGTAGTCCACGAGCGGCTGGATCTGGGCGATCCGCTCGTCCGGCTGGAACGCGAGCAGGTTGGCCACGTGCTGGCCCTTCGCGTCGCGGCCGGCCTCGAGCAGCTCGTACGTCTTGATGCGGTACACGCGGCCGAAGTTCGTGAAGAACAGCAGCCAGTGGTGCGTGGACACGGTCAGGAAGTGCTCGACGACGTCGTCGCCGCGCAGCGTCGCCCCGCGCACGCCCTTGCCGCCGCGCGCCTGGGACCGGTACTGGTCGATCCGGGTGCGCTTGACGTAGCCGCCGCGGGTGATGGAGACGACCATCTCCTCCTCGGGGATCAGGTCCTCGATGGACATGTCCCCGTCGAAGCC
>SRJI02000676.1 GCA_005473895.2 Carideicomes alvinocaridis
ACCCCTCAGTACGCTGGACGGATGAGTCAGAACGTCCTCACCGTGTACGGCGCCGACTGGTGCCGCGACTGCCTGCGCACCAAGCGCCAGCTCGACGAACTCGGCGTCGCCTACGACTACGTGGACCTCGTCGCCGACCCGGCCCAGGCCGATGCCGCCGAGCGGATCTCCGGGCGGAAGAACATCCCCGTGGTCGTGTTCCCCGACGGCGACCACCAGGTGGAGCCGACCAACGAGGAGACCGCGGCCAAGCTCACCGCGCTGGGCCTGATCTGAGACCGGGGGCCGCTCCCCGAGCGAGCCCCGCCGGCGCTCTCGGCGGATGCGCATCGGGGGTCTACGCTCTCCCCATGGAGCACATCGACGAGACCGCCCTGCCCGCCCCCGAGGACCGCGTCGTGTCCGCGACCCGCCACATCGACG
>SRJI02000677.1 GCA_005473895.2 Carideicomes alvinocaridis
GGCGCCCGCCGGGACGGCCGTGCGGGGCGAGCTGCGACGGGGCGCCTCGAACGGGGCCGCCTCGGAGGCGCAGTACATGAACCCCGGCGCGAAGCCGCCGAACGCGGCGAACCAGTCGGCCTCGCTGTGGGCCCGGATGACGCCGTCGACGCCGAGCCCGGTGAGCCGGCCGACCTCGGCGAGGTCCTCACCGTCGTAGACCACGGGGATCTCGACGACGCGGCCCCCCGTCAGCTCACCGGCGTCCGGGGTGACGGTGCTGACCCGCGGTGCGGCGTGCTCGGCGGCGGCCTGCGAGGTGAGGGTCACCAGGACGGTCGCGGCGGCGGCCATGACCTGGCGCTGGCCGCGCTCCGGGTGGGCCGTGAGGTGGGCGTGGACGGCCATGACGTCCTCGAGCGAGGCGCACTCGACGAGGAAGCC
>SRJI02000678.1 GCA_005473895.2 Carideicomes alvinocaridis
GGAATCTCCTCGGAGAGGTTCTCCACGGCCGCGTTGTTCGCCGAGGCCACCACCATTTCGAAGCCGACCACCTCAGGCCGGAGCTCGCGCACCCGTCGTCGCATCCTGCCCTCGCCGGTCCACTCATGGGTGCGTTCGGTGAGGGCGTCGAATGGGTTCTCACACGCCGACAATCGGCGTGCTCGTTCGACGACGTTGGACGCCAGGATGTCCCGGAGCGTCGTCGTCTTGCCGGTTCCGGGGAGGCCGTTCACACCCATCAGACCTGGCCCGCCCGCCTCGACGACGTCGGCCCGCGCGACGACATCAATGCGGGCGGCTTGCAGATGCCCCGTGTGCTCGTGGGCAGTCACATTCGAGGAACTCAGCGGTGGCTGCAGTGCCGGGATGGCGCGCTTGTCCTCCTCCCCGAGGCTCGGCGC
>SRJI02000679.1 GCA_005473895.2 Carideicomes alvinocaridis
GAGGACGTCGTCGTGGAGCAGGCCGTTCGTGGCCAGCGCGTGCCCGCCGAACGGGCCGTCCTCCCCGTCCAGGGAGGTGAAGCGGCCGCCGGCCTCGCGCACGATCGGCACCAGAGCGGCCATGTCATGCAGCTCGAGCTCGGGCTCGGCCGCGATGTCCACGGCGCCCTCGGCGACGAGCATGTAGGACCAGAAGTCGCCGAAGCCGCGCACGCGCCACACGTCCGAGGTGAGCTGCAGGAACGCGCGGATCGAGCCGCGTTCGCGCCAGCCCTCGATCGAGGAGAAGGACAGCGACGCGTCCTCGACCCGATCCACGCCGGACACGGTGATCCGCTGAGCACGCGTGAGCGAGGTGCCCGCGAAGGCGCCCTGGCCGGCCGCGGCCCACCAGCGCCGGTGCAGGGCGGGGGCGGAGACGA
>SRJI02000680.1 GCA_005473895.2 Carideicomes alvinocaridis
TCAATGAAAACCTAAGCCTAAAACGTATTAAGCATAACCCACTAGAAGCCCCGCATGACTAAAGAACTCTAAGTTACTTCTTGACTTAGTTTCGTTTTARCATAATGTTATTAAATCCTGCATAATCATGACATACATGTTCATTGCATTCGATAGACTGTAAYCTYGCTGACGGAGAGTACRTCCTCGTGCCGGAGCAAGGAGCTGCTCAGGAGGTAGCCCCRGATCCAGCACCMGAGYCWGCACCAGAGGAYCTGCCTGCCACWGCTTTGGAAGGCAAGCCCCGGTTTTATGCATAACCTGTTATTTATRCTATTTTACTAYACTTAATGATTGTAGGATTGAWTGTGCACTTAAGTGTAGGAGTTGTTTGAAACCATAGTTGCATGATCTCAGGAACCCCATTGTGATGAATACTAGTA
>SRJI02000681.1 GCA_005473895.2 Carideicomes alvinocaridis
TGCACCGGCCGTCATCCCGTAGAGGACGCCCTTGATGTCGATCCGCTCGCTGGCGATGGCGTAGATCAGCAGGATCAGGAGCGTGATCCTCGTGGCGCGACGCGTGGGGTCGAGGTCGTTGTGCACGGTCACCGCGACGAGATACGCCACCAGGGCCAGTGCGACGAGGGCCAGCACGCCGTAGTGGGACAGGTCCCGGCGGGGCTGCCGGAACGAGGCCAGGAGCAGCAGAAGGATGGCGGAGAACTCCGCGAACGGGATCGGCAGGCCGGGAGCGGTGAACGCATCCATCACCAGGCCGATGGCCAGCACGGCCTCGAACAGCCGCGGTGAGGCCGACGTGACCAGCGGGTTCCACGGGGAGCGCGTCCACGCGGCCTGACCGTCCGGGACGAGGCCGAACGAGGCGTGGCGCCTGGCAG
>SRJI02000682.1 GCA_005473895.2 Carideicomes alvinocaridis
CTTGGTCACCTTTTCGCATTTGTTGAGCTATGTACTCAAACATTACAAGGCTTCCACAACCGCTGCCATTTTAGGATTTATCACCGGGTCTTTGGGGGTTTTATGGCCATGGAAACGCACCATGTACAAAATGGACCACTTAGGAAATCCTGTATTGGACTCCAATGGCGATAAGGTTATCCTCAATTACGAACGCTATCTTCCCAATTTGGGTCATACCGAGACTTGGTGGGCCATACTCTTTGTTATTTTGGGAATTTTGATATTATTACTCTTGGATTGGTATGGAAAAAACAGGAAAGAAAAAAAACAGGTACGGACTACTCGGTAAAAACATTTCATACTCCTTCTCCCAAGGGTATTTCACCCAAAAATTCAAGGACTTGGGATTAGTGGACCATAGTTATGAGAACTTCGACCTC
>SRJI02000683.1 GCA_005473895.2 Carideicomes alvinocaridis
GATCATCACATTATTAGAACATCGTGGCTGTACAGTAAAAAGTACGGGCATAATTTCTATCGTACAATAGTGCAAAGGGCTAATGAAGGGATTGATTTGTACATTACGGATGATCAGAGAGGATGCCCTACCAATACCGAAACATTGGGGAAGTTCATCCTTAATAAAGGGCTAATGAAGGGATTGATTTGTACATTACGGATGATCAGAGAGGATGCCCTACCAATACCGAAACATTGGGGAAGTTCATCCTTAATCAAATGATTGAAGGGAACTTGCCATTTGGAACCTATCATTGTACCGATAAGGTTCCGATGACATGGTACTCTTTTGCACAAAAAATCCTCAAAGAGAATGGTTTGAGTGGCAAAGTCAGACTTGAATTGGATAGGAATTATCGTACTTTCGCAAAAAGACCCAAG
>SRJI02000684.1 GCA_005473895.2 Carideicomes alvinocaridis
GCACCACCGTCCCGGCGGGCACGCGGTCCACCAGGCGCCGCACCGCCGCGTCGATCTCCTCGAGGGCGTGCAGCCACCGTTCCGAGCCCACGCCGTCCCGGTGGCCGGCCTTGTCCAGCTCGTTGACGTAGAAGTAGACGAGCGTGGGCACGCGCGCGTCCTTCATCACGCGTTCGGCGGCCTGGGCGCGGGCGATCAGGGTGCGACCGGCCACGAACCGGCCGCCACGCAGCCCCGCCCGTGTCAGGGCCGAACGCTCGAAGGCGGGCAGCGAGACCGTGACGGCGTCCACGCCGGCCGCGGCGGCGCGCTCGAACACGGTGGGCTTCGGCTGCCACCCCACCGGGTCGGTGGCCTCGTCCCAGCCGCCCAGCTGATTGATCACCACGTCCCGGTCCGGGTCGAGCACGTCGTAGCCGGC
>SRJI02000685.1 GCA_005473895.2 Carideicomes alvinocaridis
GCGTGGGCCTGATCGGCGCCGGGGCCACGGTGGCCGCGGCGCTGGCGACCGGGCTGCTGTTCTTCCCCGGCGATCCGGTCCTGCCCGTCGTGCTGGGCAACCTCGCCGTCCTCCTGGTGGTGTTGGTGGGCATGCGCCTGGCCATCGCCCGGGACGACCGGGTCATGGAGATGACGCATGAACTCGACCTCGCCGGCCAGCGGGAACGGCTCGGCCGGGATCTGCACGACATCCTGGGCCACTCCCTGACCACCATCAACGTCAAGACCCAGCTCGTGCACCGGCTGATCGACACGGACCCCGCCCGGGCCAAGGAGGAGGCCGCCGAGGTGATCGCCCTGTCCCGCACGGCCCTCGCCGAGGCGCGGGCCGCCGTCGCCGAGCTCGCCGCCCCGGAGCTGGGCGGGCAGCTCTCCCTCTC
>SRJI02000686.1 GCA_005473895.2 Carideicomes alvinocaridis
CCCCGGCCCCGTCCACACCGACCGGCGCGGACCGGGCCGAGGAAGCCGTGGCGGCGTGGGACCCGGTGCCGGAGACGGCACCGGGTCCCAGGCGGGTGCGGTGGTTCCGGGCCTGCCGACAGGCCGGCCATGAGCCGGCCTGCCAGGTCTGTGGGATCTCGCTGACCCGGGCCGGAACCCTGGACCTACACCAGTCCCGGGAGCGCACCCCGCGACCACGGGCCCAAGGGGTCCACCGGGCAACGCGAGCAGCCCAGGTGCGTGGTGGTGACGGACTTCGACCGCCTGGGCGATCACGGGTGGGCGCGAGAGTCCATCGTGGCCGACGCCACGGACTACGTGGACGAGTTGAGGTTCCTGGCCGGTCGGGACAGTCCACCGAGATTGAGGAGCAGGCGCTGCCCACTCCCGATCCCGAATG
>SRJI02000093.1 GCA_005473895.2 Carideicomes alvinocaridis
AAGAAGGTCTGGTGGCGGTGTCGGGCGGCCGATCACTCGTGGCAGGCCAACATCCGCAACCGGACCGTTCTCCAGGCTGGGTGCCCCCGGTGCGCAGCAGAGAAGTCTTCCAAGACCCGGTCTGTCCCCCTGCCCGGCCGTGAACTGACAGCGGTCGCCCCAGACGTCGCGGCCTCGTGGCACCCCACACGCAACGGCACCCTGCAACCGGATGAGGTCGCTGCCTTCTCCAACGTCCCGAGGTGGTGGCAATGTCCTGCCGGCCACGAATGGGAGATCTCCCCTGCCGGGCGGCTGAGCAAGGGCGGCGCCGGCTGCCCCTACTGCTCCGGTCGACTGGCAACTGCAGAGACCTCTTTGGAAGTCCAACGCCCCGACCTCGCATCCGAGTGGCACCCCACCAAGAACGCCCCGCGAACCCCGAGAGATGTGAAGCCCGGGACATCAGCGACTGTCTGGTGGATCTGCTCCGCTGGACATGAGTACGAAAGCCGCATCGCCAACCGCGCCTACTTGGGAAGAGGTTGCCCCTATTGCTCAGGTCAAAAGATCGGCTACGGCAACGACCTCGCCACGAAGGCACCCCTGGTGGCCGCCGAATGGGATCACGAACGCAACGGATCCCTGACACCAGCCGATGTGACGACGGGCGTGCAGCGTCGCTTCTGGTGGAGCTGCACCCAGGGCCACTCATGGCGAACAACTGTCGCATCCCGCGTCGCACTGGGCACGGGCTGCCCGGAGTGCGGGGCCGGTTGGCGACGCTCCCGCCCGGAGATCGCCCTGCAGTTCGAGCTCGCGCATTTGCTCCCCGCCGCCGTGGTCGGAGACGGGCACGTGCAGACTGCGGACAAGGACTTCCGGGTCGATGTGCTGTGCCCCGAATTGAAGATCGCCGTCGAGTACGACGGCAACCACTGGCACATGGACACCTTCGAGCGAGACCTAGCCAAGACCCAGGCCCTGGTAGAAGCGGGATGGGTCACCGTCCGCGTCAGACAGCACCCGCTGCCGCTGACCGGCCCTCACGATGTCCCCTGTGAGAACGGCGACCCCGCCGTCTATCCCATGACCGTCCGTGTGATGACCAGCCTTCTCGAGGAGGCAGCAGCTGCTCCCACCGATCACCCAATTCACGCCCACCTCGACGATCTCAGAATGCGTCTGGAGACCTACGTCGACGGCGGCACCGCCCGAGCCGTCGAGGAGGCAGAACGGGAGACCCGCGCCCACCACGTGGATCGACCGAAGAGGGATCCGTTCGCCCCACCGCCTCGTCCGAAGCCCGGACGCTCACTGGCGGAGCTGAGCCCCGCCATCGCAGCTGAGTGGCATCCATCAAAGAACGACGGCCTGACACCGGCGGACGTGGCGAATGCGCGGAACGCATCCGCGTGGTGGCTCTGCAGTCTCTGCGGCGCTGAGTGGGAGGCTGT
>SRJI02000687.1 GCA_005473895.2 Carideicomes alvinocaridis
GGACCACCGGCAGGCGGCCGTGCGCGAGGTGGAGGAGGAGACCGGGATCGCCGGCCACATCCTCGAGCCGCTCGGCGCGATCGACTACTGGTTCACGGTCGCCCGGCACCGCGTCCACAAGACCGTGCACCACTTCCTGCTGCGCGCCACGGGCGGCGAGCTGACCACGGAGAACGACCCGGACCACGAGGCCGTGGACGTCGCGTGGGTGCGCCTCGAGGACGTCGCCCGCCGCCTCTCCTTCGCCAACGAGCGCCGGATCGTCGACCTGGCCCGCCAGGTGGTCGACCAGCACTTCCCCCCGGGCCGTGCCCGGGGCCCCCGCCCCTGATCCGCCGCCCCCGGCACGGGGCCTTCCGACCACGATTGGGTGACCCTTGAGCAGCAGACCCGCCCCGCGCCGAGCGCAGGACCCCGCCCA
>SRJI02000688.1 GCA_005473895.2 Carideicomes alvinocaridis
GAACGGGTTGGCGATGTCCGTGATGGCCGCCGAGCACGCGCCCGCGGCGTCCGCCGGGCAGATCCCCTCGCCGGGAACGGGTTGGCGATGTCCGTGATGGCCGCCGAGCACGCGCCCGCGGCGTCCGCCGGGCAGATCCCCTCGCCGGGCTCTGCGCCCTCGTAGTAGTAGCTCACGGGCCGGCCCATGAACGGCCAGGTCCACGGGTTGGCGGCGTAGTCATGGGGGCTGGTGAGGCCCTGATGGAAGGTCGTGGACTCCACGTGGTAGTGCCACAGGGAGCGCAGCGGGCCGGGGACCAGCCCGGCGAGCAGGCCCTCCGGCGGGTTGTCCCGGTGCCAGTCCCGGTAGTAGCCGCCCTCCGTGACGAACCAGCCGGTCCACGAGGCCAGGTAGGCGACCAGGCCGCCGCCCACCACG
>SRJI02000689.1 GCA_005473895.2 Carideicomes alvinocaridis
GCACGGAGATCGACTTCGCGGCCACCTCCGGGTCCACCACGGCCGCCATGCCCACGCCGAGGTTGAGGGTGCGCTCGAGGTCGGACTGCGGAACGCGGCCGAGCTCGCCCACCAGGCGGAACACGGGCGGCAGGGACCAGGTGTCGCGCTCGACGGTCGCCATGAGGCCCTGCGGGAGCACGCGCGCCAGGTTCGCGGCCAGGCCGCCGCCGGTCACGTGGCTGAACGCGCGCACCGGCAGGTCCGAGCCGCCGTCGTGGCCGTTGAGGCGCTGCACCAGGTCGAGGCAGGCGCGGGAGTAGATGCGGGTCGGCACGAGCAGCTCCTCGCCGAGGGTGCAGCCGAGCTCGGTGACCTCGCGGTCGAGGGACCAGCCCGCGGCGTTCACCACCCGGCGCACGAGCGAGTAGCCATTCGAGT
>SRJI02000690.1 GCA_005473895.2 Carideicomes alvinocaridis
AGGCGTTCGACGCCGCCTACCTCGCCCTCGGCGTCCGCCGTCCCACCTACGAGCCGCGCGCCACCGGCCACGTGCCCGAGATGTTCGCGCTCATCGAGCGCCTGATGGAGCGCGGCCACGCCTACCCCGCGCAGGACGGCTCGGGCGACGTCTACTTCGACGTCCGGTCGTGGGAGCGCTACGGCGAGCTCACCCGCCAGCGCGTGGCGGACATGCAGGACGCGCCCGACGCCGACCCGCGCGGCAAGCGCGACCCCCGCGACTTCGCCCTGTGGAAGGGCGCCAAGCCCGGCGAGCCCGCCACCGCCGTGTGGGAGTCGCCCTGGGGCGCCGGCCGCCCCGGATGGCACCTGGAGTGCTCGGCCATGTCCACGAAGTACCTCGGCACCGAGTTCGACATCCACGGCGGCGGCCTGGACC
>SRJI02000691.1 GCA_005473895.2 Carideicomes alvinocaridis
TGTAGTCGATCCCGAGGGCCACGAGGAAGACGAAGCCGTACAGCGGCACGGTGGGGTCGGCGTCCTCGAAGCCGAACACGTGCCGGAACACGAGGGCCGAGACGCCCAGGGCCGCACCGAAGCTGACCACGGTGGCCGCCACGAGCAGCACGGGCGCCAGGAGCGAGCGCAGCAGCACCGCGAGGACGACCAGCAGCATCGCGAGGATCAGCGGGATGACGACCCGCAGGTCGCGCTGCGTGGTGACGTTCGTGTCCAACGCCTGGGCCGGCGGGCCGCCCACGAGGATCTCGCCCGAGGTGGGGAGATCCGCGAGCCGGTCGCGCAGGCGGGCCACGGTCTGCTGCGCGGCGAGGGACTCGCCCGGGTCCGCCAGGGTGGCCGAGACCAGCACGCGGCCGTCCACCACGCGAGGCTGCG
>SRJI02000692.1 GCA_005473895.2 Carideicomes alvinocaridis
GCATCGACCACGACGACGGCGCGGGCCAGCAGACCCTCGAGCGGACCGTCGGTCATGCGCACGCCGTAGTCGTCGCCGAAGGACGAGCGGAACACGGAGCCGCTGCGGACGTGGTCGATGCCCGCGACCGAGCAGAAGCGCGCGGCGGCGAACGGCAGGTCCGCGGACACGGCCACGACGGTGGTGTCCCCGAGGTCCGCGACGCGGGAGTCGAACTCGCGGACGGAGGCGGCGCACACGCCGGTGTCCAGGGACGGGAAGATGTTCAGGATCACGCGACGGCCGCGCAGCTCCCGCAGGGTCACCGGGGACAGGTCCGCCCCGGTGAGGGTGAAGTCGGGGGCGGGGGCACCCACCTGGGGCAGCCCACCGACGGTGTGGACGGGGGTGCTCTTCATGTGGGTCGTCGCCATGGGGACA
>SRJI02000693.1 GCA_005473895.2 Carideicomes alvinocaridis
ATCGCCGGCAAGACCTACAGCCAGGTCTTCCGCGAGTTCGAGGGGGCCACCCCGGGCGGCGCCTCGGGCTCGGGCGACGTGAAGTACCACATGGGCACCGAGGGCACCTTCGTGTCCGACGCCGGCAACAGCACCCGCGTGTACCTCGCCGCCAACCCCTCGCACCTGGAGGCCGTGGACCCGGTCCTCGAGGGCGTCGTGCGCGCCAAGCAGGACCGCCTCGATCTGGGCGGCCAGCGCCCGGACTCCTTCTCCGTGCTGCCGATCCTCGTGCACGGCGACGCGGCCTTCGCCGGCCAGGGCGTCGTGACCGAGGTGCTGCAGCTCTCGCAGCTTCCCGGCTACCGCACCGGCGGCACGATCCACGTGGTCGTGAACAACCAGGTGGGCTTCACCACGCCGCCGACCCAGGCGCGCTCC
>SRJI02000694.1 GCA_005473895.2 Carideicomes alvinocaridis
GATCTGCGCGCTCGGCCAGGCCAGGTTCAGGTCCGCGCCGAGCTTCTTGGAGCCCATCACGATGTACGCGCCGCCGAAGGCCTTGCGCGTGATCACGGTCAGCTTCGGCACGGTGGCCTCGGCGTAGGCGTAGATCAGCTTGGCGCCGCGGCGGATGATGCCGTTGAACTCCTGGTCCGTGCCGGGCAGGAACCCGGGCACGTCCACGAGGGTGATGATCGGGATGTTGAACGCGTCGCAGAAGCGCACGAACCGCGCGGCCTTCTCCGAGGCGGCGATGTCCAGGGTGCCGGCGAACTGCATCGGCTGGTTCGCGACGACGCCCACGCTCATGCCGTCCAGGCGGGCCAGGCCGGTGATCACGTTGGGCGCGTACAGCTCCTGTAGCTGCAGCAGGTGGCCCTCGTCCACGATCGAGGC
>SRJI02000695.1 GCA_005473895.2 Carideicomes alvinocaridis
TGGCCTGGTGCGGGATGAACGCGGCGAGGTCCTCGGGCTCCACGCCCGCGGCGTCGAGGGCCTCGCGGGCCACCTTCGCCATCGACCACACGGCCCAGCGGAAGACGGAGGGCCCGTCCTGGCGCAGCGTGGGCCAGAGCATCCCCTCCGCGCCGGTGATCGCCGAGGCGTCGCCCGTGGTGCGGGCGTGCTCCACGGCGTCGCGCAGCTCCAGCTGCGAGTGCGTCATGGAGATCGTGGACCAGCGCTCCCCGTCCGAACCCCACACCGAGGGGGCGATGCCCGGCTCGTCCGAGGCCGACACGATCACGGCGCCCGCGCCGTCGCCCAGCAGGAAGGAGATGGAGCGGTCCGTGGGGTCCACGACGTCGGACAGGCGCTCGACGCCGACCACGAGCACGTGCCGCGCGGTACCGGAGC
>SRJI02000696.1 GCA_005473895.2 Carideicomes alvinocaridis
GGGAGGGCCGGCGCGTGCTGGTCGTGGCCGAGCGCTCCGCCGCCCTGGCCGACGTGCTCGACCGCCTCGAGGAGGCGGACCTGCGCTCGATCGCGCTGGATGTGCCCGCCAACGGGAGGGCCGGCGCGTGCTGGTCGTGGCCGAGCGCTCCGCCGCCCTGGCCGACGTGCTCGACCGCCTCGAGGAGGCGGACCTGCGCTCGATCGCGCTGGATGTGCCCGCCAACGCGGACCCCGAGCTGCTCCGTCGCCAGCTCGTGCAGGCCGTCCTGCGCTCCGAGCGGGCCGTGGACCCTGACACCGCCCGGGACGAGGCCGCGCTGACCGAACGGCGGCGCCGGCTGCAGGAGCACGTCGGCTCGCTGCACCACGTCCGCCCCCGCTGGGGCTGCTCGCCGTTCCAGGCGATGCAGGCCCTGG
>SRJI02000094.1 GCA_005473895.2 Carideicomes alvinocaridis
CGATGCGCCGAGGCAGCTCCGGCAGGTTCAGGAAGTCGGTGCTGTCGATCAGTCGGTCAGCGCCGGGGAAGTCGAGCGGGCGCGGCTTGGCCCCGGCAGCGATCAGGGCGTGACGAAAGGTGATCTCGCCATGGCCCCCGATTTCGAGCCGGTCTTCGCCGGTAAAGCGGGCGGTCCCGTGCAGACAGCGCACGCCCGCCTGCCGCAGCCCCTCTTCCATGCTCTCGGGAACGGGATCGGTGAAGCTCTCCTTGTGCTTCATCAGCGCGGGCCAGTCGATGCGGGCCTCCCCTGCAACGCCCTTACCCGCGAGTAGCCGCGCGGCCTCGACCGCTTCGGCTCCGGCGCGCAGCATCTTCTTGGGATCGCATCCCCTGAGCGCGCAGGTGCCGCCGTAGGGGAGTTCGTCGACGATGGCGACGGACCAGCCGGCGTTGCTGCATTTCTTCGCGGCGGTGATCCCGGCCATGCCGGCACCGATGACGATCAGGTCGAGCATGTTGGTCATTTCTGTTCCTCGTTCTGTCGTATTGGCTGCGTGGGGTCAGACTGGCGCACGGGGCCCACCGATGATGATGCCGGCGCCGAGAAGGCAGATGCTGACGCCGATCATATCCCACCGATCCGGCCGGCCCCCTTCGACGGCCCAGAGCAAGAACAGTGAGGCGGCGATATAGATGCCGCCATAGGCTGCGTAGGCCCGTCCGGCGGCGGCGCTGTCAGCCAGTGTCAGAAGGTAGGCGAACAGCGCCAGCGAGGCCATGCCGAGACCGATCCACCAGATTGGCTTGTCCAGCCGGAGCCAAGCCCAAAAGGCGAAGCAACCTGCGATTTCGGCCAGTGCGGCGCCGATATAGGCGGCAAGGGTGGGCATGGGAGGTTCTGTCTCCTGTCGTGGTCGAGGGCCACTACCCTCCACAACAGCTGAGCGCGGCCACGTCTTTCTCAAAGGTCTGAGCGGCGAGCTTCAGCCCCTCAACCGTGGTGAGATAGGGCATGATGGTGTCGCCCAGCTCCTCGTAGGTTAGCCCCGCCTTGAGCGCCATCGCCGCGGTCTGGATGCTGTCCGCGCCCTCGGGGGCGAGGATCTGGGCGCCCARCAGCCGCTTKCTGCCTGCCTGGGCCACCAGCTTGATCAGCCCGCGCGTGTCGCGGGCCGCCAGAGCCCGGGGCACGGCATCGAGCAACAGGACCGAGGTCACCACGTCGTGCCCGGCGGCGCGGGCCTGCGCCTCGCTCAGGCCCACGCCCGCCACCTGCGGGTGGGAGAAGACCACCCAAGGCATCGTGACATTGTCATAGGTGCGCGCCTCGCCCGCCGCGGCGTTCAGGGCGGCGATCTTGGCGCCATAGGCCGCCATGTAGACGAACTGGTCGCGCCCGGTGACGTCGCCGGCCGCCCAGACCGCCGGGTTCGTGGTGCGCATCT
>SRJI02000697.1 GCA_005473895.2 Carideicomes alvinocaridis
CATCGCGGGGTCGGTGCGGGCGAGCAGCCCGCGCTCGAGTCGGCCGTCGTCCTGGTACTGCACGGAGGAGACGCGCAGGCCCAGGCGTTCCAGCTCGCGGCGGGCCGCGTCCTCGGACAGCCCGTGCAGGGAGTCGGACAGCGCGATGCCCTCCTCGCCGCGGGACACCCGGATCCGCACCTCGGCCCCGCGGGGCACCTCCGTGCCCGTCTGCGGGTCGCTCTGGGTGACGGTCCCGTCCGGGGCGTCGGCCATGTACGCGGACGAGACGACGGCCACCAGGCCCGCGTCCTCGAGCGCCGCGACCGCCTCGTCCTGCTGCAGCCCCACCACCGCGGGCACCTCCACGGTGTTGCGCAGGGCCGCCGCGAGCCACGGCGCCAGGACCAGGGCCAGCGCGACCAGGACCACGCCGGCCG
>SRJI02000698.1 GCA_005473895.2 Carideicomes alvinocaridis
TCGGCGGCGATGCGCCGGATGGCACTGTTCGACGTGATCGTCAACAACGCCGACCGCAAGGGCGCCCACATCCTCGCCATGCCCGGCGGTCACCGTCACGGGGTGGACCACTCGGCGGCGATGCGCCGGATGGCACTGTTCGACGTGATCGTCAACAACGCCGACCGCAAGGGCGCCCACATCCTCGCCATGCCCGGCGGKCACCGYCACGGSGTGGACCACGGGCTCACSTTCCAYGTGGMGGACAAGCTGCGCACCGTGCTGTGGGGCTGGCTGGGCGAGAAGCTGACCGAGGAGAGGAGAAGCGCGACGGCGTCGSCCGRGYTCKCGACGGGCTCKACGGYRAGCTGGGGCGGGGGCTGGCGGGGTTGCTCGATAGTTAAGAATTGGCCGCGGTCCCCGCCCGCTGCCAGAGCTTC
>SRJI02000699.1 GCA_005473895.2 Carideicomes alvinocaridis
CCTTGCGTACGGTCGTGGTCGAGACTACGCACCCGGACCGCGTGCCGCGCGGCTGTTCGCCAGCGGGAGAAGCGGCCCGGCCGTCGTCGGGAGGGGCCGGAACGAGGCCCGGGGACGCCGATTCCTCGACGCACCCGGGCGGGGCGCTCACTTGCGCTTCGCGTTGCGGTAGGCCTCCACCACGTCGCGGTGCAGGCGACCGCGGCTCGAGACCTCGAAGCCGTTCTCGGCCGCCCACTTGC
Source organism: Carideicomes alvinocaridis (assembly GCA_005473895.2). GTDB lineage: Bacteria > Pseudomonadota > Alphaproteobacteria > Rhodobacterales > Rhodobacteraceae > Carideicomes > Carideicomes alvinocaridis. The sequence continues at coordinate 243 of SRJI02000699.1, forward strand.
GGATCTGGGCGGCCTCGACCTTGGGCGACGGCGGCGCCACGGCGCGGCCCTTCTTCATGTAGGGCTTCAGGAACTCACGGAGTTCCGCGGCGTGCTCCTTCGACAGGTCGATCTCGTAATTGCGACCGTCCAATGCGAAGTTCACGGTCTCATCTGCAGGCGAACCGTCAAGATCAT
>SRJI02000700.1 GCA_005473895.2 Carideicomes alvinocaridis
GCGACTACCCGGAGCGGCTGCGCACCGTGAAGCTGGGCATGCAGGGCTCCCCGGAGGTCATCCGCACCTCGGCCGCGGCCCTGCGCCGCGCCGAGTGGGACCACGTGGTCCTGGACCCCGTGCTCATCTGCAAGGGCCAGGAGCCGGGCCACGCCCTGGACACGGACCAGGCGCTCAAGGCCGAGCTGCTGCCGCTGGCCACGTTCACCACCCCGAACCACTTCGAGACGGAGCAGCTCTCCGGCATGACCGTGCGCTCGGTCGAGGACCTGACGGCGGCCGCTCGGCGCATCCACGAGATCTCCGGCGCGGCCGTCCTGGCCAAGGGCGGGATGCACCTGCCCGGCCCGGACGCCGTGGACGTGTTCGTGGACGGGGACACCGTGGAGGTGCTCTCCGCCCCGAAGATCGGCCAGTCC
>SRJI02000701.1 GCA_005473895.2 Carideicomes alvinocaridis
CGATGGCCCGCCGCCCCACCGAGGTCCACGCCGCCAGGGACCCGGACGCGGACACGTTGCGGTGCGCCGCGAACGGGATGCCCGCCGAGAGCAGGGCCGCGTCCGCGAACTCGTCCGGCACGAACCCGGTGACGCGGAACTCCAGGCCGCGTGCCTCGGCGTCGCGGGTCAGCTCCGCCACGAGGTCGTCATGCCCGATGCTGACGGGTCCGAGCGCCGTCAGCCGGCGCGGCGCCCCGGAGTCCGGGCCCCACTGGCGGTGCAGCTCGGTGAGGGCCTCCAGGGCGAGGGCGTGCCCCTTGCCCGGGTAGACGAAGCCGAAGAGCACGAGGTCCCGGTCGAGGCCGGCCATGCTCTCCGGCACCACCGGCTCGGCGCGGGCGGCCGCGGCCCGGCGGTCCTCCACGGGCAGCGGGACC
>SRJI02000702.1 GCA_005473895.2 Carideicomes alvinocaridis
GCCGACGATCCGGGAGGCCGCGATCTGGTCCGGCGTCTACGTCGGCCTCGCGCTCGTCTTCGGCCTCGTGTTCTTCGCCTTCGGCGACACCCAGCACGCGGTCGAGTACTACACCGGCTACCTGCTCGAGAAGGCGCTCAGCGTCGACAACCTGTTCGTCTTCCTGGTCATCATGGCCAGCTTCCGCGTTCCCCGCGACTACCAGCAGAAGGTGCTGCTGTTCGGCATCACGTTCGCGCTGATCTCGCGCACCCTGTTCATCCTGCTGGGCGCCGCGGTGATCTCCGCCTGGTCCGATGTCTTCTACCTCTTCGGCATCCTCCTGCTCGTCATCGCCGGCGGACAGCTCAAGGGCGAGATGACCGGCGACGCCGAGGGCGCCCAGGACGAGGCGGACAACGTGATGGTCCGCCTGGTCA
>SRJI02000703.1 GCA_005473895.2 Carideicomes alvinocaridis
GCTCAAACCGTATGGTATAAGTACTCTTTTTAATAAAAGTTAATGGATTTTGCATTCGTGTAAAATGAATTTTAAAATGCAAATAACTTGATTTATCTCATTTATGTTGATGACATATATCATCAAAACCCATTTGCCATCCACATACCTTTGTACTTTAAATTATAACAACTATGAAAAAAGTACTTTTTATATTCAGTTTTCTTTTTGTGGCACAGCTTGCAACAGCACAAAAATTTGAAACCAAAAAAAACTCTAGCGTCTCAGTTAAAGGCACTTCGTCATTACACAATTGGGAAGGAAGGGTTACAAAATTTGAAGGCGACCTCACAGCTGAAATCGTGGACGAAAAAGTAATCAATATCACGGATTTCAACTTTAGTTTTCCGGTTAAATCCATACGTACAGGCGATGATAC
>SRJI02000704.1 GCA_005473895.2 Carideicomes alvinocaridis
TGTTTTTTCTGACTTTATCAACAAACGTTTCAAGTTATCAACAAAAACCCCTATTTCCCACGGTTTTACTTGCGTTAAATGCAAATCCGTATAAATTTGTTCAGCATTAAAATTATTTTAACAACAATTAATTTAATTCCATTATGAACAAAACAGAGTTAATCGATGCTATGGCAGCCGATGCGGGCATCACTAAGGCAGCAGCCAAAAAAGCATTGGAATCTTTCTTGGGAAATGTAGAGGGATCTCTTAAAAAAGGAAACAGAGTTTCCTTGGTTGGTTTTGGTTCTTGGTCCGTTTCCAGAAGAAACGCCAGGGAAGGTAGAAATCCACAGACTGGTAAGACCATCAAAATTGCAGCTAAGAACGTAGTAAAGTTCAAAGCAGGTGCAGAATTGAGTGGTGCAGTAAACTAATC